>JBFXHX010000053.1:0-22190 GCA_050176585.1 Binatia bacterium
GGCCGGTCGTAAAATGCAACGTACCGAAGCGCGGCTGGATCGGCGGCGTCGGCGGTTGTCCGAACGTGGGCGGCATCTGCATCGGCTGTACGATGCCGGGATTTCCCGACAAGTTCATGCCGTTCATGGACGAGCCACCGGGCGCGAAACTGTCCACCAAGGGGGTGCGCCTGTGGGGCGCGGCACTGCGCACGCTGCGCAAATTCACCCTCGACACGTTGGACGAGGAGCCGCGCTGGCGACGGCCGGGTCACGAGCTGAAGACCGGATATCAGCCGCCCTGGTAAGCCGTTCGGCGATTCAAGCGCAACCGAGCCGAGCTCGAAAGGAGGTCTCGCGCAATGGCAGCAGCAACCCAGACGACCAACGGCCTGGTCGAAATGAATTGGGACCCGATCACTCGGATCGTCGGCAGCCTCGGCATCTATACCAAGATCGATTTCGGCACGAAGCGCGTGGCCGAGTGCCACAGCACATCGTCGATTTTCCGCGGGTACAGCATCTTCATGAAGGGCAAGGACCCGCGCGACGCGCACTTCATCACCAGCCGCATCTGCGGCATCTGCGGAGACAACCACTGCACCTGTTCGGTGTACGCGCAGAACATGGCCTACGGGGTGAGACCTCCGCACCTCGGCGAGTGGATCATCAACCTCGGCGAGGCCGCCGAGTACATGTTCGATCACAACATCTTTCAGGAGAACCTGGTCGCAGTCGATTTCTGCGAACGCATGGTGCGCGAGACGAACCCCGGCGTGTGGGAACAGGCCGTCAAGACGGAAGCTCCGCAGGCGGCCGCGCACGGCTATCGCACGATCGGTGACATCATGAAGGCGGTGAACCCGCTCGAGGGCGAGTTCTATCGCGAGGCATTGCAGGTGAGCCGCTATACGCGCGAGATGTTTTGCTTGATGGAGGGCCGCCACGTCCATCCCTCCACGCTCTATCCCGGCGGCGTCGGCACCACGGCAACGGTGCAGCTGTTCACGGACTATTACACGCGCCTCATGCGGTACGTGGAGTTCTTGAAGCGCGCCGTGCCCATGCACGACGACCTGTTCAACTTCTTCTACGAGGCGCTGCCCGGCTACGAAGAAGTGGGCAAGCGCCGCATCCTCCTCGGCTGCTGGGGAGCGTTCCAGGATCCGGAGGTCTGTAACTTCGAGTACGGTGACATGACCAAGTGGGGCCAGGCGATGTACGTCACGCCCGGCATCGTCGTCGATGGCCAACTGGTCACCACCGATCTCGTAAAGATCAACCTCGGCATCCGCATCTTGCTCGGCAGCTCGTACTACGAGGACTGGGAAGACCAGGAGATGTTCGTCACGCGCGATCCGCTGGGAAATCCGGTCGACCGCCGCCATCCGTGGAACCAACACACGATTCCGAAGCCGCAACGGCGTGATTTCGACGATAAATACACCTGGGTGATGTCGCCGCGCTGGTTCGACGGCAAGGATCATCTCGCCCTGGATACCGGCGGCGGGCCGATCGCGCGCCTGTGGGCGACCGCTCTCGCTGGACGGGTCGACATCGGATTCGTGAAGGCCACGGGCCACAGCGTCGTAATCAATATGCCCAAGAGCGCGACCCGCGGGCCCGTCACCTTCGAGTGGAAGATCCCCGAATGGTCCAACACCATCGAGCGCGACCGGGCGCGCACCTATTTCCAAGCGTACGCGTGTGGCTGCGCGCTGCATTTCATCGAACAGGCGCTAAACGAGGTCCGCTCCGGCCGCACCAAGACCTGGGAGCCGTTCACAGTGCCCGAAGAGGGGATCGGTTGCGGGTTCACCGAGGCGGTGCGGGGCGTCCTTTCGCACCACATGGTGATCCGCGGCGGGAAAATCGCCAATTACCACCCCTACCCGCCGACGCCATGGAACGCGAACCCGCGCGACGTCTACGGCACGCCCGGTCCGTACGAAGACGCGGTGCAAAACACGCCGATCTTTGAAGAGAATCCAGCGGGGGACAAGTTTAAAGGCATCGACATCATGCGCACGGTACGCAGCTTCGATCCCTGCCTGCCCTGCGGCGTGCACATGTACCTCGGCAACGGTCGCGTGCTGCAGAAGATGCACTCGCCGGCGATGTTGAACACACCGTAGCGCGGCGGTGCCCCGTCGTGCGGGGCGCACGCGGCGCCGGTCCATCACCGCGCGCCGCGAAAAGGAACCAATGGCCCAGGAGCGAGATCTGCAGCAGGTCGGCAGCCGCATCGAGCACCTCCTTGCCGAGGTGCGCTCGATGGTGAGCCCGCCCGCCTGGGCGCGCGTCGACCAGCTCGTCCGCTCGATCCTCGAGCTCTACGGAGATGGTCTCCGCCAGATCGTCTCCGCACTGGGCGAAGAAGAGCTCGCCGCCGCGGAGCTGCGCGCCCGCGTGCTCAGTGATCCACTGGTGGTGAGCCTGCTACTGCTCCACGGCCTGCACCCGCAGGATCTGCCGACGCGCGTACGGATCGCCCTGGAGCGCGTGCGGCCGTATCTGGGTTCGCACGGCGGCGATGTCGAGCTGTTGAGCGCGGACGAACAGAGCGGCGTCGTACGGCTGCGCATGACCGGCAGCTGTGACGGGTGCCCCTCCTCCATGATCACGCTGAAGCTGGCGATCGAAGGCGCCGTGCGCGAGCTGGCGCCGGACGTGCTGAGCATACAGGTGGGCGGGCTCGATTTGGCCCGGGCGACCGCGGAACCGGAGCCGCGCGAGAGCGGGCACGCGGGGGAAGCGGACTCCTCAGCCTGGGTGGCGCTGGAACAAGTGCCCGAGCTGGCTCCGGGGCGGTTGACCGCGGCGGACGTCCACGGCGCGCGCATCGTGCTCTGCAGGGTGGCGGAGCGGCTCTACGCCTACCGCAACGGCTGTCCGTCGTGCGGATCGGCGATCGACGGCGCACGCCTCGATGGCGAGCGGCTGACCTGTCCGTGCTGCGGGCACGGCTTTGATGTGCGCCGCGCCGGCCGCTCCGTCGAGGGCCGCGAACTGCACCTCGACCCGTTGCCGCTGCTGCAGGAGCGGGGAGGTGTGCGCATCGCGTTTCCGGCGTCATGAACGACCACGACGGCATACCCCGCGAGCCCTCTCCCGCTCGCCCACTGGCGGCGCTCGAACGCTTGCTCAAGCGCGGGCGCAGCGTACAGGCCGGCGAGGTCTGCGAGATGTGCGCGGCGCCGATCCCGGATGATCACCCGCACGTGGTGAACGTCGAGACCCGGAACCTCCTCTGTAGCTGCCGCGCGTGCCACCTGTTGTTCACCTCCCCCGGCGCCGCGGGCGGGAAGTTCCGCGCTGTGCCCGAACACTACCACCGCGCCCCATCGTTCCAGCTCTCCGGTGCGCTCTGGGACGAATTTGAAATCCCGGTCCGCGTCGCGTTCTTCTTCTTCAACTCCGCGCTCGGCCGGGTGGTGGCTTTTTACCCCAGCCCGGCCGGCGCGACCGAATCGACGCTCCCGCTCGATGCCTGGCAGTCGCTGCTGCAAGCGAATCCCTTCTTGCGCACCCTCCGGCCCGACGTCGAGGCGCTCCTCGTGTACGGCGGCCGCGATCAGGCATTCGACTGTTTCGTCGTCCCCATCGCCGCCTGTTACGAGCTGACGGGAATCGTCAAGCGCCACTGGAGGGGCTTCGATGGGGGGCAAGACGCGTGGCGGGCGATCGAGGTGTTCGTCTCCGCGCTCTGCGCCAAAAGCGCACCCATGGTGGAAGGTGCGCCGTGAGCGAGATCGCATTCGCCGTCACCGGCGCTGCCCCGGAGCGCTTCGCGGCCGTGCCGACCATTGCCTTCGATCTACAACTGGAGAGCATGGGTCAGGTCGTTCATTCGATCGCGCTGCATTGTCAGATTCGCTTCGAGCCACAGCGTCGCCGCTACTCGGACGCGGAGCAGGCGCGGCTGCGCGACCTGTTCGGGGAGACGCCGCGCTGGGGAGATACGCTCAAACCGTTCCTGTGGACGCACGTGTCGGCCACCCTAGCCGGCTTCACCGAGTGCACGCCTGCCGTTCTGTCGGTGCCGTGCACGTACGATCTCGAGGTCGCCGGCGCGAAGTACCTGCACTCGCTGGACGACGGCGAAATCCCCCTCCTTTTTCTGTTTAGCGGCACGGTATTTTCCAAGGGCGCGGCCGGGTTGCAGCTGACGCAACTGTCCTGGCACCGCGACGCGAGGTATCGCCTACCGGTAGCGGTCTGGCGGCAGCTCATGGACCTGTACTTCCCGAACTCCGGGTGGCTCCGCCTGCGGCGCGACACGCTCGATGCGCTGTTGCGCTTCAAAGCGCGCCGCGTCCTCACCACCTGGGATGAGACAGTCGGCGCGTTGCTGGAGCAGGCCGGGGAAGCGCGGTGATGATCTTCGAACGCGCGCGCCAGGTGGCGGACACGGTGCTCTACGAAGGCTACGTCTTGTATCCGTACCGCGCCTCCGCGCGCAAAAACCAGGTGCGCTGGCAGTTCGGCATCGTCGCACCGCAGCGCTGGAGCGAGACCGGCGGTTGCGAGCCGTGGTGGATGCAGACCGAGTGCCTGCTCGAATTCGCTCCGGGGGCCAGAGAGGCGCGGGTCACCGGCAAGATCCGGTTCCTGCAATTGCAAACACGGACAATCGAGAAAGTCCTCGACGCGGCAGAAGGCCGCTTCGAGCCGGTGCCATCGCTCGAGGTCGATGGCCGGCTCTGGTTGACGTGGGACGAGGCGGTAGAGTGCGAAGTCGATTTCACCGAACCAGTTCCGCGAGACGCAGCGGCCGCTGGCGAGCGCGCGGTGCCGTTCTCGATCCCCTCAGCGCGCGAGATCGAGGAGATCCGCGCCACCTCGGGCGCTCTAGCCGCCCGCTGCGTGCGCGAGCGCTGGGCACTGGCCGGCCAGCTCTACATCCATACGGCGCCCGGCGTCCCGAGCGGGCGCGCGCCGGTGCTGGCATCTCCGCTACAGGAGGCCGCGGCGGCGACCATTCGCGTCCGCGTAGAAAATTTGACGCCGTGGGCTGCACCCGGCAGCCCGCGAAGCGCGGCGCTACGCTTCTCCTTCATCGGCGTGCACACCCTGGTCGCGCTCGAGGGCGGCGCCTTCATCTCGCTGCTCGAACCGCCCGCATGGGCACGCGCGGCGGCCGCCGCCTGTGCGAACGTGCGCACGTGGCCCGTGCTGATCGGCGCTCGGGGCGCGCGCGATGGAATCCTGTCCTCGCCGATCATCCTTTACGACTATCCAGAGATCGCACCGGAGAGCCCGGGCGATCTGTTCGACGCGACCGAGATCGACGAGATCCTCACCCTCCGCACGCTGACCCTCACCGATGAAGAACAGCGCGAGGCACGGGCCACCGACGCGCGCGCCGCGGCGATCCTCGACCGGGTTGCGACGATGCCGCCCGAGGTGCTCGATCGTCTGCACGGTGCGCTACGGTACGTGCGCGCGGACGCACCGCAACCACCCGACCCGACCCCGGCGCCGGCGTGGTGGGATCCGGGCGCCGACGCCTCGGTCGCTCCGGATACCGACTGCATCGACGTGCACGGCGTGCCGGTCTCCAAAGGCAGTCGTGTCCGCCTCCGGCCTGGCGCGCGGCGGGCCGATGCGCAGGACATGTTCCTCGCCGGCCGCACCGCGACCGTGGAAGGCGTGTTCTTCGATGTCGAGCAGCGCAGTTATCTCGCCGTGACGCTCGACGCCGATCCCGCGGCGGACCTCTTTCAATGGCACGGCCGCTATCTCTACTTCGCTCCCGACGAGGTGGAGCCGCTGGAAGCCCGCGAATGAGTGCGAAGATCCTCGTGGCGGGGCTCGGCAATATCTTTCTGGGCGACGACGGTTTCGGCGTCGAAGTCGCGCGCAGGCTCCGCTCCGAGCCGCTGGCGCGTACCGTGCACGTCGAGGACTTCGGCATCCGCGGCGTCCACCTCGTTTATCAGCTCCTCGACGGGTACGACGCCGTCATCCTGATCGATGCCGTGGCGCGCGGCGGCCCGCCCGGTACGCTCTATCTGCTGGAACCCGATATCGGTGGCGCAAAACAGGGCGTCGCGGCGGACGCGCACGACATGGATCCCGAGTCCGTTCTGCACGCGGTCAGAGCGCTCGGCGGCAGGATCGGGCGAGTGTTGCTCCTCGGCTGTGAAGTCGCCGACACGCACGAGCACATCGGGCTTAGCGACGGTGTCGAATGCGCGGTACCCGAAGCGATGCGCATGATCCGGAACGCCATCGGAGATCTATTCGCGGCGGAGCGCATCGGAGACTTCGATGACGCGGGCGCGCGAGCCGGCGACCCGCCCTCGCGCCCCGCGCAGTCGCGCAGCGCGAGCCCCGCCGCGGCTCGCGCAAAGGAGGAATGAGCGATGGCACGAGTGTTTGTGACGCTGTTGGCGATCGGGGCGGTGTATATGGTAGTGACGTCGGTGCCGGATATCGTGCGCTATATCAAGATCCGCGGGATGTGAGCTCGACTCCGCGCGCAATGCGACGGAGAGGCAAGAGGCGCCCTTGGCTCGCTACGAGATCATACCGGAGCGCTCGCCGCTCGCGGCCGAGGCCCGGTCCAGCGTACATCCGATCCGCGTGGAAGCGACTGGCTTCCAGGGCTATCTCGACCTCGAGCTCGCCGACGGGCGCCTTGACCTCGCGGCTCCGGTGGGAGGGCATGTGGAGTTTCCGGCCGATCGCGTGAAGACCGGCAACCGGTTGTACGATTACGAGTTAGACCGCCGGTTGGACGTGCGCAGGTATCCGCGCATGACGGGCGATGTGCGCGAGATACGCCCACGGGTCGGCGGGAACGGCTACCGCATGCGCGGCGATCTGACCTTCCACGGCGTGACGCGGAGCGTCGAGGGCGACCTGCGGGTCCGCCCGCTGGACGAGCATATGATCGAGGTGGAAGGCGAGTTACAGCTCGACATGCGCGATTTCGGGCTCGAGCCGCCGAAGCTTCTGATGCTGCGGGTCCATCCGGACGTGCGCGTGCGGGCGCGCGCCATCGCGAAGCGCGCGTCCTAGCGCCTGTGCGTATGCCCGCCCCCGATCCAGGAGCGCGATGATGTGCCTCGGAATACCCGGCGAGATCGTCTCGGTGGCCGACGCGCAGGGCTTGCGCGTCGGTAAGGTTCGCTTCGCCGGCATCACGCGCGAGGTCTGCCTCGACTACGTCCCCGAGGCCGCGGTCGGCGATTACGTGCTGGTGCACGTCGGCTTCGCGATCGCCACTATCGACGCGGAGGAGGCTGCGCGTTCGTATCGCATTCTCGAGGAGCTGGGCCAGACCGCCGAGCTCACCGCCGACGGCGCGCCACAGGAGCCTTCGCCGTGAAGTACCTGGACGAATACCGCGAGCAGGCCGTCGCCGCCGCACTGGCGGCCCAAATCGCCCAGACCGTCACGCGGCCATGGGTGGTGATGGAAGTGTGCGGCGGCCAGACGCATTCGATCGTGCGCTACGGCATCGACCGCATGCTGCCGGCTGAGGTCGAGCTCGTCCACGGCCCCGGTTGCCCGGTCTGCGTCACCTCCCTCGAGACGATCGACAAAGCGCACGCGATCGCCAGCCGCGCCGATGTCATTTTCACCTCGTTCGGCGATATGCTGCGGGTGCCTGGTTCGCGCGGCGATCTCCTGTCGCTGAAGAGCCGCGGCGCCGACGTCCGCGTGGTGTACTCTCCGCTCGACGCCGTGCGTATCGCTCAGGCCAATCCGGACCGGCGCGTGGTGTTCTTCGGCATCGGGTTCGAGACCACCGCGCCCGCGAACGCCATGGCCGTCTATCAGGCTCACCGCCTGGGCCTGTCGAACTTCTCCATGCTCGTGTCGCACGTGCTGGTGCCGCCGGCCATGGCGGCGATCCTGCAGACCGGGGGCAACCGCGTGCAGGCGTTTCTCGGGCCGGGACACGTTTGCGCGGTGATGGGGTACCGGGAATACGAGTCCTTGTGCGTGCGATACCGCGTTCCGATCGTCGTCACGGGTTTCGAGCCCGTCGATCTCCTCGAAGGCGTGCTGAGGGCGGTCCGCCAGCTCGAGGCCGGGCGGGCCGAGGTCGAAAACCAGTACGTGCGCGCCGTCTCGCGAGAGGGCAACCGAGCCGCGCGCGAGTTGATCTTCGCGGTGTTCGAGGTGGCCGATCGCAAATGGCGCGGCGTCGGCTCGATCGCCAAGTCGGGGTACAAGCTGCGCTACGAATACCGCGCCCACGATGCGGAGAAGCTCTTCGAAGTCGACGCGATCACCACCAGGGAGTCGTCCGCCTGCATCAGCGGCTCGATCCTGCGCGGGCTGAAGAAGCCCTCGGACTGCCCGGCATTCGGACGGGAATGCACGCCCGAGCGACCGCTCGGTGCGACGATGGTGTCCGCCGAAGGGGCATGCGCGGCGTACTATCAGTACGGTCGCCACGCCGCCGCCACCACGAACGGGGGGATCCCGGCGGCGCGCGCCGGATGAGCCGCTATGAGCATACGACACGACAGCGACGGCCCGCATCGGACCGGTGACCAGCTGGCGCGCGCACCGGAATACCCGGCTGCCAATGGCGGGGCGCCGCCGTCGATGCGCGATGCCATCGCCCGCAAGGCACGCGAGAGCGCCGCGATCAAGCTCCAGTTCTTCGCGGACAACGCGGACCTTTTGGAGCGCTGCGCGCATGCGATGGCCGGTCGCTTCCGCTCCGGTGGGCGCTTGTGGGTGATGGGCAACGGCGGCTCCGCTTGTGACGCGCAGCACGTCGCGGTCGAGTTCATGCACCCGATCGTCGAGAAGCGCCCGCCCCTGCCCGCCACCGCGTTGACCGTGGATACCGCGACGCTCACCGCCATCGGCAACGATACGGACTTTGCACACGTGTTCCTCGATCAGCTGGACCTGCTGGCACGGCCGGAGGACATCGCGCTCGGTATCTCCACATCCGGAGCCTCTGCCAACGTGAACCGCGCGTTGCAGCGCGCCCGCGAGCTCGGGTTGCTGACGATCGGCTTCGCCGGCCGCGATGGCGCGCGCATGCCGGAGCTCTGCGACCACTGCTTCACCGTCCAGTCGTGGTCGATACACCGCGTCCAGGAGACCCACACGGCGCTGCTGCACCTGCTCTGGGATCTCACGCACGTCTCGCTCGGAGAGGACGATGTCCTCTGACGCCGCGCCGGCGCCGTTCACGGAGTGTTCCGTGCCGGTGTCGCAGCGCGATGCAATCCTGCTCGGACATGGCAGCGGCGGGAAGCTCACCGCGCAACTGATCGAGCGCCTGTTCCTCCCCACGCTGCGCGACCCCGCGCTCGAGGCGCTCGACGATCAAGCGATCCTGTCGATGGACGGCGGGCGCATCGCGTTCACCACCGACTCCTACGTGGTGACGCCGATCTTCTTTCCCGGCGGCGACATCGCCGAGCTCGCCGTTAACGGCACCGTCAACGACCTCGCCATGGGCGGGGCGCAGCCGCTGTTCCTCTCGCTCGCGTTCATCCTCGAGGAAGGCTTACCGATGGCCGACCTCGAGCGCCTGGTGCGGTCCGCGCACCGCGCCGCGCAACGAGCGGGGGTGCGGATCGTGACCGGAGACACGAAGGTCGTGGGCCGCGGGAGCGGCGACAAGATCTTCATCAACACGTCCGGCATCGGCCGGGTGCCGCCCGGGGTCGATCTGTCCTCCCGCAACGTCCGCCCGGGCGACGCGATTCTGCTGTCCGGGACGATCGGGGACCACGGCATCGCCATCCTCTCGCAGCGCGAAGGCCTGGCATTCGAGGGGAATCTCGAAAGCGATACCGCGCCGCTCCACGAGCTGGTCGGCGCCGTGCTCGAGGCATGTCCGGGCATACACGCCATGCGCGACCCCACACGCGGCGGCGTGGCGGCCACCCTGGTCGAGATCGCCTCGCGCCAGCAGCTCGGCATGGACATCGATGAAAGCGCCATACCGATGCACGACGTGGTGCGCGGTGCGTGCGAGATCTTCGGCCTGGATCCCCTGCTGGTGGCGAACGAGGGCAAGCTCGTCGCCTTCGTGCCGGAAGCCGCCAGCGAGGCGGTCCTCACCGCGCTGCGCGCGCATCCACTCGGGCGCCGCGCGAGCCGCATCGGGCGCGTGACCGCGGATCACCCCGGCATGGTCGTCCTCCGCACGCCGATTGGCGGCGACCGCATTCTCGACCTGCCCTTTGGAGAAGCGCTGCCGCGCATCTGCTGACGGCGCGCAGTCGACATGTGCCTCGGTATCGTCGGACAGGTGATCGCACTCCAGTGCGAGCACCCCGACCTGGCGGAGGTGGACGTCGCCGGGCGTCGCCGCTCCATCAACATCGGGATTCTCGGGGGCGAGAGCCTCGCACCCGGAGACTGGATTCTGATCCACGCCGGGTTCGCGATGGAGAAGATCGACGCGGAGACGGCAGCGAATCAGCTCGCGGCCTTGCGCGACTACACCGGAGGGCCCGATGCCGATGAGCTCGAGCGCGGGTAGCAGGCCGTGAAGTTCCTGGTCTTGTGGCGCATCGACATCGCGCTGTTGAACCGGGAGGTGTTGAAGGTGGTGATGACCATGCCGGATTACGCCGAACCCCTGGAACAGTGCGGCAAGGTCCTGGCGCGGTATCACATTCCCGGCGCGCACGGCGGCGCGTGGATTTACGACGTGGAATCCAATGAGGAGCTCGACATGCTCCTCGCCCGCTCTCCGGTGTTCAACTTCTCCCGGTATGAGATCTATCCCCTCGCCGAAATGACCCCGCCGCGTCCGGAGCGCCCGCCGACCTCCTGAGCTGCGGCATGGCGTCGGCCGAACCGCAAGCCGCGAGTACAGATCCCGGCGCGCACGAGCCCGCAGAGCGCGTGCGCCTGCACGTGCGCATCGCCGGCATCGTGCAAGGCGTCGGCTTTCGCCCCTTCGTGCACGCGCTGGCGACGCGGCTGAACTTGTGCGGGCACGTGAGCAACGGCGTCCGGGGCGTGACCGTCGAGGTCGAGGGGCGCCGCGAACGCGTGGACGCATTCCTCGACGCCCTCCGGCGCGAGCCACCTCCGCTGGCGCGCATCGAGCGCGTGTCGGCGCACGCGGTGCCGATCACCGGCGAAGCGGGGTTTGCGATCCGGGCGAGCGAGCGCCGCGGCGGCCGAGAGGCGCTCATCGCCCCCGACGTAGCCACGTGTGCGGATTGCCTGCGCGAGCTCTTCGATCCGGCCGACCGGCGGTTCCTGTACCCATTCACCAATTGCACCAATTGCGGGCCGCGTTTCACCATCGTCCGCGACGTCCCGTACGACCGGCCGTTCACGACGATGGCGGTGTTCGACATGTGCGCCGCGTGCGCGCGCGAATACAGCGATCCGGGCGACCGCCGTTTCCATGCCCAGCCCATCTGCTGCCCAGCGTGCGGGCCGCGCGTGCGCTTGATCGACGGTGCCGGGCGTGAGCAGGATGGCGATCCGATCCGCACCGCGGCCGATCATCTCCGCCGCGGCCGCGTGATCGCCGTGAAGGGTCTCGGCGGCTATCACCTCGCCGCCGCGGCGGGCGACGAAGCGGCTGTCGCCGCGCTGCGGGCGCGCAAGCGCCGCGAAGAACGGCCGTTCGCGGTCATGGTGCGCGACCTCGATGGCGCGCGCCGCCTCGCCGAGATCCATGCCGCCGAAGCCGCCCTCTTGAGCAGTTCTCGCCGGCCCATCGTCGTGTTGCGACGCCGGCCGGGCGCCGCCCTCGCCGGCGCGGTCGCGCCGGGGAACCGTTTCGTGGGCCTCATGCTCCCCTACACCCCGTTGCATCACCTCCTCTACCATTACCTCCAGGCGCCATTCGTGCTGACGAGCGGAAACCTGTCCGACGAACCGATCGCGTACGAGGACGAGGACGCGCTGGCGCGCCTCGGCGCTATCGCCGACCTCTTCCTCTGCCATGATCGCGAGATCCACACGCGCACCGACGATTCGGTCGCGCGCGTGCAGCGCGGATGCGCAGTCTCGATCCGCCGCTCGCGCGGCTATGCACCGGAACCGCTATCGATGCCGGCGACCGTCTCGCGGCCGATCCTGGCCTGCGGCGCCGAGCTGAAGAACACGTTTTGTCTGGCGAAGGGAGAATACGCGTTCGTGTCGCATCATATCGGCGACCTCGAGAACTTTCAGACGTTGCGGGCATTCACGGACGGCATCGCACATTATCGGCAGCTCTTCGCGGTGGCGCCACAACTGGTGGCCTACGACCTCCACCCCGAGTATCTCTCCAGCAAGTTCGCCCTGGCTCTGGAGGGAGTAGAACGCATCGGCGTGCAGCACCACCACGCCCACGTGGCGGCGTGTCTGGCGGAAAACGGCTGCGCCGGCCCGGCGATCGGCGTCGCCTTCGACGGCCTCGGGTACGGGCTCGATGGGACCTTGTGGGGTGGCGAGTTCCTCATCGCGGATCTCGCCCGGTTCACCCGCGCCGGCCATCTCGAGCCCATCGCCATGCCCGGCGGCACGGCCGCAATTAAGGAACCGTGGCGCATGGCGGCCTCCTATCTCGACACCGCCTACGCGGGCTCGCCGCCGTCGGACCTGGCCGTGCTGCGCCGGAACCGCGCCCGGTGGGCCGCCGTGCTCTCGCTGATCCGGGCGCGCATCAACGCACCGCTCACGTCGAGCGCAGGCCGTCTGTTCGATGCCGTCGCGGCGCTCATCGGTGTATGCGACGCGATCACGTACGAAGGGCAAGCCGCGATCGAGCTGGAGCAACTCGCCGATCCGGCGGAACAGAACGCCTACCGCGCCGAGCGGAGCGATTCACCGCCTTACCGCGTGCGCGCCGCGGATATCATTCGCGAAGTGGTCGCCGACCTGCGCGCCGGGACGCCCGCCGAGGTCATCGCGATGCGGTTTCACAATGCGCTCGGCTCGATGGTCGCGGACGTGTGCAGCGCGTTGCGCGCCAGCGGCGCTCCATCGGTGGTCGCGCTCACCGGAGGCGTGTTCCAAAACTGCCTGCTGCTGGAGCGCGCCGCGCGCGAGCTCGAGACCCGCGGCTTTCGCGTGCTGACGCACAGCCAAGTGCCCGCGAACGATGGCGGCATCAGCTATGGCCAAGCCGTCGTCGCGGCGGCAAACTCAACTGCTCGGATGTAGCCGCGCACCTGTGGCCGCAGGGCATCGCGTCGCGATGGCCGGGACGGGGTGCGGCAATTGCCGCGACAACGCTCCAGTGCTGGCGTGCATACGCGCGCGCCACCCCGCCGGCGCCGAGGCTACATCAACAGGTGGAACCGAGCACCACGGCGACTCGATGCAGGGCCCGATCCTTCAGCAGCGCGACGCGTGCAACCCCATCTTCGATGCGCCCGGGCGCGCCGTCCACGGAGATCGACACGACCTGTGATGCGGAACCGCGCGGATTCTCCACCTCGATCTGATACCGCGCCGACCCGTCGTGCAGGGTGAGCTCGACCGCGAAGCCCGGCCATTCATCCGGCACGCGGGGATGGATGACCAGCTCCGCGCCACGCTCGATCCGGATGCCGAGCACCGACTCCAGCGCGATACGGTACATCCAGCCAGCCGAGCCCGTGTACCAGGTCCACCCCCCGCGGCCGCGGTGCGGCTCTACGCCGTAGATGTCGGCGGCCACGACGTACGGCTCGACCTCATATAGCGCGGCGCGGGCTCGGCTGCCGGCGTGGCTCACCGGACTGAGCATTTCCAGATACGCCGCGGCGCGGTCGCGCCGCCCCAGCTGCGCTTCGGCTTGCACCACCCACATGGCGCCGTGCGTGTATTGACCGCCGTTCTCGCGGATGCCCGGCACATAGCCTTTGATGTAGCCGGGGTCGTGGACGCCGCGGTCGAACGGCGGCGTGAGCAAGCGGATGAGCCCCGCTTCCCTATCCACGAGCTGCCGCTCCGCCGCGTCCATCGCCTGTCGCGCGCGCTCTGGTGACGCCGCGCCGGAGATCACCGCCCAGGCCTGCGCCAGAGCGTCTATGCGGCACTCCGCGTTGACCGCCGACCCCAGTGGCGTCCCATCGTCGTAGTAGGCGCGTCGATACCACGCGCCGTCCCAGCCCGCGTCGTTGAGCGCCGCGTGGAGGGCGGCGCGGTACTCGGTGTAGCGTTCCGCACGCCGGTCGCCGCGCTCGACGCAGAACGGCACGAACGCACCGATCAGATCGTACAGAAAGAAGCCCACCCAGACGCTTTCGCCGCGGCCTTCGCGGCCGACGCGGTTCATGCCGTCGTTCCAGTCGCCAGTGCCCATCAGCGGGAGCCCATGCGGGCCGCTCGTCAGCGAGCGATCGATGGCCCGGCAGCAGTGTTCGTAGAGTGAGGCCCGTTCGCCGCTGCGCTCCGGCAGCAGGTAGGCCTCGTCCTCACCGGGTTCCAGCGAGCGGGTGCGCAGGAACTCGACGCTCTCCTCCAGCACCCCGATGTCGCCGGTGATGCCGATGTACGTCGCCGTGACATACGGCAGCCAGAGGAGATCGTCGGAAAAGCGGGTGCGAATGCCGCGCGCCAGCGGCGGATGCCACCAGTGCAGCACATCGCCTTCGACGAACTGATGTGCTGCGTGTAACAGCAGCTGCGCTCGCGTGAAATCCGGCCGCGCGTACACGAGCGCCAAGGCATCCTGCAGCTGATCGCGAAAGCCGTATGCCCCACCCGACTGGTACAGCGCCGAGCGAGCCCACAACCGGCAGCTCAGTACCTGGTAGAGCAGCCAGCCATTCACCATGAGGTCGATGGCGGGCGCCGGCGTGCGCACCTGCACGGCACCGACCAGCGCGCGCCAGAACGCGCACACTTCTTCGAGCGCTGCCTCGACGGCGACACCCGAGCCGTATTTGGCCAGCATGTGCCGCACGCCGGCGCGATCGATCGCGTCGCCGAGGAGAAATACGCAGTCGGCCGTCTGACCGGCCGCGATCTCGAATACCACCTGCAGCGCCAGGCACGGATCGAGGCCCACGCCGGTCGCGCCGTCCAGCGCGTCCGCAGCGCTCATCGCCACGGGCGCCGCCGGTGACCGCCCCCGTCCGATGAACGCCGCGCGATCGGCGGTCGCATGCACCGTGCCTCCGGCTGGCGCCAGCGCCGCCGCGAACATCTCGCCGTCGCTGAACTCTCCCGCGACACGGTTGGTGGCAACCAGCGCCCCGGAGACGTCCCGTTCTGTTACCACGAACCGCGCGCTTTCCCGTGTGGTGACGCCCAGCACGACCCGCGCATAAGTGAATGCCGACAGGCGCAGCGGTCGATCGCTCGTGTTGGTAACGCGCACCCGCGTGATCTTGATCGAATCGCTGCGCGGCACGAACTGCACGACGTCCTGTTCGAGGCCATACGCGCGCACCCGCCAGCGCGAGAAGCCGAGCCCATGGCGCACCTCGTAGCGCGCTCCCGGGGCCGGCGCCGGGCCGGGTTGCGGCGACCAGAACGCGCCTCCCCGCCCTTCGACGCGCAGGTACAACGCCTCTCCATGCGGATCCGCGACTGGATCGTTGTACCACGGCGTCAGCCGGTGCTCGCGGCTGTTCCGGCTCCAGGTGTAGCCGGCCCCGCTCTCGGTGGCGAGGAAGCCGCAGCTCTCGTTCGCGATCACGTTGGTCCATGCCAGCGGTGGACGCTCATCACCGTCGCCGCCAACGCGAATCGCGTACTCGCGGCCGTCGGCCGTGAAGCCGCCGAAGCCGTTGTCGAAGTGCAGCGAACCATCCCCGCGCAGCGGAATGGAACCCGCCGCCGCCGGCGGCCGCGCTGCGAGGCGCCCCGGCGCGCTCGCACCGTTCGCCTGCGCGCCCCAAGTGAGCCGCGGCAGCGCCCCGTCCGCGACCAGCGATGCGTATGCGAGCGCCACCTCCAGCGCGCCGTCGCTCAACTGCTCGAGCGAGCGCACCACCACGCCGGGCTGGCGGGCTGCCATGGCCGCGGCCACCTCCGCGCCGCGCGCGTCGGCGCACACGATGAGCAGGTCGATCCCGGCGCCCAGCGCCGTCCAGTACGCGTGCGCCGCCAGCGCTTCGCGCTGCAGCGCCGCATCGGCCCCGGCCAACAACAGCGCGAGCGGACGCCCGCCGAGCGCGTGCGCCCACAACTGCGACATGGCGCCGGCGGCGCGCCGGCGGATCTCGGCGGCGCCGGACAAATGCGGGTGCTGGTACGCGATGCCGACGGCGAGATCCTGGAGCTGTTCTGCGCGTGCGGCATCAAGCCCCAGGCGTTCGCGCAGGTGCCGCTCTGCCGCCGCCGCTTCGGCGGCGGCGGCGGCGCGCCGCTCCGGGCTGGCAATGGCATCGAAGACGTTCAACAGTGCCTCGCGGGACTCCGCGGCGCCGACAACCAAGTCTCGCGTTGCGCTCTCGCCCGGTCCAAGCGCGATGTTCTCGCGCAAGACGAACGCCGGGTCGAGGACGCTTCCAACAGCGCCCGAGAGATCGGCGCCGGGCTCGCAGCCGCGCGGCTGCGCGCCCAAGCGGTTGCGGCCGAGGAATAGCGCGCGGTTCGTCTCCCAAGACACACCCCGGGCCCCCAGCAGCGCCGCGGCCATCGCCGGCGGTTGCTCGCTCGCGCTGCGCGGGCGGCGCCGCGCGAGCAACGCGCCGCGCTCGGCATTCCATTCGGTTTCGACGAACAGTTTCGAGAACGCCGGGTGGGCCGCGTGGGCGGCCGGCTGGTTCAACACGATCGGCGCATAAGCGGTCAGCTGCACCTGTCGGGCGCGCGCGGAGCGGTTGTGCAGGGTGAGGCGCCGCAGCTCGACATCGCAGTCGGGCGGGACGCACACCGCGGCGATGGCGGCGAGCTCGCCCAGCTCATGCGTCATCACCACACCGCCCGCGTCGGCGTGCGCGGTGTACCGCGCACCCGCGGGCACGCCACAGGGTTGAGCGCCGACGGACCAGAGCTCTTCCGCGCGGTCGACGTCGCGCAGGTAAATGAACAGGCCGTCGCCGTCTTCGACCCGATCGCCCTCCCAGCCGGTGAGCTGCGTGTCGCGCCACGCCGAGAAGCCGGTGCCCGCTCCCGTCAACAGTACGCGATAGCGGCCGTTCGACAGCAGGCGGCCGCGCGGTGCGGGATCGTACAGATATGCGAGGTCCGTCGCGGGCATCGTCAGTGCTCCATTACCACATCGGCCGGAAGCTGGTGGATCACGATTTGTTGTCCGGCGGCGCCAACCGGCCGCCCATTCACGGTCGCGCTGCGCAGCGGACCCGGCAGTGGTGGCGCGAGCACGACGCCCCCCGGAGGGCTGATGGCGTCGCCAGACACCTCCATGCGGGTTGTGGACGCTCCACTCGCGCTGACCCTGTAGGTGATCACACCATAGTACGTCGGCAGCCGGCCGACGCCCGCGCCGCCTTCCGCCTCGATCCACGCCCGCGGCAACCCGGCGCCGAGCACCAGCGCGCCATCGTCTTCGCGCTCATACGCGAACATGGTGCGGATCGCCTCGATGAAACCGGAGCCGACCCAGGTGTGCGGCATGTCGCCGATGAACTTCGGCGCTGTCGGATCACGCCAAACGATCTCCGCCCATTGATTCCAGCCCTTCGGCCGGCGCCCCTCCAGCAATCGCCCCAGAACGTCGAATGCCGCTTCGCGCTGTCCCAAGCGCACAAGCGCGCTCACCGTCCGCAGCTCGTAGGGCGAATACGCCTCCCAACGGCCGTTCCCGTTGCCGCGCTGGCGCAGCTCGGCGTGATAGCGTTCAAAGGTTCGCGCCAGTGCAGCGGGAGGCAGCCGCGACTGTTCCTCGCCCGGATAGAGGGCCGCGGCGGTCGCGCTGGGATCGAAGTCGGCGAGCTCGGCGGAAGCCGGCACGTAGTCGAGCCCGCGCGTCTCGATGACGCGGGCAATCGAGGCGTGTAGATCGCGCTGCAATCCGTCGCGCAGTGCCGCTATGCGGGTCGCTTGAGCCTCGTCGCCCACCGCGGTGGCGAGTCGCACGGCGTCCTTCAGGCCGCGCAGAGCGAAGAAATCGTCCCAATACGAGTGCACGGGATGCGCGGCATATCCCTCATGGCTCACCGACTCGGGCAAGAGGCCGTAGAACACCCGCCGGTCGCCCTCGGCGTACTGCGGGGTCAGGCGTTGCGCGCGTAGCCCTTCGAGGTAGTCGACCGCCGCCGTGGCATGCGGCCAAAGCTCGTGCACGAGACCGATATCGCGCGTGTAGCGATAGTACTCGGCGAGCGCGAAGAGGAACTCGCCATTGCTGTCGTGCTCGGGCAGCGGGTCCGGCCCGTGGCGGTCCACACAGCACGGAATCTTGCCGTCCGGATACTGATAGCGCGCGTACCAAGGCAGGAACTGCCGCACCGGCCCCGGCATGCCGAGCTGCAGCAGTGCCGCCGACGTCATGGCGCCATCGCGTATCCACGAGCGCGCGTATGTCCGCGAGCCCGGCTGGATCGCGTCATCGTCGCGGTTGATCAGGATGTACGCCAGCGTGCTCTTCACCGTGCGCTCGATGTCGTTTGCGCTCGGCGGGACGGTGAAATCGACGCACCCGAGCCGCCGCCGCCATGCGGCCGCGGTCGTGGCCAGCCCGCGGGAGACCTGCACGGCCGCGCCCTCGGGCGTGACCTTCGCCATCGCAGCATCGACATCGTAGTAAGGGATGGCCAGATACACCTCTTCGCGCTCCTGCGGCGCGAGGCGCAGCGTGTATCCCAGAGCAGCAGAGGCGTAGCCCATCGGATCCGAAACCTGGAGGCGCCTAGGCAGCACGCCGTCCAGCAGCATCTCCGCAACCTGCCCCTCATCGAAGGTCGTCGCACCGACCTGTGTGGGCGGGGTCAGCGAGAACACCGACCAGTCCCGGTTGACGTGCAACGCGCGGGCATCGAAGACGAGATCGCGGATCGGCGACACGCCCCCGACCATGTTCAAGGTCTGCCAGGGCGGCAGTACTTGAAACGGACGCACGGCGAGAAACAGATTCACATCGCGCGCCGTATCGCTCGTGTTGTCCAGTCGATACCGCGCGAGCAGGATGCTCTGCCCCGGTTCGCCGTAGACGAAGGCGGTGATGGCCAGGCTCAGTGGCCCCGCAAACCACGTGACCGTCGGAATCGGCAGGTACCCGTCCTCGAGCGACTGCTCCGTCTGCACGTCGTGCCAGGTGATCAGCGAACCATCGCTCCAGAGAAAGGGCTCGATGGAGAACGCTCCGCGCGCGACCTCCAGCATTCCTTCCTCGTTCAATGCCGCTTCCTTCCGATCGCCGTCGGCCCCGAGGATCGTCCAGTAGCTCTGTTGCCCGCTAAAATACTTGGGATACGTCCCCGCGGGTGCGGCGCGGGCCATGCTCTCGAAAAATTGATTCGGCGAAGCGGCCAGCTCGAGCGGAATGACGCTGAGCTCGCGGATGCCGTAGCCCTCTCCACGGCTGCTCTGCTGTAGATCGAGGCGGACGAAACGCGATTCGCCGTCCGGGAGGTAGATGTAGTCGCGTTCGCCGTTGCCGCGCGTGCAGCGATACGCCGGCGCCCAGTTCGCACCATCGTCCGACGTCATCACCTGGTAGCTGACGGCGTAATCCGCATCGTCCCATTCGATGATGAGGCCGCCGTATTCGCGCGCCTGGCCGAAATCGAGCATGAGCCATTGTTCGGCGGCCAGCGATCCGCTCATCCAGCCCGAATGGAGGTCGGCGTCGAGCGCGCGCGCCGCATCCGCGCCCGGCGCGGACGTCGAGGCCGTCGCGCGCGGGGGCGCCGGCGCCCGCGCCGACATGGGGCGCTCCTCGAGGGCGAGATTGTCGACCCAGACGGAGCCCTTGTCGCCGGCCGCGCCGGTGATCGCAAACTCGACCGCGGCGATGTCGCGCGGTTGTCCGCCGCTCAGCGGCCCCCACGCGAACTGCAGGCGAGGCTTCTTGATCCGCACGATCGTCCAGTCACCGGGCAAGACCGTATCGTGCTCGCGATACCACCACACGTTCTGATCGGTGCTGTCGATGAGCTTGAACTCGAAATCGACCGGCGGCGCCGTCGCGCGAATGCGGTACGTGAAGGCATAGTTGGCGGGCAGCTTCACGTTGATGGCCTTGCGCACCAGCACGTGCCCGCCCACTTCGGGGAACTCGAAGTCCACGCGCAGCGCCATGCCGGTGGGGCCGCTATCCTGGGCCATCTCGACTAGCGCGCCACGGCTCGCGACTGCCGTCCACCCGTCGAGCCGCTCGAAGGTGTCGAGCACCACGATGGCCTGCGCGGGCCCATACGCCAGTGCGCCCAATGCCAGCGCGAGCGCAGTCCAGACCCACCGAGCAGTGCTCACCGTGCTCCTCACGTGAGCCGCCGTTATCCCCGGACGGCGGCCCCAGCGCAACGCCATGAGACGGCCATGCCGCGCGACGGCCGCGGTGGAAGCCGGCCTGCGGGACCCGCGAAGCCGCGGTGACCGGGCGGTGCGCGTAGTCGGCCGCGCCGGCAGCAACGGACCCGCGCCCGGGCCACATGTGGCTCAGTCGAGCGGTGACCCCCGCGAACGGCTAGACGGTACTCGCCGCGTTCAGCCGAACCGGCAAGTCGCCGACCGGATCCGGAACTGGGCCGCGCGAGGCCACGCGGATCGGCAGCGTGACGGTCGCCGTGGTGCCTGGGCCCGCATTGTTGGCGATCTGCAGGGTTCCGCCGTGCGCCTCCGCCACCGCTCGCACGATGAACAAGCCGAGGCCCGAACCGTCGATGCCCCGCCCCTGCGCGCCCCTGAAGCGCGGCTGGCCAAGGTGCGGCAACTCCTGCGGTGGGATGCCGGGGCCGTCGTCGATGACGTCGATCGCGACCGCTTCACGCAGCCGGCGTACCTTGAGGCAGACACGGCCGCCGCCCGGTGTAAACTTGATCGCGTTGCCCAACAGATTCGCGATCAAGCGCTCCACCTGCACGCGATCGAGCGCCAGGCGCGGCAGCCCCGGCGGCACCGACGCTTCGAGGGCGATGCCTTTGAGGGCGCTCGCGCTGCGCGCGATCACCAGGGCGTCGTCGATCACGTCGGACAGGTCCAGCCACTCCGGCTGGACCACCAGGCGGCCGCCCTCGATGCGTTCCGCATCGATCAGGTTTTGCGACAGCGCAATCACCTGCCGCGTGCTGGTGCGAATCCGCGTCGTCAGATCGGCTTGATTTTCGTTCAATGGCCCGGCGCTGCCATCGAGGAGCAGGTCGGCCAGCGATTCGATCACACCGAGCGGGTTCCTCAGGTCGTGGCTGACGGCGGCCAACAGATCGAGCCGCAGCGAGCGCATGCGCCGGGATTCCGCCTCCCGCTCTCGCGTCCGCGCGTGATGCACGAGCTGCCCGAAGAACAACGCCACCACGAACAGGAACGGAACCCGCAGCATGTACTCCTGGGTCAACAGGCTCTCGACGGCGACGTAGCGCGATACCGTGTAGACGTGTGCGACCATGATCAGCAGCACCGCACCGATGATCAGACCGATGCGCTCGGACAGCGCGCTCAAGAACAGCACGGCGAAATAGAGCACGAACAGGTCGTTCGAGGAGGCGCCGGTCAATACGAGCGCGAACGTCAATGCCGAGATGTCGAAGCCCATCAGGCACCACTCGAGGACCGCTGCGGACCGCACGCGCGTCAGCAGCTCACTGACCACCACGTTTGAGCCGAGATAGCCGGCGACGAAGAGCGCGGCGAGTACCGGCACCTGTGATTCCGCGCGGCTGAACAGGACCAGATATGACGTCGCCACGATCAGCACCCACCGCAGCAGCACGAGGGCCTGTGCCTGATGCAACGACGTGAGCGGAAACGCAGCATTCCCGCCCGCTGTGCGAGCATTCGCTGCCGACGTGGGCTCCACGCCAGAGACTGGGAGCATAGGCCGTGCCGGTCCGGGTCATGGCGCACCCGCCATCGTGGATGAACGAGGCGCCACGCCGTTACTGGGCGCTCCGCGCGAGCTCGGTCGCCGTTGACGCGCGCCGTGCGTCGAAAGATCGCCGATCGTCACGCCGATGCACAATCGGCCGCGCGGCGCGCACAGCATGGGTCACGGCGCGTGATACTGTGCCGCGCGCGCGGTCCGCCATGCGCTCCCACCACGCGCTGCGCAGGCGTGCGGTCGAAGGACCGCGGCCCACGCGCTCAGGAACCCGGCGCGGGGCGCACGGCCGCGCCGCTGACGCGCTCGAGCGATACGCCGAGCGCAGCCGCCAAGCGGCAAAGCTCTTCGGGGTGCGGCTCCACCGTGCCGTTCTCGATCGCCGACA
>JBFXHX010000054.1:0-20289 GCA_050176585.1 Binatia bacterium
GGTGATCTCCTTGGCGATCGCGCGCATGAGGACTTGGTGCTTGGTCATCGCCTTTCCCTCTCGGGCCACCGCTCGCTCGCTCGCTGTCATGCGAGCGTCGGTAACCGGGAAAGGCGGACATTCTTAAGTGCTCATGCCCCCGGACATTTTCAGTGCTCCCTACAGTTACAATCGACCGTGCTTGACCGCTCAGCGCGGCGCTGCTAGCCGCCGCGCATGCAGGGGTTCTGGCGCTACCCGTTGCTGCCGATCGGCCTGGTGCTCGTCGTCTTGGGGCTCGGGAACTGGGCGGTGAGTCGCACCAAGCTCATCGAGTACGCCCAGCGTACCGCTGCACCGCCCGCCGTCCCGGCGCAGCACTCGATGGAGGGTTTCCAGCGCCTCACCGAGCGATCGAGCACCGTCGTGCTCGAGAGCCTCCATCGGGGTCTCGGCCCGTACGGGGCCGACCATGCGAAGCGGGATTTCTACGCCGTGGTCGAAAGTGGCGGTCGCTTCATCGCGATCAGCGGCTTGCTGTTCATGAGCGCCGGCATCCTGCAGCGTTGGCGCGAACGGCAGGACGCGAACGGCGGCCCCGCGCGACGGCTGTCCTAGTCGCCCATCCGGCCCGGGTCGGCCTCGGATGGCGGGCTGATGTACAGCACCGACACCCGAAGACCCTTCGAAGTCCAGCTCACATCGAAGCCGACCGCCAGGCCCTCGCGCAGATCGTGAAAATGGCGGGCGGCGCCGGTGATCACGACATGCGCCGCGGTGAAGGGAATCTCGCGCCCGCTATTCGCGCGCACCACGCCGATGCCGGCGCCGGTGAAGAGGCGCTCTATGATTCCGCGGTAGAAGCGCGCCCCGGCATCCGCTCCACCACCGCCCTCCGCCATGACCCGGCTAACGCTCGGGTGGCGCGTCGAGGGGCATTCCCAAATCGCCGATATGCGCCAGCGACAGATGCCGGAACCGCGGTTGGACGGCTGCGAGCTCCGTGAACACGGCCCGCGCGTCGACGGGCACCGCGGCGTCGTCGAGCGCCGCGCGGAGCTCGCTCAATACTAGCCAAGCCGCGCGCGCTTCGCCGGGTGGGCGGATCGCCGAGCGGATGCGCTGCACGCGCTCTTGGCGATTGACGAACGTTCCGTCGACCTCTGCGAAGCTGGCGATCGGCAGAATAGCATCGGCGATCTCGGCCGTCGCGGAGAAGTGCGTATCCAGCAGCACGACATAATCGACGGCATCCGCCAGCGCGGTGACGAAGGCGTCGCCGTGGGAAGCGGCCAGGTCCGTCCGCAATAGGATCAGGACGCGGATCCGTCCCGCGCTCGCATCGGCGAGCAGCGCGGCGCTGTCCTCGGCGTCAGACGCGAGCACGCGCAACCCCGCGCTGTTCGGATTCTTGTCGGCATCGATCAGGAAGTCATCGCGCGAGGCGTCCGGCGGCGACCAGGACCACCCGGCCAGGCGGCCGCCGATGGCCTCGCGCATGAGGCGCCCGAAGAGAAACACCTCTTCGTTCGTCGCCTGCGCGGAGACGATCCCCGCGACCGCAGCCGCGCCATGCGAGGTCGCGGCCGCGCGGATGCGCCGCACCACTTCTGCACGCGCGACTTCCCACGGCCGGGCAATCCAGCGATCCTCGGCACGCAGGACGGGTTGCAGCAGGCGGCCTTCCCCCTGGTACCGCTTGTAGCTCAGGCGGCCTTCGTCGCACATCCAGTATTGGTTGACTGCCGCGTTGTGCCGCGGGCGAAAGCGAAACATCTCGCCCCGACGATGATGGATGTCGATGTTGCACCCGGTCGCGCAGGCCGCGCACACCGATGGCGTGCGCTCGAGGTACCAAACGCGGGCGCGGAAGCGGAAGTCCTTGTTGGTGAGGGCGCCTACCGGGCAGATGTCGGCCACGTTCCCCGAATAGGCGTTGTCCAGGCGGCGTCCCGGAAAGAGATCGATGGCGCAGTGATCCCCGCGCGCGAACACCCCGAGCTCGCCCGTCTTGGTCACCTCGTCGAGAAAACGCGTGCAACGCGTGCACAGGATGCAGCGCTCCTGATCCAGCATGATCAGCGGACCGACATCGAGCGCCTTCTCCTTATGGACCTTGTCCTCCAGGGCGAACCGGCTCTCCTGTCGGTCGTAGTCCATGTAGTAGTCTTGTAGCTTGCACTCGCCCGCCTGATCGCACACCGGACAATCGATCGGGTGATTGATCAAGAGGAACTCGAGCACGGCGGCGCGCGCCTGTTTGACGCGGTCGCTCTGCGTATGAACGACCATGCCCTCCACCACCCGCGTGTTGCAGGCGATCTGGAGCTTCGGGGCCTTCTCGATCTCGACTAGGCACATCCGGCAGTTGCCGGCGATGGTGAGACCGGGGTGATAGCAGTAGTGTGGAATCTCGATACCGAGCTGCTCCGCGGCTTGGATCAGGTTCAGATCACCGTCAACGGTGATGCTGCGCCCGTCGATCTGTAGCGTCGGCATCGGCCGTTCACGCGTGCGCGGCGACGCCAGCCGCTTCGACGCCGGCCACGCGCTGTGGGCAATAGCCGAGCTCCAGGTGCCGGTCGAACTCGTGGCGGAACTTGGCGATGAAACTCTGCACGGGCATGGCGACCGCATCGGCCAGCACGCACACCGTGTTTCCGATCATATTGCCGGCAACCCGGTTCAACAGGTCGACGTCGCGCGGCCGGGACCCGCCCTCCTCGAGCCGGTCGAGCAGCTCGTCGAGCCATCCGGTGCCCTCGCGACACGGGGTGCACTGTCCGCACGACTCGTGATGGTAGAACTTGCTGATGATGCGCAAGGCCCGCACCATGCAGGTGCGGTCGTCCATCACGATGATGCCGCACGATCCAAGCAGCGAGCCGGCGTGCGCCACTGATTCGAAGTCCATCGGCACGTCGATCTCGTTCGCGGTGAAGATCGGCACCGAGGAGCCGCCGGGGATGACCGCTTTGAGCTCGCGGCCATTCGGGATCCCTCCACCGTGCGTATAGATGATCTCGCGCAACGGCGTGCCCATGGGCAGCTCGAACACGCCCGGACGAACGACGTGCCCGCTGAGGCAGTAGAGCTTGGGGCCCGGGCTCTTCTCCGGGCCGATGGCTTTGAACCACTCGGGACCGCGGTTCACGATCGGCGGGACGCACGCGAGCGTCTCCACGTTGTTGACGATGGTCGGGCAGCCGAATACGCCGTGAGTCGCCGGAAACGGCGGCTTCACGCGCGGATAGGCGCGTTTGCCCTCCAGCGATTCGATCAGGCCGGTCTCCTCGCCGCAGATGTACGCGCCTGCTCCGCGGTGCACGTACACGTCCAGATCGTAGCCGGTGCCGTAGATGCCCTTCCCGAGATGCCCGCGGGCGTACGCCTCTGCGATCGCCTCCTCGAGCACCCGGGCGCCGTATGTGAACTCGCCGCGGATGTAGATGTAGGCGACGTGGCTCTCGATGGCGAAAGCCGACAGCAGCGTTCCCTCGAGCAGCAGATGCGGATTGTTCTCGATGATCGCGCGGTCCTTAAACGTCCCCGGTTCGCTCTCGTCCGCGTTCACGCAAAGGTAACGCGGTTTCGTGCGGTCCTTGGGTAGGAAGCCCCATTTCACCCCGGTGGGAAAACCGGCCCCACCCCGCCCGCGCAAGCCGGACGCCTTGACCATATCGATGAGTTGCGCCGGCGCCAGTGTCGTCAGCGCTTTTCGAGCCGCGGCGTAGCCGCCGTCAGCCTCGTATACGGACAGAGTGCGGAGGTTCGGCACGTCCTCGTGCCGCAGGAGAATCTTCTCGCCCATCGGATGCGGAACGACTCAGACCGGCTCTGTGACTTCCGCGGCGAGCTTCTGCTTCTGGCTCTGGATTTTCCGCTGCAGGGCCATCAGCCCGTCGAGCACCGCTTCGGGTCGCGGCGGGCACCCGGGTACGTACACATCGACGGGGATGATCCGGTCGATGCCTGGCACGGTGGTGTAGTTGTCGTAGAAGCCGCCTGTCGATGCACAGGCGCCGAATGAAAGGACCCACTTCGGCTCGGCCATCTGCTCATACACGCGCTTCAGGATCGGCGCCTGGCGGCAGGTGACGGTCCCGATCACCATCAGCAAGTCGGCCTGGCGCGGTGTGAACCGCGGCAGCAAGGCGCCGAACCGGTCGATGTCGTAGGGCGACATCGTGAGCGACATGAATTCCATCGCGCAGCACGCAGTGGCGAACGGGTACGGGAAGAGCGAGAATTTGCGCGCCCAGCCGATCGCTTTATCGACTCTGGTGAGGATCACGCTGTCTTCCAACAGCGCGTGCTCCTCTTTGCCCGGGCTCAGCTCTCGCAGCTGCATGACTCGCTCTCCGACGGCTTGTCTGGCAAACGTCTAACGGGTGGACTCCGGGGTGTCAACGCGGTGCGCGCTGTGCTTGGGGGCCGCACCGTCGAGGAGGGATGCATGAGTAACTTCGCCAATGTACACGGAGCGGCTTTTGCGGCCGAGAAGATGAAAAAGAACAACCTGTTCACCACCGATCGCATGTTCTGCGATGTGTACTGCTTCGAACCGGGGCAGGAGCAGCACACGCATGCGCATGCGGGGTCGGACAAGCTCTACTTCGTGATCGAGGGCACGGCGCGCATCACCATCGGCGACGAGGAGCGCGACGTCGGGGCAGGCACGGCGGCGCTCGCTCCCGCCGGCCTCTCTCACGGAGTGCGAAACGCCAGCCCCGGTCGCGTGAAGCTGCTGGTGATCATGGCGCCCAAGCCCTCTTGATCGTATCCTCATAACGATCGCGCGCGACTCACGAGGCGCGGCGCATTGCCCGCGCAAACGCGCGATGCTACGGTTCGCGATCGCTCCGCACTCCAAGGAGGCACACCACGCCATGTCCGTCATTCCCGCCACCCAGCTGCGCGCTGGGATGCTGATCACTTACAACAACGAGCTCCACCGCGTGACCAACGTGGTCCACGTGACGCCGGGCAACTGGCGGGGAATGGTGCAGACGAAGTTGCGCAATCTGCGCACGGGCACCCAGACCGAGAATCGGTTCCGCTCGGAAGACAAAGTCGACCGGGTGACACTCGAGCAGCACGAAATGGAGTTCCTGTACCAGTCCGACGACCAGTACTACTTCATGAACACCGAGACCTACGATCAACTGCCGCTGGACGGCGACACGCTGGGTGACGCGGTCAGCTATCTGATTCCCAATCTGCGTCTGCAGGTCGAGTTTCACGACACCGCGCCGGTTGGCGTGGCATTGCCGAAGACCGTCGATCTCAAGGTCGTCGACACGGCCCCCGGCATCAAGGGCGCCACCGCCACCAACCAGTTGAAGCCCGCGACGACCGAAACCGGGCTCGTCGTGCAGGTGCCCCCCTTCATCGACGTGGACGACGTGATCCGCGTCGACACCGAATCGGGGAGCTATCTCTCCCGCGCCAAGTAGCGCGCGAAGCGGCGAGCGCGGCTCAGTTGGATACGAAGGTATCCGTGATGCTGTCGTAGCTGAAGGTCTTGCCGCTTCCACGGCTCGAAGTAGCCGTGCCCGAAAACGAACCGTCCTCCGCGACCACGTCGATGGTCACGGTTCCCGATATCGCTGTCTGCGGTACCGTCAACATCGCCGGTCCAACAGCCGAAAAGCTTACGTACGTCTGGAACGTAGCGTAGTAGGCCTCCTCGGCTTTCACCGCATTGGCGAGGTCGTGCATCGCTGCCGCGTCGTACGCCTGGGCGCGATAGCGTCCCAGGGCCTGAATCGCGATCGCGGCCAGAACCGAGATAATGGCGATGACGACCAGCAGTTCGACCAAAGTGAAGCCGCCCTGCTGGACGATAGCGCGCTGCTGGCGGGTGGCCATGGGAATTGTGTAAGCAAGGCCCGTACCCGAGGCGCTCCGGTCACACGCTATTTGTTCTTGCACGGCGGACGCATCCGGCAGTCGCGTTCAGTTGACGCGAAATGTCACTGGCGGCGGAATTCCGTCCCCGCCCCCGCCCGCGGCTCGGCGCCTGCCGTGTCAGATGTCGTGCGCGGGCGCAGGTGTGACGGCGCGGCGGATCACACGCACGTGATAGTCGACACCCGACCACAGGCTGAGCACGAGCGAAGGCCAGAGGAAGTACATCCCGGCGCTGAAGAAATCGACGCCGAAGAACGGGTAGTGCAACAGCAGTCCGTGCAAGGCGAGCATCTGGAAGATCGTCTTGTATTTACCCAGCTCTTCGGCGGCCAGCACGATCCCCTCGCTGGTGGCGATGGCGCGCAGGCTGGTCACCGCCAGCTCGCGGCCGACGATGAGCACCACCATCCATGCGGGCACGCGCGGCTCGCGGGGCATAGCCGCCAGCATCACCAGCGCCGCCATGACGATCAGCTTGTCGGCGAGGGGGTCGAGGAGCTTGCCGAGCGTGCTGGTCAGACCGTGGCGGCGCGCGAGATACCCGTCGAAGAAGTCGCTCCAACAAGCGAGAAAGAACGTGCCGGCGGCGAGCAAGCTGGCCGTTGGCCCGGGGTTCCGCAGGAGCAGCACCAACACCGGGACCAGCGCGATGCGCAGGATGGTGATGAGGTTCGGAAGGTTGCGCGCCAGGAGCGGGGCGCCCGGGCCGGTGGCCGCGGTCACGACGCGGCCTCGACCGGCCGGCACGCGGATGGCCTACTGCTCGCGCAGGTAGTGCTCGCGGAAGGCCAGAACCCGCTGCAGGTAGTCGATCGTCTCGGGATAGGGCGGGATCCCGCCATGGCGGCTCACCGCGCCGCCACCCGCGTTGTAGGCGGCGAGCGCGAGGCGCACATTGCCATTGTACTGGTCGAGCAGCAAACGCAGATGCCGGGTTCCGCCCTCGATGTTCTCGCGGGGATCGAAGGCGCGCGCGACATTGTGTACGCGGGCCGTACCGGGCATCAGTTGCATCAGCCCGAGCGCGCCTTTCGGCGAGCGCGCGTAGGGAACGAAATCCGATTCGGTCCTGATGACCGCCTTGATCAACGCCGCGTCGATCTTGTGCCGTTTGGCGGCATCGGCAATGAGCGGATCGAACGCCTTCCGGCGCTCCCGATCGCGGCGCGAGTTGCGCACGCCGATGATGCGATACCCCGGCACGCCCGCTGTACGAGGTGCGTAGCGGCGGTAGCCCGGCTTCGCCGGCGCGTTGGTAAAATGCATCCGCCCGCGGCTGTCGCGGTACATGTACATCTCGGCCGCGACCTGCTCGGCTACGCCGAGAATCGCGCTCCCCACCAGCACCAGCACGACCCCCCGCCAACGCATGCGCGCGCAAAATAGGAGCGACCCCCGGGGCTATTCAAGCGCTATTTTGAGCTGCTTGCCTGACAGCAGGTGGGGTGAAATAGAGTTGCGCTCTGCATGGATGCAGATTTTCTCGTCATCGGCAGCGGGCTCGCCGGCTTGACCTGCGCGCTGCGCGCAGCGCGGCGCGGGACCGTGCTAGTGCTGAGCAAGGATCGCCTACCGGAGAGCGCGACGAATTACGCGCAAGGCGGTATCGCGTCGGTGTGGAGCCCCGAGGACTCGTTCGAGGCGCACATCGAGGACACCCGCATCGCGGGCGCCGGGCTCTGCCATCGCGACATCGTCGAGCTCATCGTGCGCGAAGGGCCCGAGCGGATTCGCGAGCTGATCGCCTTGGGCACCACGTTCTCGCGCCGCGAATCGCGCGACGATCCCGAGTACGATCTGGGTCAGGAAGGCGGCCACACCCATCGCCGCATTCTGCACGCATCCGATGCGACCGGCCGCGAAATCATGCGCGCGCTGGTCGCGGCCGTGCGCGCGGAACCGCGCATCCGCGTGCTCGAGCAGCACCTCGCGATCGATCTATTGACGGACGCCATGGCGGCGCCCACCGCGCAGACGGTGTCCTGCTGGGGAACCTACGCGCTCGATCGGCGCAGCGGACACGTCGTGACGCTCACCGCGCGCGCCACCGTGCTCGCCACTGGCGGCGCCGGCAAGGTATACCTGTACACGTCGAACCCGGACATCGCGACCGGCGACGGCATCGCGATGGCGTATCGCGCCGGCGTACCGATCGCGAACATGGAGTTCATCCAGTTCCATCCCACCTGCCTATACCATCCGGCCGCCAAGTCGTTTCTCATCAGCGAAGCGCTGCGCGGCGAAGGCGCCGTCCTCCGCCGGCCCGACGGCAGCGCGTTCATGGCCAACTACGATGCCCGTGCTGAGCTCGCGCCGCGCGACATCGTCGCGCGCGCCATCGACAACGAGATCAAGGTGCACGGCTTCGACTGCGTCTATCTCGACATCTCGCACCAGCCGCGCGAGTTCCTGCTGAGCCGGTTTCCGACCATCCACGAGCGCTGCCTGCAGTTCGGGATCGATCTGACCCGTGAGCCGATTCCGGTCGTCCCCGCGGCCCACTACTGCTGCGGCGGCGTCGTCACCACTGCCGATGGGGCCACGAACATCCGGCGCCTCTATGCGGCCGGCGAGGTGGCCATGACCGGCCTGCACGGCGCCAACCGGCTGGCGTCCAACTCGCTGCTGGAAGCACTGGTGCTCGGTCATCGCTCGGCGGTGCATGCCGCGCAACTGGTCGCGGCCGATCCCGCGCCGCCACCCCCGTTCCCCGCCTGGAATCCCGGCAGCGCGACCGACAGCGACGAGTCGGTGGTAGTGACGCAAAACTGGGACGAAATCCGGCGATTGATGTGGAACTTCGTGGGCATCGTGCGGTCGAACCGCCGGCTGGCGCGCGCGCTACAGCGCATCACCGCTCTCCAAGACGAGATCGAGCGCTACTACTGGGACTTCCTGGTGACCGGCGATCTCATCGAGCTGCGCAACCTCGCGGTGGTCGCCGAGCTCATCATCCGCTCGGCGATCAAGCGCAAGGAGAGCCGCGGCCTGCATTACAACATCGACTACCCGAATACCGCGGCCGAGGCGCGCGATACGGTCGTCAGGCCCGGGGAGCGCTTCGTCCCGGATGCCGAGTTCCTGGCCTCGCTTAACCGGCGGCCGCACACGGCCGCGCCGTGACGCGGCGCTACGCCATCGACTCGATCGGAAATCGGCGGCACAAGGCGATCACGTCGTCGCGGACGGCGCGCAACGCATCGGCATCGCCCACCCGCCGCAGGGCGCGCGCGATGAGCTCAGCGATCTGCGCCATCTCGGGCTCTTGCATGCCGCGCGTCGTCACCGCGGGCGTGCCGATGCGGATACCGCTGGTCACGAACGCCGACCGCGTCTCGAACGGCACGGTGTTCCGATTCACGGTGATGTTGGCGCTCTCGAGCGTCTCCTGGGCCTGTTTACCGGTCAGGTCGGAGGTGCGCAGGTCCACCAGCATGAGGTGATTGTCGGTGCCGTCTGAAACCAGGCGGAAGCCCTGCTCGCGCAAGCCGTTGGCAAGCGCGCGGGCGTTGCGCACGATCTGCTCTTGATACGCGCGGAACGCGGGCGTCATGGCCTCGCAGAGCGCCACCGCTTTCGCCGCGATCACGTGCATCAGCGGCCCACCCTGATTGCCCGGGAAGACCGAGGAGTTGATCGACTTCGCATACGCTTCCTGGCAGAGGACGAGCCCCCCGCGCGGGCCGCGCAGCGTCTTGTGCGTGGTCGTGGTGACGAACTCGGCCAACGGAACCGGCGATGGGTGGAGGCCGGCCGCGACCAACCCGGCGAAATGCGCGATGTCGACCATCAAGCGGGCACCGACCTCGTCCGCCGCCTCGCGAAACGGTTGAAAGTCGATCGTGCGCGGATACGCGCTATAGCCGACCACGATGAGCTTCGGGCGGTGCGTCCGCGCGAGCGCACGCATGGCGTCGATGTCGATCCGTTCGTCGTCGCGCCGCACCCCGTACGGCACGACGTTGAAAAACCGCCCCGAGAAGTTGACCGGACTGCCGTGCGTCAGGTGTCCGCCGTGGCTGAGATCCATCGCGAGGATGGTGTCGCCCGGCTCGAGCTGCGAGAAGTACACCGCCATATTGGCCTGCGAGCCCGAGTGCGGCTGCACGTTGGCGTGCTCCGCCCCGAACAACGCGCGAGCGCGGTCGATGGCCAGCTGCTCGACGATATCCACGAACTGACAGCCGCCGTAGTAGCGGCGTCCCGGATAGCCTTCGGCGTACTTGTTGGTAAGGATCGAGCCCTGCGCCTCAAGCACGGCGCGGCTCACCACGTTCTCCGAGGCGATGAGCTCGAGGTTGTTCTGCTGGCGATCCGCCTCGGCGCGAACCGCCCGCCAGACGTCCGGATCGACCTGCTCGAGGGCCGTGGGCATGCGATTACTGCTTGTGGGTCTCGATATAGGTGACGACGTCTTGAACGGTGCGGATCTTCTCCGCTTCCTCGTCCGAGATTTCCATGTCGTACTCTTCCTCGAGAGCCATCACCAACTCGACAATGTCGAGCGAATCCGCTCCTAGGTCTTCGATGAACGACGCCTCGGGCGTCACGTCGCTTTCGCTGACGCCGAGCTGTTCGCAGATGATTTCCCGTACTTTTTGCTCGACAGCTGAGGCCATCCCCACCTCCTGACACGCTAGGAAACGCTAAAGATACAATCCGCCGTTGATGCCGATGACCTGACCGGTAATGTAGCCCGCTTCACGCCGGGCCAGGAACCCGACCACCTCAGCCACTTCGTCTGCCGTGCCCAGTCGGCCTGCCGGAATGACGGCCAGATACTCCTTCCGCCGGTCCTCGGGCAAGTGGCTCAGCATCTCGGTGTCGATCAATCCCGGTGCGACGGCGTTTACCGTCACCTGCCGTCCTGCGAACTCGCGCGCGAGCGACTTGGTGAAGCCGATGATCCCCGCCTTCGCTGCCGCGTAAGCGGACTGCCCGGCGTTTCCCATGATGCCGACGACGGAGCTGAGGTTGATGATTCGCCCGTAGCGCGCCCGCAGCATGGTCCGCGAAGCGGCGCGCGTACACGCAAATGTTCCGCGCAGGTTCACGGCAACGACTTCGTCCCACTCTTCGGGCTTGAGGCGCAGAAGCAGATTGTCGATGGCCATGCCGGCATTGTTCACCAAGATGTCCAGACGACCAGTCGCCGCGATGAGCCCGCCGATCTCGTCCGCAGCCGCTTGCGCATCCGAGACGTCGAACGGCCGCGCCTCGGCCGCTCCCCCTTCCGCGGCGATGGCGGCAATGGTCTCCTCGGCCCCGGCCGCATCGCGCCGGTAGTTCACGTATACGCGCGCACCCGCCGCGGCGAGATGGCGCGCGATGGCCCGACCAATGCCGCGCGATGCTCCGGTGACGAGGGCGACCTGGTCGGCCAGTGGCGCGCTCATGGAGACGGTGCTCAGGCGTGCACTTCCACGACCTGCCGGCCGCGGTACATCCCGCAGTGCGGGCACGCGCGATGGCGCACCATCGCTTCACCGCATTCCGGACAGGGCACCGTGGCGGGCGGGATCAGCGCGTCGTGGGCGCGCCGCTTGTTGCGCTTCGAAACGGATGTGCGTCGTTTGGGAACAGGCATGGTCCACTCCTCGATGGCGAACGCCGCAGCGCTCACCGGACGGGCAGGTCTGCGCTTTCGTGCAGGGTCTCTTCGGCTAGTTTGGATCGCGCCGCAAGCTGCGCAACACGGCGAACCGGGGGTCGGCCACTTCGGCCACGCAATCGCAGTCCCCCGTGTTGTGGTCCGCACCGCAGCGGGGGCAGAGCCCGCGGCAATCTTCGCGGCAGAGCGGGAGGGTGGGCAGGGTGAGCATCAAACGCTCGCGTATGATCGGGGACACGTCGACTTCCTCACCCTCGTACCACATCAGCTGGTCATCCCCTCCGCCGTCCAACGCTTCACTGGCCCAGCGGCCACTGCGGGGCACCAACACACAGGAGACGAGCGGTTCGTGACAGAACTCGAATCGGCTTAAACAGCGCGCGCAATGCCCGGCGGTATCGGTTCGGATGGTTCCGTCCAGGAAAAGCTCTTGCCCGGAGCGGTAGTAGCGCAGGGCGACGCGGGCCGGACCGAGGAATTCGAAATCGTGCACCGGCCCGTGCTCGAGCAGCGGATTCAGCTCGGCCGTCGGCTCGTCGTAGACGAGCTCCTTGGTCGTCTCCTCGATGTCCCGAATTCGAATGCGCACAGCCGCATATCCACTCTGCAAAGCTGGTCGGACGCTATCGAAGGGGGTAGGAGAAATCAAGGTTAGTCCTGCTCCCGCATGCCCAATTGGCGTTCCAGTCGACGCAGGCGGTGGAAGAGGTCCGGAAGCCGTGTCCATGCAGCGGTAAACCGGCGCCACAGCCTCATGTCGACAGCAGGCGTGCCCCCCACGCTCGCTCCTGGGGGCACCGTATTGATGACGCCACTTTGGGCCGCCACCTCTGCCCCGTCACCGATGCTCAAATGGCCGGCCGCGCCCATTTGGCCGCCGAGGCGGACCCACTTGCCGATCTGAGTGCTCCCGGCGAGCCCCACTTGCCCCGCCAACATGCTGAACTCGCCAACCTCGCAGCCGTGCGCGATCATCACCAAGTTGTCCAGTTTGGCCCCGCGGCGGATGATCGTGGACCCAATCATCGCGCGATCGACGGTGGTGTTGGCGCCCACCTCGACTTGCTCTTCAAGTACCACATTGCCGCTTTGGATGAGCCGCCGGATTCCGCCGTCAATGGGCAAGTACCCGAACCCATCGGATCCCACGACCGCCCCCGCGTGCAGCACTACGTCATCGCCGATCTGCACAGCTTCGCGGATTGTCACGTGCGCATGGGCGGTGAAGCGGTCGCCGATCGTCACCGCGGGATAGATCACGACGTGCGCGGCTATCCGCGCATCACTGCCGATGCGCGCGCCGTCGCCGATTACTGCGAAAGCACCGATCGAGGCGCGCGGCCCCACGGTGGCCGTAGCGGAGATCTGCGCGCTCGGATGCACGCCCTGCGGCCACGCCAATGGGATGTGAAAATGCTCAACAGCTCGCGCGAACGCCAGATAAGGGTCGTCAGTCCGCAACGACGGCAACTCGACGGCAGGGACGTCACGACCCAAAATGACCGCTGCGGCGCGGCAGGCGTTCAGGTGTCGCAGGTAGCGCAGGTTGGCTACGAACGTGAGATCCCCAGGTCCGGCCCGCTCAATGGGCGCCACGCCGGTCACTTCTACGTCGCCATCCCCCTCCAACTCACAGCTCAACAGGGCCGCCAAATCGCTCAAACGCATGCGCTCTCTCCTGATTGCAAGCCGTTTCTTATCGGCGCCTCACCGGAGCAGCAACAGGCCGCGTTGCGCCACAAAGGGTCGTATGGTAGCTCCGCGACCCGTTGACCGAACGCGCCGCCGACCGGACGCGCCGTCAAGCCACTGGATCAACCGATGCCACAGCTCACGTTTGGCTTGCCGAAAGGCAGCCTGGAAGCCACGACGCTCGAGCTCTTCCGCAAATCCGGCTGGAAGATTTCGGGCGCCGAACGCAGCTATTTTCCCAGCGTCGATGACGATAGCCTGCGCTGCGTGCTGGCGCGGCCGCAAGAGATGTCGCGCTACGTGGAAGAAGGCGTGCTCGACGCCGGAGTGACCGGCAAGGACTGGACGCTCGAGAACAACTCAGACGTCCAGGTCGTGTGCGACTTCATCTACTCGAAGGCAAGCATGCGCCCCACGCGCTGGGTGCTGGTCGTGCCGCAGGGCTCGCCGGTCGTCGAGCTGCGGCATTTGCAGGGCAAACGCATCGCCACCGAGATGGTCGGCTTCACCAAGCGCTATTTCGCCGAGCGCCAGATCGACGTCGAGGTGGAGTTTTCGTGGGGCGCCACCGAAGCGAAGGTAGTGCAAGGCCTCGTGGATGCCATCGTGGAGGTCACCGAGACCGGGAGCACGATCCGGGCGAACGGCCTGAAGATCATCCACGAGCTCTGCCAGTCGAACCCACAGCTGATCGCGAACCGAGCCGCATGGGCGGATGCGTGGAAGCGGGAGAAGATCGAGCAGATCTCGCTGCTCCTGAACGGCGCGCTGCAAGCCGAGGCGAAGGTCGGCTTGAAGATGAACGTGCCCAAGGAAAAGCTGGACGCGATCATCTCCATGATTCCGAGCATCACGGCGCCCACCGTGTCGCCCCTCTACAAGACCGAGTGGTTCGCCGTGGAAACGGTGATCGCCGAAGCGGTTGTGCGCGAGCTGATTCCGCAACTGTTGAAACACGGCGCAGTCGGCATCATCGAGTACCCGCTCAACAAGGTGATCTGAAGAGCCGGCTGATGGGCGCCCGGTGCGCGCGCGCCGTCGCCTGCCTGCTGGCGCCGCTCTTCGTGAGCGCCTGTCCGGCCGCCGACGACGCCGAGCGCCAACGCGCCAGCGCTACCGCGATCGCCGCGTCACTCGTCGACGTGGACGCGACCGCGCTGGCACAACCCGCCGATCCGGATACGATCGCCGAGGTTCAGCGCCAGCTCGCGGCGCTCGGCGAATATCAGGGCGACATCAACGGCCGGCTCGACGCCGTGCTGGTCAACGCCATTCAAGCGTTCCAGCGCGGCGCGGGCCTGGCCGACGACGGCCTGCTCACGGCGGAGACCCGGCGCCGCCTCGGCGAGGCGGCCGCGGCGCCCACCGGCGCGGCATCTTCAGCGGAGCGCGACCGGCCGTCGCGGGCGGCGCAGCGGTAAGCGGCGCGCTCAATCGCCGTCGAGCGGCTCGGCCTCCGCGGCGACGCTCACGACCGTCCACGTTCCCCCCGCGCGGCTGGAAGCGGTGGGCTCCCCTTCCGCGCGCGCGGTCAACAACCGGTCGAGATCGCGCGCGTCGATCGGCCCGATGAATTTGCGCACTCCGAAGTCCGCCAGGCTCGGCGCCACATTCACCCGACCGAAGGCGAGATACGCATTGCCCTTGAGGTAGTACAGGCGGACCTCATACGGCGCGAACGGCGGATCGATCTCGATCTCCTGTACCTCCGCGTATTCGGGGAGCCCGTAGAGGCGGACCCACTCGCGGAGCTCATGGTTGCGCGCCATTTCCGCCGCGAGCGTCTTCGCGGAGAGCAGCACAGGCTCACCCACGTCGACCACGTTCGCGCGCTGGTCCGAGGCCTGCGCTACGGCTGTGCCGACCCCGGCCGCCATTGCCAACGCCACGAGCACCCATCGCCCCATCGCCAATCCTCCTCGGCCGCGGAAGCTACGGATAACACCGCATCACGTCAAGCCGTTTTGCCTTGTACGAACGATACTTACAGCTCGCATGTCGGGTGCCACATCACCGATGCTTCAAATCGCACCGACCGCCCGGAGCTGCGCGAGGTCGGCAGCGTCGAACCCGTACTCGGCGTAAACAGCCTCCGTATCCGCTCCCTTCGCGGGCGGCACCCGCGCGATCGCGGCGGGGCTGGCGCTCAGCTTCACCGGCGCGCCGGTGGTCTTGAACACGCCGAGCGAGGGATGCGGCAGCTCGACGTACATGTCGCGCGCCAGCACCTGCGGGTCGCGAAACACCTCCGCCACGTTTTGGATCAGCCCGCTCGGCACGCCGGCGTCGTTGAGCGCATCCACCCACGCGGCGGCGTCGCGCGTGACGAGGTAAGCCTCGAGCGCCGCGGTCAGGTCGGCCCGGTGGACGATGCGCGCGTCGGGCGTGGCGAAACGCGCGTCTTCCACCAGCTGCGGCGCGCCGATCGCGTCGCAGAGCGCTTGCCATTGGCGCGCGTTGGCGCACGCGATGTTGAACGCGCGGTCGCGGGCCCGATGCGCGCCGTACGGCGCCGTCAACGGGTGGTGATTGCCGGCGACGTCCGGAGGTCTCCCGGTGGCGAAATAGATGCCGGCGCTCCAGCTGAGCACGCCGACGGCCGCCTCGAGCAGCGACGTGTTCACCACCTGCCCTGCCCCGGTACGCTCGCGGTGATACAGTGCCGTCGCGATACCCTGGGCGGCGAACAGGCCGGCGAGAATGTCGGCGATCGCGATGCCGACGCGGGTGGGTTCGTGCGTGCCCGTGATGCTCATCAGGCCCGACCTGCCCTGCGCGATCTGATCAAAACCCGGCCGCTCCGCTTCGGGCCCATCGGCCCCGAAGCCGGAAATCCCGCAGTAGATCAAGCGCGGGTTGTGACGGCAGAGCGCGGCGGCGCCGAGGCCGAGCGCCGGCATCACCGATGGCCGGAAGTTCTCGACCACGACGTCGGCGCGTTCGGCCAGGCGCAGAAATGCCGCACGTCCCGCCGCATGGTGCAGGTCGAGCGTGGCGCTCCGCTTGTTGCGGTTCACCGACAGAAAGAAATAGCGCGCGGCCTCGCCGTGTTCCGCGAACTCGCGGCCGCCCTGGGGCGGCTCGAGCTTCACGACATCGGCGCCCATGTCCGCGAGCAGCATCGTGCAGTAGGGACCGGCGAGATAGCGCGTGAGGTCGAGCACGCGCACGCCGTCAAGCGCGGCCGGCGCAATCACGGCGTGCCCATCGCGGACGGTCAACGGCCGTGGAACCGCGGCCGGCGCTTTTCCAGAAACGCGGCGACCCCCTCCTGGTAATCGGCGCTGTCGAAGCAACGGCGCATCGCCGCGCGTACTTCCTCGATGTTGCGGGCCGCGGGCGCGCGCAGGCAATCTTGGATGGCGCGCTTGTGTGCCGCCAGCGTAAGCGGCGCGCCTTCCGCCATGGCCAGCGCATAGTCGCGAGTTGCTGCTTCGAGCTCGGCCGCCGGCACGACGCGGTTTACGAGCCCGATCGCGAGCGCCTCCGCGGCGTCCAGCGCGCGCGCGGAGAGCAGGATGTCCGCCGCGGCGGTCGGCCCGACGACGTGGACGAGCCGCTCCATGCTCTCGAGCGGATACGACAGCCCGAGGCGGGCCGCCGGCACAGAGAAGCGCGCGTGGTCCGCCGCGAAACGGAGATCACAGGCGAGTGCCACGGCGACCCCGCCACCGAAACACAACCCGTTGACCATCGCGATCACCGGCTGCGCGAGCGCACCGAGAGCGCTCCAGGCGCGCGCCGAGCGCGCGTCGTACTCGGCGGTGGCTCGCGCGTCGGCGCGCAGGGCGCGGAACTCGCCGATGTCCGCGCCGCTGATGAAGGCCCGCTCGCCGGCGCCGCGCACGATCACCACGCGCACCTCGGCATCCCCTGCCAGCGCTGCTGCCGCTTCCGCCAAGCCGCCCCACACGGCGGCGTTCAGCGCGTTGTGGGCTGCGGGGCGGTTGACGATGATCCACGCCAGCGGCGGCTCACGTCGTACGATCAGATCGCCGGGCCCCGCAGCCGTCATCGCGCGGGGGAATCAACCAGTTTGCCCCCGGCATGACAAGGCGGTACGAATTGCGCGCGGGTGCGCATTACCGTAGACCTCGCCTGGCGGTGTGAGCACATGCGGCGACGTAAGCGCGGCGAGGTTCCCGGCGGCCAACGACCCCAAACCGACACGTTCCAGTATCGGCCGTTTCGCGGGCTCCCGCCGCGAAGCGCGGCGGCGGCGCCTCCCGCCCCCAACCCGCCGCAGCCCTCCAAGGCCGCGCTTCCGCCGGTCGAGCGCGATGACGCCCTCTTCTTGCGCGAAGTGGCCGACGTGCGGCCGCTGTCGTCGGCGCGCAAGCAGCGCGTCGCGCCCGCGCCGCCTGCGGCGACGCCGCGCGCCGTGACCGATCCCGACGCGGAGGCCTTGGCCGAGCTGTCGGATCTAGTCGCGGGCGCAGCGGAGTTCGACATCGCCAACAGCGTCGAGTTCGTGGAGGGCGCGGTAGCGGGTCTCGATCCCCGGCTGGTGCGGCGGCTGCGGGCGGGCGATTTCGCCTACCAGGCGCACATCGACCTGCACGGGTTGACCGCGGAAGAGGCGCGCGCGACCGTCGACCGGTTTCTCTCGGATGCCTATCGAAAGGGACATCGCTGCGTGTTGATCATCCACGGCCGCGGTCTCAATTCGAAGGATCAGGTGCCGGTCCTCAAATCGCGATTGGCGGGCTGGCTGACGCGCGGCACCTGGGCACGCTGTGTGCTCTCGTTCACCAGCGCTCGTCCGTGCGACGGAGGCGCCGGGGCGTTGTACGTGTTGCTCCGCCGCCAGCGGCAGACCGGCGCGCGGAAACCGATTCACGTCACCCACGGCGCGAAGTGGTGAGGCCGAGACCACGAGTCGCCGGCCCGGCGGCGCGCTCTACGCCTGCAGTAGTCGCGCGCCACCCGCGGCCCGCATCGTCGCCGGCGAATCCTGTCGGACACGTCGATGAACGATGAGTCCGCTCGCGCCGATGCGCCGAGCCAGCCGCCCGCGTACGAGCTCGCAGGTGCCCGCGCGGAACCCGACCTGGTGTGGGATCCGGGTCCCCCGCTCGAAATGGCTCGGCCGGCGCGGGCAGCCGACGGCGGCATCGCGGCCGCGGCGGCGGTCGCAATCGTCGCCACCGCGTGGGCGGTGCTCCAGCTCTCCGCGCTGGGGCGCACGCCGTTCCATACTCACGGCGAGCCGCGCGAAGCCGTCGTCATTCAGGACCTCGTGCAGCACGGCCGGTGGATCCTGCCGCGGCGCAACGCGGTGTCGCTGCCGCGCAAGCCGCCTTTGTACTATTGGCTCGGCGGCATCGCCGCTCACCTGCGCGGTCGCGTCGACGAGCTGAGCGCGCGGCTGCCTTCGGCGGTCCTCAGCGGCATCGCCGCGCTGCTGCTCACGGTCGTCGTCGCCCGCGCGGGCACGCCCCGCGCCGGCGCCGCGGCCGGACTCGTGTTGCTCACCAGCTTGGAATGGGCACGGGCGGCCACCGCGGCCCGCGTGGACATGACCTTGGCCTTTGGCTTGCTTTTGGTGTTCGCGGCCCTGCTGCGGCTCCGGCAGGGCGGCGCTTGGGGATGGATCGGCCTGCTCTATGTCGGCGCGACCTGGGCCACGCTCGCCAAAGGCATCCCGGGGTTGGCGATTCCCGCGCTGCAGATCGCGTTCCTGTGCGCGGTCGATCGCAGCACCGCGTTCTTGCGCACCATTCGCCCGCTGCGCGGGCTAGCGGTCGTGCTCGTGATCGTCGGCGCCTGGTACGCGGCCGCCGCCGCACAAGGAGGCCGCGCTTTCATCGACATCGCGGTTCGCGAAAACCTGATGCGCATCGCGAGTGCCGACGCCTCCCTCCTCGGTCACCGCCACGGCGCCGCGTATCTGGTCGGGGCGCTCCTTCTCGGGCTGCTGCCCTGGACCGCGCTGCTTCCGAGCGTCGCGCGCGCTCTCTGGCGCGACCGCACCGCGGCGGACCAGCGGGATCCGCGGCTGTTCGCCGTGGTCTGGATCGTTGCAGTACTGCTGCCGCACGCGCTCGCGAGCAGCAAGCGCGGCGTGTATCTCCTGCCGCTATATCCCGCCGTCGCGCTGCTGATCGGTTGGTGGGCCGATCGCGCCATGGCCGGCGCGCTCTCCGGCGCGCGCCTGCGGGCCGTGTCGGCTTGGCTTTTGTGGTCGGGGGCCCTGCTCCTGTCGGTCCTCGCGCTGTCGGTGCTGGCACAGCTAGCGGGATTACCGCTGCTCGATCCGGTGCGCGCCTTCGCGCGCGGCCGCGGCGCTGCGCACATCGACGCCATCATCACGGCCGCGGCGGGCGCGCGGGGCTGCCAGCTGAGCGCGGCGCTCGGGGCTGCCGCGGCCCTGGCCGTCGTTGGGGCGCTCGGGGCCCGGGCGCGGCGGGCGACCGGTTGGCTCATCGGCGTGTTCGGTTGCACGGCGGCGTTGATCCTCGCCGTCAGGCTCGTGATTCTGCCCGCGATCGCCACGGCGGACACGCGGCGCTCGTTCGCTGAGGCGCTGCGCGCGGCAGTGCGTGATCCGGCGGTCGTGCACACCGCTCCGCAAGTGGACTATGGCCTGCTGTTCTACTGGGGCGGCGAGATGCCGACCTACGATCCGACCAGCGCTGGCGAGGGCCCCGCATACCTCGTGATGCCCGAGTCCGCCTGGCAGCGTGCGCAACCGCCGCTCAGCGAGCGTTTCGCGCGCATCCCATCGCTGCGCGTGCCCCGAACGCACGACGGAGCGCACCCGGTGGCGCTGGAGCGCCGCTTGGCCCCGAACGCGAATTGACATCGCCACCCCCCTCGCTTAGGGTCGCGCAGCCCCAAACGCCATCAGCGGGCGTAATTCAGTGGTAGAATGCCAGCTTCCCAAGCTGGACGTCGCCGGTTCGACCCCGGTCGCCCGCTCTCTCCGAAAGCCCTTGTGCCCCAAGGGCTTTCTCATTCTCAGGGCTCGCCGGTTCTGGACGGGTCAGGGGAAGGTTCCCGGTGGGTTCCCGCTTTCGCTTTCTTCTCGCTCGCGGCTTAGCTCATCCAGTTCGTCCGCCACGGCCGTGATTCCGCCGTAGCGCGTCCCGATC
>JBFXHX010000055.1:0-19978 GCA_050176585.1 Binatia bacterium
AATCGCGTGCTGGCCGCCGGCAAGGGCACCTTCGTCGGCGATGTCCCCCTGGCGAACGGGACGACGCTGGCAATCTTGCGCAGCCCGCATGGGCATGCGCGCATTCGCTCCATCGACACCACGCGCGCGCGACAGCTGCCGGGGGTGGTCGCGGTACTGACCGGCGCGGATGTGCGCGCCGCGATGAAGCCGACGCGCTGGGGCGCGGATCCGGCGGATATGGGCGGCAACACGCTCCCATATTACCCCTTGGCCGGGGAGCGGGTCCGGTTCGTGGGCGAAGGGGTGGCGGCGGTGGTCGCGGAAGACAAATACACCGCGTACTGGGCGCTCCAGCAGATCGCCGTCGACTACGACCCCCTGCCCGCCGTCACTGACGCGGTGACAGCGCTCGAACCCGGCAGCCCGCTGGTGGAGCCGAGCTGGGGGACGAATGTGATGCTGCAGAAGTCGTTCACGCGCGGCGACTTCGCAGCGGCGCTCGCACGCGCCGACGGCGTGGTGAAAGGAACCGTCAAAGCGCACCGCTATGCGCCGGTGCCGCTCGAAGCTCGCGCCTACGCGGCGGCATACGACCCATACCAGGACAAGCTGACGATGTGGTCGTCCACGCAGATGCCGCACTCACTGCGCCAATTCGTCGCGGACACCTTGGGTATTCAGGACACCAGCGTTCGCGTCATTCAACCGCACGTGGGCGGCGGCTTCGGCCTCAAGCTCGCGCCGTTTCCAGAGGAGATCCTCGTCGCCTACCTGAGCCGCACGCTCCAGCGGCCGGTGCGCTGGATCGAGGAACGCAGCGAGCATCTCATGGCCGGGGGCCACGCGCGCGAAGAGACGCTGTCCTTCACCGCCGGCTACCGCAGCGACGGCACGATCATGGCCCTGGACGTAAACATCGTAGCGGACGTCGGCGCGCCGGCCGGCTTGTCAGGCTGGGTGCAAGCGTTCGTGACCGCTTTCTGCGTGCCGGGCGCCTACAAGATCGACGACTGCAACGTCCAAATGTGGACGGTGGTGACCAACAAGTGCCCGTGGAGTGGCTACCGCGCCATGGGCAAGGAAGCCGCGTCGTATTTGATGGATCGCATCATGGACAAGGTCGCGCGCGCCACCGGTCGGGATCGCGCCGAGGTCCGGATGCGCAACTTCGTCCCCACCGATGCATTCCCGTTCCGCCAAGTCGGCGGCGGCGTCCTCGACAGCGGCAATTACCCCGCGGTGCTGAACCGCATGCTCGATGGGATCGAGTACAAGAGCTTCCCGCAACAGCAGCAGCAAGCTCGTAAAGAGGGGAAGTATCTGGGGCTCGGCATCGCCTTCGAGCTCACGCCGGAGGGGGGGTCGGTCCCCTTCTCGTTTCTGCAGGGCTACGACGCGACCACCATCCGCGTCACTCCGGAAGGCCGGGTCACCGTGCTCACCGGCGTCACCTCACCGGGGTCCGGAAACGAAACCGGGATCGCGCAGATCGTGGCGGACGAGCTCGGCGTGGACATCGACGAGGTGCGCGTCATCCAGGGCGACACCGAAGCGTGTCCCTTCGGCCTCGGGAACTACAGCTCGCGCAGCATCATGATGGGCGGCGGAGCCGCCACGCTGGCCGCGCGCGACCTCCGCGCGAAGATCCTCGCCGTCGCTGGCAACTTGCTCGAGGTGGCATCGCAGGACCTGGAGATCTCACGCGGGATCATCCGGGTGCACGGCGCGCCTGAACGAAAAGTCACCGTCGCAGCAGTCGCCGCCGAGGTGTACCGCCACACCTACGGCCCGGCTGCGGAACACGTCGAGCCCGGCTTGGAGGCGATCCGCTACAGCCGCATCGGCAACGTGTTTCACCAGCCCGAGAAACAGGACGGCAAGTTCAGCATCTACCCGACGTGGCCGAATGGGGCGGTGGGCGTCGTCGTCGAAGTCGATCGCGACACCGGGCTGGTCAAGCTCCTGCGCTGTGCGTTCGTGCATGACTGCGGGACCATCATCAACCCCTTGCTGGTCGAGGCCAACCTGCACGGCGGGCTGGCGATGGGCATCGGCGGTGCGATGTACGAACGCCATGTGTACGACGACGCGGGACAGCTCCAGACCGCAACGCTGATGGATTACACCTTACCGACCGCGGTGGACTTGCCGAGCTTCCAGATCGGCCATATCGGCACTCCGTCGCCGTACACCAATCTCGGCACCAAAGGCGCAGGAGAGTCCGCGATCGTCGCGCCGCTCGCGGCAATAGTCGGCGCGGTTGAACACGCGTTGGCCGACTTCGATGTCGTCATCGATCAAACACCCGTGACGCCCGACCGCGTGTGGCAGGCGATTCAGGACGGAATAGCCGCCGCCGCATGCGCCGGGCGGTCGCAAAGCTCGAACGGCGAGAAGCGATGACGATCGCCCGAGCGGACGAAAGCCACGGACGCACACTCAGCCGAGACAGCCTCACTGCATTCGATATACGGACCATCGGCTCGCCGCGCTGACGCCGCGGACCGCGAGCATTGACGAACAGACCGGAAACGGGGTCGCAGCTGGCCAAAGGCTGCCGTACCCGAGGAGTAGCGCAGTGACCAATGCAGAAGCCGCCCGGACGGACCCGACATCCGCGGTGGGCGCGTGTCCGCCTCTCGAGCGGTCGCTCATCCGGTTCATTCAGGGATTGGGAGCCGACCGTATAGGGAAGGAGACGCGGGCTGCGGTCAGCTGCCTGCTCCGCGATCAGCTTGCGGTGCAAATCGGCAGCGCTGGTTTGCCCTGGTCGCGACAGGTGCTGTCCTTCGCCACCGCCAGTCAGCTGCCGGGCCAGAGCAGCGTCATCGCCAGCGGTGTGAAGATGAGCGCCATCGGTGCAGCGTTCGTGAACTCGACCTACGGGCACGGTTTCGAATACGACGACGCGCATCGTGAGAGTGCCAGTCACCCCGGCCCGTGCGTCGTGCCGACGGCGCTCGCCATCGGCGAAGAGCTGAACGCCACGTTGGACGATGTGATCGCCGGCATCGTCGCGGGATACGAGGTGTACACCCGCATCGGCTGCCTGGCGGCGCCGGATCTCCTCAAACGCGGCTTCCATCCACACGCGATACTCTCCAGCTTCGGCGCGGCGGCGACCGCCGCGAAACTGCGGAAGCTCGATCCCGAGAAGACGATGCATACGATGGCCATCTCGGTGAGCCACGCCTCCGGCGTCACGGAGTACAGCTCGACCGGCGGGTCCATCAAGCGGGTGCACTCCGGCATGGGCGTGCGGAGCGGAATGATCTCCGCCGACATGGCGCAGTTCGGCATCACCGGGCCGCCGGCGTTCCTGAGCGGGTCCAAGGGATTCTATCGAACCTTCCTGCAACGCAGCGCTGGCGCGGAACCCGAGCGCTGGTTCGGCCCGGATCACGGCTTCGAGATCCACAAGATCTGGCTGAAACCCTATTGCTGCTGCGGCTGCACGCACGCGTACATTGACGCGATTCGCCCGTTCTCGGCTCGGCTCTCCGAGATCGCGAAGGTCGCCGTAAAGATCCAGCCCTCGGCCAACGTGATCGTCGGCACCGCGAACGCGAACGCGTACGAGCCGAGGACGATAGAAAACGTCCAGTTCAGCCTCCCGATGCAGATGACGTTCGCGCTGCTCGGGTACGGGAATGGCCTGCGCGTGCACCTCGACTATCTCGAGGGCAAGCTGAACATGGGTACCGTGCTGGAGACCGCCCGCCTGATCCGGATCGACGAAGCACCGGAGCTCGACCGGCAATATGCCGGCAAGTTCGTCGCCGACGTGACGGTGCACTTTCGCAACGGCCAGTCGGAGCACGTGTTCGTGGAAGACCCCATCGGGACCGCCGAGAACCCGATGCCGGAATCCGAGCAGGACGCGAAGTTCATGGAATCGACGTCCGGCGTCCTCGGCCGCGATCGCGCGGCGAGATTGCTCAGCGCTTTGCAGGAGCTGGACAGCGGCATGCCGGTCGCGGAGTTGACCGCCATGTGCACTGCGTAAGGAGAGCGCGTATGGCTGCTGCGATGAAACCCATACGATCGTTCCTGTTCGTTCCGGGCCACAGGCCCAACATGATCGAGAAGGCAGCGGCCGCCAAAGCGGACGCGCTCATTCTCGATCTGGAGGACAGCGTTCCGCCGGACCTCAAAACCGAAGGGCGTGCCGTCGTTCGGTCCAAGCTCGCCTGGCTTGCCGAACACGCACAGCGCACGTTCGTGCGGATCAATCGCAGTCCGTACTTGTATGACTTCGACGACATCCTCGCGGTGGTCGGGCCACACGTGGAAGGTGTCGTGATCTCTAAGCCGATCGGCCCCGAGGACGTCGACTGCGCGTCCATGATGCTGTCCGAAGCCGAGTCGCGGAACGGCGTTCCGGTCGGCTCGACGAAGGTCATTCCACTGCTCGAGACCGCGCGAGCGATGCAGCTCGCCTACGAGATTGCTGTGCGCGAACGGGTGTCGGCGATCGTCGGCGCGACAGCCAAGAACGCGGACGTAGCGCGCGCGCTCGGCTACGTCTGGTCACCCGACGGGCGCGAGAGCCTCTATCTCAAGTCGAGAGCGGTCATGGCCGCGCGCGCCGCGGGCAAGTTGCCGATCGGCGGCGTCTGGCAGCAGGTGCATGACCTCGACGGGCTGAGGCAGTCGGCGGAAAAAGACCGCGCCCTCGGCATGGCCGGTGAGCTCGTGTTACATCCGTCGAACGTCGCGATCGTCAACGAGATCTACAGCCCATCCGCCGAAGAGGTCGCCTTCTATGAAGGCATGATCGCCGCCCTCGAGAAAGCGCAAGCCGAAGGCCGCGCGTCCACCATCTATGACGGCGAACACATCGACATCGCCCACGCGAAAACCGCCCGGGAGATCATTGCGCTGGCACGGACCTACGGCGGCTGACGGCCGCGTCGACGTCAGTCGATATCCACTCGCAAGCGCAGGAGCTCTGTGACGAGGAGGTGACATGCCCGGCCTCTATTTTGAAGATTGTCGTGAAGGACTGGTGATCGAGCACGCGGTCAGACGGACGATCACGGAAACCGACAACGTGCTGTTCAGCGTGATGACGCTGAACCTTCAGCCGCTCCACCTGGACGCCGAATTCAGCAAGAGCACCATCTACGGACAGCGGCTGGTGAATAGCATTTTCGTCTTGGGGCTCGTCGCCGGCATCAGCGTGCCCGACACGACTTTGGGAACCACGCTCGGCAACCTCGGGTTCAAGGAAATCACGTTCCCGAAGCCGGTGTTTCACGGCGACACGATCCATGTACGGACCGAGATCGTGGCGGCGCGCCTCGCGAAGAGCCGGAACGATTCCGGTATCGTGACCTTCCGGCATATGGGCTTGAATCAGCGCGACGAAATCGTCTGTGATGCGGTCCGGGCCGGGCTGATGTTGCTGCGGCCACAGTAGAGCCGATCCGCTGGACGTCGGCTTCCCTCCCAATCGAGCTTGCCGAAAGAGAATGCCAATGAGCACTGAATCGACTGCTGCGGACACGGCGCACGCCGCCCGGGACGGCCACCTCGACGAAATCCGCGAAGCGGCGCGCACGTTGGCGCGCCGGTTTCCGCTGTCGTACTGGCGCGAGCATGACAAGGACGGCACGTACCCCTGGGAGTTCGTCAATGCGTTCGCCTCCGCCGGATGGATGGGCATTCTCATCCCCGAAGAGTACGGCGGCATGGGGCTGGGCGTGACCGAAGCGGCGGTCATGCTGGGCGAAATCGCCGGCTCGGGTGCCGCGATGAGCGGCGCCTCGGCCGTGCACTTCTACGTGTTCCCACCCGGGCCGATCTTGCGGCACGGCTCGGAAGCGATGAAGCGGAAATACCTGCCGGCGCTCGCCAAGGGCGAGTTGCTGATGGCCTTCGGCGTAACCGAGCCGACGGCGGGTGTCGATACCTCGCGCATCCGGACCAAGGCGGAGCGAAAAGGCGACGTGTGGGTCATTTCCGGTCAGAAGGTCTGGACCACGAATGCGCAAAACGCCAAGAAAGTGCTCCTGCTCGCCCGCACATCGCCGCGCGATGAAAAGCGGCCGCTCGACGGCATGACGCTGTTCTTCGCGGACCTCGATCGGCGACATTGCGACGTGCGGGTGATCGACAAGTTGGGTCGCGCCGCGGTGGATTCGAACGAGGTGTTCATCGACGCCCTCGAGGTACCCAATGAGGATGTGGTCGGCGAAGTCGGGCGCGGCTTCCACTATCTGCTCGACGGATTGAACCCGGAGCGGATTGTGGTCGGCATGGAAGGGGTGGGCATCGGTCGCGCCGCCCTGGCGCTCGCGGTCGATTACGCGAACTCCAGGGTCGTATTCGACCGGCCGATCGGCCAGAACCAGGCGGTCGCGCATCCGCTGGCGGAGTGCTGGATCCGACTCGAGGCCGCCGAGAGCATCGCCATGAAAGCCGCGGCGCTCTATGACCAGCACCTCCCCTGTGGCGCGGAGGCGAACGCGGCGAAGTTCCTCGGCGCCGACGCCGGCTACATCGCGTGCGACCAGGCGATACAGACCCACGGTGGGTTCGGCTATTCCAAGGAGTACCACGTCGAGCGATTGTGGCGCGAAGTGCGCTTGCTGCGGCTCGCGCCCATTTCCCAGGAGATGGTGCTCAACTTCATCTCGAACAAAGTGCTCGGGTTGCCGAAGTCGTATTGAGGTGCGGACAGCGGCTGAGCGCGCTGAGGAGACAGAGGAGAGGCAATGCCGAGTCACGGCCCCCGGCCACTGGAGGGCATCAGAGTACTGGACCTGACCGTTGCGCTGGCGGGGCCCTACGGGTCCATGCTCCTCGGCGGTATGGGCGCGGAGGTCATCCGCATCGAAGCGCCCGGCGGCGGCGACATCGCGCGCACGAACCCGCCGTTCGTCGGCAGCCGCGGGGTGAACTTCGGCCCCAAGTCAGACGACGAGGTGTCGCTGTCGATCCTCAACCGCACGCGCAACAAGAAGAGCATCACGCTCGACCTCAAGTCGCAGAAGGGCCGCGAGATCTTCCTGGCGCTGGCGAAAAAAGCCGATGTCGTGTTCGAGAACATGAGCGAGGGCACCGTCGCCAGGCTGGGGGTGGACTACGAAAGCGTCCGGCGCGCCAACCCGGCGATCGTCTATGCGTCGCTCAGCGCCTTTGGGGAGCCGAGCGCGTACCCGGGGCTGAAGGGTATGGACATCCTCGTGCAGGCGCTGAGCGGCCTCATGGAGGTCACCGGGTTCGCCGATGGACCGCCGATACGCTGCGGCATTCCCATCGCCGACCTGATCGCGCCCCTGTACGCTGTCAATGGCATCCTCGCCGCCTTGGTCTATCGCGGCCGCACCGGCGAAGGGCAGCACGTGAAGGTCTCGATGCTCGACTGCATGGCGTCCTTGGTGGCCGAGGAGCACTTCGATGTGGCAATCCCAGCCGGGCATGCGATGCGGTCGGGGAACTTCCACGATCGGCTGACGCCCTTTGGCATTTACCGGACCCGGGACGGGCATGTGGCGATCGCGGCGCTCACGCCGGAGTGGATGAAGGCATTGCTCGAGGCCATGGGGCGGCCGGAGCTGATGAACGATCCGCGCTTCAGCAGCCGTGGACCGCGGATGCGGCATGCCGCTGAGCTGAATGCGATGATCGAGGAGTGGACGAGCACGCTGAGCGCGGATGAGGTGCTGCGCGAGCTGTTCGACAAACGCGGAGTGCCGTCGGCGCAGGTCCGCAACCCGCTCGAGATGCTGCGCGATCCGCGCCTGCACGAGAGTGGGGCGATCATCCAGTTGCGGCATCCGGAACTCGGCCCGATCGACGCGGTCGGGATGGGACTGCCCATCCAATTCTCGCGCACTGAGGCGCAGTTCGACCAACCGGCCATGCCGCTCGGCGCCGCTAACGATCAAGTGTACGGCGAGCTGTTGAACCTGTCCGCGGACGAGCTGGCGGAGCTGCGCGCCTCTCGGATCATCTAGAGCGGCGCTTCACGTCGGAGAGCGTTGCAGGAGCGTGCGGTGGGACCACTCGCGGGCGTCCGGATCGTGGAGCTGGCCGGGATCGGCCCAGGGCCGTTGTGCGCGATGGTGCTCGCCGACCTCGGAGCGACGGTGATCCGAGTCGACCGGAAAGAGCCCTCAGGTCTGGGTGTGCCGCGTCCACTGCAGTTCGACCTCCTGCTGCGCAACAGGAAGTCGATCCGGGTCGACCTGAAAGACCCAGCCGGGGTCGCCCTGGTGATGGATCTGGTCGCGAAAGCCGACGCGTTGATCGAAGGGTTTCGCCCAGGTGTCACCGAGCGGCTCGGGCTCGGCCCGGAGGAATGCCTCCGCCGGAACCCGAAGCTGGTCTATGGCCGGGTGACCGGCTGGGGCCAGGAAGGGCCCCTGGCGCAGGCCGCCGGACACGACCTCAACTACATTGCGATCACCGGCATCCTGAGCGCCATCGGCCGCCACGGGCAACCGCCTTCGATCCCGCTCAACGCCATTGGCGACTATGCCGGCGGATCGCTGTATCTCGCGCTCGGCATTCTCGCCGGCATCGTGGAGGCTCGAGTCTCGGGCAAGGGCCAGGTCGTCGATGCTGCGATCGTCGACGGCGTCGCATCGCTGATGACGGCTATCGTGGGCCTGCGCGCCGCCGGGATGTTCACCGCCGAGCGCGGCGCGAACATCCTGGATTCGGGCGCTCCCTTCTACGAGGTCTATGAATGCGCCGACGGGAAGTACGTGTCGATCGGCCCGATCGAGCACAAGTTCTACCGCCAGTTGCTGCGCCATCTCGAGCTGGATCCGGCTGAGCTCGGCGACCCGATGGATCGCCGCAACTGGCCGCAGGCGAAGCGCGTTCTCGCGGCGAAGTTCAAGACGAAGACGAGAGCGGAATGGACGGCCATGCTCGAGGGCACGGACGTGTGTTTTGCTCCCGTGCTCGATCTGGAAGAAGCGTTCGAGCATCCCCATCTCAAGGCGCGGGGGACATACATCGAAGTCGCCGGCGTCACACAGCCAGCACCCGCTCCTCGGTTTTCGCGCACCGCGCCCGCCACACCCGAGCCGCCCGCCGCATCGAGCAGCGCCAATGCAGCCGCTGCCCTGAGCGAATGGCTCTTAGAGAGTGAAATCGCGGAGCTCCGTCGTGCCGGGACGTTCAGCTAAAAAGGCGCCCGCCACGGACCTGCTCCACTCGACTACGCGACTGGGCGCGGATTCTCTCTCAGCTTCCCATCGCATCGTGAATTGCTCATGCCCGAGCTGAACGCCGACACCTGGCAGCCGCAGCAGCACCACCTCCGCGACGCGCACGTCTCCGCGTTGGCCAAGGCGCTGAAACTGGACGACTTCGAGCGCTTGCGGGAGTTTTCGCTTCGACAACCCGCTGAGTATTGGCAGGCGGTCATCGACTTCTTGAAGTTCTCGTGGTCGAGCGCGCCGACCGGGTACGTCGACGTCAGCCGAGGCATCGAGTTTCCCGACTGGTTCCCGGGCGGGCAGCTCAACTGGGTCGACACGGTCCTGGCCTGGGGCGACCATTCCGACACGGCGAACTGCGCGGGTGTGGTCGCTGAACGAGAGGACGGCAGCTACAGCGCGGTCAGCTTCGGTGAGCTCGCGGCGAGCGTCCGCCGACTTGCCGCCGGCCTGCAGCGGCAGGGTGTCCGCCGCGGCGATTGCATCGGCCTGCTGTGCGAAAACGGCATCGAGGCGACCGTTTCGGTCCTCGCGCTCTCCTACCTCGGAGCGATCGTAGTGCCATTGTTCAGCGGCTTCGGCGTCGACGCGATCGTCTCCCGCTTGGAATCGAGCGGAGCGCGCGGGCTCATCGCCACCACCGGCTTCCATCGCCGTGCTCGATACGTCGACACGGTGCCGGCGGTCCGCGAGGCACTCCTCCGCCTGCCGGATATCGAGTGGGTGTGCTGGAAGCCGGCGAACGGCATCGCCGTGCCCGACGGCGGTTTGGCGTGGGCAGATCTGGCGGAAACGCCGCACGACGGGGCGCGCGCGGCCAGGATGTCGCCCGACGATCCGTTCATGGTCATCTACACCTCGGGCACGACCGGCAAGCCCAAGGGCGCCGTGCATACGCACGGCGGCTTCCCGCTGAAGATCGCCCACGACTCGGCCGTGCACTTCGACGTGGGCCAGGGCGACGTCTTCTGCTGGCCCGCGGACATGGGATGGATCGCCGGCACGCTGGTCCTATCGGCCGCCCTGCTGCGCGGGGCCACGCTGGTCCTGTACGACGGTGCGCCGGATTGGCCGGACTGGTCGCGCATGTCGCGGCTGATCGAACGGCACCGCGTCACGCATTTTGGCTCCGCCCCTACCCTGATCCGCGGTCTTGCCGCGAACGCGCCCGCCTCATTGGCGGGCGACCGGGCCACGGTCGAGTTGCTGATCACCGCGGGTGAAGTCATCGATCCGGAGCACTTCACCTGGTTCCGGAAACACTTCGCGCAACCGGCGAGCCCGCTGATCAATTACACGGGCGGCACCGAGGCGTCGGGCGCGCTGTTGTCGAGCGTCGTGGTGAAGCCGATCGCACCCGGCGCGTTCAATACCGCTTCCCCCGGCGTCGATGTCGCGGTGGTCGATGCGACCGGCCAGCCGCTCGTCGGCGCGGTCGGCGAGCTCGCCATACGCGCGCCGTTCGTCGGCATGACGCGCTCCTTCTGGCGCGATGATCAGCGCTACCTCGAAACGTATTGGCAAACCGTGCCGGGCATGTGGATCCACGGCGATCTGGCGCTGCAAACGCCCGACGACGGGTTCCTGGTGCTCGGCCGCTCCGACGACACGATCAAGGTCGCCGGCAAGCGCCTCGGACCGGCCGAGGTGGAGGAAGTGCTGCTGGAGATGCCCGACATCCGCGAAGCCGCCGCCGTCGGCGTCGCGGACTCCGTGAAGGGCGAGAAGCTGGTCGTCTTCATCGTACCGACCGCGGCTGACTCGGATCAGTCGGCCTTCGCGGCGGCGGTCACCGGCCATATCGAACGGCGACTGGGGAAGCCGTTCAAACCGAGACACGTGCACTTCGTGACCCAACTGCCGAAGACGCGCAGCTCGAAAGTCATGCGGCGCGTGATCCGTCGCCTGTATTCCAATCAGCCGCTGGGGGACCTCTCGGCGCTGGAGAATCCCGCCGCACTCGAGGAAATACGCTCGCTGATCGAAAACGCATAGCTCGCTCGGTCTCCGCGCCGGCGGCCCGCCCGTCGCGCGCCCTACGAGGATTCGCCGTGACCAATGCCTATTCGCAGTACACTTCGCTGGACGTCGACTGGCCCGCCGACGGGGTGCTCCGCCTCACCTTGAATCGCCCCGATCGCCTCAACGCGCTCGACCGCGAAGGGCATCGCGAGATCGCGGAGATCTGGCGCGATGTGGATCGCGACCCCGAAGTGCGGTCCGTTCTCTTGTGCGGCGCGGGGCGGGCGTTTTCCGCCGGAGGCGATTTCGAGCTGCTCGAGGAGCTGATCGCGGGGTTTGATGCGCGCTTGCGAATTTGGCGCGAAGCGCGCGACCTGGTTCACAACATCATCGATTGTTCCAAACCGATCGTCTCCGCCATCCAGGGGCCAGCCGTCGGGGCCGGACTGGTCGCGGCGCTGCTGGCCGACATCTCGGTCGCGGCAAAGACCGCGCGCATCGTCGACGGACACACTAAGATCGGCGTGGCCGCGGGCGACCATGCCGTGATCCTCTGGCCGCTGCTCTGCGGCATGGCGAAGGCGAAGTACCACCTGCTGCTGTGTGAGCCCGTCACCGGCGAACAAGCCGAACGGATGGGCTTGGTGTCTCTCGCCGTCGAGGAGGGCGAGCTGCAACGGACGAGTCTGGACATCGCCATTCGCCTGGCCAACGGAGCGCCGACGGCGATCCGCTGGACGAAACACGCGCTCAACAACTGGCTGCGCTCCGCCGGCCCGGCATTCGATGCCTCACTCGCCCTGGAGATGCTCGGGTTCAGCGGGCCCGAAGCCGAGGAGGGCTTGGCGGCCCTGCGGGAAAAGCGGGCGCCGGACTTCAATCGGCGTTGAGGGATGCGTCTGGCAATGCCGGCCAAGCGTGTTGTGGGATGCTCTACCGGACGAGTGCGCATGATAGCGGCGGCGGTACACGCGCGACGCCGCACGGAGGGTTGCGGGACCCTGCGGGAGCCACTGCGCTCGCGATCGCGGTTCTCAAATCACGCGTTCCCGGCGCAGTTCCTCGATCTCGTTCGCGTCGAAGCCGAAGCGGTACAGCGCCGTATCGGTATGCTCACCCAGGCGCGGCGGTGGACGCATTTCGTCCGCGGCGCCGTGCGACAGACGAATCGGCGGGCGGGCGATCGGCACACCGCGCGTGCCCGGATAGCCCACGTTGTGGAGGAAGGCGCCGGCCAGACCGAACGCGCCGCCGATCACATCCGCGGGTGTCAACACCGGACCGGCGGCGACGTTCGCCTCAGCCAGCAGCGCCAGACATTCGTCGCGTGTGCGTTCTGCCACCCACTCGGCCATGTATCCGCTCAAGACTGCGCCATTGCGGCCGCGCGAAATGTCGTCAGCGAAACGCGGGTCGTCGATCAACTCGGGCCGGCCGATCAACCTGGCCCAGCGCTTGAACATGGCCTGGCCGATCACCTGCATGATGAACCATCCGTCGCGCGCTTTGAACACGTCGGACGGACCCGCGATCGGGCTCCGGTTGGCGGTGGGCTGGCGAATGTTCGTCCCGGCGGCGTGCTCGATGAAGATAGGGTTCATGATGTTCATGGCCGTACCGGCGAGGGAGCCTTCGACATGAGCGCCCTTGCCAGTCCGCGTCTTGGCGATGAGTGCCGCGAGAGTGCCATACGCGCTGGCGAGCGCGGTCGAGAAATCGACGAACGAGGCTGCCGAGCGGTACGGCCGACCGGGCTCACCGGTCAGATAAAGGGCGCCACTCACCGCCTGGCCGACGCCGTCGAAGCCCACACTCTCGCTGAGGGGGCCCTCCGAGCCGAACGCGGTGATCGTCGTCAGGATGATGTCCGGCTTGATCGACCGCAGCCTTTCGTAGTCGAGGCCGAGGTGTTTCAGCGCGCGTGGCGAAAAGTTCGCGATCACCACGTCCACTTGTGCGATCAAGCGGCGAACCACTTCCGGGCTTCGCGGGCTGGACAGATCGAGCGTGATCGACTGCTTCCCGCGGTTGGCCTGCAGGAACACCGCGCCCTCTCCCGTGTCGGTGGCCGGCATGAGGTAGCGATCTTCGCCTCCATCGGGAGGTTCGACACGGATCACTTCGGCGCCCAAATCGGCGAGCAACGCTGCGCAATACGGGCCGGCGATATACCGGCCGAAGTCCAGCACGCGGACGCCGTCGAGAATTCCCGTCATGACATTCACCAGGCTCTGGGTGTTAGCTGTTAGGCTTCTGAATGGCTCCGGTCTTCCCTAACAGCTAACAGCGTAACACCCTAACCGCTAAACCAGTCGCATGACCGACACGGCCGCCCTCGACATGATCCGCCACAGCGCGGAGGGTATCGCCGATCGGCGCGACCTGAGGCGCGTGCGCACTCTCCGCTACACGCTTCCCGGGTTCGATCGGGCGCTGTGGAACCGCGTCTGCGATCTGGGCTGGCCAGCGCTGCGCGTTCCGGAGCGGCGAGGCGGCGTCGGGCTCGGCCTTTCTGCATACTGCGCGCTCGCCCAGGAGCTGGGTGCGGCGCTCATGCCGGAGCCCGTGATCGGCGCGATCCTGAGCTCATCGCTGCTCGACGACGCGGCGCTCGCCGATCATCTGGCGGGGACTGCGCTGGTGTTGCCGATGTGGCAGGACAGCCGCGACGCCACGGGTCCGGCGATCGGGCTGCGCGTGGAAGGCGGAGAGTTATACGGCTGCAAATACTACGTGCCGATGGCCGCCGGCGCCGACGCGTTCCTCGCCATCGGACCAACGGAAGCCTGGTTGGTCGATGCTTCCAGTGCCGGCGTAAAGGTCGACATCCTGGAGACCCAGGACGGCGGCCACTTTGGCACCGTGACGTTTCACCGTGCACACGGCCGCCGAATTCCGGCCGCCGCGGCGGCGCCTGCTCTGGCGGAAGCCTGCCTCGCAACCAGCGCCTATCTATTGGGGATCATCGACGCCGCGCTGGAACGCACGCTGGAGTATCTCCGCACCCGTGTTCAGTTCGGGAAGGTCATCGGCAGCTTCCAGGCGCTCCAGCATCGCGCTGTGGAGCTGAAGCTGCAGGCGGAGCTCACGCGAGCTAGCGTCGGCGAAGCGGCGGCGCGGTGGGATCGCGAGCCCGCCACCGCGGCGGCGTATGCCGCGATCTCGCGCGCGAAGGCGCGCGCGTCCACCGCGGCAATGCTGGTCACGCAGCAGGCCATTCAGCTGCACGGCGGCATCGCGTTTACGGACGACCACGACATCGGCTTGTTCTTGCGCAAGGCCATGGTGGTCGCGCCGCAATACGGCAGCGCCGCGCTGCACCGGGCCCGCTACGCCCAGTTGATCCCGGCTGATTCGGCGCCCTGAGCATGGATTTCGCGCGCTATCGACGAGACGACTACGCGGCGCTGGACGACCAGGAGTTCCGCGCGCTCGTGCAGCGATTCCTGGCGGAACACTACCCGCCGGAGCTGCGCCATCCGCCGAAGCGGCTGCACTGGGCGGAGGTGAAGCCCTGGTACATGATTCTCTCGTCGGCCGGATGGCTCGCGCCGGCGTGGCCGCGCGCCTATGGCGGGATGGCGCTGTCGGCCGCCAAGCAGCTCATCTACACCGAAGAGTTCGAGAAGTTCGGGGCCGCACGGACGCCGGACCATGGCGTCGTGCTGCTCGGCCCGCTGCTCATTCGGTATGGCTCCGAGCAGCAGAAGGGCCGCTTCCTCCCGCGGATACTCTCCGGCGCGGACATCTGGTGCCAAGGGTACAGCGAGCCGAATGCCGGCTCCGATCTGGCGTCGCTCCGCACGGAGGCGGTCCTCGACGGCGGTGAATGGGTCGTGAACGGGCAGAAGATCTGGACGACGCTCGCCAGCGACGCCAACTGGATGTTCGCGCTCGTCCGCACCGACAAGCAGGCGAAACAGCAGGAGGGCATCAGCTTCCTCCTCATTCCGATGGACGCGCCCGGTGTGACCGTTCGGCCGATCGTCAACATCGACCTACAAGACGAGTTCAGCGAGGTATTCTTCGACGACGTCCGCGTCCCGCGCGAGAACATCGTCGGGGACGTCAACAACGGCTGGACGATGGCGAAAGCGCTGCTCGGGTTCGAGCGGATCTTCCTCGGCTCGCCCCGGCAGGCGGCGAATGCGCTGGCGCGGCTGTACCGCCTGGCGGCGCATTATGGGATCGCCGAGGACCCGGCGTTTCTCGACCGCTTTACCGCCTGTCGCCTGGAGCTCGCCGACCACGAATGCCTCTTCGAGCGCATTGCGGATCAGCTTCGCCGCGGCGAGCCGCTGGGGGCCGAAGTGTCCTTGTTGAAACTCAACCAGACCGACCTGTTCCAGCGGATCACCGAATACGCGCTCGAGCTCGCGCGTCAGGACGGGGGGCTGCTGCACCCGCTGGAAGGCAATCGGGACCTGAACCCCATGGGTCAGTTCCTCGCCGCGCGCGCGGCCACGATCTACGGCGGCACATCCGAAGTGCAACGGAACATCATCGCCAAGTCCGTGCTCGGCCTGCCCTGAGATGGCCGCGCGGGAGGGAACCACGCAATGCTGGACGGAAAGGTCGCGCTGGTCACGGGCGCTGGCGGAGGCATCGGGCGGGCAATCGCGCTCGCCATGGCGCGCGCGGGCGCGGCGGTGCTTGTCAACGATCCAGGGGTGTCTCTCTCTGGCGAAGGCGGTTCGTCGACGCCGGCGCAGGAGACGAAGGAGCAGATCGAAACGCTCGGCGGCAAGGCAGAGACCAATACCGACTCCGTTTCCGAGTGGGACGCGGCGCGGCGGATGGTCGCGACCGCGAAGGACGCCTTCGGGCGGCTCGACATCGTGGTGAACAATGCCGGGATCCTGCGAGACGCCATGTTCCACAAGATGACGCCCGAGCAGTGGCTGTCGGTCATCGCCGTCCACCTCCACGGCAGCTTCTTCGTCAGCCGCGCCGCCGCCGAGCTGTTCAAGGAACAGGAGAGCGGCGCGTTCGTGCACATGACCAGCACCTCGGGCCTGATTGGCAATATCGGCCAGGCGAACTACGCGGCCGCGAAGATGGGCATCATCGGCTTGTCGAAGTCGATCGCGCTCGACATGCAACGTTTCAACGTGCGCTCGAACTGCATCGCTCCGTTTGCGTGGGGGCGCATGACCGGCAACATCCCCGCCACCACCGCCGACCAGATCGCGCGGGTCGAGAAGCTGAAGCAGATGACGCCGGACAAGAATGCGGCGCTGGCGGTGTTTCTCGGGTCCGACGCCGCCGCGCACGTGAGCGGCCAGGTGTTCGCGACCCGGAAGAACGAGATCATCCTGATGAGCCAGAGCCGGCCGATCCGCTCGGTGCACCGCGACGGTGGCTGGACGCCCGAGCTCGTGCGGGAGCACGCCCTTCCGGCGCTCGCCCCCTCCTTCCTCCCGCTGGACCGCAGCCAGGATGTCTTTGGCTGGGATCCCGTCTGAGCGGGACGCGCGGACGTGACCGGAGCAGACATGAACGTCGGGCCCCACCCGGATGATCAATTCGCGGAGATCCGCGACGGCGTGCGCCGGCTCTGCGCCAACTTTCCCGGCGAGTATTGGCGCAAGCTGGACGAGCGGCGCGCCTATCCCACCGAGTTCGTGAAGGCGCTCACCGACGCCGGCTATCTTTCGGTGCTCATCCCGGAGGCGTATGGCGGCTCCGGTCTGGGTCTTTCCGCCGCCGCCGCCATCCTGGAAACGATACAAGCCGAGGGCGGGAACGGCGGTGCGTGCCACGCGCAGATGTATACGATGGGCACGATCCTCCGGCATGGCTCGGAGGCGCAGAAGCGCGAGTATTTGCCCAAGATTGCGAAAGGCGACCTGCGCTTGCAGGCGTTTGGGGTGACCGAGCCGACGAGCGGCACCGACACCACCGCGCTGCGCACCTTCGCGCGGCGCGAAGGCGACGACTATATCGTCAACGGCCAGAAGATCTGGACGAGTCGCGCCGAGCATTCCGATCTCATGCTCCTGCTCGCCCGCACGACGCCGCGCGAGCAGGTGACAAAGAAGACGGACGGGCTCTCCACGTTCATCGTCGACATGCGCGAGGTCGTGGGCAAGTCGCTCACCATCCGCCCGATCCGCACGATGATGAACCACGCAACCTGCGAGCTCTTCTTCGACAACATGCGGGTGCCGGCGGCGAATCTCCTCGGCGAGGCAGGCAAGGGATTCCGGCACATCATTTCCGGCATGAACGCCGAGCGCGTGTTGATCGGCGCCGAATGCGTCGGCGATGCCAAATGGTTCATCCGCACCGCCGTGAAGTATGCGACCGAGCGCGAGGTGTTCGGCCGCAAGATCGGCGCCAATCAGGGCGTGCAGTTCCCGATCGCCAAGGCGTACGCGCAGATGCGCGCCGCGGAACTGATGGTGAAAGAAGCCGCGCGACGGTACGAGGCGGGCGCGGAGGTGGGAGCGGAGGCGAACATGGCCAAGATGCTCGCCGCCGATGCGTCATGGGAGGCGGCGAACGTCTGCGTTCAGACACATGGCGGCTTCGGGTTCGCGGAGGAGTACGACGTGGAACGGAAATTCCGCGAGACGCGCCTCTACCAGGTGGCGCCGATCTCGACGAACTTGATCCTGTCCTACCTCGCCGAGCACGTGCTCGGGCTGCCGCGGAGCTATTGATGCGCCGCGCGGCCATTGTCAGCCCCGTGCGCACGCCGGTCGGCGCGTTCGGCGGCGCGCTTCGCGACGTACCGGTCGAGGCGCTCGGCAGCGCCGTCACCACAGCCGTGCTCGAGCGCACCGGGCTGGATCCGGCTCGCATCGAGGACGTGTGCTTCGCGCAGTCGTACGCGAACAGCGAGACGCCGTGCGTGGGCCGCTGGATCGCCCTGCAGGCGGGGCTGCCGATCGCGGTGCCGGGTCTCCAGACCGACCGGCGCTGCGGCGGCGGTCTGCAAGCGATCGCCACCGCAGCCATGATGGTGCAAACCGGCGCTTGTGACGTGGTGCTCGCCGGTGGCGTGGAGAGCATGAGCAATGTCGAATTCTACACCACCGACATGCGCTGGGGGCGGCGGTCCGGCTCCACCCAGCTCTACGATCGCCTCGACCGCGGGCGTGAGCGATCTCAGCCGGTCGAGCGCTTCGGCTACATCTCGGGCATGATCGAGACCGCCGAGAACCTGGCGCGCGAATATCGGATTTCGCGCGCCGAGGCCGATGCCTTCGCGGTGGAGAGCCATCGGCGCGCGGCGCAGGCCTGGGACGATGGGCGGTTCGCCGATGAGGTCGTGCCGATATCGGTGCCGCAGAAGAAGGGTGATCCGGTCGTGTTCGCGCGCGACGAGGGCGTCCGCCCCGAGTCGACGGTGGAAACGCTCACCAAGCTTCGCCCGATCATGAAGGACGGCACCGTCACCGCGGGCAATGCCGCGCAGCAGAACGATGCGGCTGCCGCCTGCCTCGTGGTCGCCGAGGATGAGCTCGCCGCATTGGGGCTGGAGCCGATCGCGTTCCTGGTCGGCTGGTCGGCGGTCGGCTGCGAACCGGCGCGCATGGGCATCGGGCCGGTCGGCGCCACCGCCAAGCTCTTCGCGAAGACGGGCCTCGGCTTCGACGACATGGGATTGATCGAAATCAACGAGGCCTTCGCCGCGCAGGTGCTCGCCGTGCTGAAGGGCTGGCACTGGGACGACCACAGCAAGCTCAACGTGAACGGCTCGGGCATCTCGCTCGGCCACCCGATCGGGGCCACCGGCGCGCGCATCATGACCACCCTGACCCGCGAGATGCAGCGCCGCCGTGTGCGCTATGGCCTGGAGACCATGTGCATCGGCGGCGGCCAGGGCATGGCGGCGATCTTCGAGCGCGCCTGAGACGTACGCCCGGGAACGGACTATCGCTGCATCCATAAGCCGCGGTCAGGCCAGCCGGGTACGCGTGTCGCACTGATTTGATGATCTGAGTGGCTCGCGGGCAGGTAGGCCCCTGTCCACTCAGGCAGTGCCCCGGCTGCTGGCCAGCAGCGCCATGATGAGGAATGCCGCTGCCGCGAGACCCGCGGCGACGCGCACGTGGTTCCACGCAGTCCAAGTCCTGAGGTACCCGGTCCACATCCGTGCCGCATCGGCGCTCGCTGCATCGGTCGTGGCCAGAGCGTCGTTCCGGGGCACGTTGGCGGCGATCGTCACCCCGATGGTGCCGAAGAGATAGAGCAGGCTGCCGAGCCAACAGGTAGACCGCTTCGGGCCGTGCCCAGCTCCACAACGCGTAAATCGCACGCCACCCCCGTGCCAAAGAGTGCTGTCATGAACGGCGGCGTGATCGCGGCGACATTGATCGCCTGCATCGCTGCCATCCCTTCGCGCGCTGGCGGTTCTTAGGGATCTGGTGCGCGCCATGACCATGACCGGCCACAAAACGCGCGGCGTTCGAGCGCTACAAACATCGTCCGTGAGGGCGACCTCGCGGACGCCGTCCGCCGGCTTGATGCGACGGGCACAATTACGGGTACAATGGCCGCCTCCGCTGCCGTGGTCAGTGGGACGCCCGGCCGTGAGTAGCTGAAATAGCGGAGAGGGGGGGATTCGAACCCCCGAGCCTCTTTGGGAGGCTACACGATTTCGAGTCCCCTCCCCTCCTCTGTCGCCCATGTTGACCTGCCCAGGTCAGCCCCCCTGAGATCGGTCCACGCAAAATGAGAGTTCTCCATGCTACTGACGCCCACCCATTTCCTGGACCGTTCTCAACTACGGTGAATCTCAGGTAGTGCTTCACCCTCACGCGGCCGAGCCCATGAGCAGCTTGGCCGCGTACTCCGCCGGCGCCAGATTCCCGATGCTGGAATGCGGTCTGGTTTCGTTGTAGTCG
>JBFXHX010000056.1:0-19906 GCA_050176585.1 Binatia bacterium
GTAGCGGCACGGGCGTACTCGGCGCAGACACCGGCCCGGCACGCGTCTGCAGGCATTACCGCTGTACGCCGTCCAGGTACTTTTTGCTTGTCTCACGGGGGCTGCAGCCGTAATTGGAATGCTGATCACGCCGGAGCGGCGGGCCAGAATAGCCATTGCCGCGTGGAGGTCCAGATGAAGCGTCTCCCGTCTCGGCGGCTCTGCTGCGCGCTTGCGCTGGTGTCGGTATTGACAGCTCCGCCGGCGCGCGCGGCGCAGGTCATGATTGAACCCGTCAAAGACAATACGATCTACGCAGAATCGGGCGATCTGAGCAATGCGAAGGGCTTCGGTCTGTTCGCTGGCTCGGCTGGGCCGCGAAGCAACGCCGTGCGCCGAGCCCTGCTGGCGTTCGATGTCGCGGCGTCGATTCCCGCCAACGCGACCATCACGGCCGTCGAGGTCCGGCTCACCGTCACGCGCACCAACGTCGGAGCCCAAACGATGGCACTGCACCGCGTCAGCGCGGACTGGGGCGAGGGGACATCGAACGCAACCGGTGAGGAGGGCATGGGCGCGACCGCGACGACCGGTGACGCGACCTGGACCGCTCGCTTCTTCAACACACAGCTCTGGACCACCGCGGGCGGAGACTTCGCGGCGACGGCCAGCGCGACCGCTTCCGCCGGCGCGGCCAACACGACGGCGACGTTCGCCTCGACGCCGCAGTTGGTCGCCGACGTGCAAGCATGGCTCAGCCAACCCCAGACGAACTTCGGTTGGATCGTGCGCGGCAACGAAGCGACCGCGGGCACCGCCAAGCGCTTCGCCAGCCGCGAGGTGGCGCTGGCGGCTAGCCGACCGCAGTTGGTGGTCACCTTCGACACACCGCCCCAGACGCCGACCGGAACCCCGAGCGCGACGCCGAGCTCTACCCCCACCAGCTTTCCACTCACCGTCAGCGGTGTGCTGCGCTACTACGCCGGCAATCAGCCGCCGATCGCGGGCGCCACCGTCACCGCCAGCGGCTCCAGCACATTGTCGTTCGTCAGCAACGCCGCCGGTGCTTACACGGCGTCGCCTCTCAGCGCGAGCAACTGGATGCTGACGCCGCGCAAGGGCGGAGACGTGCAGTTGGCCATCTCGGCGCTCGACGCCACAGTCATTCTCCAGTTCATCGCCGATCCGGACATGTTTCCGCTCTCGACCTTGCAACTGCTCGCTTGCGACGTCACTGCCAGCGGCACCTGTAGCGCGCTCGATGCGACGCGGATTCTCCAGTACGTCGCCGGCAGTCCGACGCCGTTCGCAGCCGTAACGGCCTGCGGCTCGGACTGGCTCTTCAATCCCAACCCATCGCCGGTGCCCAATCAGGCGGTTTCGCCGCCGATGCTGAGCAACACCATGTGCCAGATGGGGCGCATCTCGTATATGCCCCTGGCGGGCAGCACCGCAGGTCAGGACTTCAGCGGGCTGGTCATCGGCGACGTGACCGGAAACTGGATGCCCGGGCCTCCCTGATCCGCACCGAGTGCCACGCGCCGCGTACCCGGCGCACGGCTCTGGCGCGGCGCGCCATCCCGCACCTGCAGCACGCCGCCCGGATTGCGCGCTCAGCGAGCGTCGCGACCAGCGCACCCATGCAGCGCCGCCGAGTGGCGGCGCTGCATGGCATGCGTTATCGGCCGAATCCGTTCTCGCCCGCGATGCGATCCAGGATGTAGTGGGAAAACCGGTAAGGAATCGGCTCGTGCAGGGAGAACCGCCCCGGACGGAACAGCCGGGACTGGTAGCCCTTGAACGCCAGCGCGAGCACGCGCATGTCCTGCGCATTGAAGCCGTCGACGCCGTCGTACGACTCCTTCGCGATCTGCGGGAAGTCCGGGCTCTCGACCAGCGCCTTGGGGAAGTGCCAGTCCATGATGAACTGGGAGCGATCGGGGCCGTTCGGCACCATGACGAAGCAAATCATGCCGTTTGCCTGCAGCGACCACCCCCAATTCGGCAGCAGCAGCAAATAATTCTGGGTCCTGCGCTCACGCTCGGTGAGGCCTTCGATGATGTACGAGGGTTGGCTCGAGCTGCCGGCGACGTTCGTCACCATCGCGTCCTGGAATTCGCCGACCAGGATCTCGTCGTGCCGCCCGCGTGGCTCCACCGTGCTCCAGTACCGCACGTCGCTGTAGCCCGGCGTGTCCCCGTGCGTGTTCGCGACGTGATATGCCTCGGCATAATTCTCGACCAGCATCTTCCAGTTGCACTCGAAGTCGTAGATCCGGCGCTCGGTCGAGACCATTTCGCCCATTCGGAAGTTCTTCGCGAAGTCGGGCAGATTCCCCAGTGAATCGGCGAGCGGCTTACTCAGCGGGTCGAAATTGACGAGAATGCTGCCCTCCCAGGTCTCGACCTTCAGGGGGATTAAGCCGTACCGCGCAGCGTCAAAACTCTTGACCTCCTGCATATGCGGCGCGCCGATGAGCCGCCCATCCAAGCCGTACGTCCACCCGTGATACGGACAGGTGAACGCTTTGCAGTTCCCCTCGCCGGTGGCGATCACCGCGCCGCGGTGGCGGCAGACGGCCGAATACGCGCGCACCTGGTTCGCCTGATCGCGCAGCACCAGGATCGGTTCATCGACGATGGTGAAGGTGAAGTAGTCCCCGGGCTTCGTTAACTGCTCTACGTGCCCGACCCAAAGCCATTCCTTCATGAAGATGTGTCGGACCTCGAGCTCGTACATCTCCTTGGAGGTGTAGTACTGCGGCGGAGGCGGCACGGCTTCGTCGAGCGGGCGCCTCATTGCCTCGATCTCTGCATCACTGAAGATGTCTCTCAACATCGTCATCGTTACCGCGCCTCCTTTTGAGCCTTTCACCAACCCGACGGGCAGAGCTGGACTTCCTCGGGCACCGCGTTCATCGCCATCGATGTGCACGCACCGCGGTCGAAGTTGAGACCCGGCTCGAGGTCCCTATCCGGCCGCCTCGGGACCGTCGGCTGGCCGCATGCCGCGTTTTTCGCCGTCTGCGCGCGTCGCGCGAAGTCGATGCTGGACAGGGTTGCGGCTCGGCGAGCAGCGCCTGGATCATTGTCGACAATGGCTGGGCTGGTGGAGCCCTACTCCGCCAGGCTGTTTTTGACAAGCGTACAATGGCCCACACTGCACAGCCACGACCGTACGCGCCGGGCGACGCGCCGGCGGATTGCTACTCGCCAACCCTCCGTGTCGAGCCCGCTTCCCGCCGGATTGACCGACACCGTCAAGAACCGGCCGGCGGCTAATCACCGCGTCATGGCCGCACCCCAGCGGTGCGGCACCCAATTGTCCGTCCAGCCGGATTGAGGTTCTCCTGCGGCACCCAGCACGGCGCTTATCCGCCATTCGGTGCTGGACGGCAGCGCCCACGAAAAGTTACAAACACAGGCAGATTTGCGACCGTTGATCCCCCGCATTCATAGCTGGCGAAAGAACGTCGGCAATGTCGTTCGCGCGTTCACGCGTGGCATTGTCCTTGCCGGCAAAAGCGCTCAATGGCGATTATCCAGGCGTTGATTGCGTTCATCGGCCGCTCCGCCGGCAAGATCATGAACGCGATCTTCGGCTGGGCCGTGCGCGCGCTCTTCGGCAGCCGTTCCGGCGCCGAGAATACGCTTCTGACGGGCGTGGTGGCGCTCGCTGCCCTCTGGCCGTTGCTCATACTCGGCATCGCATTCCCCCGCGCTGCCGCGTTCATATTGGCGTTCGTCCCAATTCCGAAGCGGTTCCCCGACTGGACCATACGGGCGGTGTGGATCGGCTTGGCGATCGCGGTGCCGGGGATCGTCGGCGTGGTTCTGGCCATCAAGGCGCCGCCCGGCGCGCGGCGCGAGCCGTTCTTCATGCGGCTGGCGCGCGGCTACCCCACCACGGTCGCCCTCGCGGTCGCGTTCTGGATGAGCTTCGTCAGCTTGCCCGTGCTGCGCCTGATATCCGCCGCACGCGGCCTTGGTGAAACCCACATCCCGCTGATCACCAAGGCGGACAGCTATGGCCCGACAGCCGAGCGCATCCGCGGCGTCCTAAACGCGCGCGGGTTCCGCGTACGCCAGACGCAGCCCGGTTTCTGGCTCCGCGCGCCCATGCAGATCATGCGCTCGCTCGGCGGCGCGCGGCTCCGCAGTCACATCCCGGAGCGACTCGCCTATTTCCGCGGACCCGATCTCGAAGGCGTGCTCTACCCGACGAGTCTATTGTTGCGCGGCCCGGACACAAAGATCACGATTGCGCACGGTCTCCTCGTCGAGGCCCTGACGCCGGGCGATGCGCTGCAAACGACCAGTCCAGACGCCGAAGACATCGAGCGCCAGATCAAACGCGTGTGGCGGGTGCTCGCCGAGAACCCGGCAGCACACACCGCATCGCGCTGGCTAGAGATGCGCCTCGCCGACATCGCCAAGCAGATCGCGCGCCTCGAGACCCCTTACGACGACTGGCAAACCGTATACCGCCAAGCGCTCCAGCTAGACCGCGCCTTGCGCGGCGAGCGACAGCTCCTGGCGCAGAACGAGGAGACCGCCATGGAACATGTAGAACATCGGGTGGCAACCGAGCAGCGCAATCCAGCCCTGCAGCAGCGCCCGACCACCGATCTGTTGGGTGAGGTCATCAACAAGGCGACGCTGCTGCTCGACAAGGAGGTCGAGCTGGCCCGTGCCGAGCTCAAAAAGGATCTCCAGGCCGCACTCGCCATGGTCAAGGGCTTCGCCGTGGCGGCGGTCGCGGCGTTGATCACGTTGAACCTGCTGTTCGTCGCCGCGGTGTTCGCCTTGCTGCCGTACACCGCGGGTTGGGTCGCAGCGCTCGGCTTCGCAGGCGTGACGTTGCTGGTCGCAATCGTCGCCAGCGCCATCGCCTGGCGCCAGCGCATCGGCCGGCCGCTCGCCCTCACCCGTAAGACGCTGAGAGAGGATCTGCAATGGGCGAAAGAACAACTGGCGTGAACGAAGGCGAGATCGAAGAGGGCGCGGTTCGGACTGAGGAGCCAGCTGCCGCCGCGCCCGGCAATGGCGCGGCGAAGGAGCTCGACCCGCACGAGATCGAAGAAGAGATCGAATCGATCCGCGGACGACTCGGGGAATTGATGAGCGAGCTCGATCGACGCCGGCACGAAGCCCTCGACATCCGGCTGCAGGCCAGCCGGCATCCCGTGGCAACACTGGTGGTCGCTACGGCCGGCGCGCTCGCGGTTGTCGGCATCACGACCTGGATCTACCGCCGCATCCGGCCCGAACCGCTGGCGGTCCGCGCCGAGAAGCTGGCGACCGCGCTCGAGCTGATCGCCAAGGACCCCGGCAAGCTCGTGCAGTTGCTCGAGCAACGGCCCAACTCGCGGTTACCAGCGCTGTTGACGCCGGTGATCATGAAGGCGGCGACCGAGATGGGAAAGCGGGCAGTCACGAGGAGCTGAGCGCCGCCCGGACGCTGTGCGGCCGCCGCGCACGGCATGTCGACACGCGCTTCCGCGCAACGGCAAAGCAACGCGAGAGCTCCCCGACCGCTTCGCAGGCAGCCTACTTTGACTACGGCCGTAGCGCGGACTAGCTCAACTCGATGCGTTACCGCGTCCCATGGCCGCGTTCTTCTGCAACTGCCGTGCGCGTGCGTGCGGCGCGCACAGGCGCCCCGGCCGCGAACCCCCATGCTGCCGCTCACCCCGCGTCCGCGCGCAGCCGCATCGTCCTCGCCCGCAGCGATGCGCCCCTCAGCACGCAGCGCGATCAGCCGGCGACCGCCGCCCCAGCCCCGCAGGGCTGGTCGCGCCGGTTCACCATCGCCACGTGGATCGTTCTCGGCGCTGCAGTCTCCGCGCTCTGGGCGCTCTTGCTGTTGGGCGACTCGCTCAATCGATAGCGCCGGGTACGCCGCGCTGCACGGCGCAGCGCTCGGGCAGCTCAGGAGGCGAGCTGGGCGTGGCGGTCAGCGAAGGCGCGGTCGCACTTCGCGGCGAAAACGAAATCGCTCTCGGTGAGGCCGTTGATCTTGTGCGTCCAGATCTGCACTCCGACGCGTCCCCACGCCATCGTGAGATCCGGATGATGGTTCTGTTCTTCCGCGATTGCCGCGATCCGGTTCAGCAGCTCGAGCGCCTCGGCGAAGTTCTTGACCCGGTACGTCTTTTCCAGGTGGTGCAACTCCACCGCGCTCCAGCCGTCAATCTCGGCCAGCAACGGTCTCACCTGCTCCTCGGTCAGCGGCGGCACGCCGCCGCGGCACGGTACGCACTGCCGATCCGCCAAGCTACTCATGGGTCCTCCACGGTGATTGGGCGCCGGGCGCCACTGGACAGTTTGAAACACAGGCGCCGCAGTCGTTTCAACCGGCTCGGCGAGGATTTGCCGAGCCGTTCGCAGCCGCGGTAGGCTGCGACCGCGAGTATGGGATTGCGATATGTCGACGCAGCCGCCGAGCGTCGCCCCCGAGCTCACCCCGACCGTTCACGTGGTGGATGACGACCCGGCCATGCGCTCATCGCTGCGCTGGCTCATCGAGTCCGTGGGGCTCCCGGTGGCGACCTACGGCAGCGCCGAGCAGTTCCTGGACGAATACCCGCCGGGCGGGCCGGGATGCCTCGTCCTGGACATCCGGATGCCCGGAATGAGCGGCCTCGATCTGCAGCACGATCTCGTCCACCGCGGTCTCGGTCTGCCGGTGCTGATCATCACCGGCTACGCCGAGGTGCCAGTGGCCCTGCGAGCGATGAAAGCCGGCGCGTTCGACTTCATCGAGAAGCCGTTCAGCGAACAGACCCTGCTCGATCGCATACGCGCGGCGCTCGCTCACGATGACGTGACGAGGCGACAGCGCGCCATGCGCGACCAGGTCATTGCCCGTCTCCGGCTGCTCACCCAGCGCGAGCGCGACGTCTTGCACCGCGTGGTCGCCGGCAAGAGCAACAAGGTCATCGCCGCCGAGCTCGCGCTCAGCATGAAAACAGTCGAGGTGCATCGCGCGCGGCTCATGGACAAGCTGAAGGCCCAGTCCCTGGCCGACCTGATCCGCTTCGCGCTGCTCGCCGGCGAGAACGAGGTGCCCAGCCTCTGACGCATAACGCGCCCGGCAGCCGCGCTGGACGCTGGTGCCAGCTCGCGATCGGCGGCATCTCCACCGCGGAGCCATGGCGTACCGGTCTGGTGCGCGCCGGCGCGCCCGTGCTAGAGGCTGCGCGATGGCCGCCGGCCGCAAAATCGCCGCGAAGCGCGTGGGTGTTCGCCCCCCCGAAGTACTGCGTGAGCTGATCACCGTCGCCATGGAGCTCGAGCGGCGCACGATGCAGCTCTATTGCCGCTACGAGAGCCTCTTTCCGAGCCCGGACGAGGTGAGAGCGTTTTGGTTCGACATGGCCGAGCACGAGTCGAGGCACTACGGCGCGCTGGCGATGGTGGCCGGGCTGCTCGACTGCACGCCGGAGCGCACGCTGCCGGCCGCCCCGCGCCTCACCTTAGAGCACATGCAACGGCTGCGCGCGCTGTTGAGCAAGGCCGAGGCCGAGGCGACCAGGGAGCTGACGCTGACCGGCGCGTTTGCCACTGCTCTGGCGATCGAATGCTCGGAGATCGAAGATCTGGTGCTGGACCTCCTCTCCGCGCTCAAGGGCGAGAGCGAGCGCGAACGCGCTGTCCAGATTCTGATCCACGATCTCGGCGATCTGAGCTACATGATCGAAAAATACGGCTCGAGCCGAGCCCTGCTCGCGCGCGTGGATCGCGCGATCCAGGAACAGATCACCCGGCTCCGGCCGGGCGCGGCGCGACCGCAATTCGTGCGCGTCCGCTGAACCGCTGTCGCCGCCAGGCGCAGCCTGGGCAGCGCCGCCATCACGCCCCGCGCGTGAACCACACGCGCCCTGCGGGGCTTCGCGCCACTCCGTAGACCACTTTACTCCACCAGACGCCGCCCGCGTACGTCAGGAGGGCGAGGATCGCGCCCACCGCCAGTGAAGCGCCCACGCCCGCGATATCGCCAATCTCACCGTCCGTGGCCATGAGCTGCTGGGCCTTCCGGAACACATCGTCGCTGCGCCAGCGCTGCAGATCCGCATGCGGCAATACCCACGCGCTCACCCGCGAGACCGCGATCGACCCCATCTCGTAGAAATCTCCCGGTAAACAGGACAGCGGCGCCCAGGCGATCGGAATCGCGATCCCCACCAGCGCCGCCTGACGCAGGCCCGGTCGCATGCGCACGGTGAACCGCAGCAGCGGCACACCGATCGCGATCGTGAGCGCGAACGGAAGCCAATCGGTCAACAAATAGGTCAGGTCGCTGCCGCCGGTGTCGAACCCCGTGAGCTGACCCGCATAGTCGGAGCCGACGGAGACAAACGGGAACACGCGCTGCAACCACGCGGCTCCGTAGATCGAATCGAGCTCGAGCCGCGTCACCGTGCCGCCGCCGAGCACGCAGCCGAGCACGTGCAGCAACTCGTGCACCGGGACGTAGACCCACCAGGACAAGAGAAGCGCCGCGAGCATCAGGGCGGCGCGCGGCAGGACGGCGGGACCGGAAAGCGCGGCCGTAAACGCCGCCGCGCAATCGTCCACCGGCAAGCGGCAGAGGGCCAACAGCGCACGGCGCATCCGCACCGTTGCTTACCGCACCCCCCTTCGCGCGCCAAATGCAGCAATTCTTGCGTGACGCCACCGATCGCCGCGCCGCTGACCGGGCTGCGCCGATGCGCCCGCGGCCTCCGCGCGCCTCCGCGCCGACGGCAGAGCCCTTCGGCTCACTTGTCAAACGCCAGCTCGACTGTCACCCGCGCGAGAAATGACGGCGATCGCTTGCCGCGCCATCTCGAGCTCCTCGTCCGTGCGAATGACGAGGACTTTGATGCCCTCCCCCGCCGGCTGAATCTCGGCGACCGCCGCCGCCGCCGTTTCATTTTTCATCTCGTCCACCCGAATGCCGAGGTGTTCCAGACCCGCGCAGGCGCGCTGCCGAACCAGTGCCGAGTTCTCGCCGATGCCGCCGGTGAACACCACCGCATCCACGCGGCCGAGGACGGCGTGGTACGCGCCGATGTATTTCTTCAGCCGGTAGCAATACACATCCAGGGCGAGCCCGGCCCGTGCATCCCCGTCGCGCACGCGCTGCTGGATCTCGCGCATGTCGTTGGAACCGCAGAGGCCCTTCAACCCGCTCTGCTCGTTCAGGAGCGCTTCGACGCGGTCGGCCGGCTCGCCGGCTCGGCGCATGAGGTAAAACGGGATCGCCGGATCGAGGTCTCCGCACCGCGAGCCCATCACCAGGCCTTCGAGCGGGGTCAGGCCCATGGACGTATCGATGCTGCGACCGCACTGGATGGCCGCAGCGCTGGCGCCATTTCCCAAATGCAACGTGATGAGGCTCGTCTGCTCCAACCGCTGGCCGAGATGCCGTGCGGCCGCCCTGGCCACGTACTCGTGAGAGGTCCCATGGAAGCCGTAGCGGCGGATCGCGTGTTGCGAATGCGCCTCGGTGGGCAACGCATAGTGAAACGCATGCGGCGGGAGCGTGTGATGGAATGCGGTGTCGAAGATCGCGACCTGCGGTACGTGAGGAAAGCGCTCGCGCGCGATCTCCATGCCGAGGAGGCTGAAGGGGTTGTGCAATGGAGCGAGCGGCTCGAGATCGCGAATCGCCGCGATCACTGCGTCGCTCACCAGCGCCGGTGAACGGAACGCTTCACCGCCGTGGACCACGCGATGTGCGATGCCGAGCAGCTCCGATTCGTCGGTCACGACCGGATCGCCCGCGTTCGCGCCGATGATGAAGGCAAACCCAGCCCGGTGATCAGTGACTCTCGCCGTCCGCTCGGTGACCGCGAAGGTACCGTCCTCGCGCCGCCGGCGCTGCTGCCAGTGGCTCTCGTGCTCACCGAGCCGTTCGAGCAACCCCGCCGCGAGCACCGCCTGTGTGGCGGCGTCGAAGACCTTCAGCTTGATTGAGGAACTGCCGCAGTTGACGGTGAGGAGCTTCATTGCCGTCCTCCGGTCGGGTCGGAAGCAACTGTCTCAATGGTGAGAATAGACAACTCGCGCCTTCCCGTTGGCCCGAGAACTCACTATAAGCGCCGAAGACGCCGGCTTCGAAGCTCGCCCAAATAGATTCCCTGGCTGGACCGATGGGGGCCGTACCGTTGAGCGATCGACCTGGGGAACCGAGCGCGAGACTACAGCGATGCGGGCCTTTGGTGGAAGCACTTCATCCAGGTCGCCGGTGGATCGGTCAGCGCGGCCGGACGAGCTGCGGCGATCTCTGGTCACTCGCCTTCGGCCTGATTGGAACAGTGGGCATCCCCTGGGGCGAGTCGCCGCCGTTCGGAGCCGACCCTGCGAGGGGAAACGGCGCACCCGTGCGCTCGCGCTCGTCACACCTCCGAAATTGAAGGGACATTCCCAGGCTGACCGCACGCGCCGCAGCAGAACGCGCACGAACGGGGGAAGGCATGGCTCGACAAAAGACCGCCGGGACCGCCTGCGCCACACCAAGCGATAGACCGACAGACATTCGCACCGGAATGGGCCTGGAGGCCATCCCGCAGCGCTCATCGACAACTTGCATTACCTCCAAGCCACTCCGCAGATTGCGACGCCAAACGATAGGTACATCGCGCTCGCGTATACGGTACGGGCTCGCATGCTGAACCGCTATGTGAAGGTCCGGCAATCGGCGCTCCGCGAGGACAGTGCGAGAGAAGGTGATTGCGTATGCGATTCCTGACGGCCCCTATCTCGGCAACAGCCTCATCAAGCTCGGCAGGTGGGACGCGGTCGAGGAGGCGGTATCCAGGCTCGACCAAGACTCGGCGCTGCATTTCTCAATCGACCACGTGGTGCGGCCGCGCTCCGTCGGCGTCGTCGCGCTGCGGCTGCAGGCACCGGCGGCATATTCGACTGGAAGCGTGAGGTGATCCGATGACTGCAATGGGAGAGGTTCCTGCGTCGATGAGCTCTCGGCCGCCCGACGTCGCTCGAACGACCTTGCAGCTCCTCGCGCTGGGCGTACTGATCGCCAGCAGCTTCTGGATACTGCGCCCATTTCTGATCGCGCTCACCTGGGCGATCATGATCGCGGTGGCCACTTGGCCGCTTCTCCTGCATGCGCAGAGGGCGCTCGGCGGCAAGCGCTCCCTAGCCGTCGCGGTGATGACGGTCGCGTTGCTGCTGATCCTGTTCTTGCCGCTCTATCTCGGCATCAGTGCCCTGTTGAAAAACGCCGCGAACATCGTGGAATGGTCCAAGTCGCTGGCCGCGGTGGGCCTCCCAGCGCCGCCCGCTTGGCTCGAAGGGGTGCCGGTGGTCGGAGTGAAGGCCGGCGATCGTTGGCGGGAGTTCGCCGCCGCAGGTGTGGAGGAGATCCCCGCTCGCCTCGCACCGTTTGCGAACCGCTTCGTGGGCTGGTTCCTCGGCCAGATCGGCAACGTGGGATTGCTGGTCATCCAGTCGTTGTTGACGATCATCATGGCGGCGATCTTGTATGCGAACGGCGAAAGCGCCGCCCATTCGGCAGACCGCCTGGCGCATCGGCTTGCCGGGCCGCGCGGAGAAAAACTGGTGCACCTGGCCGCCCAGGCGATCCGGAGTGTCGCCCTGGGCGTGGTCGTGACGGCTATTCTGCAAGCGGTACTGGCCGGCATCGGGCTGGCCATTGCACGGGTACCGTTCGCCGCGATTCTAACCGTCGCCATCTTCATTCTCGCCGTCGCGCAGATCGGGGCTGCGCCGGTGCTGATTGGGGTGGTCATCTGGGTCTATGCTGAGCACGGCCCGTTATGGGGAACGGGTTTCCTCGTGTGGGCGGTCTTCTGCAGCACCTTCGACAATGTCCTGCGGCCGTTGCTGATAAAGCGCGGCGCGCACTTGCCGCTGCTACTGGTTTTTGCCGGCGTGGTCGGAGGTCTCATCGCCTTCGGCGTGATCGGGCTGTTCGTTGGGCCAGTGGTGCTCGCCGTCGCCTACACCTTACTCGTCGACTGGGTGTCCGAAGGGGACACAGCGGTTCCGGGCCGACACCCCTCGCTATGATCGGCAGCGCCTGGACCCTTACCGTGCCGGTCATGCGGGCTGCCCAGCGCCGCCCCAGCATGCTCGGCTGAGATCCACTCCCTCCCGCACCGCTCGCACGCGACCTCTGCGCGGGATTGGCAGTCGCCCGCTCGCCGGTGTTGAATGCAGCATGATGAGGAGGGCGGCCGTTCCTGCGCGGGCGGTACGTAAGCGATCCTCCTGCGTCCTGAGGAATGGCCGCGTGCGCACCTTCGAGTGGTGACCGTGGAGGACGCCGCGTGTTTACGCCTGCTGGAGAGAGGTCCTGCCCCATCCAACCGGCGTCGACGGAGCGGCGCCCTACAAGGGCGAACTACTCTATGCTCCGCGGCCACTCGCCCGGCGATCGGCCGTGGTCACGCCAGCAGCGCGGGTACTGCGGAGACATTGTCAGGCCCGGTCTAGAACGGCCACACCCAGTTGGCCACCTCCAACAGTGACAGCCGCAAATGCGGCGGCTGTGACACTGGCGTTGGCGCAGGCACCCTGGATTCGAGGGCTTTCTACGAGCGCGAGTGTCGATGCACTAAGTAACTCCGCACTCGCGACTCGAGCGCGCGTCTTCCGTGTCCGCACATACAGCCCCGTGGGGCCGCGTGCGTGAGCGCGCAGGCGCGGGGCTCGAGTGCCGACCGCCGCAGAAGCTCGGCGACCCGCGGACGGGTCGCCGAGTCTCGCGGACTTACGAGTGGAGCCGATGGGAGTTGAACCCACGACCTCTAGAGTGCGATTCTAGCGCTCTCCCAACTGAGCTACGGCCCCGCGTCGGCGCAGGTGGCTTAACGGATTCGCCTACCGCCCGCAAGCCGCTACCCCGTATCGGCTACGGCGGTGCGCGCGCGCTAGGCGCGGCGCTGCTTGCGCTCCTCGGCTTCCTGCTCCGCCTTGCATTCAATGCACAACGTGGTCACCGGGCGAGCGCGCAGGCGCTCGACGCCGATCGGCCCACCGCAGCTTTCGCACACGCCGTACACGCCATCTTCGATGCGCTGCAGCGCTTCATCGATCTTGTTGATGAGCTTGCGTTCGCGGTCGCGGATGCGCAGCGTCGCATTGCGATCGGCTTCGAGGGCCGCCCGGTCGGCGGGCTCCGGGAAGTTCTCCTTGGTATCGACCATCCCGATCACTGTGCGCTCGGCCTCGCCGAGCAACTCCGCGCGCCGGCTGTGCAGCAAGTCCCTGAACGAGTTCAGTTCCTGTTGATTCAACCCGACGACCTCCCAGGAATCGTCTTGGCTATCACCCGTGCCGCGCCGTGTAAACGACTTTCACTGGGCGCGCGCTGCGGCCGGCTGTGGCGCCCCCGACAGGTCGCGCGCCGCCGCGCGCGCCCAGGCGTCGGCGGCGAGCAGCTGCTCGAGCCCAGGCTGCGCCACCTGCTCGTGTTCATCCAGCACCGCGGCCGCGATGCCGGGGATGTCGAGATAGCCGATGGCGCCGTTCAGGAAGGCCTCGACCAGCACTTCGTTGGCGGCGTTCAGAACGGCCGGCGCGGTGCCGCGCGCCCGCAGCGCCCGATATGCCAACCCGAGGCACGGGAAGCGGTCGAAATCGGGCGCGACGAACTCGAGGCGTCCGGCCTCGACCAAATCCAGCGCGGGAAGATGCGCGAGCGCCAAACGCTCCGGATACGCCAGGATGTATGAGATCGGGATCGACATGTCCGGAATCCCGAGCTGCGCCAGCACCGAGCCATCGACGTACTCGACCATGGAGTGCACGATGCTCTGCGGATGGACGACCACGTCGATGCGGTCGGGTGGCAGACCGAACAGCCAATGCGCCTCGATCACCTCGAGCCCCTTGTTCATGAGCGTGGAAGAATCGATGGTAATCTTCGCGCCCATCTTCCAGGTCGGGTGCTTCAGCGCCTGGGCGGGCGTCGCACGGCTCAGCTCGTCGCGGCTGGTGCGCAAGAACGGCCCACCCGACGCGGTCAAGATGATGCGCTTCACGTCGCCGCGGCGATGGCCGTGCATCGCTTGGTAGATCGCGTTGTGCTCGCTGTCGATCGGGAACACGTTCACGCCGCGCCGCCGCGCCGCTTCCTGGACCAGCTCGCCGGCGACCACCAGCACCTCTTTGTTCGCCAGCGCCACGTCCTTGCCGGCTTCTATGGCCGAGAGTGTCGGCATGAGGCCGATGGCTCCGACCAGCGCCGAAATCACCAACTCGGCCTCGGGAAACGTCGCAACCTGCGCGATGGCATCGATGCCGGCGATGATTTGGCCGCGGTACTCGGGTACGGCGGCGCGCAGCGCTTCGGCGCCATGCTCATCGGCCGTAGCGACCATCGCGGGTTGAAACTGGCGCACCTGGTCGGCCAAGCGCTCGACGTTTCGTCCCGCGGCCAACGCCACGGCCCGAAAACGCTCGGGGAAGCGCGCCACCAAATCCAACGTGGTGATGCCGATCGAACCGGTCGAGCCCAGGATGGCCAGTGACTTCATCTACCTACCCTACCATGAAGCGGCACTGGCGGCGCAATGTCGCTCGCCTCGTGCGCGCGGTCGGCCAATGGAGAAATCGCCCGCGCCGACGAGCCGCGGGGGACGCTCAGCCGAGCCGGTCGACGAGCGCGCGCAACTCGCGCTTCGCGCCCTCGAGAATCGGCGTTCCGTCGCCGGTCAGCAGGACGTCGAACTCCAAGTCGAGCAGCTGCCGCACGCTGCCGTGGAGTTGCGGCAGGTCATCGATCACCTGCGGCCGCAGCAAGCCCAGCTGGCCGGGCGGATTGCCGATCAGCACGTCGCCGACGAACAAGACGCGCCGCTCCGGCCAGTGCAGCGCCACTTCGCCCGGAGATTTGCCGGGCACGCCGACCACGACCAGCGGGCCGATGCGCTCGGATGGGTGCAGGAGGTCGTCGATCTCGCCCTCCTGCCCGCGCGCGTACGTCGCATCGTCGGCGTGGATGGCCGTGCGCGCCCCGGTGCGCGAACGCACGCGATTGGCGGCGCGGAGGTGGTTGCGGTTGGTCAACAGAATGCGCGACACGCCGCGCCGCGTCAGCTCCGTCAGCACTTCGGGCTCGGGCTCGACCGGATCGATGCAGAGATTCCCCGCGCCCTGGCACACGAGATAGCCGTTGAATGCATAGCCGTGCGGCGCCGACCACCACGACCACGTCCAGACATCTGGCAAAATCTCGCGCACGGGGCCCTCATATCAGGTCGGCGGGACCTCAACTAGCCAAGCGCGCCATCTGCATTGCTCTTCGCGGCGCGCCTGCCGATCGTGCTTTCGTGTCGCGCCGTGATCGCCCGGCGACCCCGCGATGGAACGCGACCTCCGGCCGGTCATCATCCTGCTCACCGTTTGCACCTTGGCACGCAATCGGATCCTCGCGCGCCCGGAGGTGCACGCGCCGTTGCGCCCGGCCTGGCGCGAGGCGGCGGCGTGGATCGGCGCGATGTCGGCATGCCGGCCATCTGCACCTATTCTGTTCGCCGCGCGGGGACGCGCCATTGTCGGTGTCGGCGCCCTATTGGAAGACCGCTCGCCTCGCCGCTGACCGTGGCCGGCAGCCGATCTGGCAGCGCCATTGGTGGACACCCAGCTCCTGGGCGACGATTCATAGGCGGAAGGATCGGAACACGTACGCCAGCAGCGGTGCGGCAGGGTCTCGTCGCTCACGCGAAGCCATGGCCCCGCACGCTGCGGAAAAGCACGTGCTCTGGTGACAGTGGAGGGCCCCCGGCCGGCGCCTGCTGAAGAAAAAGTTCATCACTCGAAGCACCTTTCGGAAGATCTGGGCGCCGTCTCGAGAGATTCTCATCGACGGCGGCCAGATCGCTGGCAACTTCCACTCGATCCAACCGCCGCCGACAGAGCGGCGCCCTCCAGGCGTGGACGCTACGCTGCGCGGCGTCCAATCGAGCGCGCGCTCGCGCCGCGCTTCATTTGCGATTGATTCGGCGGCTTCGCGAATGCCAGGATCGCCCCACACAGGGGAGGCACTGCGACATGACGACCGATCGCGCCGCCGTCGAGGCGATCGAAGCACTGCGGGCACAATGGGACGTACACTTCAACGCGGGGCGGATCGCCGAGCTCGCCAACCTCTTCTACACCGACGACGCGGTCGCCCTGCCGCCGGACACCCCGCACATCACGGGGCGGGCGAACATCCGCGCGTTCTTCCAGTCCTTCTACAACTCGGGGAAGGTCGAGTTTCACCTCGGCGTGATCCGCACGGAAGCGGCCGGCAACTACGGCTATCTCGTCGGCGACTACACGCTCGAGGTGACGGCCAGCGGCCGCACGCAGCGCTTCCGCGGCGAGACCAACGAAGCGTACCGCAAGCTCGCCGACGGGCGGTGGCAGTGCTGCGCCGACATGTGGCACAACGTCGAAGAGCTGTAAGGTGGCGATGCCGCCGCTCTCCAGAGCGCGCTTGCCGACCGGCGTCGAGCTCGAATATCTCGATCAGGGCTCCGGCGACGCGCTGCTGCTACTGCACGGGTACGTCGACTCCTGGTACTCGTTCCACTCCGTGCTCGAGGCGCTGCCCGACACCGTCCGGGCGATCGCACCGAGTCAGCGCGGGCACGGATCGTCCGACAAGCCCCCCGCTGACTACGCGATGACGGATTTTGCCGACGATGCGTTCGCGCTGCTCGATCATCTCGGCATCGAGCGAGCCCTGGTGTGCGGACACTCCATGGGCACCCTGATCGCCCAAGAGCTCGCACTGTCGCATCCGCACCGCGTCTCCCGACTGGTACTGATCTGCGGCGCCACCACGGGCGACAACGACGTGGTCCGGGAGTTCTTCGAACACGTGCGCGATGTGGAAGACCCGGTCGACCGCGAGTTCGCGCGGGCCTTTCAGGCCGGCACCGTCGCCACGCCTTTATGCGACGCGGAGTTCGATGCGATCATGGCGGAGACGATGAAGGTTCCGGCGCGGGTCTGGCGCGGCGCGCTGGCCGGCATCATGGCATGGCGGCCGCCGCGCCCGCTCCGCGAGGTGGCCTGCCCGACGTTCATCGCCTGGGGCGACGAGGACGGTATCTTCCCGGTCTCCGAGCAGTACGCGCTGCGCGACCAGATTCCCGACTCGACGCTCCGCATCTACCGGACCGGGCACGCCCTCCACTGGGAGCAACCCGCCGAGTTCGCGGCCGATCTCCTGGCCTTCGCCGCCGGCCGCCCGCTGCCGGCGCGCTGAAGCGGCCGGCGAGTTTTACAAGAGGAGCAAACACGCGCCGACCACGACGGTCGGCGCCAGCGCACCCAGCAGCAAGCCGAGCGGCGAGATGCCGTCGTCGAACCAGCGCGCCAGGATCGCCTGCCCGGCCGGATTCGGCGCGTTGGCGATCACCGTGAGCCCGCCGCCCGTCACCGCGCCAGCGACGACCGCGTACTTCATCGCGTCGTCCAGATCGGGCACCAGTGTAGCCAGATAGGTGATGAGGGCGTTGTCATTGACGCAGGTCAGCAGGGCGGCACAGAAGAAGAGCGGGCCGGCGCTGAGGCTGTCGAGGATCGGCGCGATCCACCACCCCTGCAAGCCTCCGTGAATCACCAAGCCGGCGAGAAAGAAGCCGACCAGCAGGGGCGACCCGAGCTCGATCGGATCCTGGTGCGGCGCGGTGGCCTTTGCGAAGCCGAGAAAGAAGAGAAACCCGCCGAAAAACAGCACCGGGTAGTGCGCGTTGACCACCGTCCACGCCAAGAAGACCAGGTGGACCGCCGTGAGCCACGCCGGTACGGAGGCACGGACGCTTTCGTCTCTCGCTGGCGGGGACGCCGCGAGCTTTCGCAACGCGCTGCGGAACGCGAAGAAGTAGGCGCCGGTCGCGAGCGCGATGCCGATGCACGTCTTCCACCCGAAGTGCGTCAGCATGAACGGCAGGTCCCACCCCCAGGGGCGCGCCACCATGAGCACCGGCGGGGCCGCGAAATGGGACAGGGTGCCCCCCACCGAAATGTTCACGAAGAGCAGACCCAGCGTCGCATACGCGAGCGCTGGACTCGGCCGGCGCGCGTAGATCTGCCGCCCCAGCAGCAGCGCACAGATCGTCATCGCCGCCGGCTCGGTGATGAACGATCCGAGCAGCGGCCCGAGACCGACGATGGTCAGCCACCACGCCGCCGGCGTACCGCCGCCGAGCGCCGCGACACGGCGTAGCATCGACTCCGCCAGCATCACCACCGGCCGCGTCGCCGCGAGCGCCATGATGACGAACACGAACAACGGCTCCGTGTAGTTGACGGTGTCGCTCAGGTAGTACTTCGCCGTCGTCCAGTCGTGGAAGTAGGTGATCGCCGCCATCAGGACGATGGCCCAGAGGCCGAACACCGCCTCGACCTCGCCGAAGAAGTGCAACAACTCGGCACCGAAGTACGGCGTCGGCGGCCGTCCGGCCGCGCGCTCGCGCGCATCGTGCGCCTCCTGCAGGTGGTGCGCCCAGACCTGGAAGCGCTTCACTGAAAACGTGTGAATGATGGCCAACGCGAAGATCGCCGTCGCCACCGCATTGAAGGGCTCGGCCGCGGCGCGTTGGGCGAGCGTCGCCAGCACACCGTCCGGAACGACCGGATAGGCGTCCAGCGGCAACGGAAAACGGATCGGCGGCGCCCCCATCGCGACCTCCTAGCGCCCAGCGGCCGTCAGCCCGATACGCGGAGCCGCGCAGGGCACGGCCCCCCGTTGAGCGGTCACGCGCGGATTATGCGAACCGCGGAACCACCTCGGCGCCCGCGAGCGAGATCACCGCTTCGGAGCGCTCCGTCGGCAGCGGAAACAGGCACACGGCGTCCGCCCCCGCTTGGAACAGCGTCTCCAGCTGCGCGATGCAGTCGCTCGGATTGCCCACCACAGCGAGATCACGCACCCAGCGCTCGGGGATCTCCTGCGCCAGCCGCTCCGCGCCGCCCATCGCGACCACTTCGTCCGCGATTCCGTAGGCTTCCGTCAGCGGGCTCCTGCCGACCGCTGCGAGATACCAGGACAAAATCGGCACCGCAGCACGGGTGGCGACGGCGCGATCCCGGTCGACCGAGCACAGCGCGTACACGACCAGTCGATGGTGATCAGAGCGGCCGGCCTTGGCTCGCCCGCGGTCGATCTGCGCGCGCATCCACCGCACGTATTCGACGCTGGACAACACCGAGCTCACCGAGCCCTCGGCGATCTCCCCCGATAGTTGCAGCATGCGCGGCGCGAGCGCGCCCACGTAGAGCGGCACGCGCTGCGGCGGGGGATAGTGCAGCTGCACCTTCCGGAACGTAAAGGTGTCGCCCTCGGCCTCGAGGGCCTCGCCATCGAGCAGGCGCCGCACCGCCGTGACGCATTCGCGCACCACTCCGAGCGGCGAACGCGGGTTCACGCCGACCTGCGCCAACCAGGGCGGAAATCCGAGGCCGATGCCGGGCAGGAAGCGCTCGGGATAGAGGTGCGCCAGCGTGGCGATCTCGATCGCCAGGATCGCGGGGTTGCGCAAAATCGCGGAGACCACCCCGACGCCGATCGGGATCGAGCGCGTGGCGGACAACGCCGCAGACGCGCCGGCGATACCGCCGGTGAACCATAGATCTTCGAGCAGCCACACCTCTTGGAATCCGAGATCCTCCGCGAGATGCGCATGCGTTGGGATCTTCGTCGGGGCGATATGCCCCCCGAGTACGACCCCCACCCTTGGCTTCATAGCCTCTCCCGAGCTCGTGCGATGTGGAGCGCGCCGCCGCCGGGTGCGGCCGCGCTCATTGACCCTATCGGAGGCCGGCGCGCGCCGGCTTCATCCCATGATTTCGGTTTTGCCCAAGCGCGGGCGCCGCTCGCGCGCGGTGTCCCCAAACTGCCACTGCGGCGGCCGCGGCTCGTCCTCCGGCGCCAACGGCGAACAGTGGAAATGCC
>JBFXHX010000057.1:0-19741 GCA_050176585.1 Binatia bacterium
TCGTTGCAGCTACTGCTCGGGGTTCTTGATCTACCGTCGCTTTTGGTTTTTTTTATGGCACGGGCCGTGTGCTGCGCGCCGGCTTCTGCCGAAATAACCCTGAAGAGGAGGAGCCAGTGCGGCCTGTCGCGGGCGCATGGCCCGCACACGCGGCCAGCGGCGCCAGTCCGCTCACAGAATCTGCGGCGGCACGTTGTAGGGCAGGATCCGCGGTTGCCGAGGCTAACCTCCCCGGGGCTCACATCCGTGCCGTTGCATGAGCCGATGATCGAACCCGCCATGATCGTGACCGGGAGCCGTTCCGCGGTGCCCAGCTTGTTGGCGATCACGACGCGTACGCCGTTCCATCCGCGGCGCAGAATAGCGCCCTGGTCCCCTGCGCCGCGGTACCGCTCGCGAGCAACCCAACTGTGGCGAAGGAAGCAGCCGCATGGACATCATCGGCGCGCAAGAGGGACGGAGTTCCTTGCGCAGTCACCTCACTCGCCAGCAACGCGGATATCACATGCGCTGCCGCTTTGTACCCCGCCGTCAGACGCTTGCAACGCGTCGTCTACACGGGCCCATATATGACTCCGGTCAGCCCAGCTCCGAGCTCGCGCCCCATGCGCAAGGCCGACTCGCGGTTGTGGTAGTAGCGGTGGATCCGTGCGAGCTTCCGGTAGCCGATGCGCCGGTAAAACGCCTGCGCGTCGCGGTTCTCCCAGCGCACTTCCAGGAACACGACGCAGATTCCCGCGACCAGGGCTGATTCCTCGAGCCATTCCACGAGCTGTCGTCCAATACCCTGTCTCCGGTACTCACGGCGCACGCCGAGCAGATCCAGGTGCGCCTCGTCGTCCCCGTAGCGCATGATTCCGAAGCCCGCGATTTTGTTCTCGGCGCGGGCGACGGCGACGAGCGCTTCTCGGCTGCGGATGCTCGCAGCGACTTTCTCTGGTGTCCACGACCAGTGCAACCCGCTCTCGATCAAATCGCGCGACATCACGCCGATCTCGATGGCGTCGCACATGCGCGCGAGGCCTACTGAGGTTTCAGGGCGTGTCATGTTCCAGATGCGCGAACCCAGGCGACACGCGCTCAGGCTGAGCCCTCGATTTCATTGCGCATTGCGGTCGGCACACTGTCCCGCCACCCAGTCGATATTCTGACACGGGAATGCGCCGCCCGCCACGACGAGGGCCGACGCGGTGATGCGCTTCGATCGGCACCGGGTTCAGGCTGTGGCTGCTGGACAACCCGACATCGGCGCGTCGTTATGGACTTCCACTCTGCACATTGCACCAGAACGAATGATGCGGTTGCGAGTACGTCCCGGCGGATCCGCGGCGGAGCTGGTGGGCCCGGCGCAAGGTACTGAGGGCGGTGCGGACAGCTCGACGCGCTGTGCCGAGAAAGAGGCGCGCTCCGCGCGCGGGCGCCAAGGGCGCTGCACCAGGAAATATGGGAGCGCGAAGCGCCGGGCGCGGCGGTGGCGCCGCGCCGCGGCCCGGGCTTCACTGCACGACGGCCGCTACGGTAGCGGGCTCGGCAGACAGTTATGTCCCCGCGATCCGGCGATGTAGGACAGGATCTGGACCGCATCGAGCGCGGACACCGAATTGTCGCCGGTAATATCGCAGTCCTGCGCTTTCGGCATCGGAGCTCTCGTCGCAGCAATCGCCAGGATCGAATCTTCGCCGGGCACGTACACCGTACGGGTCCGGTCGTCGACGGCAATCGACCGCGGCGCCGGAATCGGGAAATTCAGCGGCGAATACCCGACATCTGCCGGCATGATCATCGGCAGGTTGGCCGGCTGGATCTGCCCGTTGCCGGCGATAGTCCGGATCGTGCCCGCGTTGTCGATTTCGCGGATGCGGTCGTTTCCGGTATCGGCGATCAGCACTTCCCCGGTCGCCCGCGCGGCGACGGCGTTCGGTGCGGCGAGCCTGGCCGAAGTCGCGGGTCCGCCATCGCCCGCATAGCCGAACAAAGTGCCGGCAACGGTGGTGATGATCCCTGCGCGAACGCGGCGGATGCGGTGATTCCCGGTATCGGCGATGAACACATCGCCGTTTGGCGCCGCGAACACATCGAGCGGCGACTGCAGGGTGGCCTGCAGGGCGGAGCCTCCGTCGCCACCGAACCCGAGACCCCCGGTACCGGCAAACGGCACGATGGCACACGGGGCCGCGCACGGGGTGGGTATCCGGAAAATCCGGCTCAGCCCCGCGTCCGCTATATAAATGTTGGAGCGGTCGGCGGACAGGCCGTAGATGGCAGACGTGCCGCCCACCGAGCTGAGATCGGCGACGTCTTCTATGTTGCCGTTCGATGCGACGCGCCGGATGAGCCGCGTCTGCTCCGCCCAGTACACCAAACCGTCGCCGCCGCGCGTCACATCAACCGGATTGGTCAAGCGCGCCCGTGTCGCCACACCCGCAGTGTCGCCGCGGACGCCCGAGCCGGCCACCGTGGCCACGTAGCCAGCTTCGGAGAGACGGCGAATGGACTGGCAGCGCGTGTCTGCGAAATACAGTGAGCCGTCTCTCCACGTGATCCCGCGCGCCGCAACTGAGGCCAGCGCCGATGTGCCGTCGCCGCAGTTCGGCCCCACGCGCGTCTCGATTACCAGCGCGTCCGCCCGCCACGCCAGCGCGATGAGCGCGAGACCCGCGAGCGCCCACCGCGCGGTGGTGCCGACGTATGCACTTAGGGCAGATGTCTGCCTGTGTGTTGGACAAAAATACCGGTCCTTCATATGCAAATCCCCCCTAAATCCGACCACCAACGTTACGCCCGCCGGTTGGCCTATGCTGGGTATGACGGACCAGAGCGGCGAATTGTTGCCGATTGCGCCGTTGTTGGTCCGCGAACGGTCACCCGTACGCTGCGAGCTACTTACGTGCACCGGGGGGCACCGTCCGGGACGGCGCGCCGTGTCCACGGTCAGACGGCGCTGAATGTGCCGGCACGGAATGTGCCAAAGCCAGTTGCGCGTACGAATGTGGTGCTCCCTTTGCGTTGGCGAACTCAGATGGGCCGTTCCTCGACTCCGCGTTGCTCACGTACGGGTACAGGCCGGCGACGGACCGCAATGTTTTCGCCGCATCGCCGCGTCTGTGCGCCAGACATCGCGATCCCCCTTCAGCGACACTCGCGTTGGCGGACTTGCGAACGCCGCGCTCTCGGCTACCCGGGCGTAAGTTACTTACCACAGACGCGCCGAGCCGCGCACGCAAAAATACGCGATCAGCTGCGCGGCCCCCGCGGAGCGTACAGCCAGCGCGAGAGCCCTCGCGCGAGTTGAGGCATCACGAAGTACGTGAGCAATATCGCCATCAGCGCGGATAAAATTGCGCTGCGCACGACCAAGGGCCAGGTGCCGATGACCGGCCACAACAACCAGATCAAAGCGGTGATGGTCGGAAACGAGCCGAGCCAGGCCGCGAACGCCATTTTGTGCCGGCCCGGCGCGTGAACGTGCGCGACCTCGCCAGCGTTGGGTGGCAGCTCGAACCACGCCTCCAAGCCGGTTACCTGCTCGAATACTGCCGGGCCCTGCTCGAGTGCAGCCAGTTTGGCGAACCACTCTGCCGCCACCGGCGACTGCTGCCACTCCTGCAGCGAGCGTTCCGACTCGAACTTGACAACTATGCGATAGCCGGAGGCGCCGCTCTCGGATGGCTTCAATACAGTGATTCCGAGCTGCCCCGGAAACCCCACTGCAGCGGAGATCGTGTTCGACAACACCTCCTCAAACTCCGCTATCCGATCCGGTTTCGGCCGGCGGGTGACGAGCGACGTGGCCAATCCACCCACCTGCGTACTTGTCTGCACCTCTGCACCTGTGTGATCTGACATCGTCGCGCGCAACTCATCAGCCCTATCCCGCGCGCGGGAGCGGCGGCAAGTCGAAACGCCGCCGCGCCGCGGCTCAGGGGCCGAGAGGGCTCCACTTGCGTTCGAAGCACATGTCGCTCACGCCGAAGTCGTCCTGGAGCTGGCGCTCGATACTCTGCTTCAGCGCGATGACGAACGGGGTCTCGTAGGAATGCTGGAAATCTTGAATCGACACGGAATTCGCCACGATGCCCAGATCGACACGCGCACTCGCTCCCGGCAGATCGGCCACTCTCGGGCTCATCGCCCGGTCGCGGGCGAAGCCGACGAGGTGCGACTGGTGATTCGCGTAGCGCACCTCGTAGCCAAACTCGGCCGCCGGCCGAGCGACGCTGTCCCGGAGCGCATCGAGGGGTACCGCGCGCTTCCGGTCGACGTCGCACCTGAGCGTCAATGGGGTCGTATGGGTGCACGACACAGACGCCAAGCCGAACAGCCCGATCGCGAGGCAGACGATGAGCCGCGTCGCTCTCATCGGCGGTACTGCGGAGAAACGGACTCTCCTTGAATCGCGCCTACGGCGTAGAACGAGGGGGTACCGAGCTGGCGGTAGAGATTGCTGAACGGACCTTGTGGCAAGAACCCCGGATTCGACCATTGGAGTGCGATCCAATCGAGCTCGTTCAACGAGATATCATGCGCGAGGTTGCCGACGTCCCCGTTCGTTCGCACCAGACCGAGGTTGTTGCCGAACTGCGCATACCCCCAGCTCAATCCGCCGAACAAGTTGTCCTTCGGAAACACCGCCGCGATCGGCAACAGCGCGAGGTTGGCGACAAATGCCGCGGCGTCCCCCTCGCTCAACCCCTGCAGCGCGCGTCCGTATTGATGCAGCGTAGCTGCCGGCGTCCCGGCGAGTTGCGCCGTCACGAAGCCGAGCGTATCCGCCCACAGGATGCGTCCGGCGAGCGCGACCTCGCTCCAAACATACTGCGCGAACGACGCAGCGCCGGAGCGCGCCGCAGCTGAACCGGCCGCGCTTGCCGCCACACCATCGGCGGCTCCCAAATCCGCTCCGGTCTCCCCGCTCACCTGTGCGGAAGCGCCGAAGTTCAAGGCGAAGCCGATCAGGCTGGCATAGTCCCCCTGCGAAGCCCCGTAGGCGCCTTGCCCCAGACTCGCTGAGAGCAACAGCGCTTTGGACACGATCTCCGCGGTACTCTGTGATACTCCCGCGGAGACTAGTGGATTGGTGATCGTCGAGGCGATGATGGGCGCGAGGATCTTCGCGCCAATCGGGGCGGAGACGGTCCCGATCGCACCGCCGATCGCCCCCGCCTTCAGCGCCTCCGGCAAGCTCGCGCCGTTCACTGCCGCCTGAATCGTGGACGTGGTAAACCCGATCGCGAAACCGATGACCGCCAGGCAGATGAGCTCACACGACCCATTCGGGTCGGCGTCGTTGATCGGATCCCAGCCCGTGTACGCGTACGGGCTGGCGAACTGGCGCACCGGATCATGGGTGAGGAAGAGGCCGAGCTGGGCGTCATAGAAGCGCGCGCCGGCATACTGCAGCCCCGACCGCGACTCCATCTCGTAACCGGTGAACAAGTGCCGATCCTGATCGGCGGCGGGCCCGCCACTGCCGCCGCTCGCGCTCCACGTGCCGCGCAACTCGCCGTACGGCGCGTACCGCAGATGCTGGTAGACCGCGCCCGCACCGGTGGTGATCGCTTGCGGGGACCCGAGGTGGTCGAGGTGGTAATGGTGTATCGTGGCTAGCGGCACCGTCGTGGGGCTCGGTGGCGGCTGTGCGCCTGCCGGCCGAATCACCAGCGGCCATGGGAGCGTGTTGATGAGGACGGCGGTCCCGACCACGACCGCGTGGGCCGGCCGAAGCCGCAGCCCGAGCACGGAGCGCCGACGGCCGCTCGGCAGGAGCAGCAGGCCAAGACCGCCCATCGCCATCGCGCCGCCGATGGCGAGCGCGGTAAAATGGCCGAGCCGCACGATGAGGATCGGCTTCCCCCCGTTGCTCTGCGCCACTTCGATCGCGCTCGCTGCGCGGGCTGTAATGAGCGACGCGGGCGCAGCGGCTTCGCGCGAGGCGATCAACATGTCCCCGGCAAAGTAGTACTTCCGCAGCGTCGTTTCGGAGACCTCGAGGAACTCGGCGAGGTGGTGGGTGACCACGCCGTTCCACGTCTCCTTCGTGCGGCGCCCGGTGTGATCGTACCCGAGGTCGATGGTGTCGGCGACGAGCTGGATGCGCGAGAGGCGGCCATCCGCATCATAGCTGTACATCTGCTGATCGGCGCGCATGAGCGCCTTGGCGGTGCGGTTGCCGCTCGCGTCGTGCTGAAAGCTCCCGGATTGGCCGTCGAAGTACGCCGCCGGTGTATGCTTCTTCGCGGTGTCATACGTGATGGTCACCGCGTCCTGACGCGTCAGGTTGCCCCAGATGTCGTGTTCGTACACACGGCTCGGCGCCGTTCCGGGTGCGTCGGCTTCGCGGAGTCGCCCGATGCCATCGTACGTGTACTGGTCGACCGTGGCGTCCATCGCCGCCGCCGGCTTGGGCCCATCGTCGACGAGTTTTTTCAGGCGCCCACCCGGCCAGTACTCCGCGTAGTGGTAGCTCAGGATCGGCATGCCGCCCGCGCGCGCCTGAATGCGGCTCAGGCGGTAGTTGCTGGCCGGCGCCGTACCGTAGCTGCGCATATCGGTAGTGCCGTTGCCGTGCTGAATGCCCGCCGGGCGGCCGAACAGGTCGTAGGTCAGCCGCTGCAGGTAGACGGGACCGCCCTGCGCATTGCTGACCTGCGTGATGCGGCCGACCTCGTCATACGCATTGCGCACCAGCTCGTTGTCCGGATAGCGGATGGAGGTAACGTGGCCCGCGCTGTCATACGTGTACTGGGTCTCGGCGGTCACTGACCCGACGAGGCGCTGCACGAACTCGGGCTCGCCGAGCAGCGTGTACTGCTCCACGCGCGTGGTTCCCGTCAGGTCCGACACCTCGTACAGACGGCCGACGCCGTTCGCGGCGCTGTCGTAGCGATAGGTGATCTTCGGATAGGAAGCGGTACAGCTCGGCAGCGTCGGATAGTCCGTGCTCGCATAAAGCTTCGCCGTGACCCGGTCTGCCGTGTCGTAGCAGAAGCGCAGAGACTGCCCGGTGCGCGGATCGTCCTGCAAGATGAGGTTTCCAACCCAGTCGTACCGATACCGCCACGGACTCGGACCGCCTCCGTCGGGATCGGTGGTCGACTGCTTGCGTCCGAGCGAGTCGTACGTGGTGACGATGTCGGTGGCGGCGTTCCAGCTCGTCGCGTCACCTTGCGTGGTTTTCGTCAATCGCGCTCGCGCGTCGTACTCGTAGCGCGTGCGCGCCTTCAGCACGTCGCCCTCTTCGTACGCCCACTTTTCGGCGATGCGCCCGAGCGCGTCCCGCCTCTCGAGCAACTTGCCGCCCGCACAGCCGCTGGCGTTGAAGCATTCATCCTTGGTGGTGGTTTGCCATGCCACCGCGTGCTCGAGGGTCCGGTACGTACCGTCCGGATTGGTCACGCGCGTGGGACGCGCGACAGCGTCATACGCGAAGGTCGTGGCCCCGGTTCCGGCCGGCACCGGCGAGAAGGTCTCGAAGCTCGCCGCCGGCACGTACCCGAACGAGAACGGGGCATACTGCGTCTCGGCGCGGCCGAGGGCGTCGTAGGCGGTGGTCGCCGCCAGCGCGAGCCACACGCCGTCGACCACACTCTCGGTCTTCTGTTGCACCAAGCGGCCGAGCGCATCGCTGAGCGCCGTCGCAATCACCGTCTGCCCGCTCGGGTGGTTGGGCTCGCGCAGGTGAGTGGCCACGACGCTCGGTGTCTGCGGACCACCGAGCTTGTAGACGTATCGGCGGTACGGGATCGCGCCGGCGTCGCGCGGGTCACCCGGCCGGTACGTGCGCTCCAGGCGACAGAAGGTATCGTAGCGATGCTCGGTATGGTCCGCGGCCAGGGGCGGCGCGGTGGCGTACTTCACGCTCTCGCTCCGCAGCGTTCCGCAACCCGCATCGTAGGCGGTCGCCACCTTGTGATTGAGCGGCGCCGGGCCCGTGACCAGCGCCGGATAGATCTGGTTGGCGCCATCGTAGATGGTCGTCGTCCGGCGGCCGAGCGCATCAGTGACGGCCGTCACGCTGCCGCGCACGTCGTAGGTCATCGTGGTCGCGACGCAACCGCCGCCACCGCCCGATGGCGCCCGCGTGCACGAGGCCGGGGCGTTCATGTCCGTCTGGTTCAGCCACGACTCGATGCGCGTGACATTGCCCGCCCCGACGACGCCGTACCCCTGCGAGTCGTAGAAGAACCACTGCTCGTCGACAGTGACCGAGTCGTTGTGATTCCGGGTCCTGATGTTGATGGGCTTGTCCACCACGTATGCCGAAGCCGTATCGGTACAGGCATACTCCGCGTAGGTGTTGGTCGTCGCCGGATCGGTACCCAGCGTGCCGCGGCGGGTGCGCTTCACGTTGCCGTAGAATTTTCCCTGACACTGGTGCCAGCTCAAGTTCTCGGTGAACGCGTTCCGGAAGGTGATGAGGCTGAAGTTCGAGAAGTGGCGCTCCTCGACGCTCCTCAGCCGCACCCACACGTCGCCCAGTGGTTGAGATGGGCACGCGATGAGCGCCCCGGTGGACGGGCTCACGCACTCCCACGCGTTCGCCGTCAGCGCGATCGGCTGCCAGAACCAACTCTGATCGTTGCTGGCGTCGTATGTGTAGACCTGCTGGATCCTGCCGCTCAGCGCGGCGCCCTGGTGGAAGTACGTGTGCGTGCCGCGGCGCGGTGCGGTCGCACTCGCGGTCAGCTCTTCGCGCACGACCTCCGCGAACCCGCGAAACTCCCGCTCGACCGGATCGAAACGGCCGTGCTTGTAGTCGAGGATTGCCGTCGCGCCATGCGCTCCCGGCGTGGTGCAGCTCGGGCCGTTGCACATGCCGTCATCGCGCCGGATCTCGGTGAGCGTCCAGAGCACGAACGGCAGATCCGGAATGCCGTCCCCGCCGTCGTTCACCCACTGCGTCGAGGGCCGATACCGCAGCGCCGTCGCACCGCCGAGACCGTTCTCGGTGCTCACGAGCAGATCGGGGCGGCAGCCCGCGACGTTTTCAACGGCGGTGGCCCCATTGGGCGTCCAGGCACCGCCCGCAGCGGTGTACACGCGATACGTCGCAGCGCCGCCGTTCTCGTAATTGATGAAGTCGACGAGGCCGTCGCCGTTGATGTCGAAGCTGTCCTGAAACGTCGAACCGCCGCCCGCATTGCCGCCGCGGATCTGCGGGAACGGCGCGGGCCAATTCACCGCGGCGTCTTCGAACCCGTCGCCGCGGTTCAGCAGCACCTGCCAGTTGGGGTTCGCGCTGGCGTGGTAGCCGGCGCGATCGACGACATCGGGAAGGCCGTCGCCATTGATGTCGAGGAAATCCCGCAAGGCATCCTGTGCCTCGGCGCCGTTCTTGCGGATGTGACGCCACGAGGAGCCGAGCTGACCGCCGAGATATTGCGGCACGGCCCAGTTCTCGCACGCGCTCATGTCGCGGCCGGTATTGAGACACACGCGCCATGCCCCGCCGTTCAGCGGCGCACCCCCGGGCGATTGCTGGCTGTACACGCCGTCGGGCAACCCGTCGCCGTTGACGTCCCAGGTGCCGTAGATCGTGCCGTTGTCACTCGCGCTCTGACTCAAAAACGAGAGGGCGCCGAACGCGCCGTGAAAGCTCTCGATGGCGCCGAAGCCCGTGCGCACGTTTGGCGCGATCGACCACGCGGTCGGATTGGGCGCCGGCTGACCAGCGGGCGTGGAGACGAGATCGAGCAGGCCGTCGCCGGTCATGTCGATCAAGTCCTGGCGGACCGTCTTCCCGCTCCAGCCGCCCATGCTCTGACCGAGATTGGTGACCTGTGCGTACGGCGCGGGCGCGGCCCAGGTGATCACGCCGGCGCCGCCCTTGAATCCCCAACTGCCGCTCGGCGAGGTCGCACTACCCGGATAGACCTTCCACGGCGTGGTGCGGGCGTCGACGAAGTCCGGGAGCCCGTCGCCGGTGAGATCGACGGTGGTGAACCAGGTGGTCGTGTTGTCGCTGCGCCGGATGTCGCACATCAGGTCGCGGTGCGGCACGTACCAGGCGGTTCGCGTCGTGGAGAATCCGTGCTTCGAGCCGAAGTACACATCCCAGTAGTCGCCGGGCCCGGCGGGATTCGCCGGCACACCCGGGCAACCGTCGATCTGCTCATGGATCGGCCATGCGTCCACCAGATCCGCGAACCCATCGGCGTTCATGTCGAGCACATCACGTCGGGTGCCGTCGTCCGCATCCGTCCATCGCATGCGGCCCGGATCGGCGCCGTGTCCGCTGTGCGGCGTCCGCAGCGCGGGTTTCGCCGGCACCTGCGAAGTGGCGAGAAACCCGGCGAGCGGCTCGTGATAATCGAAGGTCGTACCCGCCGCGAGGCCATCGGCGCGCGCGAGCTCCATGCCGTCCGCGCCCTGCAGCGTCACCATCGCGAGGAATGTCTGGCGGCCCCGGCGGCCGGTCGCGTAGTCGAATACGTACGCGCGGACCAACTGCCCCTGCGCGAGCACGCGAATGCGCCACAAGCGCCGGGTCAACCGCGCACCGTGCCCGAACACGCTGTTGAGCGGCTCCTCGTACTCGCCGGGCGGCGGCGGCACCGCGGTCGGGCAACGGCCATCGACGTCCGGAACCAGACAGCGGGACTCCCAGTCGAAGCGCACCTCGAACAGGTGGCTCGGGAACTGGGTGCCTTTCCCATAGTGGATGGCGTGCGGCAGCAGCATCCCGTCGCGCGCCACGTATTGGAGCTCCATGACGTTCCCGTTCGTGTCGCGCACCTCGGTCAGCGCCCAGGTGGCGGCATACGTGCACCTGCCGCCCGGCAGCGCGGTGAAATCCGCCGCCGTGCCGCTACCGGTGCGCGCCGGCGCGGTGAATGAGACGCCGTCCACCGAGGCCGTGTTGCCGCCGAACGTATATTTCATGCCGCCCTTGTCCCAGGCGGTGAAGGTCTGCGCGGTGCCGCCGTTCCAGAGTACCTTGATGAACGCGTCCTCCACGTTCGGCACGCAGCGCCCGTCGGCCCGTCGGCGACACTCCAGCGAGGCGCCGGGCAGCGAGACCACGAAGTCGTTCCGGTAGGTCGGGTCGATGCATGACAACCTGCCGCGCTTCGTCGCGCGCTGGACGCGCGGCAACCCGACGTCCCAGCCGTAGCCGTACGGGCTCGGTCCGCCATTGCTGTTGTAGGTCAACGCGAGCTTCGGCGTGACGCTCTTGCGGCCCGGCGGGACTTGAATCGGCACCGTCGTCATGGCCGCGCCGACGAAGAGGTTTGCCTCCGGCGCCTGCGCGAGGCCCGTGAATGGCGTGGTGCCATCGCCGGTCTGCGAGCCGTCGCCGCGGTTCGTCTGCGCCGCCGCTGGCGCCCCGACGACCGAGGCGACCAGCACCGCTGCGATCCACAACCGCTGCGCGTTCATTGGACCTCCTCCCGCAAGCGTTCGATCGCGATCTCCCCGTCGGGTGCATCGGGTGCGGGCGGCGCGTCCACGTCTTCCGGTGGATCGGGAATCTCGAACGAGCGCGGCCGCTCGGCATCGGGCGTCCCAGCGGACCAGTCCTCGAACCGCGTGCGCATCCGGGTGATGCGCGCCGGCAGCGTGCGCGACGCCTGCTGCGGCGTCAGGAGCTGCGGCGGTTCCACCGTCACGGGTCTGCCCCTCGGTTGCCGCGGGCGCGCTGACCGCTGGCTCTCCAGCGCGTCTTCGCGAGCGCTACTCACCGCTCCCTCATCCGGAGCGCCTTGCGCGAGCACGCTGGGTGGTGACGCCAGGCGCCGGAACAGCGCCGGCAGCCCCGCGGGATCCCGCGCCAGATCGGACAGCGCGGCGGGCTGCTCGGTCCCGGACGCGAGCACGGCCGCGGCCGCCGCGATCAGCGCTGCACGCGTTCGCCGTTTGCGCCCGGCGCGCTCATGCGTGCGAACGCCGCCCTTGGGGCGGCGGCTCGAGGCGGCGGGTGCGCCGCGCCGCATGCGGTCTACCGGATGCCAGGACATTTCTCGCCCTCCTTTGGCCGTCAGCTACTCGGGCGCCGCCGCGCTTGGCGCGGCAGCCGGTTCGGCATGCTCGACGTTCGCCCGGGACACCATCTCGACTCCGCTGAGCTGCGGCCCGATGTGCCAGAGCGTACCCGCCGGTGTCAATTTTCTTTTTAGACGCTGGAAGCTATGTGTCGCGAGGATGCCCTGGGTGCATGCCGCGCGTCGCGCTGCGGCCCTCAGAGCGACTGCGCGACCCGACGCGGCTCACGCCGCTGCGCGCGGCGCGCCGGCAAGGGCGCGGGGCAACGCGCCGGTGGCGCACGGGCGCGGCGCGAGGCGACTCCGGTCGCCTTGACGCTATTTCACGGATTGTGGCAGGTCCCTGAGCTCTCTCGGCAGCATTCGCCGACGATCACAAAGGCGGGATGGACATGGGCACCAGCTACCAAAAGCTTCGGCTCGCCGCCGTGCAAGCGGCGCCGGTGTTTCTCGATCGCCAGGCGAGCATCGAGAAGGCGCGCCGATTGATCCGCGAAGCCGGCGATAATGGCGCAGACTTCATCGGGTTCCCGGAGAACTTTATCCCGGGATACCCGCTCTGGTACTTCTACCATCCCGCCGTCAGCAAGAAGAGCTACGACTTCGCCGTCGAGCTGTTCAAGAACTCGATGGAGATCCCGGGGCCGGAGGTCGACGCATTGTGCGAGGCCGCCGCGGCGGCGAACGCGTTCGTGGTGATGGGCATCACCGAGCGCCGCGCGGACACCAGCGGCACGCTGTACAATACGCAGTTGTTCATCGATCGGCGCGGCGAGGTGCTGGGCAAACATCAGAAGCTGGTGCCCACCGTGACCGAGCGGCTGGTGCACACCGGCGGCGCGGGCGATACCCAGGGCGTCATGATGACCGAATACGGCCCCGTCAGCGGGCTGGTGTGCGGCGAGAACTCCAACCCGATGGCCGTCGCGCTGCTCGCCGCCCAGTACACCCGCATTCACGTGGCCTGCTGGCCCAACCACTTCGTACCCGCGGGCAAATTCAGCGAAGGCTATCTGCCGATGCCGGAAGCGAGCCTGATAGCGGCGCGCAACATGGCGTACATGTGCAAGTGCTACGTCGTAAGCCCGTGCGGGGTCGTCAGCACCGAGATGCGGGACCTGCTCGCGACCACCGAGCAGGATCGCGCCTTCATGAGCGATCCGAAGCAGACCGGCGGCACGACGATCATCGATCCGATGGCCAACGTCATCGCCGGTCCGATGCCCGGGAGTGAAGAAGGCATCGCTTATGCCGATGCGGACCTCGAGCACACGGTGCGCATGCGGATGATTCACGACTTCGGCGGGCACTACAACCGGCCCGACGTCTTCCGCCTGCTGGTCAATTCCGCGAATCCCGGATTGATCGGCAACATGAGCGGGCAGGACACGGCGGCGCTGCCGGGCCCGGTGCCCCGTCCCGCCGCAGACACGCCCCCGCCGCTGGCGCTCGGCTCGAACCGGGCGCCGGCGCCTAAGCGCAAAGCCGCGCGCGCCAAGAGCAAGCGGCGGAGCAGCGCGCGCCGCTCCTGAGCCTAGCGCCTGTCCGGTGGCGCCGCAGCGGCGCTCCAGACCGACTGCACGTCGGCGACGCTCACGACCTGCCCGAAGAAGCGGTCGATGTTGCGCAGTGTCGCCTCGTGATCCTGCCGGGAATAGGCCGCCGTACCATCGCTGGTGAACACGACGTAGTAGTCGCGCATGAACGCTTCGCGCGCGGTCGTCTCGACGCACACATTGCTCGCGATACCGGTGAACACGATCGTGCGGACGCCGTGAGCGCGCAGGATCGTGTCGAGATCGGTGTTGAAGAACGCGTTGAAACGGTGCTTGGTCACCACTGCCTCGTGCGGCTCCGGGCGGACGCCGCCGTAAAAGTCCGCTTCCCAGGTCCCCGCCCGGCAGACGGGCCGGGCGGTGTAGCTGCCGGCGCGAGTACGCGACGCCTGCTCGAGAAAAGCGTCAGAAAGGTAGAGGTTCTTCTCCGACGAGTACTCGTTGCGGACGAACACCACGAGCGCGCCGGCGCGGCGCGCCGCTGCGAGCAGCGCCGGCAGACGCCCGGCCAGCGCCTGGGCGTCGGCGACGTCGAACCCCTCGCAGGCGAGCTGCCCGTGCCGATCGCAGAACTCGTTCTGATAGTCGATGACGACCAGCGCCGCATGTGCCGGGTCGACCTTCTCCGCCAGCGTGCGCAACGGCGTGACGTGCGCCAGCCGCGCAGCGAGCTCCCACGCATCGGGCGTGGTGATCATGCGCGGCCGTCCAGTTTGAGAAGGGCGCGAGCGTTCTGCTCGTAGATGCGGGCGCGCGCCCCGTCGGACACTTCGAGCGCATCGACGGCTGCCATCGTGGCGCGAATCAGGTGGCGGCCGCCCCGCGGATCGAACGGCGCGTCGGTGCCGAACAGGCAGTGCGCGGTGCCGAAGAAGTCGTGGCCGCAGCGGGCGGCCGCGGCGGAGCCATTCGTCGCTGTGTCCGCATAGAGCATGCGGTAGTATTCGATCGGCTGTCGCCGCAGCCCGCACGCCTCCGCGTGCGGATTGTGCGCCAGGTCGCCGCGAAAGATCTGCTGGAAGCCGAGCGCGATCTTGTCGGCGAAATAGGGGATCATTCCGCCCATGTGATGGGTGATGATCTTCAGCCCCGGCAATTCGTCGAACAGCCCGGAGAAAATCAGCCGGGCCATGCAGGCGGTGGTTTCGTACGGCCATCCGAAGGTGAACCAGATCTCGGCCTCGGAGCGCTCCTCGGAGGCATAGTCCGGAAAATCCGGACCGCGCATGGGATGAACCCAGATCGGCAGGTCATGCGCCGCCATGGCATAAAACAGCGGCCGGAACTGCGGCGCCGACAGCGGCACGCCCAGCACGTTGCTGAAGACCTGCACGCCGCGCGCGTCGAGCTCGCGTACCGCGCGCTCGGCCTCGGCGACGGCCGCTTCGGGGTCGTTCATTGGCAAGGAGGCGACGAACGCCGGGAAGCGGTCCGGATACCGCCGGCATATCTCCGCCATGCCATCGTTCGCGAGCCGCGCCAGCGCCGGCGTCTCGTGCGCGGCGCCGAGGCTCTCGATCGTCGGTTGGCCGAGGCAGAGAATCTGTTGATACCCGTCGATCTCGTCCAGCATGCGCAAGCGCGCATCGAGATCCCACAAGGTCGGCACGCCTTCGAGATATTCGACCGCGGCCCGATCGCCGACGCGGGCGCGAACCCGCTCGTAAAACGCGCGCGGCAGGATGTGGTTGAAGGCGTCGAGCTTCATCGCGGGTGGCGCGCGACGGTCGCGAGGTACACGACCGCTTACCGCGGTGAGCGCGAGGCCTTCGCCGGCGCGCCCTCCGCCCGAGGGTCCTTTTCGCTGTTATGCTCGAGCTCGCTCACCATTGCGCTGGCACGGTCGTAATCCGCGCCGCATTGGATGGTCAAGGCCTGAAGACTGCCATGGAGACGGCGCGCCAGCGGCCACTTGCCAGACCACGCGTAATCCCCGCGCAGCAAGCGACGTTGCCGGACCGCACAGGCCAGCGACATTGTTTTGACGCGCGCCAGAAAGCCTCCAGACGGTGCATCGTAGGAGTATCCCCAAGGTCCGGGGGCGGACCGCAAGGAGGAACATATGCAGTTCACTGGCGAATTGACCCGTGTCATCTTCCGCGACGGCTACGACGAGGAGGCGAACGCCCTGCTGGTGAAACGGAACTGGCGGTGCGGCAGAGCCTGGGACTACATGTGTTTCGATCGCGGTCGCGAGGGGCGACTACTGCCCGTGTACCGACCCGCGGTGAGGTAACGCCGCCTGCGGTGCCGCCCCAGCTCCAGACCGGACGAGCCCCGATCGCCAGATCGGTTTTGCACGGGCGCGGACAGATCGTTGCTCGCGGGGACGCCAGCACGCGCCTGAGCGCACGCGAGTGGAAGCTCGCGCGCGCGCGGCCGAGCTGTCATCGCTTTCCAGGGGTGTTCTGGGCTAAACGCGCGTGCATGCGAGCGCTTCTTTCCCTTGTCGCCTGCATCGTCCTGCTCACCGCTGTGTTGCTGCGGCCGGCCGCCGGCCGCACCCTCGTGGTGCCGGACGCATTTACGCCCGTGCTGGTCGGCTTCATCGGCGACGACACCGGACCGGTGAAGGGCAGCGACGGCCGCTGGCATGTCGTCTACGAGCTCTGGTTGACGAACTCGCGCGCTGTGCCTGCGACGATCGAGCGGATCGAGGTCCTCGACTACGACAAGCAGAATCGCGTGGTGGCAACCTTCGCGGGCGAGCCGCTGCTCGAGGCGCTGCACGATCTCGCTGCTCGGCGGAGCGCCGACGCGTCGCTCGCGCCGGGCACCGGCAAGCTGGTGTTCGTCGAGCTGATCTTCGACGACCGCGCCGCGGTACCCGACGCGATCGTGCACCGCCTCACCGGAACCGGCGGCGCGAGTCCCGCGGCGCGCACCCCCGCCCCGATGACGTATCTGGTCGCGCCCTGGGATCTCGCGGAGCGGACGCCGACGGTGCTCGGCCCGCCGCTGACCGGCGATGGCTGGGTGGTGCTGAACGGCTGCTGTTCCGCGCGCGGCGCACATCGCGGTGCGGTGCTGCCGATTGACGGTGAGCTTCGCGACGCACAGCGCTTCGCAATCGATTGGGTTCGCATCGACCCGCAGGGCCGCTTCGTGCACGGCGATCCCGCGCTCGTGGAGAGCCACCTCGCTTACGATCAACCGGTTCTCGCCGTCGCCGATGCGACGGTGGTGGACGTGCTCGACGGGCTCGACGACCAAATACCCGGCACGCTTCCCGACCCTGCCACCGTCACCTTGGCGAATGTCGAAGGCAATCACGTCATCCTCGACATCGGCGGCGGCGCACACGTGTTCTACGCCCATCTAAAGAAGGGCTCCGTACGCGTGAGGCCCGGCGACCGTGTGACCCGCGGCCAGGAGATCGGCCGCATCGGCAACACCGGCAACACCTCGGGTCCCCACCTGCACCTCCACGTGATGGAAGGACCATCCGCAATCGGCGGCGACGGACTGCCGTACGTCTTTTCCCGCTTCACGCTGGCCGGCATGATCGATCCCGAGCGCTGGTACGCCGCCGACAGCAGCTTCGACGAGGCGTTTTCCATGCTGCCCGGCGACGGGACGGGGCTACGAGAGAACGAGCTGCCGCTCGATCTGCGCATCGTGAACTTCCCCGCGGCCGCTTCTCCGAAGTAGCCACGGAACCGGATTCCCAGACTGCGCGGCTTCGCCCCTGCGCGTTGAACGTGAAGCGCTGGCTGCCGCCGACCCTGGGGGCAGCTCCGGCTTGTGACCGGCACAGCCGCGGGATAGGTAACCACCCAGCAAGGATTCCAACCGACGCCGTTTCGGCCCGCCGCCCTGGAGACAACCATGAAGTATGTGAAGACCGACGTGCGCGACCGCGTTGCCACCGTCACGCTCAGCGATCCGGATCGCCGCAACGCGATCAACGCCGAGATGGTCGGCGAGATCCGCGCGACCTTCGACCAACTCGACAACGACCCCGGCGTCGGAGCCATCATCGTCACCGGTGACCCGCCGGCTTTCTGCGCCGGTGCCGACCTCTCGCACCTCGGCTCCTCCGAGCGCGAGGGCCTCCGCTTCGTGTACGACGGCTTCCTCCGCGTTGCTCGGTCGCCCCTGCCGACCATCGCCGCGGTGAACGGCGCCGCAGTGGGAGCCGGGGTCAACCTCGCTCTCGTGTGCGACGTGCGTCTGGCGGCCGAGTCGGCTCGGTTCGACACCCGCTTCCTGCAGCTCGGATTGCATCCGGGCGGCGGCCACACGTGGATGATGCGGCGCATCGCGGGCCCGCAGACGGCGTTCGCCACCGTGCTGTTCGGCGAGATTCTGGACGGGCGCGAAGCCCAGCGCGCCGGGCTGGTATGGCGCTGCGTGCCGGATGCCGAGTTGCTCGCCGCCGCCCGAGCGCTGGCCGCGCGCCCGGCTGCCGCGCCGCGCGAGCTCGTCCGCAAGATCAAGGAAACGATTGCGGACGTGGCCGCGCTCGGCGACCAGGATTCCGCGGTCGATCGCGAGCTCGACCCGCAGGTCTGGTCGCTAAACCAACCAGAATTCCGCGAGCGCTTGGCGGCGCTGCAAAGGAAGATCAAGGGCGGCGCGCCGGGACGTTAAACACTCCTGAGGTAGCCGCGGCACCTGCGGCCGCCACTCCGCGCGCTGATTGCCGGCCGGCGATCTCCGCGCCTTTGCGGTAATATTCTTGTTCCTACGGCTCGATCACGCCCACGAACGGCAGGTTGCGGTACTTGCTCTCGTAGTCGAGACCGTAGCCGACCACGAAGTGGTCGGCGATCGAGAAGCCGAGATAGTCGATGTGGACATCGACCCGGCTTCGCTCGGGTTTCGCGAGCAGCGCGGCCAGGCGCAGGCTCACCGGGCGTTGCGCGGCGAGGTGCTCGAGTAGGAACTGCATGGTGAACCCCGTGTCGACGATATCCTCGACCACCAGCACGTGCTGGCCTGTCACCGACGAGGACAGGTCCTGGGTCAGTCGCAGGCCGCCGGGCGACGTGTCCGCGCCGCGATAGGACGAGAGTCCGACGAAGTCGACGGTGAGCGGCAGGTCGATGGCGCGCGCGAGGTCGGCGAAGAAGACGAAGCTACCCTTCAGGATACCGACTAGCACCAGGTCGCCGTTGAGAGGCGCGTAATCCGCGGTAATGCGGCGCCCGAGCTCCGCCACCCGCTGCTGGATCGCCTCCTTCGAGAGCAGTGCGGTGAGCCCTTTCTGGGCGAAGAACGGCATCGGAGCCTCTGCGGGTCAGCAGTACGCGTTGTTCATGATCTCGCCGAACCCGCCGCCGCCGGGCACGATGTATTGCTTCTCGGTGAGCCCGCTCTCGTCCGCCCAGCGCACGCCGGGTTTGGTGCGCAGCACGTCGGGTGGAGAGGCGCCGCGGTCGAGTCGCAGGGCGTAGACGACCACGTCGGGGTGGACATCGCTCATCCGCCGCAGATACTCCGGGGTGACGATGAGATTCACCGTGATGAACTTGGTCGCTGTGCCGGGGACCTTGGTCTTGTATTGCGTGATGGCCTGATCGAGCGAGGCGCCGGTCGCGCCCATCGGGTCGGGGAACAGCACGTACGCGCCGTCCACGGACCCCCCGATCTTGGAATCGCCGAAGTGCGCTCCCTTCACCCGCCCCTGCTCATCCGTGAGGCGGCTCATGACGACGTGATCCTGGCGCACGAGCTCCGGCATCAAGGTCCTGTTCAAGAAGTCATAACAGACCTGAGAGGGCAGCGTCCCGGCGCGCATGATGTTCACCGTGACGGCGCGCACGTTCGTGTCGAGCACTTCGCCGGTCCAGATCCCGTGAGCCGATTGCGCGGCCATGCGCGTGCGGGTCGCGCACACCGCGCGGGGAAATTCGCCGTTCAGCACCGCCTTGATGAGATAGCGATAGAGATCCCGCACGGCCTCGTTGATCGCCGGCTGCACCGTCGTCTCTGCGCAGAGAAAGGCCAGATGCGTCAGCAAGAAGGGATCGGCGAGGATGTGGACGTTCGCGCCGTAGGCGTGCTCGAGCTCGGGCTCGCGGGCAGAGAGGCGCTGGTAGGCGATGTCGACGGCGGATTCGCGCATGGTGTCCCCTGCTCACGAGCGCCGCGCGCGCCGTGGCACGGCACCGTGGGCTCGCGATGTCCCGGGCTCGTACGTTCTTGTCACTGCTGACTCGCTCGCCGCGCGAGATCTCGTGTATCGCGATGGCGCCAGAA
>JBFXHX010000058.1:0-19426 GCA_050176585.1 Binatia bacterium
GTTCTGCGTGCTCACCCGCAGCTCCAGCGGTGGGCAGCCCAGTGGCGACGGCAGTGACGAACACTCCTGCGGGCGACCGGCAATTTGCGCGCATGCCGCGGGTCGTCCGCGTGCCGTCGCTGAAGATCGACGCGGCCGAGCCGCCGACGGTCGACCCCCTGACCGCCGCTCAGGCGGCGCAACTGCGGTACGTCAGCGACCGTGAGCCCGGGATCCGGCGCCTGCGCGCCGGTTCCGGTTTCGTCTATCGGGACGCCGCCGGCCGCGCGATACGGGATCCCGAGGTCCTGCGGCGGATCAAATCGCTGGCCATTCCGCCGGCATGGACGAACGTGTGGATCTGTGCCGACCCGAATGGCCATATCCAGGCGGTCGGCTACGACGCGCGCGGGCGCAAGCAATACCGCTATCACCCGCGCTGGCGGGAGGTGCGCGACGAGACGAAGTTCGAGCACATGCTGACGTTCGGAAGCGCACTCCCGCGCATTCGTCGGCAGGTCGAAGCTGATCTCGGCCGCCGTGGGCTGCCGCGCGAGAAAGTGTTGGCGGCGGTGGTCCGGCTGATGGAGCGCAGCCTGGGCCGGGTCGGCAATCCCGAATACGCGAAAGAGAACGACACCTTCGGTCTGACGACGCTGCGCCACGATCACGTGCACATTCGCGGCGGGCACATCGAGCTCGATTTCCGCGGCAAGCACGGCGTCCGCCATCACAAGGTGATCAGCGATCCGATGCTGGCGCGCATCCTCAGGCGCTGCAGTGAGCTTCCCGGCTCGGAGCTGTTTCAGTACCTCGACGAGAACGGCGCGCGTCACCGCATCTCGTCGGAGCACGTGAACGCCTATCTGAGGCAGATCTCCGGCCATCACGTCACCGCCAAGGATTTCCGCACCTGGGCGGCGACCAACCTGGCGGTGCTCGAGATGGTAGCGCTGCACGAGCCCAAACCGACCAAGAAGGGTGCGCTGACGGTGGTGCGACGAGTGGCCGAGCAGCTCGGCAACACGCCAGCGGTCTGTCGCAAGTCGTACATTCACCCGCGCGTGCTGGCCAGTTATCTGGACGGCTCGCTGCGACCGACGTTGGCGATGCTCGAGGCGAGCGTGCGCGCTCCGGAGATGTGGGCCGTCGAAGGCGTAGTCATGCGCCTGCTGGCGCAGTGGCATGCGGGCGGCCGCTCCGCTACCGGCGCCGCCGATCGGGCGGTCCGGGCCGCACTCGGCGCGCCGTAGCCCCGCCGCGCCGCGCTCCGGTTTTCAGCGCAGAGGCGCGGAGATTTCCCGGCCTAGCGCCGTACCTGTGGCCGCACGGCGCGCGTGTGCAGCGCTGACGAGGTGGAGGTGGTCGCGCTTCAGGCAGTGCGCATACACGGCGCAACGCGCGCGCAACCGCTCCACTGCGTTCACGGCAACGACGCATCGGTCGAGGATCGGACGACTAACGACCGTGTGTTCGCGCCGGCGGCGTGACGCTGCCGGGTCGATTGTTCACGGTGCACCGCGATCGACTTGGGGACTGCCGCCGGAGCAGCGTCGCATACGCGATCAACACACGCGCTGCGTGAACAGCGCGACGACGTCAACGCACGGATCTACTGTCCGCAGTATGCGCCCAGGTAATGCGCCGTGCGCCGTCGGCGTCATGCGTCATGCGAAGTCGGCTGGCGCGGCTAGATGAGGAATATTGTCTAGCGCGAGCAGCGGAAGCGTGATTGATGAAGCGGCGATGATCTCGGCTCGAGACGCGCTCGAACGCTTGCGCGAGGGGAACGCCCGGTTTGTCGCCGGCGTGCGCGACCGAAACATCGTCGTCAACCAGACGCGCCGCCTCGAGCTGGCGGACGGTCAGGAGCCGTTCGCGATCATCCTGGGCTGTTCCGATTCGCGGGTGCCTGCCGAGATCGTCTTCGATCAGGGCCTCGGCGATCTGTTCGTGATCCGCGTGGCGGGAAACATCGTCGCCCCGTCACAGATCGGCAGCGTCGAGTTCGCGGCGGAGCGCTTCGGCACGCGGCTCGTGGTGGTGCTCGGCCATTCGCAGTGTGGGGCGGTGCTCGCGACCATCGAGGAACTGGGGCGCCCGTCGCAGGAGCAGTCGCGAAATCTCCGTTCGATCGTCGAGCGCATCCAACCGTCCGTGGAAGCGCTGCTGGCGGCCGGGTTCGAGCACCGCGGCGGCGATTTCGTGCAACAGGCGGTCCGCGCCAACATCCGCGCCGCCGCAGCACACCTGCGACACGGATCGGCCATCCTCGAACAGTTAATCCAGCGCGATGGGCTCCTCGTCGTGGGCGCGGAGTATTCGCTCGAATCGGGCGTGGTGGAGTTCTTGGATGAACCAGGGGGTTAAAACCCCTTAGCCGTAGAACCAGCTCTGTTCACGCGCCGTGGTCTAATGCGAAGGTGGCGTCGACGGAACAGAAAGGAGCCATCATGGAGCTTCAGGGTCGCTGCTATTGCGGGGCGGTGCGCTACCGCGCCGAGGGGGAGCCGCTGTTCAGAGGGCAGTGTCACTGCCGCGAATGCCAGTACATCTCGGGCGGACATCCGAATGTAGTGATCGCCATGCCCGAAAGCGGCTTCCGCTATGTGCAAGGCGCTCCCAAGGCGTTCCGGCGCCCGGATCTGCCGAATCCGGTGGCGCGGGAGTTTTGTGCCGACTGCGGTACGCATCTGGTGAGCCGCACGCCGCGCGTGCCGGGCGCCGCGATCGTCAAAGTCGGCACCCTGGACGATCCGAGCGTATTCGGCCAACCGCAGATGGTGATCTTCACCATCGATAAACAGAGCTTTCACCACCTGCCCGAAGGTGTGCCGACCTTTGAGCGCATCCCCGGTTGACGCCGCCGCGGCCGTGCGCTCGCTGGAGCGCGCGCGCTGTTGGCGATCCGCGATCCCCGGCGGCGCTCGGCGCGCGCCACGGCGTGTCGCAATGCCGCACCGGCCGGTGAGACGGAGGCCCGGTGACTGACTCACGAAAACTGCGGCTCGGCGCTTTCATGCGCCCGATCAGCATTCATACGGCCGCGTGGCGGTACCCCGGCAGCTTTCCGGATGCGAACTTCAACTTTGCGCACCTGAAGCGTTTCGCGCAGACGCTCGAGCGCGGGCGCTTCGACGCCTTCTTCATGGCCGATCATCTGGCGGTGATGAACATGCCGATGCGCGCGCTCAAGCGGAGCGCGACAGTCACCTCGTTCGACCCGCTGACCCTGCTGCCGGCGCTCGCGGTCGTGACCGAGCATCTCGGGCTCATCGCGACGGCATCGACGACCTACAACGACGCGTACCACGTGGCGCGAAAGTTCGCTTCGCTCGATCACCTGAGCGGCGGCCGCGCGGGCTGGAACGTCGTCACCTCGTCGAACCCGCAAGAGGCGTTGAACTTCGGCCGCACCGAGCACCTCGAGCACGGCGAGCGCTACCGGCGCGCGCGCGAGTTCTTCGATGTAGTCACGGGACTGTGGGACAGCTGGGCGGACGACGCGTTCATCCGCGACGTCGAGGCGGGCGTGTACTTCGATCCCGACAAGCTGCACGTCCTCGATCACCAGGGCCCATACCTGTCCGTGCGCGGGCCGCTCAACGTCGCCCGCCCGATCCAGGGCTGGCCCGTGATCGTGCAGGCGGGAGCATCGGACGCGGGACGCCAGCTCGCCGCCGAAACGGCGGAAGTCGTGTTCAGCGGCCACAACAACCTCGCCGACGCGCAGCGCTTCTACGCCGACGTGAAGGGCCGCGCCGTGGCGCATGGACGGGCCCGGGAACACCTGAAGATCCTGCCGGGCGCCTTCGTCGTGATCGGCGACACCGCGGCGGAGGCGCGCGCGAACAAAGCGCGGTTGGACGGCCTGGTGCATCCGGACAGCGGCGTCGCGACCCTCTCTGTCGTGCTCGGCCACGACGTCTCGAGGCTCGACCTGGACGGGCCGCTGCCGCAGATTCCGGAGAGCAATGCGAGCAAGAGCGGGAGACAGAAGCTGGTCGACATGGCCAGGCGGGACAACATGACCGTGCGGCAGCTCGCGCAATACGTGGGCGGTAGCTTCGGGACGCTGGAGATGATCGGCACGCCCACCATGGTCGCCGACCAGATGGAGGAGTGGCTGTTCAGCGAAGGGTGCGACGGCTTCAACGTCATGTTCCCGTATCTCCCGGCCGGACTCGACGATTTCGTCGATCGCGTCGTACCGGAACTGCAGCGCCGCGGGCTGTTCCGCCGCGAGTACGAGGGTGAGACGCTGCGCGACAATCTCGGTCTGCCGCGGCCCGCAAATCGGTTCTTTGCGTGATCCCGCTCGCCGGGGGAAAGCGTGATCCCAGGTGACCAGCGGAGCCGATGGCATTACGCCATAGAGGAGCGCCACATGAGCTCGACCCCGCGACAGTTCGGCTTGTTTCGCAACGCGCCGAACGCCACGACCTACCAAGCCGACACCGCCGTCTTCCGCGAAGGCGAACCCGGCGCGCTGATGTACGCGATTCGGAGCGGACGGGTCGCCGTGCAGGTGCGCGGGCAGACGGTCGACACGCTCGGCGAGGGAGAAGTCTTCGGCGAGATGGCGCTGCTCGATGAGGCGGTGCGCACGGCCACAGTGGTGACCCTCGAACAGACCGAGCTCATCCCCATAGATAAGGCCCAGTTCTACCTGCTCGTGCGCCAGAACCCGCATTTCGCCCTCCAGCTCATGCAGCTCCTGTCCGAGCGCCTGCGCCAGACCCACGCCCTCTATACCGCATCCTCTTCGGACTGAGCCCGGGGGCACAGCTGCGGCCGCGCTCCGTTGTGCGGCCCGCCGCGGTCGAGATCTGGCGGGCGGGGGGTGATCCGAGCCGCAGGCGCCGTGCGCCCGACGCGGGGGAGTGCGCGCCGCCTGATTCGGCCGCCGGTGCGCACGCGGTGCGGAGGCGACGCCGGGTCTCACCGCAAAGGCCGTGCGGGTGGCGGAAGCCGATCCGCGCATCGGCGTGGTCCGATGCCGCAACCTGTGGCGCGGAGGACCCATCTCGCCTCTGGGGAGCGGATGGCGCGCTCACGTTCGGCTCCTTCCTCGTGCGCACGCGGTGCGCGCCCCGCCGAAGTCAGGCGCGATGCCGTGCGGCAGAGGTGCCGGGACGACATCAGGGGTTGCGGAGATACGAAATCGCCGTTCGCTTCCGAGCTGCTTGTCCGGTGTCAGGGGGCCGTTGACAGATTCCGTTTCGTTGCGGCATGAGCGCGTGCCGAAGACTCGGCACGCCGAGTGCTACGGGTGCGGTGCGGAGTCTGCAGATCGCGACATGTCGGGAACTTCACACGTAAGGCAGTCGGGGGCGAGCACCAGCGCGCCATGGGGGCAAGGCGACGGCCCATCAGGGGGGGCGGATATCGATCCGTGGGCGCCGCGGCCGCGGATCAGCCTCACGGCCGCACGGGGTGCCGCAGCGCGGCAGCTCGCCGGTCGCGTGCGATCGCGCGCTGACCGAGGCGGCGGGTAGCTGTTTGAGGCCGGGTCCCAAAACATGAAGCTGTCTCTGCAGCACCTCCGCGCCCGACTCGGGTTGCTGCTCGCGCTGGCGTTCGCCCCCGTGCTCGGCGTGACCGTCTACAGAGCGTACATCGAGCAGGCGCAGCGGATGTCCGAGATGGAGGCATCCGAGCTGCGGCTGGCGCGGCAGGTCGCCACGACATACGAGCAGGTGATTCAGCGAGCGTACGAGGTCCTGCGCGTGCTCGCCCAGTTGCTGGAGGTGCGCCAGCTGGACGCATCGGCCTGCAACGCGCTGCTCGCCGAGTTGGTGCGAACCAACTCGCAGTACGCGAACTTCAGCGTGGCGCGCCCGGACGGGGAGGTGATCTGCAGCGGCATCCCGTTCACGAAACCCCTCAACGTGGCGCGGACGCAGACGTTCGCGCGCGCGCTCGACACGCGCGGCCTAGCGGTCGGGGATTACCTCCTCAGCCTCATCTCCGGCCGCCCGGTGCTCGGCATGGCGCTCCCGGCGCTCGACGAACGCGGGGAGATCGTGGCGGTCGCGGGGGCTTTGCTGAGCGTGGACTGGCTGAACGAGCTCGCCGCGGAAATTTCCCTTCCAGAGGGCACCTCGCTGACCGTCGTCGACCGTTCGGGGCACATCGTCGTGCGCCAGCCAGATCCGGAGAAGTGGGTAGGCAGGAATGTGCGCGACACGCCGTTGTTCGCCGCCCGCGAGCGCGGCGACACGCGCTTCGAGGCCACGGGCCTCGACGGCTTGAAGCGCAGCTTCGTGATCGCGCGCGTGCAAGGCGTGCCGCCGCCGGCGTGGCTCTCGGTCAGCGTCGGTATCGACCAGCGGCGAACGCTCGCGCCGATTCGCGCCGCGCTCTATCGCGATCTGTCCGTGCTCGGCGGCGTCGGCTTGTTGGCAGTTCTCGCCGCCTGGTTCGGTACCGAGCGGACCGTGGTGCGCCGCGTCAACGCGCTGCTCGCCGCAACCCGCCGCTTGACCGCGGGCGATCTCGGGGCACGCGCCGGTGCGACCGGCGGCGCGCGCGAGCTGCGGCAGCTCGGACGGGCGTTTGACGACATGGCGGTAGCGCTGCAGCAGCGCGAGCGCGAGATGAGCGACAGCCGCCGCCGGCTGGCAGAGCAGGAAGCGCGATTGCGCACCGTGCTCGAGACGCTGCCGGTCGGCGTGTGGGTGATCGGTGCCGACGGCCAGATCCGCACCGGGAACAGATACGCGCGGATGATCTGGGGAGGCGCGAGCCCCGCGGCAGTCGATCTGCCGGCTTCGCATGGCGCGCAGGACGCAGAGGCGCGCAAGGGTTTCGCAGAGTACCGAGACAGCATCGCACGCGCCCTGCGCGGCGAGAGCTCGCTCAACCAGGTGATCGATATCGAGGCGCTCGATGGCGCGACGAAGACCATTGCGCACTGGGCGGTGCCGATTCGCGATGCGGAGGAGCAGCTGGTGGGCGCGGTGGTGGTGGATCAGGACATCACCGAGCGCAAGCAGGCGGAAGAGGCGCTGCGCGCCAGCGAGGAGCGCTTCAACGCGTTCATGGATGCGAGCCCCGCGATCGCGTGGATGAAAGACATCAACACGGGCCGGTACATCTACCTGAACAAAAGCTGGCAGCGGGAGTTCGGTATCTCGCCCGGCGATGTGCCCGCGACGACGGAATACGATTTCGCGGCCCCCGAGTTCGCGGACAAAATCCGTCAGAACGACGCTGAGGCACTCAGGTCCGACAAACCGCTGGTCGTCGTGGAACAAACCGGCGGAAAGGAAAGAGGCCCGGTCCGCTTCTGGCTCAGCACGAAGTTTCCCTTTGCAAACCCCACCGGGCAGCGGCTCATGGGCGGCTGGGCGATCGACATTACCGAGCGCAAGCAAGTCGAAGCCGCGCTGCAGGAGAGCGAGAAGCGCATCCGCAACCTGTTCGAGCAAGCCGACGACGGGATCTTCATCATCACCGCCGACCACCGCTATCTGGACGTCAACCCGGCGGGCGCGAAGATGTTCGGCTACCGCCGCGAAGAAATCCTGGAGCTCCGGCTTCCTGACGTCCTCGCCGAACACGAGCGCGGCCGCTTCGATGCAGAAGTCAAAAAGCTCCTGGCGGGTACGCCGCATCGCGGCGAGTGGGTGCACCTGCGCAAGGACGGCTCGACGTTCCAGGCGGACGTGAGCGCGCGCGCAATCGGCGACGGCCACTATTTCTCCATCGTGCGCGACCTGACCGCGCGCAACGAGGCGGAGCGGGCGCTGCGCGAAGGGGCCCTGCGGCTGGAAATGGCTGCCCGCGCCGGTAACGTCGGACTGTTCGACTGGGATCTCGTCACCGGCAAGGTGTTCTTCACGCCCGAGTGGAAGAGCCAGATCGGCTACGACGACGACGAGATCGGCAACGATTTGAGCGAGTGGGAGGGCCGGCTGCATCCCGACGACCGCGAACGCACATTGCAAAACCTGCACAAGTATCTCGCGAGTCCGTGGCCCGGTACTTGGTCGGAATTCCGCTTGCGCCACAAGAACGGCACCTACCGCTGGATCCTGGCGCAGTCGGCGCTCGTTCTGGATGACCGCGGCCAGCCGATGCGCATGCTCGGCTCGCACGTGGACATCACCGAGCGGAAGCAGGCGGACGAGGCCCGCCAGAAGCTCGAAACCCAACTGCGCCAGGCGCAGAAAATGGAAGCGCTCGGCACGTTGGCGGGGGGCATCGCGCACGACTTCAACAACATCCTCGGCGCGATCATCGGCAACGTCGAGCTCGCGCAACAGGACATCGGTCCTCAGCACCCCGCCCAGGACAGCCTCGCCGAGATCGGAAAAGCCAGCGCGCGCGCCCGCGACCTCGTCGAGCAGATCCTCACGCTCAGCCGCCAGCAGCCGCAGACGCGGCGCGTGATCGGGTTGCGGCACGTCGTCGAGGAATCGGCGAAGCTGCTGCGCGCCTCGCTCCCGGCCGGCATCGAGCTCATCACCACGCTCACGCCCGATACCCCCAACGTGCTGGCCGATCCGACGCAGATTCACCAGGTACTGATGAACCTCTGTACCAACGCGTGGCACGCGATCGGCCGCGGTCCGGGTCGAATCGAGATCGCGCTGGCCGGCGCGGTGATCGGCGGCGACGATGTGCGCGCGGATCTGCCGCCGGGCCGCTATGCGCGCTTGACGGTCACCGACAGCGGGCAGGGCATGGATGCCTCGACGCTCGAGCGCGTGTTCGATCCCTTCTTCACCACAAAGGCGCCTGGCGAAGGCACCGGGCTCGGATTGGCCGTGGTCGACGGGATCGTCAAGAACCACGACGGCGCGATCACGGTGGACAGCGTGCCGGGCGAGGGATCCGCATTTCAGCTCTATTTCCCGGCCGTGGAAGCCGAAGCCGAGACGGTGCGCGAAGCGCGTGCGCACGTGCCGCAGGGCAACAGCCAGCGCATTCTCTACCTCGACGACGAGGAACCGCTGGTGCTGCTCGCTACGCGTCTGCTCGGGCGCTTGGGGTACAAGGTCACCGGGTTCACCCTGGCGGCCGATGCGCTCGCGGCATTCGAGGCCGATCCCGCCGCGTTCGACGTCCTGGTCACCGATCTGAATATGCCCGCGATCTCGGGGTTAGAAGTCGCGGCGCGGATCCTGCGACTGCGGCCCGGATTTCCGGTCGCGCTCGCTTCCGGGTACGTCACCGACGAGCTGCGCGCCAAGGCGCACGCGCTCGGGATTCGCGAGGTCATCTACAAACCGAACACCGTGGGCGATCTGGCCGAGGCCATTAACCGCATGGTGAACGCGCTGAATTGAGCACCGCGCGGGCGGGGTCTCGAGCGTTGCCGATCGAGACGGGTTTCCACTAGTCTCGCACAGACACCGCGCGCGAAGCGCGGCCGCGATGCTCGCGCGCGCGGGAATCCAACCCAGGGAGGGACACGACATGCCCGCTTATTGCTACTTCGACATGCTCGAGGTGACCGATCCGGCCAAGATGGGGAAATACCGCGAAGGGGTAGCTGCCACGGTGGAGAAGTACAACGGACGCTACCTCGTGCTGAACGGGCGCCACGACCTCGTGGAGGGCGACTACCGCCCCACGTTCCCGGTGCTGCTCGAGTTTCCCAGCCTGGAGCAGGCGCACCGCTGGTACGATTCGCCCGAGTATCGACCCCTGCGCGAGCTGCGACTGTCGGCCACGCGGGGCAACGGCGTCTTCATCGAAGGCCTGTAACCGCGCACACCGCGCCGCGCGCGCACCGTCCGCCGCCGGTACCGGCGCGGCCGCTCGGGCGGGTCTGCGAGGCGAACGGCGGAGGTGCCCGGCCGCGGGTACGCGCCGAGGGGTTGCGCAGGCGATCCGCCGTGGCGAGGTTGACCGCATGCCAGCGGCGAAGGAGGTGAACAGCCATGGCGGTAAAGCTCTACAAGCCGGGCTTCGAGCACGCGCAGTCCCTGGTCAAGAGCGGTCGCGCCGTGCGCGATAACCGCGACGCCTGGAGCGAGCATCAGCCCTCGGCAGAGGAGGAGAACGAGTTCATTCGCGCGCACGGCATGCGCGAGTACGGCAAGTGGCACCTCGGGGTGGACGACGAGCAGCCCGATGATGCGAAGGGCCGGTATAAGTTCCCGTACGGAGATTTCGAGGCCGTGCACCGGTGCGCGGTGCTCGCCGCCGAGAGCCGGGCAGGGCAGTACAAGTATGCGGACATCGAAAGCGCCGCGGCCCATTTGCACGGCATGATCGACGCGCGGTGAGTGCCGGCATCGCGCTATTCGCGGCCATGTGCGGCATGGCCATCCGGCCGCACCAGCGGCAGCGGCGGCGGGCGGGCGAGGGCGCGACACAGCAGGCCGGACATGTCGGACGTTTCGGAGCGCCACTCCGTTTCGCATCCCCCGCAAGGGGCAGACGATCGCTTCACCGCGATTCCGACGATGGGCGTCTGGTGAGCCGCCAGGAGCGCGGCCGCCCGGAGCCTGAACAGGTGCGCGCGATCGCGCTGGCGGATGCCGGGGAGCTACGCTTGTTCTTCAGGGGGCTTGCGCCGCGTCCTCGTCTCCTTGGGACCACCGACTCGACGCGGAGGCGGAGCGGCCGGCGACAGCGAAGTCCGCGCCGGGAGTGACCGATCCGAAGGCGCTGAACGCGAGGCGCTGGTCGCGCAAGCACATCAGAGCAATCCTCACGTTCGCGCCCTGGACCAAGCAGGAGGAGCGCGAGGTGCGTGCACGGTACGAAGCGGGAGCATCCAGGCGATCGCCCGCACCCACGAGCGGTCGCCGCGCGCGATCGAGCTTCGCCTCCAGCGCTTGGGGTACTGGGTGAGGACTGACAGATGCGCCGAGGGGTGCGCGCGGCCCCGCACGAGAGTAGTCTGATGCCTGGGCGATGAACGCGCGCGGCGGCGCGACACTACAGAGCTGACCTGAACCGCGGCGGTCAGGAGAAGGAGGTTCGGGGATGATGGCAAGCAAAACCCAGGCATCTTCGGCATGGCCGAGCCTGCCGCTCGACGCCTGGAGCGATACGTACGCGACCCTGCACTTGTGGACGCAGATCGTCGGCAAAGTGCGCCTCGCTCAGAGCCCGTGGCTGAATCACTCCTGGCATGTCACGCTGTATGTGACGGCGCGCGGGCTGAGCACGTCGCCGATTCCGCACGGGACGCGCGCGTTTCAGATCGACCTCGATTTCGTCGACCATCGCGTGATCGTGCAGTCGAGCGATGGCCGGCTCGCCGGGTTCCCTCTCGAACCGCAGTCGGTGGCCCGTTTCTACCGGCGGTTAATGCAGGAGTTGGGCGAGCTCGATCTGGAGGTCAGCATCTCCAAGCGGCCGAACGAGGTGCCCGATCCGATTCCGTTCGACCAGGACGAGATCCATCGGTCATACGACCGCGATTACGCGCACCGCTTCTGGCTGGCCCTCGCCGAGAGCGACCGGGTGTTCAAGGCGTTTCGCGCCCGCTTCATCGGCAAGTGCAGCCCCGTGCATTTCTTCTGGGGCGCGCCCGATCTCGCGGTCACGCGCTTTTCGGGGCGCCGCGCACCCGAGCATCCGGGCGGCGTGCCCAACCTGCCGGATTGGGTGACGCGCGAAGCGTACTCGCACGAGGTCAGCAGTTGCGGCTTCTGGCCCGGCGGCGGCGCGATCCCCCACGCGGCGTTCTATTCGTACGCGTATCCGGAGCCCGCCGGGTTCGCGGCCGTGCGGGTGCGGCCGGACGAGGCGTTCTACAGCTCCGCGCTGCGGGAGTTCATCCTGCCCTACGACGCGGTGCGCTCCTCCGCCGCCCCTGACGAGACGCTGCTCGAATTTCTCCAGAGCACGTACGAAGCTGCCGCGAACGCGGCGCACTGGGATCGCGGCGCGCTGGAGCGCTACGGCGATCCGCGGCAGTCATGTCAGCGGGCCGGCGGAGCCGGTTCCTGACGCCATTGCGCCATCTGCGGCGCTCTGGCATCACCGCGGCCATGACCTCGATCGCGAACCGCCGCGCAGGTCTTGGGCCGATCGGCGTGCCGCGCGGTCATCGGCGCACGTGTTAGGGACCCGTTGCCGGCCTCTTCCGCGGCACCGGTGACGAAAGCTTCCGCGCCGCCGGCGCGGCGCGACGGTTCGGCGTTCGCGGTCGGCGCGATCGTCGGTGTGCTCGGCGGGCTCATCGGCCTGGGCGGCGCCGAGTTCCGGCTGCCGGTACTCGTCGGATGGTTTCGCTGTCCGCTGCTGCTCGCGATCGTGGTCAACCTCGTGGTCAGCCTCGTCACCGTGATCGCGTCCCTGCTGTTCCGCGCACAGTCCCAGGGACTCGCGCCGCTGCTGCCGCACTGGCCCGTCGCGCTCAATCTGCTCGCCGGCTCGCTGATCGGGTCGTACGCGGGCGTACACTTCGCCAGCCGGCTCTCCGAGCGCGCCCTGACGGGCATCGTGGCGCTCGCGCTAGCGGCGCTCGGGCTCTTGCTGATCGGCCATGAATGGTTGTTTTCGCACCGCGCGCTCGCGCTTGCGCCGCTGGCGCGGATCGGGCTGGGGCTCGTGGCTGGGCTGGGCATTGGCGCCGTCAGCAGCCTGCTCGGCGTGGCCGGAGGAGAGCTCATCATTCCCACGCTAGTGGTGCTCTTCGGCCTCGACGTGAAGCTCGCCGGCAGCATCAGCCTGGTGATCAGCATTCCGACCGTGGCGGTCGGGGTCCTGCGCTACCGAGGCCGACCGGTGTTTCGCGAGATGCCCGCGCAATGGCGGTTCGTGCTGCTGATGGCTGCCGGCTCGGTACTGGGCGCGTGGGTGGGCAGTCGGTTGCTGCCGCACGCCGCGTCCGCCGTCTTGCAGGTGTTCCTGGGCGGGATCCTGCTGTTCTCGGCCGCGAAGATGGCGCGGCCAGCGCCGCGTGCGCCTGCGCCGGCGGCGCGTTGACCCGCGCGCGAACGGCCCTATCTTCGCGCCCACCGGATAGCCCTCCCTACCGCACTGACGCGGGTGCCAGGTCCAACGGGCACCGGCAGCAAGGAGAGTCCATGGCACTGATGAGCGTGGCAAAGTTCGAGCGCTTCTTTCGGGCCGCGGCGGGTCTGGACGTGGATAAGAACGACCTCAGGCGCTACAGCGACTTCGTCACTACGAAGGTTCACGACCTCTTGATCCGCGCCGTCGCCGCGGCGAAGGCGAACGGCCGTGACGTGATCGAGCCGTTCGATTTGCCGATCACCAAAGGTCTGCAGGAATCCATGCACAAGTTCCGCCAGCTCGACATGGACATCGAGCTGGAGCCGATCCTCGATCAGCTCACCGCGCGGCCGCCCCTCGAGCTCGCCTACAGCCCCGACACCGAATCCGAGCTGCCACGCCTCGCCGGCGGGCTGAGTTTCGCGCTCGCGCGCACGTTCACGATCATCGATCCAGAGCTGAAGAATCCACAGACGACGCACTGGGACCAGGCGTTCGAGATCTTCAACACCGTCTCGTAGACACGCGCATCACGGGGCGATACGGGATCGTCTCTGGTATAACGGCCACACGCGCGGCGTACGTCGGAGGGGTTGGGTCATGCTAACCCCTGCGACAGCATCTGCGGTGACAGCTCGGCGCGGCTTGTGTGTTGGACGGGCAAACGGCCGACCTAACCCGTAACCCCTAAGCGCGTAACCCCTTCAGACGATCGCTCGCATGTTCCGATTCCGGCATTCGCTCGCGCCCTGGTTGGTACTCGCGCTCGCGGCCGCGGCGGCCGCGCAACCGGCGGATTGGCCGCCCGAAGCCGGCGCCGTGCTGGGGCGGTTCGTTGGCGAGTGGGAGATCGAGACCTGGATCCGCCACGAGGGACCGCCGGTCCGCGAGAGCCACACCAGGGGGCGCGCGCAGGCGCGCCGCACGCTCGGGGGCCGGTATCTGGAGTTCCGCAGCGCCAGCGTGCCGGCCGCGTATGAAGAACTGCAGGTCATGACCTACGAACCCACCCCGGGCGGCTTCCGCCAGTGGGTGTTCGACTCCGACGGCTACCGTCACGCGGCCGAGGGCGTGTGGGATGCCGGCGCGCAGCGCCTCGTCTGGCAGGGCAGCGATCGCGCCGGGCGGTTCATCATCCAGGACCATTGGGTGTCCCCCGACCGCTTGGAGTGGACGCTCGAGCGCTTCAATGCAGAAGGGCAGCGAGTACAGTCGATCCGCGGCGTGGTGGCGCGCAGGCGCTCGCCGTAGCTCCGCGCACCCGGGCAGTCGGCGCACCTCCAGGGGACACCCGGAAATGGCTTCTGCGCACGAGACACCACGGGCCGGTGCGAATACGCGGGCGCTCCGCATGACTGCGGCGCGTCGGCCGGCGATCGTGTCGTGGAGCGGCGGCAAGGACAGCGCGCTGCTCCTTCAGGCGCTGATCGCGAGCCCCGAGTACGAGCCGGCCGCGCTGGTCACCACGGTAACCGAGGCGTACGACCGGGTCGCGATGCACGGCGTCCGGCGCGCGCTGCTGCGCACCCAGGCGGGCGCGCTCCGCTTGCCGCTCTACGAAGCCGCCGTGCCGGCCGCGGCCGACAACGCGACCTACGAGGCGGCTTTCGCCCGCGCGCTGTCGACGTGCGCGTCTCGGCATCCCACCGCGCACCACGTCGCATTCGGCGACCTTTTTCTCGCCGACGTGCGCGCGTATCGCGAGCGCCTGCTGTCGGAGCTCGGTTGGAAGCCGCTGTTCCCACTCTGGGGCAGCGACACGGCGCAACTGGCGCGCCGGTTTGTGCGCGCCGGCTTCGCCGCCACGATCTGCTGTGTCGACACGGAGCAGCTGGATGGGTGCTGGGCCGGTCGCCGGTTCGATGACGCGTTTCTGGACGCGCTGCCGCCGGGCGTGGACCCGTGCGGTGAGCGCGGCGAGTTCCACACGTTCGTCCACGATGGGCCGATCTTCGCCGCGCCGCTGCCCGTGCGGGCGGGCGAGCGCGTGCTGCGCGACGGCCGGTTCCAGTACTGCGATATCCTGCCGGACGCGAACCGGTGATTTCGCGCGCGTCCTACGGCGTGGCTAGGCGCATCACGGTCGACAACGCAGCATGCCTGGCGTTGCAGCCGCGCAGGTGATGCGCTTTAGGGACGGCAACTAGCGGAGGGAATGACATGGATCCGAATGCGAAGAAAACGGCTTTGCGCATGATTCCGTACGGCTTGTACGTGCTGACCGGGCAGACGAAGGACGGCGCGGTGGCTGCGGCGACGGTGAACTGGGTGACACAAGCGTCGTTCCAACCGCCGCTCGTGGTCGTGGGCGTGAAGGTCGACTCGGGCGCGCATGCGGTCATCAAGGAGGCTGGGGCGTTCGCCTTGAACGTGCTCGGCAAGGGACAGCAAGGTCCCGCCTTTACCTTCTTCAAGCCGGCGACCCGCGAGGGCCAGACGATCAGCGGCGAAGCGTTCCGCAACGGCAGCACGGGCGCGCCGGTCCTCGAATCGACGCCGGCGTACGTGGAGTGCAAGCTCGTGGACACCGTCGAGCGCGGTGATCACTCGATCTTCATCGGCGAGGTCGTGGATGCGGGCGTCAAGCAGGAGATCGCCGGCCGGCCGGACGACGCGACGCTCTGGCTGAAGGATCTCGGCGAGAAGACCTTCTACGGCGGGTGACGTCGGGATTCCGGCGCGTCCGCCGCATGGGGCGGCGCGCCGGCTCCTCAGTATACCAGCGACCACCGTGGAAGCCGACGACGAAAGGCTGATGCGCGCCAGCCTCCGCCAGGCGGAAGCGTCCGCGCGCGCCGGGGAGGTGCCGATCGGGGCGGTGGTCGTGCTGGATGGGCGCATCATCGCGCGCGGCCACAACCGCCCGATCTCCTCCCACGACCCGAGCGCGCACGCCGAGATCGTGGCGCTGCGCGCGGCGGGGCGGCGCTTGTCCAATTACCGCCTCGCCGATGCCGAGCTCGTGGTCACCGTCGAACCCTGCATCATGTGCGTCGGCGCGATCGTGCAGGCGCGGCTGCACCGCGTGGTCTATGGGTGCGCCGACCCGAAAGCCGGCGCCCTCGGCGGCGCGGTCGATCTGGCCGGTTGCGCCGCCTTCAACCACCGCTTCGCGGTCAGCGGCGGCGTCTTGGCGGATGAAGCGCGCGCGCTGTTACAGCGGTTCTTCCGGAGCCGCCGCGCGGCGGGCCCGGGCGGCGCCGCTTGAGAGCGATCGGCGGCCCAGGTATGGAGAGGGCCTGTGTCGACGCACGGAGAGGTGCGTGAGCCCGGTTGAAACGGCACGACTCGAAATCGTGTAGCCTCCCAAAGAGGCTCGGGGGTTCGAATCCCCCCCTCTCCGCTGTTTCAACTACTTACGGGGGGCGTTCCGCTGGGCAGGGTCGCTGAAGCGGCCATTATGCCCGGAATTGTGCCCGTGGCATCGAGCCGGCGGGCGGCGTCGGCAAGGTCGCCCTCGCTGACGATGTTGTAGCGTTCGAACACCGAGCGCGTCTTGTGCCCGGTCATCTGTATGGCCACGCGCTCGGGGATGCCGGCGCGCACCAGGTTGCGAACGGCCGTGCGCCGGAAGTCGTGTCGGATGCGTCCAGGGCAACCTGCCGCTGTACAGGCCGTCTTCCAGGTCTTCTCGAAGACGAGAATCTGGCGCCGGTGGCGGTGAAACACCCACGGGATGATGCGGCCGCACTCCCGCTGGACGGCATCTGTATGGGTCCGCTGCGTCTCGAGGAGAGCGCGCAGCTCGGCGGTCATCGGGAACACGCGGCCTTCGCCGTTCTTGGTGGTGCCGGGATCGAGGCGCACGGTGCCAGCGGTGAAGTCGACGTGTCGCCACCGCAGGGGGAGCACCTCGCTTTGCGTGCGCCAGCCGGTCAGGTAGGCGAACGCACGACGGGCTGCAGATCGTGGGGCAGGGCGGCCCGTACCGCCTGGAACTGCCCAGGCTCGAAGAAGCCAGTGCGCACGTTGTTTCGCGCAGCATGGGAATCTTCGGCTTGTGCGTGACCTTGCCAGCTTCGAGGCCGAGCGAGAAGGCGCGCTTGATGGCGGACAACTCGCGGTTGATGGTGGCGTTTTTCGCTTCGGCGGCCTGCCGGGTGTCGATGTAGGTGCGAACGTCTGCCGTCGTGATCCCCGCAGCCTTCCGGGCGCCGAAGTACGGCCGCACGTGCTTGTCCACCATGTGCGCGACGTTTGTTGCCGAGCGCTTGCCGTTCACCCGGTAGTCAGTCAACACGTCGTCGAGCAATTCGGAGAGCGTGACGCGGTTGGTCTGCGGCGTCACCGGCACGCCACGTGGGCGCACTGCGAGCGCTGCGGGCACGAATGGATTGTTCGCGACCGCAAACGGCTCCCGAAAAACTGCGCTCGAAGCTCTGCAAGTCTCCCGCCTGGGATAAACCCCTGCCAGCAAGCCGCCGGCGCGCACGGCGCAACCCGTCTCGGCCATGAGACCGCACGCCATCTCATGGGCTACCTCGATGGTCGGCAGGAATCGGAAGTCGTCTGCGACCCCGCGCATGTCTCCATCCTCGCCGTCGAAGTTGTCCGACCGCCCGCCTCGCTGACCGCGAACACCGTCACCGCCCCGAGCGGTGCGCCGCACACCCCACACACCCGCTCGAGGTCGCCCGGCTCGGGCGGCCCCGGATGCTCCCATCGATAGGGGCACCGCGCGCAGCCGAGATGCGTCCAGAGCTGTTCGCTATCGCGTAACAGCGTCACGTCAACGGACAAGTGGGTATAATTTCGATTGTGTCGTTGACTGTCCTGCAGTACAGAGACGCCCGTTCATCCGAGGCAGGCGACGAATGTCGAAGCATTGCTCCTCGCATCTGCTGCTACTAGTGACTTCGCTCGTGTTCGCCCAATTCGTCAGCCTACAGAGGGCCTGGGCGGACTGTTGCGTGTGTAACGACGGCAGTATCTTCGGTTCCGTACCGGGCAATTGTTCCACCACGCCGGCCGAGTGTCTGGTCAGGTGTGTGACGCATCAAGGCGTGGCCTGTTGTAACGCGGGCTCCACCGCGTCGTGCGCTCCGTCGGAGATGTGCCCGACAGCGACCCCAACGGATACGCCGACGAACACCCCGACGGACACGCCCACCGTCACCCCGACGAACACCCCGACCGCCACTGTGACTGACACCCCCACGATGACGCCGACCAGGACCCCGACGAACACGCCCACGGCGACTCCGACTGCCACCCCGACCGCGACGCCGACCAGCACGCCTACGGCGACTCCCACCCCGGTGCCGCTCGGAGGCGAGTGCTCGACGACAGCCGAGTGCGCGCCGCCATTGACCTGCGTCGATGGCGTGTGTAGCGCGCCTGCGCCCGCACCGACCATCTCGCGCAGCGGGGTCCTCCTGGCGCTCGCGCTCCTGGTCGGCATCGGCTCGGTGGCCGTGCTCAGACGGCGGCGTGAAACCTAGCGGAGCCGTCATACCGCCTCTGCGCGCGCTGCAGGTCGTACAGTAGTACCGCGTGCTCTTGCGTAGTCTGTGGCCCCACCGCAATAAAGTTCAGTGATCCGACGTCGACTGATAACAGCGGTCGCGGCCAACGCCATACGTGGCAGAACAACCCACCGGTGGTCGTCGCCACGCCACAATGGGGCATGTTCTGGTTTGAAAAGCTCACCGGGAAATCGCTTCTCCCAGTCGAACACTACGAATGCGCTTCCCGTAGGGGATTTCCCGGCCCATATTGCTTGATGGAACAAGTCGTTCCTGAGCCGCGAGAAAACCCTGAACAGCTCCCGGTGTTGTTCAATTCCGTAGCGGTCACAGAGCGCCACTATGCGACGGTCGTACGCGACCTTACCCAGCTCCTTTTTCCGGCGTGCCAGCCAGTAGCAGGCGTCCAATGTGAGGTATTCGTGCGTGAATTGTTCCTAAGGCAACCGGTAGGACGCGGCCCGCATATTTGAATGGAGCATGTTGATGGCGCCGCGCTGAACGCAGGCCGGCCACTGCCGCCACATTTCAAAACACCACGAGACGAATTCACGGGCGTCGCTCGGCAAGACGTGCAAATTGTGAGTTGACTCCGTTGGTGCCGGACGATCGACAGACCATCGCTCCAACTGCAACAGAAAGCCAGTTAAGAAACCAATGAGGTAATAATAAAACTAGCAGCCGGGCATATCAAAACGTCCGCGGTGAGCGAACCGCGCGATACAACGTGCCCAAAACTGTGCCCGGGACTGTGCCCATGACGGTCCAACTTCCACCCACCGAGTGCCCATCCGGCGCCCGAATTGTGCCCGAAATACCTCGCGGAAGCCCATGGGGGACATTGACGTCCTCCCCAAATCCTGGACCACGGAGAACTGGAATTTTCCGGTTCGCGGAGTCTAGGAGGACGCCATGAAGAAGTCGAAGTTTACCGAGGAGCAGGTGGTCTACGCGCTCAAACAGGCGGAAGCCGGCGTGCCGATCCAGGAGCTCTGCCGCAAGTACGGCGTGAGTGACGCCACGTTCTACACGTGGCGTAAGAAGTACGGCGG
>JBFXHX010000059.1:0-19339 GCA_050176585.1 Binatia bacterium
GGACGGGGCCCCCGCGGCCCAACCCCGTCACAGGGAGGCGTCCCGATGACTGCCGAGAAGCAATTCGAAGCAATCGCCCGGAATGCGATCCAGAAAATGGACCAGGTGAGAGCGTCGCGCGCTCAGTACATAAACGGGCTGCGACACCTCGTGGAAGAAGGGCGGAACGCCCTCGAGCTCGCCATCGACACCTGGGGTGAAGAGGGTGATCAATGACGGCGGAGTTTGGCCGTTCGTGGACCGGTATGCCCGGCCAGGCCTTGGGTCAGGGCATCGGGGTAAACGCCACGACTGCCGAACCAGCGTAGCTGCCGTAGAGGAACTTCGAGCTATCCGGAGACCAGGCGACCGGCCGTCGGTCGAGTACGAGAGCTGACTGACACCGCCGGAGCGAAGCGGCTGCAGGATCGAGTAGACCAAACCGCCGCCGGCCGCGCGGCGCTGGCGCATCCATCTGTCCGTTGAGCCTACCAGGACGTGTGTACCACCTGGCGACCAGGCGGGCGCTCACGCTATTCGCGAGCCCGTTTGGGTTGGGTACTCCTCTGCGACGTTTAGCGGCCCTGCGCGAGTGCTCGAAACGGCCCCCATCGCAAGAGGACTGTTGCGACTGCGAAGATCATACACACGTCCGTCAGGTGGATTTCTCGTCGCTTGGGACGTCGCCGTCACCGGCTAAGCCAGCCACTTTGCCGGGGCGTACGCGGGCCCGCGGCAACCAGGGGTGAGCGCCGTCGGTTGAACATCGCCGACTGCATGGGAGGATGATGTAGAAGAAAACTCTTGGGAACCTCGACGCTTTCTCAGCTCCATGCGTCTCCGCGGCAGATCCGAGCCGCCGCCAAAGGCACTGCTCTCCAAGCACCGTGCCGTCCACCGGCGCAGACCGGGCGATGCGCTCTGACCGCAGTCCACACGGATATGCACGAACGAGGGTGAAACAGAATTAGACAGGCGACCCGTTTTTGCGCCTTGCATCCGGTCGACTCGGAATTAGACACACAGACACTTGTGGGTCCGCTCGTCGCCTTCTGTGGGGCTGCGGGCGGCCCGCGATCACGCGGCGCTCATTGCGCGCGATCAGCGATGGAGGAGGTCACCATGAATGCAACCGGCCTGCCTGAGCTCGACTCCACTCTGCAAAAAACCGCCATCTGGCTCAAAGAGATCATGGCCGAGCTCGAATCGCAGGACCGCCATCTCGCCTATCTGGCCCTGCGCAGCACTTTGCACGCCCTGCGAGATCGACTGCCGATCGAGGAAGCCGTCCACCTCGGTGCGCAACTGCCGCTCCTGATCAGGGGCGTGTACTACGAGGGCTGGCGGGTAGCGGATAAGCCGCTGAAGGAGCATCGAGCGGAATTTCTCGGCGCCATCAGCAGGTATTTTCGCGACACGGCGCCCGACCCCGAACGCGTGGCGCGTGCCGTGTTCAAGGTGCTCGAGCACCATGTGACCGCTGGTGAGATCGAGGACGTGCGACAGTTGCTACCGCGTGACCTGCGGGATCTCTGGCCCGAGGAAGAGGCTTGTGCTCCCGCGTTCCGAGCGGGATCGCCGGCTAGACCTTAACTTCGGGCACGCGGTGTGGTGCGGCCTCCGTTGCGGCCGCACCGATTCAGCACGGTGTAGTTTCTGACAACCGGTAGCGGCGCTCCGCTCCGTCTGCGCCGGTCAGTCGCGCGTCGAGATACACCGCAGGTGCGGGGGTAAACGCGCGCTGTGCGGGTGCCCGCTGCCTCTAGTGCCCCCCCTGAGCCCTCCTTGACTGCCTGGATAACGAAGCGAGCTCGGCTGCCGGGAGTTCGAGCATGACCGGGTGTCCCGGCGGGGAGGACCCGATCATCACCTTTCCGCTGATGCCCGGGTCTCATGTGGTATGCGAGTGTGCTAGAAGACCGTTCCCTCGGCCGATTCGTGATTCCGTTCCTCGCGTTCCTCGTCGGTGCCGCGCTCATGCTCGCGGTCGCCTCCGAATCGCTGGGCGCTCGCGCGCCAGCCCGGTCGGGGGATCCGTCCATCTTTCCTCCGTTCCAGAGCTTGCCCGGAGTTTCCGATGCCGATGTCGCGGCCCTGTGGGAGCTCGCCTTGCGAGAGGAGCGCGAGGGCGATTTTGCGGCGGCCGCGGCCACGTACGAGCAACTCGCTGTGCGCCTTCCCACCGCTGCGGCGCCGCGCTGGCGCGCGGCCAAGAACCACTGGGACGCGGGCGGCGAGTTACCCGAGAACGATGTCGAAGGGCGCCGCCGCGCCTATGCCCACACGCGCGCATGGGCAGAGCGCGGGATCGACGTCGATCCGCAATGCGGCGAATGCCGCCTCTACATGGCCGCCGGCCTCGGCGGGGAAGCGCGCGACCGGGGTGCGATCGTCGGCGCACTGCAGGTGTCGGACATCGCGGACCTGCTGGAGCGCGGCATCGAGCTCGTGTCGCGCCAACCCGACGCCGAGTCCAATCCGGAGCTCGAGGAACTCTACTACGCCGCCGCTCTTCTCTACAGCCGCGTCCCGGATTCGGGTGTGCTGCGCTGGGCGCTGGGCGTGCCGGGCGACCGCAAGCGGGCGATCGCGTATATGCGCCGCGCCGCCGAGCTATCGGAGCAGCGCCCCACCTATCAAGTCGAGCTCGGTCGGCTGCTCGTCTGCACGGGCACCGCTGAAGACGACAGCGCGCTCATGGCCGAGGGGTTTACGGTGCTGCAAACCGTGCTGGCGCGACCGGCAGACGAGGTCGCCGAGGAGAATCGGCGCCGCGCACAAGAGCTCGTCGACTCGCCCCGGCGCGTCTGCGACAGCTGACCTGCACGCCAGGCTCCGCACCCGCGCTAGCCGCAGAGGCTGAGCGCGCCGAGGTTCTTCGCCGATGGCGAAGGCCGACGTGAGCTCGTCTACGGGGACCCAGCCGCATCGCTTAGCTGACGCTGCGCGGGGGCGTTAGTCCGTCTGCTGCTTGAGCTTCAGGCACTGGGCCGCTGCGCGGGCGGACTCCCGTGCGCTGCTGCGCGGGACCGCGCCAGCTTCCACCAAGGCTTTCGTGTTCGCCGTCAAGAGCGCTTTGAGGTCGGTTGCCGGAGTAACCTCCCCCACGCTGGCGTCATAAATGGCGCGCGCGTTGGCCTCCAGGCCGGTGGCGCAAGTGGTGGCCGCATCGGGTCCGGCCGCAACTGCTGCCGATGCGAGGATCATGACGAGGACAGCGCCAAAACGCCTCACCTGTTTCTCTCCGGTTTGGCGGTAAGAGATTCACTCGCGCGCGCCGCAGAGCGGCAATCGGTCCCTAGGTACGTCTGGATGACCGCCTGGTCGTGCTCGTTCGTCAAGCCGTCGAGGTTGAAGTCGTATACGCTGGAGAGCCCCCAGGACTGGCTGTAGAAACTCCAGTCCTCGAGATCCTTTTGATCGACCACCAGATCGATGTTGCCGTCTCCAGGGCATTCGGGCGCGGACGCGAGGATTGCCTGCAGCTGCGCGTAGAGCTCGTCATAGTTCCGCTGCTGGTCCGGTGTGAGCGCATCCAGCGGCAGCTCGGTGCCGTGGACGTCGAGCCTCGGGATCGGAACGTTTTCGTTGATCTCGTAGAACTCGATCACCGGGCTATCGTCACACGGGTCAGCGGCGGATACGTACCTCGGCGTGGTATTCTCCACGATTTTGTAGCGGCCGTTGCGGATTCCCACGGCGGAGAGGGGGGTGATGCCGTACAGGGGCTGGCCTTGCGAATCGCGGAACGCGTTCACCTGGCAACAGTACTGGAGCCCTTCCGGTAATGGGATGCCGGCTGTGATCGGATCGTCCGCTTCTGCGCCCCACCACACCCCGTTGTTGTCCTCGCACACGCTCTTCGTGACCGGGATTTGGGTACAGGAGCCGGCGATGACGCAAGGCCCGTTGATGGCGCCGTACGCCTGCAGATTGTTACCCACCTGCGTGAAATTCCAGCTCCGGATGCCCGTTTGCTGCGGGTTCAGGAGATACGGGAGCATAGCGGCCGAGTCGATCGGCCGCGGCACTGCTGCGTGGACGTCCTCAATGCCGGCGATCTCGCCGAACAATTGGTACAGATCCGCGATATTGACCATGTGCGAGACCACCCGATCGGGGCCCTTCACCAGCGGTCCGGCGATGATCAGGGGCACCCACACGCCGGTCTGATACGCCGTGCCTTTGGCGCGCGTGCCATCGAACGGCAGCTTGACGACACCTCCGAGCGAGCCGTTGTCGCCGACGATGATCAGCATCGTATCGGTCCGAGCCGGGCGATAGATCAGCCGGCCGTCCCCGCCGCGCTGCGCAAGACCGGTCTCCACGAGCAGCCGGCCCACCTCGGCGTCGAGCGACTCGATCGTCAGATTCGTGAGCACCCGTTGCGCGGACGGCTCCGCGCAGTCCAGCGCGCTCGCACCGGCCGGTTCGGACGGTAGCCCATTCGCGGGCGGCTGCATGACCGGCGTATGCGCCGCCGTGAAGCTCACCGTCGCCATCCATGGCCGATCGGCGGGCCGCGACGTAATCCAGTCGATCGCGGCATCGACGGCCATGGTGGTGCGAAAGCGCCGCGCGCGTGAGTCCGTGGTGAGAATGCGCTCGACCATGCCGTCTTCTTTATTGATGACCAGCGGCGCGACGTAGTAGGCGCTCTCCGCCTCGAAGTTCAGATAGTCGGGCGGCGGCGCCTGGCACCCCTTGCCGGGATCGAAGATGCCGCCCTCGTCGCGGCAGGTCCGGCCGGGTGGGATCGGACCGGCATTCGACAGCTCTGTGCACGTACCATCGGCCGTGTAACACGCGCCGGAATCGGCTCCACCGGCTGATGCGCCGCGCACGAAGCCGCACGACCACGTACCGAGAGGCGCGACGCCTCCGGCCGTAGTGTCGATCGAGGGCGGATCTCCGGTATCGTCGAGCCACCCGAAGAAGTAGTTCCACCCCAGATCGTGCGGCATGGCGTACTGAGCGGCATTATGGGCCTGCAGGGCGAGGTGAAACTTGCCGAACAGGGCACTGTCGTAGCCGCGTTGCGCCAGGAGCTTCGGAGTCGTCATCTCGTACGGCGAGACCATGGAATTCGCCAGGTCGTTCGGGCCGAGCGCCCCAAGCACGTTCGTCCGCAGTGGAAAACGGCCTTCGAAGATCACGGCGCGACTGGTCGAGCACGCGGGCATCGCCCACGTGTTGCCGAAGCGCACGCCCTCGTGCGCGAGTTGATCGATGTTCGGCATGCTCGGCGGCGTCTCGCCGCCGTAGCCAAAGACTTGCATCTGGTCGATGCCGACATCGTCCATGATGACGAGCAGGATGTTCGGCGTAGCGCTGGTCTCTTTGTCATCGCTCCCGCCGCACGCCGCCAGCACCAGACCCAGCAGTCCGACCAGCGCGCCGGCCGAGCGCACATGCCATACGATCCTCATAAGTCCTCTCCACCTACCTGGTGCGTCGCCGGCGTCGCGAATCGACTGCGCGGTTCCAAGCGGATATCACTGGACACTGCGGCATGCGCGAAGCACGGGCGGACACGCATATCACACTTTCCGTACGGCGCTACGCGTCAAATCATCGACATGATAGCTCCGGTACCCCAGGCGCCCACCCGCTGCAGCGTCACTTGCCTGCGTCGGTGATGCTCGTCGCGAGGACGCGTCAACCAGTGCGCTCGTCGCGCCGCATAGTAGCCTCGGCGCTGTGGCTCGCGGCAGCGCTCGTGCTGGCTGGCAGCGCCATCGCCGACGCCACGCCGCGGGTGTCGCGCGATGACGCGGCCGCCGCCTACGTCGGCAGCAAAACCTGCCTCCCGTGCCACCGCGCGGAGTATGAGGGCTGGCTCGGGTCGGACCACGAACGCGCGATGCGGGTCGCCACCCCTGACGCAGTGCTCGGCCGTTTCCGCGATGCATCGTTCACGCATGCCGGAATCACTTCCCGTTTTTTCGAGCGCGATGGCAAGTTATTCGCGCACACCGAAGGCCCGGACGGTGCACTGGCCGATTTCCCGATCGAGTACACGTTCGGCGTCGAGCCTTTACAGCAGTACCTGGTGCCGTTTCCCGGCGGCCGGTTGCAGAGCTTGACGATCGCGTGGGATGCGCGCCCCGCGTCGCAAGGCGGTCAGCGGTGGTTCTCGCTCCATCCCGGCGAGCGCATCGCGGCGCGCGACCCGTTGCACTGGACCGGGCCTTTACAGAACTGGAATTCCATGTGCGCCGCTTGTCACGCGACCGACCTCCGCAAGCGCTACGACGCCGCCTCGAACGAATACGCCACGAGTTGGTCCGAGCTCGGCGTCGCCTGCGAAGCGTGCCACGGGCCGGGCTCGCGCCACGTCGCGTGGGCGGCGGCACCGGCCGGCGGCGACGCTGGCCTGACCGTGCAGCTCACCCGACCCGCGGACGCGGCCTGGACCATCGATCCCAAGACCGGCAACGCTCGCCCGCGGCACGCGACGAGCGCGCAGTCGACCACCGAGGTGTGCGCGCCGTGCCATTCGAGGCGCAGCGCGATCGGCGATGATTATCACCCCGGGCAGCCGCTGCTCGATTCGTATCTTCCCACGCTGCTCGTCGAGGGCCTGTACCACGCTGACGGCCAGATTGATGGCGAGGTGTACGAGTACGGGTCGTTTCTGCAGAGCAAGATGTACCGGAACGGCGTGGGGTGTGCGGATTGCCACGCACCGCACAGCTTGAAGCTGCGCGCGCCCGGCAATGCCCTGTGTGCGCAGTGTCACCTGCCGGCGAAGTACGACAGCCCGGCACATCACTTTCACCCGCCCGGGTCTGCGGGCGCGGCGTGCACCGGTTGTCACATGCCCACCCGGACGTACATGGAGATCGATGCGCGCCACGACCACAGCCTGCGCGTGCCGCGCCCGGATCTGTCGGTCGAGATCGGTACGCCGAACGCCTGCACCCAATGCCATGCCGACCGCGGCGCTGCATGGGCGCGCGATCGCGTGCGCGATTGGTACGGCCGCGACTCAGCGGGTTATCAGACCTATGCGCGGGCGCTGCATGCAGGGCGTACCGACGGCCCCAATGCAGCAGCGCTGCTCGCCGCGCTCGCAACCGACGCCGCGCAGCCCGGCATCGCGCGTGCGACCGCGCTGGAGTTGCTGCGCGCGCGCTCGAGCCCGGCCGTGATCGGTGCCGTGCGCGCGGGGCTGCGCGATCCCGATCCGCTGGTGCGGCGCACGGCGGTCGCGTCCCTTGAAGGCTTTCCCCCCGCTCAGCGGCCGGCGCTCGGCGGAGCGCTGCTGGGCGATCCGATCCGCGCCGTGCGCATCGAGGCGGCGCGCCAGCTCGCGGCGGCGCCTGCGGGAGCGCTGGGCGACGGCCTACGGCGGCGCCTTGACCGCGCGATCGCCGAGTACGTTGCCGCGCAGCGCGTCGACGCGGACCGGCCGGAGGCGCGGACGAACCTCGGCACCTTCTACGCGGAGCGCGGCCGCGCGGCGGAGGCGAAAGCGGAGCTCGAAACGGCGATCGCGCTGCAGCGCGGCTATGCGCCGGCGTACATCAACCTGGCCGACCTGTACCGCGCCGAGCGCCGTGACCGCGAGGGCGAGCGCGTGCTCCGCGCCGGGCTCGCCGCCGCTCCGGATGACGCGCCGCTGCATCTCGCGCTCGGGCTGTTGCTGGTGCGCCAGCAGCGGTTATCTGAGGCCATCGGCGCTCTCGAGCGCGCCGCGGCCCTGCGGCCACAGGATTCACAGTACGCCTACGTGCTCGGCATAGCGCTGCACTCCAGCGGTCGGACCGAGCGCGCCCTGGCCGCGCTTTCCGCGGCGGCAACGCGCCACCCGTACAATGCCGACCTGCTGTTGGCGCTCGCGACCATCAACCGCGACGCGGGTACTCGCGAGGCCGCGCTGGCGTACGCGCGCCGGCTCGCCGCCGTCGCTCCGGGCAACCCCGCGGCGACGCGGCTGATCAGCGAGCTCACCGCGGCACAGCCGAGCAGCGCCCCTGCAGGTGCCGGAGAGCGCTGAGTACGCGCGGCAGCCGTTCAGGCGGAAACGCCGGAGGCGCAACTGCGGCGCGGACGTCAGCGCGTCGGGAATTTGCGCGCATCATCCAGCCATACAGTTGGTCCGTGCCCCCGATGGGGCGGAGCGCGTACCACGCTGTGGTGGAACGGTGCGATGGGTTCGTCGCGTTCGTCGATGAGCTGAGGCGCGCTTCGCGCGCCCCCGCCACGGGTGTGGCGGCTACATCGGAGACGCGGGCCAAAGGTGTCGTCGCTGCCATCGGAGGGCCCGTTCAGGGATCTCGTTGCGCATTCGCGACCGGCTACATACAACTGAAAAATAGCGGCGTTGGCCGTCGGACGCTCCCTCGTGCCGGGCGCTGGCGTGCGCGATCGCGAAGCGCGCCGGCAATCGGCGTGCGAATGTCACGCGGAGGGAGTGAACATGGGCAGGACGGCGAGGGTTTGGAACGGGAACACTTCCTTGCGCACAGCGGTGCTGATCATCACCGCTTGTTCGATCGGGCTCGCGGCATGCGGCGACGGCGATGACCCGCGGCCGCAGCCGTCTCCATCGGCGACCGCGGCCGTCCCGCCGTCACCCACGCCCGCGCCGCCGACCGTCACGCCGCTGCCGTCGGTCACGCCGACACACGCGACGCCATCTGTCCCACCGGCGCCGTCATCCACCCCAACCGCATCGCCGCGGCCGCACCCGACAGATTTCCGGCCATTTCGTCGGGCAGAGTTCGTCACCACGACCAATGCGCAGATGCCGGTGTGGTTCTATGTGGTGAGCGGGCTCAGCCAGAACGGCCAGCAACCGCTCGCGCTCACGGTGGCGAACAATTCCTACAGCCCGGGAACTGCCGTGTCGCTGGCGCCTCTCGTAGCCCCTTCCAGTTCCACCACCGCGCCGCTCACGTTGACCACCGGACAGCTCTGGTACATGCAAGACGGCACGTTGCGCAGCGGCATCGGCAACGACCTCCTGCTGAGTTACCTCCCGACCACGGGGGGCGCCGTGACGGCGCTCGTGGATCCGACCGGCGGCGACATCCAGCAATGGCGATACGACGCAGACAGCGCTGGCATCGCGAACGCATTCAGCGGAGGCAATTTGTACGTGGTGGGCGACGCGACCGGCGAAGCGGCGCCGGTGGCGGTCGGCTATGACTTCGAGACGCCCGGCAACGAGTGGCACCCGTGGCCGAGCTACCCGCTGGGGAAGATTCTCGCGCAGACGCCGCACGGGTTCCCGCAGTTCAGCGGGGAAGAGGCCGAGGCCTACGACTGCATCAACGACGAGCAGCACTTCGACCTGGCAGTCACCTGTGAGCTCGGTGGCGGCCAGGTCAACGCCGGCGTGCGTTGCGAGTACAAGAACCTGGCCGCGCCGCTCGGCGCCTACCAAGACGATCTCCGCGGATACACCGCCGCGAGCTGCGATGTCTCGGCGCAGGCGTTTCAAACGGTCGTCGCGCAACTGAATGCCGAGCTGAGCGCCGCGCAGGCGGTGCAGAAGCTCTACGCGGAGTACAACGAGTTCTTCGATCAGGTGTTCATCGAGAACACCGACCAGTTGAATCAGCTCGTCCTGGACGCCGCCATCGACCAGAGCTCGCAAGTGAAGGCGGTCGCTGGCGCCGTAGTGGAAGGCGTGGTGTACACGGTCCTCTCGGCGCTCGGGCCCGTGACCTCCGTGGTCGCGAACGTCATGGAGACCGCTATCAATGGCGTCGAAGCCGCGCAGCCCGGCGTGCTTTCTTCACCGTTCACGGCCGCCGTCGAGGACCTGTACACCGAGCTCTCCGAGCGCTTCGCGGCCATCGTCAGCGCGCTCGATACGCAGGAGGGCATGATCCTCACTGATTGGGACATGATGCAGCAGGTCGCCATGTTGGCCGGTGAGATCGGCACGCCGGATTCGCTCGGGTTCGATCCGACACAGAAGACCGCGCTGCTCGATGCCGCCGCGTCGGGTTACGCCGTTGCGACGATGCAGATGCTGTTGCCCGCGAAGTACCGGCTGACGCGCAACTACGCGCAAGCAGACGGAGAGGGGTTCAATATCCCCCCGTACGCGCAGTGGGTCCAGGAGCTTGGGCCGGGGTTCTACAACGCGTTCGCCATCGGCGGGCCGGGCACCCCGAGCGAGGCGGCCTTGCAAACCGACGTGTTCGACAACGGGGCTACGCAACACGACTTCTTCTACGGCACCAACGGGTGGGGCGGCTTCAACGACGGTGCGACCTCCAACATCGATTGTTACGGACAAGTGGTCGCGGTGGTGAACTACACCGCCAACCCGCTCAGCGTGACCGTGCAGCCGCGCACCGGCGTGTTCGGCGGGAATGGCGCCGACCTCAGCTTTGGCGGGACGACGGGCACGAACAGCGCCGTGACGCAGGCACTTCCGCCCTACGGAGCCGTCCAGTTCGCCGGGTCGGCGATTCTCGAGGACGACGTGAGCACACAGCTCGTGTTCGATGTCGAGGTCTTCGATCCCGATTACTCGACCGCCGATCCGATCGCATCGCTCGAAGGTCAGATGACCACGAACGAGTGCGTATACGCTGCCCCAGGCGTGGCAGCGGTGATGAATGCCGCGTCCGCCGCCGGCTACACGGTTGCGACCGAGATCGTGCAACCCGGATCGGATACGCCCAGCGTGTTGGAGATCGGCATCTACCTGCCGATGACGCCGCCGCCGACGCCGACGGCGACGGCCGGTCCATCGCACACGCCGACGCCACCGCCGTCCGCCACCGTGACACCGACGCTTACGCCGACGCTGCCGCAAACGCCCACGCCGGCGGGCCCGGCGAACTGCTGCCAATGCGACGGGCCGGCCGTCGGCTGCTTCGCGGCGGTCGAGTCGTGCGGTCCCTGCGCGTTGGTGTTGAACGCGACCTGCAACGCCGAAACGGGGCAGTGTGCCCCCTTTACGCCGACGCCGACGCACGTCGCGGAGCAGGTGATCTACGTGTCGGCGTCACTGGGCAGTGACAGCTATCCCGGCACGCGCACGGCTCCGAAGCAGAGCATTCAAGCCGGCATCGATGCGGCCCCGGCTGCTGGGGCGACGGCCGTGTGCATCGACGGCGGCACGTACAACGAGTCGCTCACGCTCGCGAATGGCGTCACCATCTCAGGCGGCTTCAACAGCGGCGCCGGGTGGATCCAGGATGGCTCGACGACCACGGTGAACGGTGCGTCCGATGCGCCTGCCATCACGGGCAACGGCACGAACGACCTGCGCATCGAGGCGTTGACGGTGGTCGCTGGCAACGCCGCCACCGGGGACTCGTCGTACGGGATCGTGCTCGTCAACTCGACGGGCGTGACGATCAGTGGGTGTACGGTGAGCTCCGGGTTCGGCGGAACGGGTGCGCCTGGCACGTCCGGAAGTACCGGGACTGCGGGCAATGCCGGCAGCGTCGGCGGTAATGGATGTGAATACGCGGGCGGCTTGTTCTGCTCGAGCTGCGACCAGCCAGGCGGCGGCGGTGGCGGCGATGCGGTGACCTGCAGCAGCGGAGGCTCCTCGGGTAAAGGCGGCAGCGGCGGCGCTGGAGGCTCGTGCGATACGAACTCGGGCAGCGGCTCCTCCGGCGACGCCGCCATCGCGGCGGCCGGCGCGACCCCCGCTCCCGGTGGCAGTGGGGGCAGTGGCGGCGAGGGTTGCTCGGGCGCGCCGGCTGCCAACGGCGGTGGTTCGGGCACTGCAGGTGCCGCGGGCATCAATGGCGCCGCGGGCGGCGCATTCGGATCAGCGGCCAGCGCCTACACGCCAGCGGCGGGCAGCGCCGGCACGAACGGCCAACCCGGCGGCGGTGGCGGTGGTGGCGCTGGCGGTGGCGGCGGCAACAAGGATTGCGACAGTTATGGCGGCGGTGGCGGCGGCGGCGGCTCCGGTGGCTGTGGCGGCACGGCCGGCGCGGGGGGCGGCGGCGGTGGGGGCTCGTTTGCCATCTGGGTGGACGGCTCGGCCGGGCAGAGCGTGTCGATCGTGAACAGTCACCTGCGCCCCGGAAACGGCGGCGTGGGTGGAGCGGGCGGCTCGGGAGGCAGCGGCGGCCAGCCCGGCGGCGGAAGCAGTGGCGGCCTCAATGAGGACGATTCCGTCGCGGGTGGTGGAGGAGCAAGCGGCGGCTCCGGCGGCCAGGGTGGACACGGAGGTGGCGGTGGCGGTGGGCCCAGCATCGGCATCGTGTGCGGGGGCGGGGTGTCCGTGGTCTGCACCGATTCGACGTTCAGCCCGGGGGTGGGCGGCTCCGGCGGGATTTCTTCGGGAAACCACGGCGCGACGGGATTGGTGGCCAACGCGCAGGGCTGCGCTGCGAGCTGCTCGATGTCGGCACCCTCCACCCCGACACCCACGATCACCGCCACTCCTACGCCGACCGCCACGCCGGCGCTCTCCTGGTTGCTGAATGGCACGCCGGTGAGCCAAATCGCGGTTCCGGTCGGCGGCATGGCGTTCGGCGAACCGTGCCCGGGATGCAGCCACGAGTTGGTCCTCGTCGATACCGGTGGGCGCCTCTGCGCGACCACCAACAAGGCGACGTTGCAGGTGGGCTTCAGCACCGTGCAGCCGTCGGTCGAGCAGTACCCAGAAACGCGCACTACCGAGGCCTTGATCCAACACATCCCCTCCGCACCGAGTCCCGGCACATACGATCTGTTGATCCAGACCTACGATTGCGCGACCGGTGCGCTGCTCGAACGGCTCACCATGCGCAATGCGATCTACTATCCGGAACCAGTGCTCTCGTGGCTGTTAGAGGGGACGCCCGTGGCTACGCCGCTGCAGGTGCCGATCGGCGGGCGAACGTTTGCGAACTCCTGCCCGGGATGCCCGGGTACGCTGGTCCTGCAGGACAGTGGCGCCCGTCTCTGCGCGACCGCGTCGACGAACAAGGCCACGCTCCAGGTCGACCTCGGGTTGGTGCTTCCGTCGGTAACCCAATACCCAGACTCGAATGCCACCGAAGTGCTGGTGCAGACCATCCCGCCGGCAGAGAGCCCCGGTGTGTACCCGCTGATCATTCAGACCTACGCCTGTGACACCGGCGACGTCCTCGCCAAGGTTACGATGCAGAATGCCATCCAATACCTGGCGCCGACGGCAACGCCGACGATCCCGACTGCCACACCTTCGCGAACGGCTACCCCGACCAGGACAGCCACGTCGACCGCGGCGTTCACGCACGTGCCACCGACGCTGACAGCCGAACCGACGAACGCCCCTGCCGCAACGGCGACACCGCCAGCGGGCGTGCTCTGATGGGTGGTCGGCGGTACGTCCGTGCCCACGCCGCTGGCCGTTCCGGTAGCTGGCATGACCTTCCCAGCACGGGCCTGCTCGTGCTCACCGACACGGCCATGCGGTTCCGCGCGGGTGGGCCTGCTCCGGTACTCTCGATCGGCTTGGGTTCCGGAAACACCTCGTGCTCGGAGTCAAATCCGGTCACCAGCGCATCCGCGGTGGATGTGGCGACTATCCCAGCGAAGCGGGCGGTACCGATGATCTGGCGATCCAGACCTTCGACTGCAATGCGGGCACTGCACTTTCGCCGATTGCCTCCGGCCGTGGGGCTGCTTCAATGATAGCGACGGGCCGGGAACGGCACCGAGGGATGATCTCCCCGCTGGGGTTGCGCAGCCGTCCAGCAGTAGTCGCCTTATGACTCCGCCGCACAGCCTATCGGGGGCCTGCTAGATATGTAGCCACGAGCGCACCGAAAAAGGCTAGCTCGACTATTCCGACCACCGTTGGCAATCAGAGCCACGGCGGTGTGTACGCGGTTAGCCGAATGTGGCGCGCGTAGCTATTCCCAAAACCACCGCCGCGTCCGCGTTGGTGTCGGCAGTTCCGCCGCGACTTCCGGAGCCTGCGCCTCGAGTGCGCGCTGCACCGGGCTCGCCAGTGGCCGCTGCGCTGCCAAGATCCATCGCAGGCGACCGGCCACATCGGGCGCCGGATCGCGCACATGGGCGACGACCGTCAGCAGCACCGGATCCGGCAGCGGAAGTCGCCGCGTCAATCCGTGGGCGGCCCACACGCGCAACTCGGGATCTCGCATAGCGAGCGCCGCAGCGAGACGCGCGCTCACTTCATCGCCGGGCGGCGCGAGGCACGAGACCAGGCGGACACCCTCCGCATCGCGGAAGAGCCGCTCGGGAAGGTCCGCCGACACGAATTGGTCACCGACCGACTGATGTTTGGGGATCTCGCACATGACGTCGACGACCTCGCTCGTCAGCCGGCGGCGCAGCAACTGCCGCGCGGTATCGATTGCCATCGCGCGGAACTGCTTGGACGTCATCCATCCCATGCGCATGGCGAAGTGCCCGAGCTCGAGCTGTAGCGCCGACACGTCGAGCTGGTCGATGAGGTCGAAGATGCGCTCACGCGCCGCCGTGTTCGCTTGGATATCTTCGAACAGCTGGCGCTCCTCCTCGTCCATTTCCTCCCATGGGTGCCGCTTGACGAACACTTGGAGGCTCGGCACGAACGCGAGGAGATCGCTCCGATCCATCAGGCCTTCAACGATCTCGAGGCGGCGCGCGACCGTTTGGCGCTCGTCGTACAGCGTGCAGATGAGCTCGCGGTCGGCCGCTGCGGGCTCGGACGGCGCCAGCCCGGAAGTTTCGACGAGGGTCGTCCCGGCAAACGCGGCAGCCAGCTTGCGGTTCCGCGGACCGTCTCGGCGCACCTGCTCGAGATGGCGTCGATAGTTGCCCATCGAGCGGAAGTACCGCTCCAGCATCGGCGCTGTGTATGTGCCCGTCGGCGCGACGGAGGAGAAGCCGTAAATGCGCGGAACGCCCATGAAGATACGGCGCAACGCCTCGCGAAACGTTTGACCGAGGGGACCGTAACGCATCGCGACGACGCGCTCGGCGGACGCGCGATCGAAGCCGTGCTCCAGCAAGACCTGGAGATATGCGGCTGGGCCGCGCAGATCCTTGTCCTTGGTCGCCAGGGTATTGCAAGCGAGCAGAAAGACCTCGCGCGGCGCGTGGAAGAGCCCGTCGCAGGGCGTCTGGCAGGATGCTTCCTCCATCTCTTGGAGGCTGAGCGAGCGCCCGCTGCGGCCGAAGAACCTGCCTGCGAACTCCGCCGAGAGGACCACCACGTCGCACGTGACATCGCTCCGGCAGACGCTGTCCAGCCCTCCGCCCTCGCCGAACCCGACGTCCGACCCACCGTGTGCGCCCGCATCGGCCCCTGTCTCGACGAGCGGGGTCGGTGGGTTCAGGTCGAGAAATTGAAAATCGGCGGTCGGCAAGCGCGAGACGAACACGCGGACTTCTTCGGGGCCGTGGAAGCTGAAGGTGCAGACCTTGAGCTGCTTCGCTCGCGCTTCAACGGCGAAGAACGCCGACAGGAGAAAAGCAGACGTCGCGAGTGTGCGCACCATTAACGCTGTTGACAGCGAATCGCCCAGAACGCTAGCCGGGCCCCACGAGCGGGCGAATTGCTCCTAGGGCGGACCTTTGCGGCTTCAGAGGTGATGCGGCGATTCGCGATTCTGTGCGGGTGTATGCTCGCGCTGGTGCCCCTCGCTCGCCTATGCGTAGCGCAAGCTAACCAGTCCGACACCGCCTGGCCACTGCTGCGCGCCGAGGGGCGTCTTGCCGACCGGTTCGCCAGCCGCGGTCTGCCCTTCCCGCCGCGGTCGGTGGCGCTGATCGCGCTCAAGTCCGAAGCGCGGCTGGAGCTCTGGGCCGAGGCGGCACACGGCTGGGCGTTCGTCCGCTCGTACCTCGTCCAGGCGACGAGCGGGCGGCTCGGACCGAAGCTGCGCGAGGGAGATCATCAGGTTCCAGAGGGAGTCTATCGCGTGAGCGGGCTGAACCCGCAAAGCCTCTACCACCGCGCGCTCGCCCTGGACTATCCCAACGCGTTCGACAAAGCGCGGGGACGCGAAGAGGGCAGGGGACTGCTCGGCGGCGACATCATGATCCACGGTGGCAGTGTGTCCGACGGCTGCGTTCCCGTCGGCGATGAGGCGATCGAGGAGCTGTTCGCGCTCGCGCTGCGGGTCGGCGTGACGAATGTCGCGGTGGTCATCAGTCCCATGGACTTGCGTCGCATTCCGGCGGCGTTGGCCGTAGCGCGAGCGGTGCTGCGGCCGCCGTGGCTCGCGGATCTCTACGACGAAGTCGCGCGTACGCTGCACGCATTTCCGCTCCCGTCGGTGGACCTGAACGATACGGTCGACCGGCTCGGAGTGACTGAGGTGAAGGGCACGGCCCCGTGCAACTCATACGACCCCGGGGACTGCATGCGTCTATGTGAACGCGGTGACGCGACGAGCTGTGCGCGCGCCGGGGTCTTGTACCGCGGCGGCCGTGGAATTGCCGCGGACGTGAGCAAGGCGTGGGCTCTGCTGAGGCGCGCCTGCGCGAGCGGGTCGGCGTTGGGGTGTGGTGCCCTGAGCGAACTGGTTCTCCATGACGACGGCCTGCAGCGCGACGTCGCACGCGCCGCCGCGCTCGCGCGCACCGCGTGCCAGGGCGGCGACGGACACGGCTGCACGCATCTCGCTCAGCTCTGCAATGGCCGGCTCTTCTATGCGGACAGTGTCAGCGAGTGCAGCGATGAACATGTGATGTGGTTGCGCCAGCGCGCGGTCGCTGCGCTTGCGTCCAACTGTACCGGGTGGGCCGCCTATGACTGTTATACGCTGGCGACCATCTACGTCCCCGGCGATCCGGGGACCGCCATCCGTTTCGCGGCGGCCTCCTGCTCGGCCGGCGACGCGGGCGGTTGCGACCTGCTCGGTGCGCTGACGAGCGCGCCGGCGACGCTTGGATTTCACGGCTCGCATCCAGCCCTGCCGTTGCGGTGAGGTCAGCGGCGAGCCCTGGCAGCACACCGCCCGCGCCATCCTTCTGCGACCGGATGGGCCAAACCTGCCGCACCAGCTTCGCTTCATCGGAAGGGCATTCAGGCGTCGGCTGGCCTTCATCTACGATTCGAAGTGTCTTCGAATCTTTGCAAACCGGAGACCTGAGAGCCGGTGCGGACCTCGCCGATCACCGAGGCGTCGGCGTTTTTCGCCCAGGAGGAGCTCGACCGCCGAGCGAAGTGACGGCGGCGTTTATCGACGCTCACCGCGGCAACTATGGGGTCGAGCCGATCCGCGCGGTACTACCGCTCGCCCGTCGACGGACTACGACGCGCACCGAGCGCGCCGGAACGATCTGCGACGGCGCGGGCTGCGGGCCATGCGTGACGAGGAGTTGCAGGGCGAGATTCAGCGGATCTGGCCCGCGCAGTTCCGGGTGTGCGGTGCCCAGAAGGTCTGGCGACAACTCCGGCGCGAACAGATCGCCGCGGCACGCTGCACGTGGACCGCATCATGCGCCATGGGCGTGCGTGGCGCGGTGCGCGGCCGAGCGGTGTGCGCGACGATCACCGAGGACGCGATGGCGCGTCATGCGATCTCGTCCGGCGGCAGTTCCGCGCCACTCGGCCCAAACAGCTCTGGGTAGCCGATCTCACCTGCATCGCGACGTGGACGGCTTTGCTGACGGCGCCTTCATCATCGACGTGTTCTCGCGCCGGATCATGGGGTGGTGCGTGGCGGCGTCGTTGCGCTCGGACGTGGCACGATGCGCTCGCACAGGCGCTGTACGCGCGCTCGCATTGCGACGGGCTGGTCCAGCACCGCGACCGCGGCGTGCAGTATCTGGCGATCGGTGACACCGAGCGCTTGGCGGCCGCGGGCATTGAACCGTGTGTAGAGCGCCGGATTCGTATGACAACGCCCTCGCCTAACCCGTGATCGGCTTGTTCAAGACTGGCCATTCGGCGCACACATGGTCCGCGGCGGGGGCTCGCGTGGACAGAGTGGTTCAATAATCGGCGGCTTCTCGCGCGCCTCTGGGCTACGCGCCGCCGGCGGAGTACGAAGCGGCGCACCATCACACTCAGGAGGCCCCGGCCGCGCACGCTGGGCTCACGTAATCGGGTCTCCGGGAAGCCCGGAGCGGTTCACTGCTGAGCGGCCACTCCAGCGCGGCTTTCTGTAGGACGGCTTCCGCGACCGGGTTGACAATTCGGTCGTATGGTCAAGTGTATCATTCGCGGTCATAATGCGCGCGCGAATGTAGCTCACGATCCAACTGCTGGCGTCAGCCGAGCATGCCGATCTACGAGCGTTAAGGCTCTGCTGCCCGTAAACTGGCTCCGAACTTGCGGCGTCGCTAGATGGCCGTGCGGCGCGGCGAAGCGTATGGCCTGGAACCCATCGACCACAGATGCGCAGCAAGCCCACGCAGAGTCCAGGTCACCGCTGAGTTCAGAGTGCTCGACGTGAGTGAGCGTGCGCGTCGCTAGCGCTCGCTGCTTGGAGGGCAGCCGTTTGGTCAGCTTGGGCCACTTCGTCGCGCCGTGCGGCAGCAATGCGTCACCGCGGGAGCACTCGAAGTGTATCGGACGGCGAAACTAACAGGGAGGAGAGAACATATGCGAGCACGAGGGGCACTAGGGTCGATGATTCTCATGGCCAGTCTCGGTGGGTGCATGATCGTCGAATCGCCGATCAAGGGCATGTTGGGAACCGAGGTCGTCTGGGGAGAGGTGGCGACCTCAGAGCGCGAGTCCCCCGCCGCTACCAAGGAGGGGAAGGCCTGCGCGGAATCCATCCTCGGCTTGGTCGCCCGCGGCGATGCGAGCGTACGCGCGGCGAAGGCGAACGGCGGGATCAAGGAAGTCACAGTCGTCGATCACTCAGCCAGGAACTTTCTCAATATCGTTGGCGAGTGGTGCACGATCGTGAGAGGTCATTAGCGAGCTGCTCACGCGGCAATCGCAAACCTGCCCAAGCTCATACCGGGGCTTACGCCTGCGGCGCAAAGAGTTCGTCTGCGTTGAGACGCACGCGGCTCCGCTCCCATCAGCCTGGCTGGTAGCAAGCCGCTCACGGCCAGACGGTAGTAGCCGGGACGGGGAGCTTCGTCAGGCTGGAACACTCGGTTCAAATCGAAAGCCGTAATCTCCACACTGAACTGACGCGGGTATTGGAAACCGCACCTGCGCGCGCAGGACTCTGCGTCTGTTCCCGGCGGTGCCGGCAAGGAAACGTGCCGGCACCGCCATTCTCAGACGAGTTTACGCGCGTCCACGTCTGCTAACGTCCGGAGCATTTCGTGCCGACCTACCGTCGCTGTGCTCGGCAGGACCCGAGACGTTCAACAACCGGAGGAACTGCAGGCGCCGGCCCGCATTCTGAATCCAGCTGACCTGCCCCCCGTCTCTCTCCCAGTTTCAGCTTAGTGATCCCGCAGTCCGGGACTCTCCGTTGTTCGTGAATGCCCGGGCGAACTCTGCGGGAGGACGTCTCCCGAGCGCGCTATGCGG
>JBFXHX010000060.1:0-8341 GCA_050176585.1 Binatia bacterium
GCCGCACCGGGATTCCGTCCCACCGCCTGTGAGGCGCCCATGCCGATCAATCCGACACCGATCGCTGCTCCGAGCGCGGCCAAGCCGACATGAATAGTGCCAATCATACTCGTCCTCCCTCTTTTCCCGCGGCCAACCGTGGATCGACTGTGGTCACACGTCTGCAGCTCCGCGCGCGTGTCCCTCGGCAGCGCCTGGCTCCGCATGCATGCACATGAGCAGCGTGAACACCGCGCACAGCAACATGAACACCAATGCCTGCACCAACCCCACCAACAGTTCCATGAAATAAAATGGAATCGGCAGCAGCCATCCGAGTCCCGGAACCATCCGGGACATCGTTTCCAGCATGTTTTCGCCCGCGAAGATGTTGCCGTACAGCCGAAAGCTCAACGAGACCGGCCGGAAGAGAATCGAGACGATTTCCAAGCAACCGGCGGCGAAGAACACGACGATCATCAACAGCTTCAGCGGCCCGATGCTCTCTCCCTTGGGCGCAAACAGCTCCTTGAGGAACCCGATCGGTCCGACCTCCTGCAGCGCCCACACGATCCAGCAGACGAAGAACACGGCGGCCATCGCGAGCGTCAGATTGAGATCGGCGTTCGCGCCGCGAAACAGTGGCTGATCGACCACGAAGCCATGCGGCGTGTCGTGTCCCCACCCGATCGTACCGACGCCGGGGATCAAGCCGACCCAATTGGCGACGAGAATGAACACGAACACCGTCGCAAGAAACCAAAAGGTGCGCTTCACCAAGCGCGGACCGATGATCCGTTCGAGGAAGTCGTACAGTCCCGCGACCAGCCACTCGAAGAGATTCTGCGCACCGCCCGGCACCTGCTTCATGTCCCGCGTCGCAATGCGCGCAAAAATGATCAGCCCGGCGGCGACGAGCCAGCTCACCACCATCGAATTCGTAATCGGAAATCCAAACGGTCGGCCGATCTCCACGGCATATTGCGTCAGGACGTGTTCTTCCGGGGCAACGGATGACGCGGGCACCTGGCTCTGATCATCGCTTCGCTGTTGGACGGGGTCGCTCGACGCCGGCTCTTGCTGTGTCCAGGCCGCGTCGGCGAGCAATCCGATCAGGACGGCGGCACAGAACGGCGCGAGGCGGCGGTATCCGCTCCGCGTCCACGACGGCACCGCCGCACCCCCCTGCTGCGCGCCGCCACCGGCGACCAGTGCCGTGGTCGCGAGAACGGCTCTCGAGGTCATCCCATTCATCTGTCGCGCTCCGCCAGTTCAACTAGCGTGCCGCGACGCGAAGCGATCTGTCGAGGACGCATTGGCGACGCCGTTCTCAGATTTCGGAAGCCTGTGCGCGATGGCGCGCCGGGGTCATCGACAGAGTTAAAGCATCCATGCCGCGAGCCTCGTCTCCAGGCCCGTCGCGCGCAGCAGGCGGCGCGCGTGGCCATCCCGAGTGCCGAATGTGGCGCCGTCCGTCTTCCCGGCCAGGGCAATGGTTATGACCCGCCCCACGCCGTACGCCGCGATTCCAACGGATGAGAATTCCCGGTTGCCGGACGCATCGAAGATGGCTCGACGCCGCTCACGCGACCCGGTTGGAAGCGACGAATCGGATGGCCTCGGAGTTGCTGTCGTGGAGTAAAGACTGGGCGAATCCCAATCGGGCGAGCTCTGGAAGGTGCAGCGCTTCGAGGCGGTAAAGACCATCGAGGGGGCGTACCGAGGCCGACAGGAGGCTGCAGCAGCGAGTTGCGCGTGCTCCGCATCCGCTATGACGCGCACGTTCCAGAAGACGTCCTCGATCCGACGACCTTGCCGCAACTGCTGACACACCCGGTGTGGCAGAGCGGCGATCAGCCTGCGCGCACGCCCTCTTCCTGATCGACGGGGTCGTCGAGGTTGTCTGCCGTCAAGCGATAGGGACGTGTAGTTTGTTCCCATGGCGGTCCCGGGCCGGGTCCGAACCGATGGCAATCCGCGGTGAGCGGCGGCGCAACCCGTGAGGCACGCGACTTGTAGTACGCCGTCGTCACGGACTCCGACGCCACCACTTCTCCGCGCGCGCATCAGCGGCTTGCGGGTCGACAGGGCGACGCGCGCCGACAGCTCGGTTGGGACGCGACCAGTCGCGCGCCACTGTCCGCCGGGCGGCTGGTGCTGTTCGCCGCGTTCGCGGTGGTGCTGTTGTGGCTGGCATACCTGGCGCGCTGGGCCGTCCTGCTGGTGTACCTGAGTGCGCTGATCGCGGTCGGGATCAGCCCGCTGGCGGCGTGGGTCGAACGGCGGCGCATACCCGGCACCGCTCTGCATCCACCACGATGGGTGGCCGCTTTGGCGGTCTACCTGATGGGCTTCGGCGCGCTGGCCGGCATCGGCGCGGCAGTCGTCCCGAAGCTGATTGATCAGGCTCAGGAGCTGGCCCGCAACTGGCCGTCGCTGCTCCGCGGCGCGGAGCAGTTCCTGATCCGACACCACGTGCTCGACCGCCCGATGTCGATGGGGGAGCTGGTGCAGCAGCTCCCCGTCGACCTGGGCGGCATGGTCCTGCAGCAGTTCTGGACCGTGGTCGGCGGCATCCTTGGGATCCTGTTGATCCTGGTGCTGTCGTTGTATCTCCTGCACGACGCGCAGCAACTGCGCGACGTGCTGTTGTGCGGGATCTCGCGGCGCCGGCGACCGCGGGTAAGGCACGCGCTGGATCAGATCGCGTCGCAAATCGGCGCGTGGATGACGGGGCAGCTGATGCTGAGCGCCATTATCGGCGGCACGACCGCGCTCGCGCTCGGCCTGATGGGGGTTCCCTATTTCTATGTCCTCGCGGTGCTGGCCTCGGTCGGCGAGCTCATCCCGTACGCGGGTCCGATCATTGCCGCCGTGCCGGGGGTGCTTCTCGCCTTCACCGTCTCGTGGGAGCTCGGGCTGGCGGTACTCGGATTCTACGTCGCTCAGCAACAGCTCGAGAACCACCTGCTGGTACCCAAGCTCATGCAGCATCAGGTCGGGCTCCGCCCGTCGATCGTCATCATCGCCATCACGATCGGTTCCGCGGTTCTGGGCGTGCTCGGCGCGATCATCGCGGTGCCGACGGCCGTCATCCTGCAGGTGGCGGTCAGGGCGCTCGCTCCGCAGGGCGGCGAGCTTCGCTAGGCGTTCCGCCCGAATGCGCTCACCCGGACAGCTCGCGCCTGTCTACAACGTGCCGATCGTCGATCCGGCGCTGACCGCGTGCCCGCAGTGCGATCTGGTGCAATGCCTGCCGGATCTCGACGCTGGCGGCTCGGCGCGCTGCCCGCGCTGCGACGAGGTGCTGTGGCGCAAGCGGAACACGCGCACGCTGGCGCTCGCCGTGGCCGCGGCGGCGCTCTACATCCTGGTCAACACCCTGCCGATGATGGGGGTGCGGACGCTGGACCGGCAGTCGTTCACCACCCGTCTGGGGCGGCGTGCGGCATTTCTGGGAGGGCGGCCACGAGCTGGTCGCCGGCCTGTGCTGTTCAGCGCATCGTCGCACCGGGGAGCGCAGATCGCCTGCGTGCTCGCGGTCGCGCTGGTGGGACGGCGCGCGAAGGCAGATGGCTGACCAGTCCGCGGCATCACCACCGGTGGCACGACGGGTGGGCTCGCGCTTCCGCGTGTCGCCCGTCTGGATCGTGCCGCTCATCGTCGCGGCGGCCGCCGCGTGGGTCACCGCTACCCGCATTGTCGACCGTGGCCCGACGATCACCATCTCATTCGACACGGTGGAAGGGATCGAGGCCGACAACACGACGATCCACTACAAGGGGAATCGACATCGCCACCGTCACCGAGGTGCGGCTCGGCGACGATCATCGCCGGGTCGTGCTGACCGCTGAGATGGCGCCCCATACCACGCCGCTGCTGATGGCCGACACTCTCTCCTGGGTCGTGCGGCCGCGCCTCTCCGGAGCCAACGTGACTGGTCGACGACCATCCTGTCCGGCCCATTTCTCCGGATGGCCATCGGTCAGTCCGACACACCGCGGCGCGAGTTCATCGGCCATGAGACGCCGCCAGTGTTCACCCGCGACCAACCGGGACGGCTGTTCGTGCTCGAGACGCCGGATCTCGACTCGCTCGACGTCGGCACGCCGGTCCACCTGCGGCGGCTGCACGTCGGGCAGATCGTCTCCTACGACCTGCAACCGGATGGACGTACGTTGCACGTCACCGTCTTCGTCGAGGCGCCTTTACGATCGGTACGTCAAACCGAGCACCCGCTTCTGGGTGGCGAGCGGCGTCGACCTGACTCTGACAGCCGCCGGCTTGAGCGTGGAGACGCAAACCCTGCTGTCGATCCTGCTCGGCGGCAACGCCTTCGAGACGCCGCCGCAGGCGCTTGCCGAGCCGCCGGCCGACGCTCACACGCGCTTTCGGCTGTTCGATGAACGCGCCGACGCCTTGCGGCCTGGCTGCCAGTCACCCGCAATGGTTCGCCGTGCTCTTCGCCCAATCGCCGCGCGGGCTCTCGGTGGGCGCCTCGGTCGAGTTGCAAGGTGTGCCGAGCGGCGATGTGACCGGCATCGAGCCGCGCATCGATCCGCAGACGTTCCAGGTATCCGCGCATACGAGAGGCACCTGGATACCGGCGCGAGGCGAGCCTCCGATGGACAGGCTTCAGGAGAGTGCCCGCCGCACGCGGAGGGCGCGCTCGCGCACGTCGGCCCGGTCCTCCGGCTGGCTGGCGGTGCTCGCATAGCCGCGCTCGATCAGGTCGGTCTGCCGCAGCACGGCGGCGCGATCGAGGGGGCGGCGGACGCGCGTGGCGAGGACCGCGAGCGACTCGAGCAGGCGCAGCGTCACGGCCGTGTTGGCGCAGCCGTGCTGGCGAATCTGGTTGAACGCGGCATCGAGCGCGGCGGGAAACGTCCAGGGGCGCGCGATCACCCGCAGCGCGCCGCGCTGGTCGGAACGCTCCGCGCGCGGCATGCAGCGTCGAGCGAGTCGGGCCAGGGAGATCGTCAGCCGGTCGATGCACAGCATGGCGGTGAACGGATCGTTGACGCCGGGCGAGAGCGCGCGCACCGCGATCATCACGAGTTGGTCGATCGAGAACTCGACGTCCTGCAGCGCCGTGCGCTGATTCCCGAGCACCAGGCTCTCGTTGATCGAGCGGGCCAGCGCCTCGTCGTTGCCCGGCCAGACGGTGGCGATGCGGGTGCCCTCGATGCACAGATCGCCCGGCCGCCGTTCGAGCCGGATCACCGCGTCGTGCCGGCCGGCCGCCTCGAGCAACGTGTCCTCGTCGATCGCCTGCACGTAACCGCTCGCGTTCGCGAACACGCCGGCCCCCGGGCCGCGCGGCAGCTCCGCCGGGGCCACCTCGAGCTCCTCACCGAGCCGCTCGGGAAACAGCGCGTCGACGTTCGCGTCGATCTCGGTCCCGACCACGCTGATCAGATGCGCCGCATCGATCGAGCTCGACAGGTGGTGGATGAAATAGATTAAGACGCCGAGGCCGAGCACGGCGAAGGCGACGCTCAGGGTGACCGAGAGATCGGGCACGTAGCCTCGCGGATCTTCGCTGCGGATCGCCCCCAGCACCAGCAGGCAATAGAGAAAGATCGCGACGAAGGCGCCGAGCACGAATTGATTCGTCAGGTCGCGCATGAAGGTGCGCAGCAGGCGCGCCCCGTACTGTTGCGAGGCGACGGTGATCGCCACGATGGTGATCGAAAAGGTCAGGCCGGCGATCGTGATCATCGCGGCGGCCACGCCGGAGAGGATCGAACGGGCGCCGCTCGGCGTGCCGGCGAAGAACCCCACCTTGGCCGTCAGCTCGGCCCAGCGCTGGTCGACCTGGAGCGTCGACCACGCCAGCCCGAGCGCGGCCACCATCATCAGCGACGGCACGAACCAGTAGCCGGTCCGCAGCGCGTCCCAGACCGCAGCCAGCCGTATCTTCATCCGTGTCGCTCGCTGGCCGGGGCGGCGCGGCGAGCCGGACCGCGGCGTTCCGCCTCGGCCGGGGCGCGTCCCTCCTCGCGCGCCATATCGACGAAGCTGAGCTCGTCCCAGGCCGCTTCGGCCGCCGCTTCGGCGCGCTCATGGAGCGCGCGCACGCGCTCCATGAGCGGGTCGTCGTCGCGGGCGACGATCTCCTCGCCGGCGGCGCGCAGCCGGTGCAGCACCTCGGCGGGCATCAGCGAGCGCGGATCGCGGGTGAGCAGCAGCCGGGGCTCGTCCCCGACCTCGAGGAGCAAGCCCAGCGCGACCAGATCGCCCGACGCTTCGTTGACCGCGCGGGCGGACATCCGCAGCTCGGTCGCCATTTCGCCGGCGTTGAGCGGCGGGTCGCCGGCGACGAAGCGCCGGGCCGCCTCGGCGAGGAGGCGCAGCGCGATGCGCTCGCGGCTGAGCTGGTTGGGCGCCGTCGCGAGGATCTCCTCGCGGTAGCGGTCGAGGTTCTGCCAGGCGAAGGCGACCTGTGCGCCGATGAAGACCAGCAGCCAAGAGAGATAGAGCCAGAAGATGAAGATCGGGATCGCCGCCAGCGAGCCGTAGATGTTGGCGTAGTAGACGGTCGAGCGCGCGTACCAGCCGTAGGCGTGCGCGGCGGCGAACCAGAGCGTGCCGCCGGCGATACCGCCGATGATCGCCGCCGACCATGGAATCTTGCGCGACACCATCAGCGCGTACAGGAGCGTGAAGCCGACGATCACGAACAACCACGGCATCGCGACGCCGAAGAAGACGTCGAAGGTGCCGGTGCGCTCGAGCAGCCAGCGCAGTGCGTGCGCCTGCCGCAGCAAGGCCGGCAGCGACATGCCGAGCACCACCAGCGTCGGACTGACCGTCACCACCGTCCAGTAGAGCGTCAGCCGCTGGAACGTCGTGCGGCTGCGCTTCACGCCCCAGATGTCGTTGAAGACGTCCTCGATGCTGCTGAGCAGCATGAACACGGCGATGATGACGAAGACCAGGCCGGTGGCGCCGATCGCCCCGCCGTTGATGTTGGCGAGTATGCGGTCGATGCCGGCGGTGACTTCCTCGCGCACGCCGACGGCCAGATAGGACATGATCCGCGTGAGCAGCGTGTCGCGCGCGTCCGCCAGGCCGCCGAAGGCGCTGAACATCGCGAAGGCGACCGCCAGCGTCGGCACCAGGCTGAAGATGGTCACGTAGGTCAGCGACCCCGCGCGGGTGGTCAGCTGGTGGCGGTTGAAGCCGCGGCCGACGACCGCCGCAATGCGCAGCGCCGTGATGACGCTTCGCCGTACGATGCCGAACTCCGTCAGATCGCGTTCCCAGAGATCGCGGCCGGTCAGCCGGACGAGCTCCGACCAGGCGCGGCGGACGCTGAAGCGGGCCATCCCAACAGCACGTCGTGTGCCGCCATGGTGCCGCACCGTGGCGCGCCGTGGTGGCGGGCGGTGCCGTTGCCGGCTGTAGAACGCTCCGTCAGAACGGCAAAATCGCCCGGCCTGTCTTTCACGGACCGGCGACGGAGCGTAGCCTGATGCTGTCGCCGCGGTGAACGAAGATGCGCGGCAGCGCTCGCACGATGGCTGTCCGGCGAGCCCGGCGGCGGCCGCGCGCAAAATCCGACGGAGCCCTGGATGAGAGGGGTCCCGCCCAAGCGGGGAAGCACGCGCGCGCTTCGTCCCGGGCGACAGCGAGATGGCGACGCCCGTGCGCGCGCTCGACCGGTCGGCGACGATCTGGGCCACCCGGCCGCATGGCCGGAGAACCTGCGCACCGCGGTGAGCATCTGCCTCACCGCTGCCGAGGTCGGTCATGTCCGACCGAACGGGTCGGCCTCCAATCAACATGCGTCCATCCGGGTGATCGTTCGTAGCGCGGCTTGGGCGCTTCCGTCTGGAGGATTCGGAGGTCCTGGTTGTGCAAGGTGAAGTTCATTGCCGTTCTCGACCTGTTTTGATCCTCACGCTTCGTTGTTGATCCCGCGCACCTTGCGGGGCGGTGGAAGAATTCCCTGGTCCGGGGAATCGGCTCGACTTCCAGCGGGCTATATGCGGCGGCGACAGCTGCGGTCAGCGGCTGACCCCTTCACCCATGGGAGTGGCCGGAAGAGGGAATCAGCTGAGGGCTCGGCGTCCGGCCAGTCACCGGCCGGTTCGGTCGGCGGATCGCCGCCGACCAGAACAGCGAGCGCGAGCACGAAACCGGTACTCATGGCTATCCCGACAGCAAGCCCGAGGACGATGATGGTCCTCGTTCGACCTCGAAGCTGCGGTGCCTGGCGTGAATGTGTGTGGCCTCCCTTGGGGGCGGCCGTGAATCGGCCCATCCCATCGCCGCCGGCACGGAGTTCTGCCGCATCAGTCGAGCTCGCGCATGACGAAGCCACGTGGCGCTCGCGCTGGCGTTGGTCGCCGCGGCG
>JBFXHX010000060.1:8441-11078 GCA_050176585.1 Binatia bacterium
CCGCGACGCTCGCGCTCGGGTACCACGGCGACAGCATCCTCAACGCGGTCGGCGACATCGCCTTCTGCGCCGGCGGCTTCTGGCTGGCGGCGCGCCTGCCGCTCGCTGCCACGCTCGCGCTGATCGTCAACGCGGCTGGGGGCCGTCGTCCGCGTCAACGATCGCCGCCCCATCGCTCGCGCAGCAGCACTTCGTTGCGCGGATACGCGGGAACGATGCGGGCGCGGTGCTCGGGCTTCGCGATCTCCTCGGCCGCGGCGAGCACCAGGGCCGAGGACCAACCGCGGCGCGTGCGCACCGGGACGAGGTAGCGGATCGTACAATTCGTCCACGCATCGGCCAGCGAGACATAGACGCGCGGCAACTCTTCCACCTCGAACGCCAGGCGCTGGACGGTCAACAGATCCTGGTAGCGCTGCGCCGCGGCGGCCATCTCGCTGCCGAGCGCGCGGCGGGCCACCGCTTCGAGCACCGACGCGGTATAGGCCAGATCGCTCTCGTTGGCGACGTTGATGGTGACCTCGTCCCACACATACGGGAAATCGCGACTGTAGTTCACCACGTTCGAGCGCAGGATCTCCCAGTTCGGCACGGTGATGAGCGCGCCGGTCGGCTGCGCCGCCGTCACCGGTTTGCCCTCGCCACCGGCCTCCCACACCGTGGTGGTCAGGATGTCGATGCGGTACACGTCGCCGAACACGTCGCCGACGGCGATGCGGTCGCCGACCCGGTAGTAGCCGCGAAACGAGTTCAGCAACCAGCCGGTGAAGCTCTCGATCGGCGTCTGCAGCGCCCACGACGCCGCCAGGCCGAGCAGACCGACCGAGCCGACCACCGCCCGCACGTCGCCGGCCAGCACGCTCAGCGACGCGATCACCGCGACCGCGAAAATCACCACGCGGGCGAGGGCGCTCAGGGCTTCGCGCCGCTGCCAACCGCGCAGGGTCCGTCGCAAGACCGCGTGCACCAGCCGGGCGATCAATGCCGCGCTCACCAGCAGGACCAGCACGATCGCCAGCCGCGGCAGGAAGCCGTAGAAACCGAACGCCAGATCACGGATCGTCGCAGTCGCCTCGCTGACCGCGACGGCCGGATCGGCGACCACCTCGCCTCCGCTCTGAGCTTCGGCCGCCGCCACGATGCTCTCGCCCTCGAGCGGCGCGTCCCCCCACAGCATCAGCAACAGTCCGGTGATGGCAACCGCCAGTATCGATCCCTGCCGAAACCGGCGCAGCCGCCGCTGTGCGGCGCGCTGAAATGTGCCGGCGTCATAACGACGGGGAGCACGCCGACGCGCCCGCAGCCGCGACGAGCGGCGAGCCGATCGTGCCGGGCGACGGGTCACCGTCGCCGGACGCGGGTTGCGGATAAAGCGCCGGACCATGGACGCGAGGTTCGACAAGCAGCCGTTGTGCCACACGGCCACACTACCCATCTGCCGCTTGGCGGCGCGATCACCGACGCGCCCGCCAGCCTGGCGGCGCAGCTTGCACGCGGCCGGGGTTGTATTCACCGCCGTTCTTACATCGCGGCTCCGTGGCGGTGCAGGCACAATCTGCAAGGTTTGGCGGCCAATGTTCCGAGACCGGCAACACGTTCACCGCGCCTGGCTTTGCGCGCTTCGCTGCGCACGTACCGTGCGGATGAGCTCCCGGCCGCGGCGACGATCGACTCGGTGCGACGATGCGGGATGACAGCGGCGATGCTCCTGCCGCTGGCGCTCGCATCCGTGGTGGCCGCCACACCTGCGCCGCGGACGTCACCACGACCATGATGAAGGCGGCCCTCGAACCGCCGCGCCCCAGCGTGCGCGAGCTCGTGCTCGTGCTGCACGACGCCGCGCACAGCGAGAGCCGTTGGACGGCCCGCCAGGCGCGAAAGCCCGGCCCAGCCGGCGGCCCCGCGGCGATGCACTGCGTCGCCGCGGCTATGCGCGAGCGCGAGCACGCCATGTGGCCGGGGGCCGGCGCGCGGGCTCAGCGTTTATCCGTGCGGACCAGGAGCTCGTTTTGAACTGAGCGCACGCCCCGAATGGATCGGGCAGTCCGCTCCGCCGCGCGCCGCGCCGCATCGCTGGGCACGACGCCGAACAGCGTCACCACGCCATCCTCGGTGTCGACGGCGATACTCCCTGCCGCGATGCTGGGATCGTCTTTCAGCGCCGCTTTCACCGCCGTCGTCAGCCAGGTATCACGCGCCGGATTGTCCTCGGCTCCTGCCGCGGACGCATCACCCGAAATTTCCTTCTCCGTCAGCGATGGCGGCGTTTCGACGACGCTCCGCACGCGTTGCACGCCGGCGACACCGCGCGCTATCCGCACTGCCCGCTGCAGCTCGCTGAGACTCTTGGCCGTGCCGCCTAACACGACCACGCCCGCATCGGCGGACTCGACACGAATACCGGTGTTGGCCAGCCCCGGGTCGCCGCGCAGCGCCAAGATCACATTTTCCTCGACCGCTTTGTTTTGATCCTTCATCGCGGGCTGCAATGGCGGGGCGACGACCGTGATCAGATTGCGGACCTCACGGACACCGACGACCCGGCGGGCGATCCGCTCCGCGTCCGCCTTGGCGGATTCGGAACCGACCGTCCCGTAGAGCGTGACGCGGCCATCCGTGGTGTCGACATGCAGCTGC
>JBFXHX010000060.1:11178-12894 GCA_050176585.1 Binatia bacterium
GGTGCGGCGCACGCGGCGCGCGTATCGCAACGATACCCTAGTGCTCGAGACGACGTTCGAGACCGACAGCGGCAGCGTGGCGGTGATTGACTTCATGCCGCCGCACAGCGTCGAGCCCGACGTCGCGCGGATCGTCGTGGGAACCAGCGGCCAGGTGGCGATGCGGATGGAGCTCATTTTGCGATTCGACTACGGCTCGCTCGTTCCGTGGGTGCGCCGCTGCAGCGACGGCTTGCAAGCCATTGCCGGGCCCAATGGGTTGCATATCGCCACACCGGTGGAGACGCACGGCGTGGACATGCGCACCGTGGCGGAGTTCACGGTGCACGCCGGCGACCGTGTGCCCTTCGTCATCACCTGGCATCCCTCACACGAGGACGCGCCCGCCACGGCGCCGGCGGATGACCTTCTCGCCAGCACAGAACGGTGGTGGGAAGACTGGACCGCGCACTGCACGTACGATGGCAAGTGGCGTCCCGCCGTGGTGCGCTCACTGATCACACTCAAGGCGCTGACCTATGCACCGACCGGCGGAATCGTTGCAGCGCTGACGACGTCGCTGCCCGAACGTATCGGCGGCGTGCGCAACTGGGACTACCGCCTCTGCTGGCTGCGCGACGCCACCTTCACGCTCTATGCCCTGATGATCGGCGGCTACGAAGCGGAAGCATCTGCTTGGCGCGATTGGCTGGTGCGCGCCGTGGCCGGTATGCCATCGCAGGTGCAGCCGCTGTATGGACTCGCCGGCGAGCGCCAACTGACCGAGATCGAGCTGCCTTGGTTGCCGGGCTACGAAGCCTCGCGGCCCGTGCGCATCGGCAACGCGGCGCACCGCCAGCTGCAGCTCGACGTCTTCGGCGAGCTGATGGACGCCCTCGACTTCGCGCGCCGGGCGGGGCTCGAGCCGGATCCCGACGCGTGGCGCGTCGAACGCGCGTTGATGGATTATCTCGAGTCGAGCTGGCAGCTGCCGGACGCGGGGATTTGGGAGATGCGCGGGCCCAGGCGCGATTTCACGCATTCGAAAGTGATGGCCTGGGTCGCCTTCGACCGCGCCGTAAAAGCGGTCGAGGAGTTCGGACTCGACGGGCCCGTGGAGCGCTGGCGCCGGCAGCGCGACGCCGTCCACGCACAGGTCTGCCGCGACGGCTTCGATCGCGAGCGCAACACATTCGTGCAGTACTACGGCGGCCGCGAGCTCGACGCCGCGCTGCTGATGATTCCGCTGGTAGGCTTTCTGCCGCCGGAGGACGAGCGCGTGCGCGGCACGGTCGCCGCCGTCGAGCGCGAGCTCACCAACGCGCAGGGCTTCGTATTGCGGTACGCAAGCCACACCGGCGTGGACGGGCTGCCCGCCGGCGAGGGCTGCTTCTTGCTTTGCACGTTCTGGCTGGTGGACAACTACGCGCTCCTCGGGCGTCACGCAGAAGCCCAGGCGCTGTTCGAAAAGCTGCTCCGCATCGCCAACGACGTCGGTTTGCTACCGGAAGAGTATGACGCATCTGGCGCGCGCTTTCTCGGCAACTTTCCCCAGGCCTTCTCGCACGTGGCGTTGATCAATTCGGCCCGCAACCTCAGCGGCCATGGAGGGCCGTCGGAAGACCGTGGCTCTGGCAGCGCGACCAGGTGCCGCTAGGGCTCCCCGTCACCGGAACTGCGCCACCGGACGACATGAACTCGGCCGCTTGCGAGCGATCGAAAGGGCACGGATAGTGC
>JBFXHX010000060.1:12994-18990 GCA_050176585.1 Binatia bacterium
GGGATCTGGCGCGCAGCGACGCTTCTTCATCGGCGGCCAAGTTGAAGTCTGTCGCCATGATAGCGATCGATTTCACCGAGGTGATCGGCCCGGGTTCTGATGACGATGGCGATCGCGATCTTCGCGCCGGCGAAGGTGCGATCGTGCGTCACCTCGGCTTCGTAATAGCCAGCCTCGCACAGGTTGCCCGTGCGCTCCAGATCGGTGCGAAAGACCCTGGGGCTAAGTGCAGCGGATCGAAGCAACGCTGCCACGGTGTACCACGGCGCCGGGACGCTGAGCATTTCGCCGCGGACGCCGCGCTGCTCCAAAAGCTTCGCCGGTGATGGCGACTTCGGAGATGGTCAGCTCCGCGTCGCCGCACACGTCGTCCACACTGACGGCAGCCGCCGCAGAGCCGGAGAGGAGTATGAGGAGGAGGACGCGCCTGAACACGGCTGTCGTCGTGCGGATACCATGCCGGCAGTCGCGTCACGGCTGACAGCCGGCCAGAACGGAACATTCACATCAAGGCCCATCCTTGAGCGAGGTGGGTAATCGCTCCAATCTCGGCTCTGTGCTCGCGGCAGTCGGGAGGGGCGCACTAGGCGATCGCGGAGCCGCGCGGTGGATAGTCGAGCGTATCGGCGAGCCGAGCGAGTTGCTCTGACGGAAGCTGCGGCAAGCCGAGCGCTTTTTGCTGGCGCCATCGTTCCACCTGATGCTCCGCGGCTTCGCGGCGCCGCGGGTCGAGTCCGTGGTCGCGTGCCAGGTACAGCGTCTGCGACGGGAATGCGAACCCGGTTCCGCTGGCGGCTACCACGTCCATGATGCGCAGGAGAAGATCCTCTTGCACAGCTAGAAACTCGTTGATGTCCGCCGTCCGAACGTAGGCGAAGAGCTCGACATCGAACGATGAGGCCCCGAACTGTACGAAGCGCACGCGTGCCGGATCGGGATGCACTTTCGGGTGGCTCGCCAGCAGCTGCTTGAGCCCGATCAGCACGTGGCGCAACTGATCCGCCGACGTTTCGTAGCGCAGGCCGAGCGTGGCGTGGAACCAGATGCGATCGCGGCTGGTGAAGTTCTCCAGCGCCAGCGCCGCGAACTCGCCGTTGGGGATGGAGACGACCGTGCGGTCGAGGGTGCGGATACGCGTCGACCGCAACCCGATGTCTTCGACCGTGCCGACACGGTCGCCAAAGCGGCAGAAATCACCGACCCGCACCGGCTGATCAGCGATCAGCGTCAAGCCGCCGAAGAGATTCTCGACGGTCTTCTGCGCCGCCAACGCGACCGCCAGGCCGCCGACTCCGAGACCGGCGAGAATGGCGGTGACGTTGAATCCCAGGTTTTGCAGCGTGGCAAGCCCGGCGAGCGCGACGACCGCCGCTTTCATCGCACGCCGCCCGAGTGGCATCAGCGTTATCGCGCTCGCCTGACCACGCGCCGCAAGCCGCTCGGTGACGAGCGCCGCCACCACGTCGATGACGCGCGTCACGAACCAGGCCAGGGCGAGGATGATGATCACACGGCCGATCTGGTTGACGAAGGCCTGCACGGGAGCCGCTAGACGCAGCAGATGCGTGCCGCCGGTGAAAATCATCGCGGCGGCGATCAAGCGTGCCGGCGCGGCGGCGGCTTCCAGGAAGCGATCGTCCGCGGTGGTCCGTGAGTGGGCCACGAGCGCACGCGCGGCGCGCAGCATGATCGTAACCAGCGCCCAGGAAAGGATCCATGCCAGCAGGAGCAACGCCAGCAGGCCGATCCATTGCCAGAGCTGTACGTCCAGTACGGCGATATCGAAGAACACGCTCGGTAGCAGTTCGCGGACCACAGCATGTGCAAGCGCCGGCGTCGGCGCGCCCGCGGTGGGAGTGTTCTGCGCCACCGCGTTCACGGCCGGCAGCTCGGCGACGCAGAGCGCGACCAAGCACGCCGTAATGCGTGCTTGGAGACATGAGCGCATCGGACGGAGCATCAGCAATACCTCCTCTCGGCCGTCTCCCGGCCCAGACGTTGCACAGTGCGGCCAACGGCCGCCGCACCCGTGGGCGACGATCACGGAATGCCACTGTGCGTGCGTCCGAGAGTATATCTCTGGTCCGGTGGAACAAAAGACCGAAACGGCCCACGCGGAGAGATCCATCGATTCGCCTACCAATGCAGCGACCGCGTCCATCACAGCGATCGCGGCGTGCAGTATCTGGCCATCCGCTACACCGAGCGCTTGGCGGTCGCGGGGATCGAACCGTCGGTCGGGAGCGTCGGTGATTCGTATGACAACGCCCCTCGCCGAATCGGTGATCGGCTTGTTCAAGGCGGAGGCCATTCGGCGATCCGGTCCGTGGCGGAGCATTGAGTCGGTGGAGTTCGCGACCCTTGAGTGGGTCGATTGGTTCAACAATCGCCGGCTGCTCGAACCGCTTGGCTACGTGCCGCCGCAGAGTACGAAGCTGCGCACCGTCGCACTCAGGTGAAGTTACCCCGGTTCCGTGGACAGGTGGACGCTTTCGGACTTGGGGTCGGCGAGCTGCTGCCGTTCGTAGTTGATCGGTGACTCGTAGACGAGGGCTGAGTGCCGCCGATGGGGTTACCAGCCCTCGATGAAGTCGAAGACGGCCAGCCGCGCTTCGACCTGGTGCTTGAACCGGCGGCGGTCGAGCAGCTCGCATTCGAGCGTGGCGAAAAAGCTCGCGCACATCGCGTGGTCGTACGCGTCACCGACCGATCCCGTCGAGGGCCGTACGGTCCTTTCGCGACAGCGCTGCCCGACGGCGATCGACGTGTACTGACACCCCTGATCGGAGTGGTGGATGACGTTGGTCGGCCGGCGCTGGGTGAACGCCATCGAGAGCGCCTCGAGCACGAGCGCGGTGCGCAGTGCGTTGCCATCGCCCGCCGACGATCCGGCGGCTCCCCGCATCGAGGACGATCGCGAGATACAGACACCCGGCCCAGGTCGGGATGTACGTGATGTCCGCCACCCAGAGCTGGTTCGGCCCCGCGGCGGTGAAATTGCGGGTGACCAGATCCGGGATGCCGTGCGCGTCGCGCCCGCGGATGGGAGTCACCGCGTGCTTGCGCCGGCTCACGCCCGCCAAGCCCGCGGCCCGCATGAGGCGGGCGACGCGGTTGTGTCCGACGCGCACGCCTGGGCCCGCAGTTCGGCGTGTACGCGGGGCACCCCATATGTGCCCCGCGTACACGCGTGGACGCCGTGCAGCTGCTTGGTCAGCAGCGCGTCGGTGGTTGCCCGTGCCGACGCCGGTCGAGTGAGCCACGCGTAATACCCGCTGCGGGAGACACCCAGCACGCAGCAGAGCGTGGCGATGCGGTGGCGGGCCTGATGTGCTCTCACGAACCCGAATCCTCCGACGGAATCGAGCCGGTCTCCCCAGCAAACCAAGGCCGCGGCCTTTTTTAAGATCTCCCGCTCTTCGCGCAGCGCCTTGTTCTCGCGACGCAGGCGCCGCAACTCGCTCGTCGGTGGTCAGGCCGTCGGTCCGACGACCCACATCACGTTCAGCCTGGGCCACCCAGTTGCGGATCGACTGCGCGGTGGGCTCGAACTTCTCCGCCAGTTCCTCTGGCGTCCGACCGCCGCGCACCATCTCGATGAGCCGGGCCTTCAGCTCTCGCGGGTACGGTTTGTGCGATTTGGGCATCGTGGACTCCTCTCCCCCCGGAAAGGGGTCAGGTGTCCACGAAACCGGGGTAACTCCACAGGAGACCCCAGCCATGGAGGCTGGACTCACATAACACAGCCTCCGGGAAACCCGGGGCGGTTCATAATGGCGTCCTCACCTGATGGTGTAGATTCGGCCGGAGCCTGGGTCGTAGGCACGCAACACCCCACTCGGTGTGCCCAAGTAACCGCGGTACGAAGGGATTCCCGCGGCGTCCGCCCTGATTCCGATCAGATCCTGCTTCGAGAAGTGGTTGGAGTTGAACACATCCAAGGCTGGCGTCGTGCGGACAACCTTCCCTCCAATGATATGCGAATAGTCGCCGTGGGCACCAGTCCTCGCTCTGGCTCTCCCCCGTCGTCCTCGCCGAAGCGCGCGCGCCGCTGCGCACGCTCTCCTCGGCGATATGACCACGGCGCCGCAGATCACGCGCTGCCCCACCTGCGGCAGCGCGAAGATCCGCCGCGTCCGCAAGACCGTCACGCGCACGCCCGCCGGCCGCAGCTACGTCCTCCCGGATCTCGCCTTCTGGGAGTGCCCCACCTGCACCGAGCGCGTCTATGACCGCGCCGCTATGTGCCAGATCGAGGCGCACTCGCCCGCCTATCAGAAGCCCCGCCGCACCGCCGCGCGGTGATGTTGTCCGCCGCGCTCCACGCGACGCGCGTGAACAGCGCTCCAGTCTTAGAATCGATGAGTTTGACGGATCCGTTTCGCCAGCGCCGCTAGAGTCTCTCTCATGAATCGCGCGTATTCGGGATCCCGACTGCGGATGTCTTCATCGGCAGCGTAGTGCGAGAGCTCATGCCACGCTGATTTGATCGTTTCGTCGGTCTCTTCATCCGGATCTGGCCACGATTCCAGTGCCTGCAGGGCCTCGATGGTCCCAGAGACGACCCCCTCCAGAAGCCTCACGGTATGTTCGGCACGTTGTCGGTCTGTAGTCATCGGTTCAAGAACCCGCCCGGGTCCGTGAATCTGCGCGGATCCAGGGGAATGTGTTTGCCCGGCAAGATTCTCGGGGGGTGTCCGTGCAGCCGTGGTTGACCGTGAGTTCCCGGATAGAGGCCGTAGTCGAACCGAACAACCGGCAAGCGCTGATACCGTAGCTGAATAATCCGAGTACCACGTGGACCGTCAATCTGGATGTTCTTGATCACGTGACGCAGTCGGGTAGCGGCGCCGGCGAGGCTGGCGTGCTGTTCTGGCGGATTGCTGACTCCAGGCTGGAGTGAGGGAACCCCCTGGGACAGCCCCTGATTGAGTGATCCCGAAATCCCACCGCCCAGAGGGTCGATTCCGCTGGCGGAGAGCAACGAGTCTGCTGCGGCGATCTCACCTCGGATCCCGAATGTGAGCGAAGTACTCCGCGGGCTAACTTCTGGGACGACGTCGAACGACTGCCGGCTGAGAAGATCAGCGAGGGTTCGATCTCGCTCAAAGAAGGTCGGTTCCCCTTGGAACCATTGAAAGTGGAGGCGGGGGGAATCGAACATGAGCGCGAGTGTGATCCAGTGATGCCAACTGAAGAAGATTCGGACACTTAGCGATTTCCGACTTCATCCAGAATCACTGGGAAACACGCGATTTGGGCACTCGGTGCCCACGCTCGTTTCGGCGTCCCGCGAACGCACAGACCTGACAAGACGCGCGCTCAACAAGAACGTCGGCAGCGACTGCGCTCGCCGAGTTCACGCGCGTCGCGAGCCCTGAAATTTTGACAGGTTTCGCCAGTGTCACTTACCATGAAGGTGCTTACTCGCCTCTGATACCACCCCGATGCCGAAGATCATCGCTATCGCCAACCAGAAGGGCGGCGTGGCGAAGACAACGACCTGCCTGAACCTCGGCCACGCCATCGCCGAGCGCGGACAGAAGGTCCTGCTCGTCGACCTGGACCCGCAGTCGAGCCTGACCATCAGTCTCGGCCTCGACGTCCGCGAGCTGCCGGCGACCATCTACGACGTCCTGCTGGATACGAAGCCGGGCATCTCAATCAAGGACATCATCCGCCCGACGTCGATGGGCAATGTCCACATCGCGCCGGCGTCCATCGACCTCTCGAAGGCCGAGATGGACTTGTTCTCCGAGATGAACCGCGAGCGTGCCCTCAAGGACGCGCTGCGTCCGATCCACGACGACTACGATCTATTGCTCATCGACTGCCCGCCGTCGCTCGGATTGCTGACAACCAATGCGCTGGCCGCGGCCGACTCGGTTCTGATTCCGCTGCAGAGCGACTACCTCGCCATGCGTGGCGCCGAGCTGCTGCTCGCCACCATCGACAAGGTGCGCCGCAAGCTCAACCCGCGCCTGTCGCTGCTCGGC
>JBFXHX010000061.1:0-17913 GCA_050176585.1 Binatia bacterium
CCCGATGAGCTAACCGAACATCTCCTTGACCTTGTCGAAGAAGCCCTTGGAGATGGGATGCACTTCTTCGCCGCTCAGGCGGGCAAACTCCTCCAGCAGCTCGCGCTGCTTCGTGGTCAGCTTGCGCGGCGTCTCGACCACCACGCGCACCAAGGCATCGCCGTGCGAGTAGCCGCGGACATCGGGCACGCCCTTGCCCTTCAGACGGAATACGTCGCCCGATTGCGTGCCCGACGGGATGGTCAGGCTCTCCTTCCCATGCGGCGTCGGAACTTCGATGTCGGCGCCGAGCGCGGCTTGGGTGAACCCGATCGGCACCTCGCACACGACGTCGTTCCCCTCGCGTGTGAACAGCGGGTGCTCGCGAACGTGCAGCAGCACGTAGAGATCGCCGGACGGCCCGCCATTCTGCCCGGCTTCGCCTTCGCCGCGCAGCTTGAGGCGCGAGCCGGTATCGACGCCGGCGGGAATACGGACGCTCAGCGTCTGTTGCCCGCGCACCGTGCCGGCGCCACCGCACGTCCGGCACGGATCGCGCAGAACGGTGCCTTGGCCCTGGCAACGACTGCACGTCTTCGCGATGCTGAACAGCCCCTGCTGGTAGCGCAGCTGGCCGGCCCCGCGGCAAGTGCCGCACGTCTCTCGCGCGGCGCCGTCTTTCGAGCCCGAACCGCGACACTCGCGGCAGGTGCTGAGCCGCGGAACGCGGATCGTCTTTTCGGCGCCGAAGACGGCTTCCTCGAAATCGATCTCCAGGTCGTAGCGGAGATCATCGCCGCGCCGCGCGCGGTTCCGCCCGCGCCGTTGGCCGCCGAAGAAATCTCCGAGGATGTCGCCGAATATGTCCTCGAAGCCGCTGGCGGAAAAGTCGAATCCGCCGAACCCCGCGCCCTGGTCGAACGCGGCATGGCCGAACCGATCGTACTGAGCGCGCTTCTCCTGGTCAGAGAGGATTTGGTAGGCCTCGGCCGCCTCTTTGAAGTGCTCCTCGGCCGCCTTATCCCCCGGATTGCGATCCGGATGGAATTTGAGTGCGACTTTTCGGTAAGCTTTTTTGATCTGTTCGGGAGTGGCATCCTGTGCCACCCCCAGCACCGTGTAGTAATCGCGCTTCGCAGCCACGCACCAAAGCCCCCAGCTACAGTACAAAAGCCCTCCCCCGCAGTCGAGGGAGGGCTCCCGCACGCTCGGCGCCGCTCGACGCCTATTCCTCTATTCCTTTACTTCCTCGAAGTCCGCATCGACTACGTCGTCGCGTCCCCCGCCAGCCCCGGGTTGTTGCTGGGCGGCGCCATCGCCGCGCGGTGGCGGCTGCCCTTCCGCCCCGCCGGCTCGCGCGGCTTTCGCGTACATCGCTTCGGCGAGCTTGTGCTGCGCCTGGGTGAGGCGCTCCATCGCCGATCGCATGCGGTCCACGTCATTGCTCTCGAGGGCGGCCTTGGCGTCGGCGAGGGCGCTTTCGATAGTCGACCGCGCCTCTGCATCCACTTCGCTGCCGTGCTCTCCGAGGTTTTTCTCGGTCTGGTACACAAGGCCGTCGAGCTGATTGCGCACTTCGACCGATTCCCGCCGCTTGCGGTCCTCGTCCGCGTGCTCCTCGGCGTCGCGGACCATCTGCTTGATCTCGCTCTCGCTCAAGCCACTCGAGGCGGTGATCTTGATCGACTGCTCCTTACCGGTGCCGAGATCCTTGGCATGGACGTGCACGATGCCGTTGGCGTCGATGTCGAACGTCACCTCGATCTGCGGGATTCCACGCGGGGCCGGCGGAATGCCCACGAGGTCGAACTGCCCCAGCAGCTTGTTGTTGGCGGCCATCTCGCGCTCCCCTTGGAACACGCGGATGGTCACGGCGTTCTGATTGTCCGCCGCGGTCGAGAAGACTTGGCTCTTCTTGGTCGGAACGGTGGTGTTCTTCTCGATGAGCTTCGTGAACACGCCGCCCAGTGTCTCGATGCCGAGGGACAGCGGCGTGACGTCGAGCAGGAGGACGTCTTTGACCTCGCCCTTCAGCACGCCACCCTGGATGGCCGCACCGATCGCGACCACCTCGTCCGGGTTGACGCCCTTGTTGGGTTCCTTGCCGAAGAGCTTCTTCACGCGCGCCTGGACGGCCGGCATGCGGGTCATGCCGCCGACGAGGAGCACCTCGTTCACCTGGTTGGCCGACAGGCCAGCGTCTGAGAGCGCCGTGACGCACGGGCCCTCCAGGCGATCGAGCAAGTCGGCGCACAATGCCTCCAACTTGGCGCGCGTCAGCTTCATGGTCATGTGCTTCGGGCCGGTCTGGTCGGCGGTGATGAACGGGAGGTTGATGTCCGTCTCGCTGACCGTGGACAGCTCCATCTTCGCGCGCTCGGCCGCCTCTTTCAGGCGCTGGAGAGCCATGCGGTCCTTGCGCAGATCGATACCCTGATCCTTTCTGAACTCGTCGGCCAGGTAATCGATGATGCGCTGGTCGAAGTCGTCGCCACCGAGGAAGGTGTCCCCGTTGGTGGACTTCACCTCGAACACGCCATCGCCGAGCTCGAGGATCGAGATGTCGAAGGTGCCGCCGCCGAGATCGAACACGGCGATCTTCTCATCTTTCTTCTTGTCGAGTCCGTACGCGAGCGCCGCCGCCGTCGGCTCGTTGATGATGCGCAACACGTTCAAGCCCGCGATGCGTCCCGCGTCCTTGGTCGCCTGGCGCTGGCTGTCGTTGAAGTATGCAGGGACCGTGATGACGGCTTCGGTCACCTTCTCACCGAGATAGTCCTCCGCCGTCTGCTTCATCTTTTGCAGAATGAAGGCCGAGATCTCCTGCGGGCTGTATTTCTTGCCGCGGCACTCCACCCAGGCATCGCCGTTGTCGGCGCGGATGATCTTGAACGGCGCCACCTTCATCATCCGCTGCACTTCGGGGTCGTCGAACTTGCGCCCGATCAGGCGCTTGATGCCGAACAGCGTATTTTCCGGATTTGTGATCGCTTGCCGGCGGGCGATTTGGCCGACCAGGCGCTCGCCCGAATCCGTAAAGGCGACCACCGACGGGGTCGTGCGGCTGCCCTCGGAGTTCTCGATGACTTTCGGCTCGCCGCCTTCCATGATGGCGACACACGAGTTCGTGGTGCCGAGGTCGATACCGACTACTTTTGCCATGTGGGATGGTCTCCTTCGCGCTGAACACTCGAGGCAGGGCAGCAGTTAATCACCGGTCTTGGGGCTTTCAATCTCCGGTTTGGTGGACACGCTGACTTTGGCGGGCCGGATGACCCGGTCGTGCAGGACGTAGCCGGGTTGGAATTGCTGCACGACGCGGTTCGGTTCGTGCTCGGGGGTGCGCACGGTGGCGATCGCCTCGTGCCGAGCGGGGTCGAACCGTTCGCCGGTGGCGTCGATCCGCGTGATGCCGTGCCGGCTCAGCGCGTCCATCGCATTGCGGAGGACCATGCGGACGCCCTCGACCAGCGGCTCGCCGTTGCCCCCGGATTCGGCGTGCTCGATGGCGCGCTCGAGATCGTCGAGGACCTGCGCCAAGTCGCGGGCGAGATGCGTGGATGCGTACCGCAGCGCTTCACCGTGGTCGCGCTGCAGGCGCTTCTTGTAGTTCTCGAACTCGGCGCGCTCGCGCAGGTAGAGATCGCGGAAGCGCTCGGTCTCGGCGCGTTGGGCTGCCATGTCGGGCGCATCGACTCCGGAGCCCGATGACTCCGCGGCCACTTCGCCAGCCGCCGGTTGTCCCGGTTCCGAACGCTGCGTCTTGGGATCGTCTTCGGCTGCCATGGAGGGGATACCTTTCGCCAGAAACTGCGCGGCCGGATGTGCCGCCCGCAGCGGCGGCAAGCTAAGGCTCTAGGATCCCTTGTCAACCAACCGTTCAGGTGTTTTCTTCGTCGGGTGCCAGCGTTTCAGAGCAGCCGGGCGATCGTCCTGCGCTGGCGCGCGTACGGCGAGAGCGACAAGATCGCCACCCTGGTCACCGAGGATTTCGGCAAGCTGACCGGCATCGGCAAAGGGGCGCGGAGATCGCGGCGGCGCTTCGCCAACTCGCTCGAGCCGCTCGCCCGCGTGCGGGTGTATTTCCGCGCGCGCCCCGGCGCGGAGCTGGCCTTTCTCGAGAGCTGCGAGCTGCTCGCATCCTCGCTGCCGTTCAGCGACCCGTCGCGTTTCGCGTACGCCAGCTACGTCGCCGAGCTGGTGGACCGTTTGACGATGGAGCACGAACCCGTGCGCGGCTTGTACGAGTTGCTCGCCGAGGCACTGGAGGCGCTCGAGCGCGGACCCGCAACAGCGGGATTTTTACGCGGCTACGAGCTGCAACTGCTCACCCGCGCCGGGTTCGAGCCGCTGCTCGACCGTTGCGCGCACTGCGGACAGCCGTGGGCGGGCGACAAGCCGATACTGCTGAGCACGCACCATGGTACGCTGAGCGGCGCGGACTGCCGGCGGGATGACGACCCCACCGTGCCGATCGACGCCCTGCTGCTGCCCCATCTGGAAGCGCTAAAGGCGCTACCGCTCACCCGGTGCCGCGAGCGAGCACTCGGCGCGCACGCCGCCGGGGCGGCGCAGTTCACCGGGCGGCTGCTGGCCCTGCACCTCGCCCGACCGCTGCGTTCGCTCAAGCTGATCGAGCAGCTGGCGAGCTGACGCCGGCGGCGGCGCGGCCGAGCAGGCGTGCGAACACCGGCAGCGCTTCCGTCCTCCAGCCCTCCTCCCAGGTCGTGCGGGGGAGGCCCGCCACGCCCGCGCGCAAGTGCTGCAGGTGTGCGCTGCCGCCCTGAGCCAGCCAGGAGAGGCAGTGCCGTGCGAGCTCGTCCGCGGTGCGGAACAGCACGCCCGTGCGCCCTGGTGCGAGCATTTCGCGCAGCGTTTCGCCGTAGTCCACGGCGCAGACCGGCAGTCCGGCGCCGAAACAGTCGGCGATCTTCATCGGCAGATCGAGCCCCGACGATGACCGGTGCAGACAGATGCCGACGTCTGCGGCGCCGAGCAGCGTGGCGTAATCATCCGGCTGCAGCCAGGCCGTGCGCGCGGCTGCCCGGCGGAGCGGCATTGCCGCGGCGCGCGCCTCGAAACGCGCTCGGTTCGGCCCCGTACCGGTCAGCACCACCACCAACCGAAGTCCATCGGCGCCACCCAGACCGGCTTCGCAAGCGGCCAGCGCATTCAGCAGCAGGTCGGTGTCCTCGTCGGCACTCCAGCTCGTCGGGCTGATCGCCACCAGTGGGGGCCTCGGCCCGTCCAGCTCCAGGCCGAGAAGCTGGCCCAGGCGCCGGCGCCGGGCGCCGCGATCGGCCGCCGTAGCGGGCGCGAGAAACGCCGCTGGGCGATCGCGCAACACGACGGGAGCCCGGACCCGCCACGCCGTCGCGAGCGCGCGCTGCAACGCGGTAGATACGCAGAGATGCGCGTGTGCCCGCGGCGCCAACCGCCGCTCCAACGCGCGCGCCACCCGCACGGCCGCGTGGCTTGACCCGAGGGTGAGCGCCAACTGGGTGTGGCCGAGGTTGTGCCAGTCGACGACGATGCGGGCGCCGCGCAGTGCGGCCAGCGGCGGCAGCAACAACGTCGGCAGCGCCGGCGGCGTTTGCAGCAACCAGAGGTCCGGACGCGGCGCGGAGCCGACGGCGCGGGACAGCAGCCGTGCACCGAGCAAGCTAGCGCGCGAGAGCGCGTACGCGAGAAACCGCGCGCGGGACAATTGGTGGCGCCCGGCACGCGGCGGCTCGGCCAGATGGCGAATCGACAACCCGGGGTGGCCGGCCAAGGCGCTCGGCAAATCGGCGCCCGGGTAGCCGATCAACTCCACCGCCGCACCGGTGCCGAGCAGCGCGCTCGCGTGTCGCAGCATGCGCGGGCTGCGGCCGACGTCGCCGAGCACCACGACGGCGACGCGCGCACCGGCGAGAGGTTCTGCAGACATGGCGAGTGGAGCCCGCAGGGCGCGGCGGGCCGGCGCGGCGCTGTTTTTGAGTCGCGCTCCGCGCACCGTTACACTCCGCTCCCTGCGCCTTCAACCGCGCCGAAGAGGAGGATGTCATCATCCCGTCGCCACCCGCGTCCGCGGTACTCCGCATAGCCCTCACCGGCGGCGGCACCGCGGGTCACGTCTTTCCGCTGCTGGCCGTCGCGTCGGCATACCAGGCCGCGCGGCCCGACACCGCGTGCGTGTTCATCGGCGCCGAGGGCGATCCCACCGCGCAGCTCGCCGCCGCAGCGGGTCTCGCGGTCCGCACCGTACCCGCGGCGCCGCTGTTCGGCGTCGGACCCCGGGGCAAGCTGCGTGCCCTATCGCGCCTGCTGCGCGGCCGGCGCGAAGCGCGCCGGCTGCTCGCCGCCGAGGCCATTCAATTGGTGATCGGATCGGGCGGATATGTCTCGGCGGCTCCGCTGCTCGCCGCGCATCGGCTGGGCCTGGTCACGGCGCTCATCGAGCCGAACGCCGCACCCGGATTGACCAACCGGCTGCTCGGTCGGCTGGTCGACCGCGTGTATCTCGGCACCGCCGACGCGCTGCCACAGTTCAGCGCCCGACGCGCCCTCGTGACCGGCGTACCGCTGCGCGCCGGTCTGACTCGCACGCGGGCAACCGGCGACGGCGGAGCGCGCGTGCTCGTCACCGGCGGCACCCAAGGATCGCCGTTCCTGAACGCGGAAGCGCCCGAGCTTCTCGCGGCCGTCCGTCGGGCACTGCCGAGTCTGCGCATCTGGCATCAGGCGGGAGAGCTGCATGCCGCGGCCGTCGCCGCGGCGTATCGCCGCGCCGACCTCCCGGCGCGAGTCGACGGATTCATCGCAGACATCGGCGAAGCCTACACCTGGGCTGACGTGGTGGTTTCGGCCGGCGGCGCCATCACGCTCGCCGAGCTGGCTGCGGTCGGCGTCCCCGCGCTGGTCGTGCCGCGCGCATCCGTCGCGCGCGATCACCAGGCCGATAACGCCCGTGCATTTGCCGAGCATGTCGGGGTATGGGCGAGCGAACGCCACTGGGATCGCCAGGCTCAAGCGGCCTGGCTCACCGCCCGGCTTCGCGAAGCCGTCGCGCGCCCAACCACGCCGTCGCCGCCACCCGCGGCCGCGGCCATCATCGTGGAGGACTGCGATCGGCTGCTCGCGGCGGCGCGCGCGCATGGGCGACGACCGCTCAGCACGAACGGCGAATCGCGGCCGCGTTAAACGCGCGCCTTTGCGCCCGCACGCTGGTTTGCTCTAGCGCGGCGTGCTACTCCCTGACGGCTGATCTCCGCCAGTCCCAGTGGTGTTTCCGACATGACGCAAGTGACGATGGACAAGATCGTGAACCTCGCCAAACGGCGCGGCTTCACCTTTCAGTCGAGTGAAATCTACGGCGGCCTGAACAGCTGCTGGGACTACGGTCCGCTGGGCGTCGAGCTGAAGCGGAACGTGAAGAACGCCTGGTGGCGCGATATGGTTCAGACCCGCGACGACATCGTCGGGATCGACTGCTCTATCCTCATGCATCCGCGCGTCTGGGAGGCATCCGGGCATCTGGCCGGCTTCACGGACCCGCTCGTCGACTGCCGCGAGTGCAAGGGCCGCTTTCGCGCCGATCGCTTGGCCGACGCTCAGTGTCCGCTGAAGCCGAGCAAGGCTCCGGGCCAATACGAGCGCTGTGACCTCACCGAGGCGCGTCAGTTCAACCTGATGTTCAAGACGTTCATGGGGCCGGTCGAGGACACCGCAAGCACCGTCTACATGCGGCCGGAGACGGCGCAGGGCATTTTCGTCAATTTCAAGAACGTACAAACGACCTCGCGCCAGAAAATGCCGTTCGGCATCGCGCAAATCGGCAAGTCGTTCCGCAATGAGATCACGCCCGGGAACTTCCTCTTCCGCACCCGCGAGTTCGAGCAGATGGAGATGGAGTTCTTCGTCAAGCCGGGCGACGACGAGCGCTGGTTTGAATATTGGACCGAGGCGCGGCTCCAGTGGTACGTGCAACTCGGGATTCGGCGCGACAAGCTGCGCCTCCGTGCGCACGGCGCGGACGAGCTGGCCCACTACGCCAAGGGGTGCGCCGACATCGAGTACGAATTCCCGATCGGCTGGTCGGAGCTCGAGGGCATCGCCAACCGCACGGATTTCGACCTGCGCCGGCATGCGGAGTACAGCGGCAAGGACCTGCGCTACTTCGACGAGGAGTCGCGCGAGCACTATTTCCCCTACGTGATCGAACCGGCCGCCGGCGCCGACCGCGCAACGCTGGCGTTTTTGGTCGATGCCTACGACGAGGACGTCGCCGACGGCGAACCGCGCACCGTGTTGCGCCTCCACCCGCAGCTCGCGCCGATCAAAGCGGCGGTGTTCCCCTTGCTGCGCAAGGACGGGCAGCCGGAAAAGGCCCAACGGGTGTACGACCTGCTGCGGCCTCATTATTCGGTGGACTACGACCAATCGGGCGCCATCGGCCGCCGCTACCGCCGGCAGGACGAGATCGGCACGCCCTTCGGCATCACGGTCGATCATCAAACCATGGCGGATGACACGGTCACGCTCCGCGATCGCGACTCGATGCAACAGGAGCGCCTGCCCATCGACGCCTTGATCGGCGAGTTGGCGATGCGGTTGGCGCGGCCGTTTACGAGGTAGTTTCAATGGGCGGACGAACGGGTTCCAAGACAGTGCGGCCGGCGACGCGCACCGCTGCGCGCGCCAGGACGGCCGCGCGCCCGAGCAAGCTGGTCTACGCGTTCGGCGGCGGCGCCGCCGATGGCCATGCGGGCATGAAGGACCTCCTGGGCGGCAAGGGCGCCAATCTCGCCGAGATGGCCGGTCTGGGCCTACCCGTACCGCCCGGATTCACGATCTCCACGGCGGTGTGTACGTACTACTACGAACACGGCCGCCGCTATCCGGCCACCCTGCGCGGCGAGGTCGAACGCCAGTTGCAACGGGTCGAGCGGAGCGTCGGCAAGCGTTTCGGCGACCCCGCCAACCCGCTGCTCGTCTCCGTCCGGTCCGGTGCGCGCGCTTCGATGCCCGGCATGATGGACACCATCCTCAACCTCGGCCTCAACGACCGCACCGTCGAAGGGCTCATCGCGCTCACCGGCAATCCGCGCTTCGCCTACGATTCATATCGCCGGTTCGTACAAATGTACGGCGACGTCGTGCTCGGGCTGAAGCCGGAATCCAAAGAAGAGATCGATCCGTTCGAAGAGATCCTCGAGCGCACGAAGCGCGCCCGGGGCGTGCAGCTCGACACCGAGCTCACCGCCGAGGACCTGCGCGACCTCGTGCAAGAGTTCAAGGCGGCGATTCGCGAGCGGCGCGGCGCCGACTTTCCCGAGGACGTGCACGAGCAACTGTGGGGCGCCATCGGCGCCGTGTTCGGCTCGTGGCACAACGACCGCGCCATCACCTACCGAAAGCTCAACAACATCCCCGAGTCGTGGGGCACGGCGGTGAACGTCCAGGCGATGGTGTTCGGCAACATGGGCGAGGACTCGGGCACGGGCGTCGCCTTCACGCGCGATCCCGCCACCGGCGAGAACGCCTTTTACGGCGAGTTCCTGATGAACGCGCAGGGCGAGGATGTCGTCGCCGGCACCCGCACGCCGCTGCCGATTCGCGAGCTCGAGCGCACCGAACCCCGCATCTACGGGCAGCTGATGAAGATCCGCCGCGTGCTCGAGCGCCACTACCGCGACGTGATGGATATCGAGTTCACCATCCAGCAGGGCGACCTCTACATGCTCCAATGCCGGGTGGCGAAGCGCACCGGTACGGCCGCGATCCGCATCGCGGTGGACATGGTCGGCGAGCGGCTCATCAACTGGAAAGAAGCGCTGTTGCGCGTCGATCCGGAGCAGTTGAGCCAGCTTCTGCGCCCTACCTTCATCCCGGCCGAGAAGGACGAGGCCGTGCGCGAACAGCGGCGCCTCGCCACCGGCCTCAACGCCGGGCCCGGAGCGGCGACGGGACGCATCTACTTCAACGCGGAAGATGCGGAAGCGGCGGCGGGCCGGGGTGAGCCGGTCATCCTGGTGCGCATCGAGACCTCGCCCGACGACATCCGCGGCATGGCGGTCGCGCAGGGCATCCTCACGGCGCGCGGCGGCATGACCAGCCACGCCGCGCTGGTCGCCCGCCAGATGGGCAAGGTCTGCGTCGCCGGCTGCGAGTCGCTGCGTATCGATTACCGGGCGCGCGAGCTGCGCGTCGAGGGCGCGGACGACGTCGTGTTGCGCGAGGGCGACGATCTCTCCATCGACGGCACCACCGGCGAGGTGTTTCGCGGCCGCATCGACACCGAGCCGAGCGAAGTCGTGCGCGTGCTGATCGACGGCACGCTCGACCCCCAGGACGCCGCCGTGTACCGGCAGTACGCCCAGCTGATGCAGTGGGCCGACCGCGCGCGCACGTTGGGCGTGCGCGCCAACGCCGACCAGCCCGACCAGAGCGCGGCCGCGATCGCCTTCGGCGCCGAAGGTATCGGGCTGTGCCGCACCGAGCACATGTTCTTCGGCGAGCACGAGATCGGCCCGATGCGGGAGATGATTCTCGCCGACTCGCCCGCGGCCCGGCGCGCGGCGGCGGCCAAGCTATTGCCGCTGCAGCGCAGCGACTTCGCGGGCATTTTCCGCAGTATGGGCGGCCGGCCCGTCACCATCCGCACGCTCGATCCGCCGCTGCACGAGTTCCTGCCGCACGAGCTCGCGGACCAACAGGCGCTCGCCGATGCGCTCGGCATCCCGCTGGCACAGGTCCACGAACGCGTGGAGGCGCTGCACGAGTTCAACCCCATGCTCGGTTTTCGGGGCTGCCGGCTCGGCATCATCTACCCCGAAATCACGGAAATGCAGGCCCGCGCGATCTTCGAAGCCGCGATCGAGGTCGAGAAAGAGGGGATCCGCGTACGCCCCGAGGTCATGATCCCGCTGGTGGGCGACGTGAAGGAGCTCGAGCTCCAGGCGGCGGTCGTCCGGCGCATCGCCAGCGAAGTGATGGCGGAGCACCGCAGCAAGCTCACGTACTCGATCGGCACGATGATCGAGGTGCCGCGGGGGGCGTTGACCGCCGACCAGATCGCCCGCGCGGCCGATTTCTTTTCATTCGGAACCAATGACTTGACCCAGACCACGCTCGGCGTCTCGCGCGACGACGCCGGCCGCTTCCTGGTGCCGTACGTGAACGAGCTTGAGATCTACCCGCGCGATCCCTTCCAGTCGATCGACGAGGAGGGCGTAGGAGCGCTGATCCGCACCGCCGTGGATCGCGGCCGCGGTGCACGACCCGCACTCAAGCTCGGCATCTGCGGCGAGCACGGCGGCGATCCGCGCTCGGTGATCTTCTGTCACCGCGTGGGTCTCGACTACGTCTCCTGCTCGCCCTATCGAGTGCCGATCGCGCGGCTCGCCGCCGCGCACGCTGCCCTGACCTCGTGAGCCCCGCCACCCGCGTACAGCGCTGGCCGAGCGGCGCGCTCGTGTGGGCGGGCCCGCCGGCCGGCTGACCACCACCGGGTGAGCGAGTGGCGGCGCGTCTGACACGGCGTCCCACCATCGGCGGCGGCACGCGGGTGGTCGGGATCATCGGCGATCCGGTCCGGCACAGCCGCTCACCGGCCATGCACAATGCCGCCTTCGCGGCGCTCGGGCTCGACTGGGTCTACGTGCCGTTCGCCGTCGGCGCGCGAGACGTCGGCCGCGCGGTGGCGGGAATTCGCGCCCTCGGCCTGGCCGGCGCGAATGTCACGGTGCCGCACAAGCAAGCGGTGCTCGCACACCTCGATGTCGTCCACCCCCTCGCGCAGCGCGTTGGGGCGGTGAACACCATCGTGAACCGCGGCGGCGTGCTGCACGGCGACAACACCGACGTGTACGGGTTCGCGCAACTGCTGCGCGGTGCGCGCGCCCGCCTGCGCCGGCGCCCCGTCGTGGTGATCGGCGCCGGCGGGTCTTCGCGGGCGGTGCTGGCCGCGCTTTCCGCCAGCGGTGCGACGCCCATCACGATCGTTAACCGCACGACCAGCCGCGCGCGGACAGTGGCGCGCCGCTTTCCAGAGTTGGCCCTCCGGGTCGCGCCGTTGTCCTCGCTCACCCGGCAGGGGTGCCTCGCGGACGCCGCCGCGGTCATCAACACGACGTCGGCCGGCCTGCACGGCGCCGAGCTGCCGATCGCATACGAGGCTTCCCCGGCCGAGTGCCTGTTCATCGACCTCCTGTACGGCGGTGACACCGCGTTCCTGCGCGGCGCACGGCGGGCGCGGCGGCGAGCATCGGACGGCGCCGAGATGCTCCTCCATCAGGGCGCCAGGGCATTTGCCATGTGGACTGGGCGCCGCCCGCCGCTAAATGTGATGCGCCGAGCACTGAACGGCAAAAATCGCGCTTGACCAGCTGGGGGGCCGTCGCTACCGTCGCGCCCCGCCGTCGGCGCGCGGCGTTGCCAAGACGATCGCCCCATGAGCACCCGCCTCGGAGAGTTGCTCGTCAAGCGCGGGCTGATCAACAGCGCGCAGCTCGAGCGCGCCCTGCAGCACACAGAGCAGGAAGAGTACGGCGCGCTCAGCACGGCGCTCGTCGGCCTGCGCATCTTCAGCGACGGCGAGCTCACCGCCCTGCTGCAGAAGGAGTATCGGCTGCCGCTGGTCGATCCGGCGGCTATGGAGGTTCCGGCGGAAGTAGCCCGCCTGGTCCCGCCGACGCTCGCGCGGCGCCATCACCTGGTGCCGATCAGCCTCACCGGGTCGACGCTGACCCTCGCGATGTCGGATCCGTCGAACCTGGTCGCCATCAACGAAGTCAAATTCCTCACCGGGTACGACGTGAAAGTGGCGGTCGCCGCGACCAGCTCGGTGAGCGCGGCGATCGCCGCGCTCTACGACCAGGCCAGCGATTACAGCGAAGTGCTGGCCGAGGTGGAGAGCGAGGATGTCGAGCTCGTCAAGCAAGAGGCGGAGATCGATGTCAAAGAGCTCGAGCGCGCCACCGAAGACGCGCCGGTCGTCCGCCTGGTGAATGCCATTCTCACCAGCGCGGTGAAGCGGCGGGCGAGCGACATCCACCTCGAGCCGTTCGAGAAGATGTTCCGCGTCCGCTACCGCGTCGACGGCGTGCTCGAAGAGATCATGAAACCGCCGCTCAAGCTGAAGAACGCGATCACCTCGCGCGTGAAAGTGATGGCGCAGCTCGACATCGCCGAGCGGCGGTTGCCTCAGGACGGCCGCATCAAGCTGAAGTTCGGTCCCGGCCAGGACATGGATTTTCGCGTCTCCGTGCTGCCGACGATTTTCGGCGAGAAGATCGTGTTGCGTTTGCTGGACAAGTCGAACCTGCAACTCGACATGACCAAGCTCGGGTTCGAAGAGCAGGCGCTCAAGCACTTCATGGAGGCGATCTACAAGCCGTACGGCATGGTATTGGTCACCGGCCCAACTGGCAGCGGCAAGACGACCACCCTGTACTCGGCGCTGTCCGAGCTGAACAAGATCACCTCCAACATCTCCACTGCCGAAGACCCCGTGGAGTACAACCTGGTCGGCATCAACCAGGTGCAGATCCACGAGGAAATCGGGCTGAACTTCGCCAACGCCCTGCGCTCCTTCCTGCGCCAGGACCCCGACATCATCATGGTCGGGGAGGTGCGCGATTTCGAAACCGCCGAGATCGCCATCAAAGCCGCGCTCACGGGGCATCTGGTCCTGTCCACCCTGCACACCAACGATGCGCCGTCCACGATCAACCGGTTGCTGAACATGGGCGTCGAACCGTTCCTGGTGGCGTCCTCGGTGAACCTCGTCCTCGCCCAGCGCTTGGCGCGCCTGATCTGCCAGGCGTGCAAGGAGCCGGTGGAGATCCACCCGCACGTCCTGGTCGAGCTCGGCATGAGCCGCGAGGAAGTGCCGGGGCCGATTTCGTGCTTTCGCGGTGCCGGCTGTCCGCAGTGCAGCGGCACCGGCTATCGCGGCCGGGTGGCGCTCTACGAGGTGATGCCGGTGACCGAAGAGCTGCGCGACCTGGTCCTGTCAGGGGCGTCGGCGACCGACATCAAGAAGACCGCGATGTCCTTCGGCATGAAGACGCTGCGGCAGAGCGGCCTGATGAAGCTCCAGCAGGGGCTGACGACGGTCGAAGAAGTGCTGCGCGTCACCATGGCCGATTGAGGCGAGATCGCGCGTCTATCGCGGGCTCACAGTGGGCAGGTCGGGGGACGATGGCTGAAACGGCGGGCGAGAGCGGCGGGAGCGGGGCAGCGACCCTGCAGGACTTCCTCAAGATCGTGGCCGACCGCGGCGGCACCGATCTGCACGTGACGGCCGAGAGCCCGCCGATGATGCGGATCCACGGCGAGCTGCGGCCGCTGCCGTTTCCGCCGCTGACGGCCAACGACACGAAGTCGCTCTGCTACAGCGTGCTCACCGAGACGCAGAAGCACCGTTTCGAGGAGACGCAGGAGCTCGACTTCTCGTTCGGCATCCGGGGCCTCAGCCGGTTCCGCGGCAACTTGTTTCTGCAGCGCGGCTGCGTCGGCGGCGCGTTTCGCACCATCCCCTACGCCGCGCGGCCGCTCGCCGAGCTGGGACTCCCGCCCGTGGTGGGCGAGCTGACCCGCCTCCCGCGCGGGCTCGTGCTCGTCACCGGCCCCACCGGCAGCGGCAAGTCGACGACGCTGGCGGCGATGATCGACAAGATCAACAGCGAACGGCACGAGCACATCGTGACGCTCGAGGATCCCATCGAGTTCGTGCACCCCCACCGCGGCTGCATCGTCAACCAACGCGAGGTCTACGCCGACACCCACAGCTTCAACGAGGCGCTGCGGCATGTCCTGCGGCAAGATCCGGACGTCGTGCTGATCGGCGAGATGCGCGATCTCGAGACGGTGATGGCCGCGCTGACCGTAGCCGAGACCGGTCACCTGGTGTTCTCGACCTTACATACCAACAGCGCTACCCAAACCATCAACCGCATCATCGACATCTTCCCGGAACAGCAGCAGCCGCAGGTGCGCGCCCAGCTCTCGCTGATTCTGCAAGCGGTCATCTCGCAGCAGCTGATCCCGCGGCTCGACGGCCGCGGCCGCGTGCTCGCCGTCGAGGTGATGATTCCCAATCCGGCGATCCGCAACCTGATCCGGGAAAACAAGATCCACCAACTCTACTCGCAGCTGCAGGTGGGGCAGAGCAAATTCGGCATGCAAACGATGACCCAGTCGCTGCTCGACCTCTACACGCGCCGGCTGATCAGCTACGAAGAGACCATGGGGCACGCCACCGAGCCGGACGAGCTCCGGCCGATGCTGGGTAACCCCGGCCGCCTCCCCCGCTCCGCCTGAGCGCCGCGCTCCGGGTCCGCGCCGCCAGACTGCGGCGCGAGCGCAGCCTCGTCGCGAGCGGACCGCGTCCGCCCGCTTTGCACTCTGCCCGCAGCGCAGCGTCGCCACAGCAGCCCGCGCCAACGGGACCTCACAAACATTGTTGACCGACGATTACCTCACCGCGTGTAACACGGCACATGCGCAGCCCGGTGCACTGAAGGGCCGCGGACGCGACGTGGCACAGCGCGTGCTGTCTGAATGCAGCGAGATCGGCGGCACCGAAGGCGGTTGGAGTTTCCAGGGGATTTCCCGGGGCAGGAGTCAAGAAAATGGCGATCTATCGGTGGCAGGGCATTACGCCGCGCGGCGAGACGATTAGCGGCGAGATGGAGGCGGCGACGCGCGACGCCGTGTTGGCGCGGCTGCGCTCGCAGCGCATCCAACCGATCCCGGCCAAGATCCGCGAGCGTGGTAAAGGCCTCGACAAGGACATCACGATCCCCGGGCTGGGCGAGAGCATCAAGACGCGCGACATCGTTGTATTCACCCGGCAGCTCGGCACGATGATCGACGCCGGCCTCCCGATCGTCCAATGCCTCGACATCCTCGCGTCGCAAACGGACAAAAAGAAATTCCGTTCGATCATCCGGCAGATGAAGGAAGACGTCGAAGCGGGCGCCACCTTCACCGAGGCGTTGCGCAAGCACAACAAGATCTTCGACGAGCTGTTCGTGAACATGATCTCCGCCGGCGAGGTCGGCGGCATCCTGGACACCATCCTGCAGCGCCTGGCCGTCTACATGGAAAAGTCCATGAAGCTGAAGTCCAAGATCAAGGGCGCGATGATCTATCCGGCCACGATCATCACCGTCGCGACCGGCGTCACCGCCGTGCTGCTCGTCTGGGTCATTCCGGTATTCGCCGAGTTGTTCTCGAGCTTCGGCCAGGAGCTGCCCGCGCCGACGCAGTTCGTCATCAACCTCTCCAACTTCACGATCGCGTACTTGCATCTGATCGCCTTGGTCGCGGTCGGGACGGGCGTCGCCTTGCGCTACACCTACAAGACCGAGAACGGGCGATTGGCAATGGATCGGGCCTTTCTCGAAATGCCTGTCTTCGGCGACCTGATCCGCAAATCGTCGATCGCCCGGTTCACGCGCACGCTCGGCACGCTCGTGTCGTCGGGCGTGCCCATCCTCGACGCGCTGCTGATCACGGCGAAGACCTCCGGCAACAAAGTCGTCGAGCGCGCCGTGCTGGCGACGCGGCTCAGCATCAGCGAGGGCAATTCCATCTCGGAGCCGCTGGTGGAGAGCAAGGTCTTTCCACCGATGGTGTGCCAGATGATCGCGGTCGGCGAATCGACCGGCGCCCTTGACGCCATGCTGCAGAAGATCGCCGAGTTCTACGAAGACGAGGTCGACAACATGGTCGCCAACCTCACCACGTTGATGGAGCCGATGGTCATTCTGTTTCTCGGCACTGTCATCGGTGGCCTCGTGATCTCGATGTACCTGCCGATCTTCAAGCTCGGCTCGGTAATCGGGTGAGTCGGTGAGCGCACCACCGCTCGATGCGCGCAGCGAGGACGACCTGCGGCACCGCCTGAAGTGGTTCCTGCTCGGCCGCGTCGCCGTCATCTCCTGCTTCTTTGCCATCGTCGCCGCGGCCGTACTCGGCGGTGCGCATGGGCGCGCCGAGACCGAGCACATCCTGCTAGTGGTCGCCGTCACGTATGCCGTCTCGGGCGTGTCCGCGCTGCTGCTGCCGCGCATCCGCCGTCTGCGCGGCTTCACGCTGGCGCAGGTCGCGTTCGACGTTCTGCTGGTGAGCGGCGTCATCCACCTCACCGGCGGCCTCGAGAGCCCGTTCGGCGTGCTCTACTGCCTGCCCATCATCAACGCGGCGGTGCTGCTTTTCGGGGCGGGCGCGCTGTTCGCCGCGATCGCGGCAGCCGTCGCGTACGACGCGCTGTTGCTGGTGGACGCGCTCGGCGCGTGGACGGCGGCACCCGCCGCACCGCTCGACCAAATTGTCTTGCGCGCTGCGTCGACGAACCTGACGTTCGCACTCATCGCGTTGCTCTCCAGCGTGCTCACCCGCCGGCTCGCCGACACCGAGCGCCAGCTGCAGCAGAAGCAGGCGGAGCGCGATCATTTCGCGTTGCTGCAGGACACGCTGGCGCGCACGATCAACAGCGGGCTGGTCACCACCGACGCGGAGGGGCGCATCACGGCCGTCGACATCGTCGCGGCCGAGCTCGCGCACCGCGCCCCGAGCGAGTTGATCGGTCGGGACATCGGGGCGATTTTCGCGCCCCTCAAGCTCACCGCCGCGGCGCGCCTCGCATTCCTCCAATCATCGGCGGCCGCCGACGCGATCGAATTCAGCCATATGAACGGGGACAGCCGCCCCCGCCAGCTGCGCTGCGTGGCGGCGCCGTTGGCGAATACGTTCGGGCTTCCGATCGGCGCCTTGTACGTGCTGCAAAACGTCAGCGACATCCAACAGGATCTCGCGACCGGGTCGGCCGCAGCCGAGCTCCCGGACGAAGCATTGCGCGTCGACCTGGACACCGCGAGCGAGTCGGTCGAAGCGGCCGATGGGTTGTACGGGGCCAGCCCCGCGATGGCGCGCCTGCGCGAG
>JBFXHX010000062.1:0-17390 GCA_050176585.1 Binatia bacterium
GGGGAGCTCGCATGCAGCGAAAGTCCTATGTCCTCGTCCTCATCGCGCTTGCGCTCGGGTGCAGCTCGTACGAGCCGCAGCCCGTCGAGAGCAACGCGGTCTTCCGCGCCGCCGCCAGCGGCGTCCCCTCCTGCATGCCGGGGCATGAAGCGGCGCTCGCGCACGGGACGGTGACGATCCGCCCCGGCGAGACGCTCTGCGTGACCGTGCGGAGCGAGGGGCTGGCGCTGGCGCCGGTCGCCGTGGTCGGCGACGCCGATCCGGGCGAAAAGATCGTGTTGCGCTCCTGGCAGGAGCCGGGCTCCGACGACGTGTTTCTGACCGTGCACAACCCGTTTCCCCAGCATCTGAAGTACGGGATCGCCATCCTGCGACCCGGCGAGCGGCGCTTCCAACGCACCGGCAGCTGTCCCGCGCTCTCGAACCGCTTCGCGCTCGAGCAGTGGCCCTATCCGGTTGCGGCGATCGCGCTCGCCGAGTTCCGCTTGCTCTCCGGGACCGGCGATGCGATCTCGTGCGAGTGACGCGAGCCCGCCGGTGGTCGGCGCGCGCGATGCTCCCATCAGTTGACAAAGCCGGGGCGAGCCCGACATGCACGGCGCGGAACACCGCTCGATGCAGTACCCGACTGACGCTCTGGCTTCGCGCTGCGCGCATCTGCGCGCCGACAACCCGCTGCGCGCGCTGACCGAGGTGATCGCCCGCGTCCCGGGCGGGATCAACCTCGGCCAGGGTGTCTGCGACCTCGGCTCGCCGCACCCGCTGGTGGAAGGCGCGATCCGGTCGATCGGCGGCGGCGAGGACCGCCAGACCTACACGCACTACTCCGGGCTGCCCGATCTGAAGGAGGCGATCCGCGACAAGCTGCGCGCGTTCAACGGGCTCGAGTGCGCGGACGACGAGGTGATGGTCACGTCGGGGTCGGCGGCGGCGCTGACCGCTGCCGCTCTCGCGCTGTTCGAGCCGGGCGACGAGGTGATTCTGCTCGAGCCGTTCTACTCCTATCACCGCTCCGCGCTGATGTTGCTCGGCTGCCGGCCGGTGTGCGTCCCGTTGCGGGCCCCCGGCTTCGAGCTCGATGTCGAGCGGCTGCGCGCCGCCCTGAGCCCCCGCACGCGCGCGCTGCTGATCAACACCCCGGGCAACCCGACCGGCAAGGTGTTCACCCGCGCCGAGCTGGAGGCCATCGCGCGCGTGCTCTCCGGCACGCGCGTGCTCGTCCTGACCGACGAGGTGTACGAGTACATGTGCTTCGACGGCTTGCGGCACATCTCGCCCGCGACCATCGCCGGATTGTCCGCGCGCACCGTGACCATGGGGAGCTTCAGCAAGACGTTCTCGATCACCGGGTGGCGCGTGGGTTATCTGGCCGGCCCGCCGCAGATCGTGGAGATGGCGGGACGCGTCTTCGACCAGATCGCGATCTGCGCGCCGCGGCCGCTCCAACGCGGCGTGGCGAAGGCGCTGCGCGAGCTGCCGGAGTCGTTCTACGGCGAGCTCGGCGCCACCTACGAGCGCAAGCGCGACCGCTTTTGCGCAGCGCTCGCGGCGGCCGGGTTCCGTTTCAGTAAACCGGCCGGCGCCTACTACGTGCTCGCCGACTATCGCGAAGTGCTCGGCGACATCGAGCCGTACGCCGCGGCCATGCGGCTCATCGAGCGGCTCGGCGTCAACGGTGTGCCGGGCGACGTGTTCTATGAGGACGGCGCGGGCGTGCGCTCCATCCGGTTCCAGTTCGCGGTCGAGCCGGCGGTGCTCGACGAAGTGTGCCGGCGGCTCGCGCGCCTGGCGGCCTGAGGGCTCACGCCGGCCGCCGCGCACCAGGCGGGCCGTGGAACGCGCGGCTTCAAAACCCCAGCTTGCAACGAGGCCGGTGCGGGCGTAACTCGCAGCTACGCCCTGCGCGGCGCCAAGGAGAGAGGCTGATGGAAGCCCCAACGCCCGGCGGCGTATCGGTTCGGGTGAGCCGTCCACGAGAAGAGGAGCGCCCGGAGTTCCTGCGCGCCGAGGACCCCGTCACGGTGGTGATCTTCGGCGCCTCCGGCGACCTCGCCCGGCGCAAGCTCATTCCCGCCCTGTACCATCTCCACCGGTCCAGCTGCCTCCCGGCGCGCTTTGCCGTGATCGGCATGGCGCGCACGGAGCAATCTGACGAAGCGTACCGCGCCGGCATGCTGCAGGCGCTGCGCGAGCGCGTGGGCCAGGACGTGTCGGAGGACGACCCGCTGATCCGGTCACTCTACTACATCGCCGGCGATGCCGACGACCCGAAGGCGTTCGCCGCCCTGCGCGACAAGATCGAGGCCGTGGAGCGCGAGCACCAGCTGCCCGGGAACCGCCTCTACTATTTGTCGGTCGCGCCGGCGTTCTTCGCCGTGATCGTCAAGCAGCTCGCCGCCGCCGGCCTCATCCATCCGCCCGACGCGCCCCTGTGGTCGCGGGTGATCATCGAGAAGCCGTTCGGCACCGATTTGAACAGCGCGATCGCATTGACCGCGGCGATCCGCCAGGTGCTCGACGAGAGCCAGATCTATCGGATCGATCACTACCTCGGCAAAGAGACCGTCCAGAACATCCTGGCGTTCCGTTTCGGCAACGCGATTTTCGAGCCGCTGTTCAACCACCGCTACGTCGACCACGTGCAGATCACGGTCGCCGAGACGCTCGGCATGGAGGGCAACCGCGGCGCGTACTACGACAAGGCGGGCGCGCTGCGCGACATGGTCCAGAACCACATGATGCAGCTGCTCTGCCTGATCGCGATGGAGCCGCCGGCGGCGATCGATGCGCGCTCGGTGCGCGACGAGAAGGTGAAGGTGCTGCGCGCGCTGCTGCCGATGTCGCCCCAGGAGGTCGCGAACTGGACCGTGCGCGGTCAGTACGGCGTCGGCGAGCGCAACGGCGAGATCGTCCGCGGATATCGGCAGGAGCCGGGCGTCGACCCGAACTCGTACACCGAGACGTATGTCGCGATACGGCACAAGATCGACACGTGGCGCTGGGCGGGCGTGCCGTTCTTCCTGCGCACGGGGAAGCGCCTTGCGGAGCAGCTCACCGAGATCGCCATGCGCTTCAAACGGCCGCCGATGCTGCTCTTCCGCGAGATGGCCGAGCGCGAGGGCCTCGAGCCGCCCCAGCCGGTGTCCAATTATCTCGTGCTGCGCATCCAGCCCGATGAGGGCATCAGCCTCTCCTTCGCGTGCAAGCGCCCGGGGATTCGCATGCGGCTGGAAGAGGTGACGATGGACTTCCGCTACGGCCGCGTCTTCCAGCAGCGCTCGCCCGAGGCATACGAGCGGTTGCTGCTCGATGCGCTGCGCGGCGATCAATCGCTGTTCACGCGCTCGGACGAGGTCGAATACGCCTGGCGCTTCGTCTCGTCGATCCACGATGGTTGGGCGAGGATGCCGCCGCCGACCTTCCCGAACTATTACCCGTTCACCGACGGTCCCGCGGAAGCGGAGCGGCTGATGGCCGGGACCACCGCGCACTGGCGCAACCTCACGGAGGCAGCGCGCCGGGGCGACCCCTGCTGACGCGGCATGTCGATCTGCGTCCTCGCCGGCGACATCGGCGGCACGAAGACCAATCTCGCGATCTACGCGCTCGCCGAGCACGGCAAGCTCGCGCCCGTGCGCGAAGCGTCGTTCCCGAGCCGCGAGTACCAGCGGTTCGACGATGTCGTCGCGGCTTTTTTGCCGGGCGCCCACGAGCGCATCGCCGCGGCCGCTTTCGGCATCGCCGGACCGGTTCTGGGCGGTGTGGTGCAGGTGACCAACTTGCCGTGGCGGATCGAAAGCGCGGCGCTCGGGCATGCGATGGGCTGTCCGAGCGTGCGATTGATGAACGATCTCGAGGCGACCGCGTTCGGGGCGCTGTCCGTCGGGGCGGATCAGCTGGTGACCCTCAATACCGGCCAGCCGAGGTTGGGCAATCGCGCCGTCATCGCTGCGGGCACCGGGCTCGGCGAGGCGCTGCTGTTCTGGGACGGCAAACGGTATCACGCGAGCGCGACCGAAGGCGGTCACGTGGACTTCGGCGCGCGCGACGAGCGCGAGCGCGAGCTGCTGCGCTTCCTCAGCCGGCAGTACGGGCGGGTGTCGTGGGAGCGCGTACTCTCCGGACCCGGCCTCCACAACATCTTCCGCTTTCTCGACGAGGAGGTGGGGCGATCCGTGCCGCCCGCGGTGCGCGAGCGGATGGCGCGGGAGGACCCGAGCGCGGTGATCGGCGAGCTCGGAGTGTCGGGCGGCTGCCCGGTATGCGTGGAGGCCGTCGAGCTGTTCGTCAGCCTGTACGGATCGCAAGCCGGCAACTTCGCCCTCACTGCGATGGCGGTCGGCGGCGTGTACGTCGGCGGCGGCATCGCGCCGAAGCTGCTGCCCAAGCTGCAAGACGGCCGCTTCAAGGCGTCGTTCGTCGCCAAGGATCCGCACCGCGCGTGGCTCGAGCAGGTGCCGGTGCACGTGCTGCTCGATCCGAAGACCTCACTGCTCGGCGCCGCCTACGCGGCCGCCGAGCTCGTGTAAGAGTTATGCAAGGCGAAGGCGCGAAGGTCTGAATCATCATACCTCCGCACCTTCGCGTTGAGCGCTAACGCAGGAGATCGAGCAGCTCGGCCAGCCGCGCGATGCGCGGGCAGTCGACCTCGCCGTAGAGACCCAAGGGGTCGATCAACACGGCTTCCATGCCCGCGTTGCGCGCGCCGCGCACGTCGAGCTCGTAGATGTCGCCGACATAGATCGCTTCCGCGGCGGCGACGCCGCACGCCTCCAGGGCGAGGTGGAAAATGCGCGGATCGGGTTTCTCGAACCCGACCTCGTGCGAATCGATGATCGCGGCGAAATGCCCCGCGATGCCGCTGGCGGCGAGCGCGGCGGCGACGCGCCCGTCGGCATTCGACACCGCGGCGAGCGTGAGCCCCCGCGCGCGCAGCGCGGCCAACACCTCCGGCGTGTCGTCGTGCATCACGCGCCACAGCGCCGCGCGCCGGTTTTCCGCCGTGATCAACTCGGTGAGCGCGGCGTGCGCCGCGTCCGGTACGCCGAGCGCTCGCAGGATGATCTCCACGTACGGCACCTGGCGCATGGCGTCGGTCCCCGCCGGCCCGGTGCGGAACAGCGCATCCAGCGCGGCCTTGGACCGGTACTCGGCGACCGCCACCTCGCGGGCCGTCGCGGAGTGGCCGCGCTCGGCCAACAACGCGGCGATCCACGCGTGATCGACGTGGTGCAGCGTGTTGCCGACGTCGAACAGCACGGCGCGCTTGGACTCGAACATCCCAGCCCGGGTAGCAAGTCCGCGCCGATCGCTCCAGCGGGGAGGCGCGCCCGCGCTACCGCTTTGGGGTGCATCCAGCTGGTGCACGGCCCGGATTCGTGACACCTCTGCAGCGTTTACCGCGCGAACCCGGAGCGGGAGCGGTCAGGAGAGGGGATGAGATGGCGCACCTGAAACGTGCCGTGTTCGCGGCCTGCTGCGCGGGCGAGTAGCCGGTCACCATGTCCGTGCCAGCTTCTGTCGATGTCCTGGTCGTCGGTGCCGGGCCGGTCGGGTTGACGCTCGCCGCGCAGCTCGCGCGCCGCGGGCTCGCGTGCTCGGTCATCGACCGCGCGATGCGCATGATCGCTGCTTGGCGACAACGACGGCAATTTCGGTCTTGATGTGCGAAAGATGCGGCGTCGTTCGGTGCGGCTGGCGATGAGGTGGTCCAAGGCCCCAGGGTAATCGAGTCGAAGGCACGTGACATCGAATAGGAAGAGAATCCGTACGGATCTATGTCCAGGTCACTGTCAAGTCGTGCAGGTCGTTCCAACGTCCTACTTGTTCCCCGTTCTCGCCGGGTGACACGCGGCCGGCAGCGTCTGACGGCATCTCCGGCGGCGGAACGGCCGTAGTGAGGCGTTCGAAATCGGAGGCGTCCTGCAAATCGCCGCTTTTCGACTGAACCCCGGAGGAGTAGCGTAGCGGTAGGGAATCCTGACCGGTTCGTAGTGTCCCAGACGGGAGTGGGTCGCATGACGTCCAACCGCGGCAAGGGGGACTCGTCGACCAATCTTTGTCGTTGGCGGTTCGCCACTCGGCACGCTCGAGTGAGGTTGGCAATCACGGTGTTTCTGGTCGCGAGCGGAGCGTCACCAGCCCACGCGGCAACATTCGCCGTCGACAGCACCGCCGATGCCATCGACGCGACCCCGGGTGACGGTGCCTGCGCCACGGCTTCCGGCGACTGCACCTTGCGTGCCGCCATCATGGAGGCAAACGCCCTCACCGGCCCCGACACCATCACGCTGCCCGCCGGCACCTACGTTCTCGCGATTCCGGGAATCAGCGAAGACGCCGCCGCCACCGGCGACCTCGACATCACCGAGGGCGTCACGATCAAGGGCGCCGGAGCGCCGACCACCATCATCGACGGCGCCGGGCTCGATCGCGTTTTTCACCTCTTCAACGCGATCGGTGCGAGCAGCATCTCCGGCGTCACCATCCGGAACGGCGTCGCGCCGCACACTCCGTTCAGTTTCGGTGGCGGCATCCTGCAGGATCTTTCCACTCTGTCGTTGACCGCCTGCACGCTTACCGCAAATTCGGTCGGCAACGGTTATGGCGCCGGCATTTCTGTGAGGTTCGGTACGCTGACTGTGAACGACAGCACGATCGCGGGAAACACCGCCGTGGGCGCCGGCGGCGCTGTCTCGAACGGCGCCGGAACGGTGACGATGACCAACACCACCGTGAGCGGGAACGCTGCCGGGAATGCCGCCGGCGGTCTGTACAATGAAGGCGGCGTCACCGTCACAAACTGCACCTTCAACGACAACCTCGGAGGCACCATCGTCAACTCCGTCGCTGCCGTGATCACGTTCAAGAACACTATCGTCGCTGACAGCAGCGGCGGTACGAACTGCTTCAATGCTGGCGGCTCGCTCGTCTCCGCCGGCCACAACCTCAGTAACGATGCGACCTGCCCCTTCACCGCCCCCGGCGATCTGAACAGCGTGAACCCTCTCCTGGGCCCCCTGGCATTGAACAGCCCCGGAACAACACACACCCATGCACTGCTCGGCGGCAGTCAAGCAATCGATTCCGGCGACAATGCCGGTTGCCCCGGCACCGATCAGCGCGGTGTCACCCGGCCGCAGGGATCCCTCTGCGATATCGGCGCCTATGAGCTCGTCCCGCCATCGACGCCCACGGTCACTCCGACGGTACCAACGTCGACAATCAGTCCAACGCCGACAGTCACCCCAACGCCGTCAGTCACCCCTACGCCGACGGACATCCAAACGCCGACACGCACCCCGACGTCGACGGGGACGTCGACGCTGACGGGCACCCCGACCGACACACCGACGCCTTCGGTCACCCGAACGCCCTCGGTCACCCCAACGCACGCACGCACGCCGCCGCCGCCCTGCAGGGACATCCTCGTGACCGCGGGCACCAACGACAACTTCGCGCCGTCCGCCGACTTCCCGCCCGCCTCACCCAGCGACGACCTGGTCGCCCTCATGGGACCGAATCCGCCTCCCTCGGGATTCGACAATCTCTCCCCCAATCAACACTTCGGTCACACGTTCACATTCACCCGTGCCGACTGTGTCGCCGCCGCACGCCTCGAGCTCCGCGCCCGACCACTCGCCGACCAGCCCCCGGGGAGCACGAACGACGCGATCAATCTCGGCTTCGCCGGCCCCGGCGGTCAGTTCGTCGGCGTTCACTGGACAGCGTCCTTCAGCGGTATCGCCTCCCTCTCACCCTGGTCCCCCACCACGCCGCCGACGGCCGAGCTTTTCGTCTTCGATCTCGACAATCTTTCCGGCGGGACTAGCCTGCTCGCGGATCTGGCAGCGAATCGGTCGCTCGACCTCTACATCCAGGACGACACCAGCGTCGACTATGCCAACCTGATCGTTTCGCTGTGCCCATGCTCGCCGACTCCGACTCTCACACCGACACCGACTCCGCGGGCGACCTCGACCGCTTGCGTCGGCGACTGCAACGGCGACGGCGTTGTAACCGTCGATGAGATCGTCCTCATGATCAACATCGCTCTGAACCTCCTGCCGGCGTCCGCGTGCCTCTCAGGTGACGCCGACCAGAGCGGCACCATCACCGTCGACGAGATCATCACCGCGATCGACAACGCGCTGAACGGCTGTCCGTGCGGTTTCCGAGGGCCGCGCATGTGCGGCGGCCGTTGCCCGCGCCGCGCCGACATCTGCCAGCCGTTGCCGGACGACAGCGGCTGCGTTTGCCGTCCTGGAGACTCCACCCCGACTCCGACCGGCACACCCACACCGACCCTGTTCGCCCGGCCGACCCCGACCCCGACGTCATCGGCCACCTCCACGTCGGCATCCACCGCAACGTCGACGCCAACCACCGCCGGTACCGCGACATCCACGCCGTCGGAGAGCGCGACGAACACCCCGACGGCTACGCCGACTTTGCTCGAGACCTGTGCACCGACGCCATCGGGCCTGGTCGCCTGGTGGCCGCTGAACGAACCGGCGGGCGCCACCACGGTAGTCGATATCGGCCTGCCCCCCGCGAACGACGGCGTGCCGCAGGCCGGGCCGATCTCATCGGCAACCGGCGGCCCGCTCGCAGTTGCTGGAAATCTGGCGACGACTCCCCCCGACGGCGCCCTGCTGTTCCCGCAGCAATCGACCTATGTCGAAGTCACGCAGGCCAACGACCTGGATCTCGCCAACTCCGACCTCACCATCGACGCATGGATCAGGGCAACGGAAGTCCACCCGGTGCTGTCGGGCACGGTCGAAGTGCTCGAACCGATCGTCGACAAGCTCGCCGGCACGACGAGCGGCTACGCGCTCTTCCTGCTGATCACCTCAAACTGCGCCAACTGTCCTGCGGCTCAAGCGGTCGAGATGCAAATCGTCTTCGCGCTCGGTGGTCCGTCCGGTCTCTCCCTCCACAAGAGCAACCCGATCTACCAAGGCACGTACGGCGCTGTGCCACCAAAACCGATCAGCCCGCCGTGGCCGGGCTGGATGCATGTGACGGTGACCGTCGATCGCAGCGGCGGCACCGGCGGGACGTTTTATCTCGACGGGAGCCCGACGCTGCTGAACGTACTCCCGCTTGGAACCCCGGTCGGAACGTTCACTCCCGCTGCCGGACTCGGCAACAGCGTCCCATTCCTGATCGGCGGTACGACCCTCGTACCGTTGCCGTTCCCCTTTCACGGCGAAATCGAGATCAACGAGCTCGAAGTCTTCAACGCCGTGCTGTCGCCGTCGGACATCAAGTCGATCGCAAAAGCGGGTGAGGGCAAGTGCAAGGGCACACCGGGGCCGACCGGCACGCCAACTCTCTCACCCACCGAATCACCGTCCCGTACGACGACTCGTACACCAACTCCGAGTCTGACTTCGACGGTATCCGCAATAGCAACGCCGACACCCACGCCGACGGTTCCCTCACCGACACGCAGTGCCACCTCATCGCCGACTCCCAGCGCGACAGTGACGCCGACCCCGACGTCGACACCTCCATGCGAAGAACCGCGCTCGTTGTTGGTCTCCACCGGAACGATGAACATCAACGGCAATTCGGTTTGGTGGTTGACCGGAGCGCCGCCGGGGTTCCCGAACTTTCCACCTTCGTACCCCGCCGTCATTACCGGCCCCTACGCCGGCTGGGGCACCCTGACCGGCGCCCAGTGGGTCACGGCCGCAAGTGTGTGTGCCCAGATTTCCGGCTGTCCTGGAGGGACCTACGAGTACGAGCTCTGCTGGCATCAGTGCGGCGAGCTCCTCGACCCGACGCAGTTCATGCTCCTCGCCGACAACCGCGCCAACGTCTTCGTCGACGATATTTTCCTCGTCAACGCGTCGAGCTTTACGACTCCAACTGGATTTACCTTCAATACGCCGCCCGGCTTCCATAGCCTGCGGGTCGACGTGATCAACGATCTGCAAACGCCAACCGGCATGGAGCTGACCGGAATTCTCACCGGGCAGGTTCAGCTGGTCGAATGCCCGGTGCGGCGCTCGACGCCAACGCCAACGGTGACGCCGACCGGTCCGACGGCGACGCGAACACAGACTCCGACCCGGACGCCGACCGCGCTGCCGACGGCGACGTCGACAACGGGGATTCCGGTTTTCGACTAAGTACACGCAGCCAGCAATACGGCGACGTTCAGCAGCGGCGTCATCCGGTCTCTCTCCCATCGAGAGTGTCGTGCGCAGCTCGTCGGCGAACGCGCCGATCTGCGGGCCGGCGGGCCGGTGTTCGGTCGTCGGTGATCGGTAACCGCGCCTTCTCCTTCTCTCGACGAACTTTTCGATCGAAGCCCGGTTGCTACCCCTCTGCGCAACATAAATAGCTATCGATTCGACGAGTGCCGGCCCGGTTGCTTCCTGCGGCGGCATCGTGATCAACCGCACAGCGTGCTCGTCGGGCTCGATCGGGACGCCGCGGTGCTCGGCATAGGCCTGCGTGACCTCGCCGCCGAACAGCGGCGATCAGCGAGGCGTAGTTCACCCACACCAGCAGCACGATCAGCGAGCCGGCGGCGCCGTAGGCCGAACGATACTGGCTTGCCCGAGATAGAAGGCGATCGCCGTGTTGCCGACGTCGAACAGCACGGCGCGCTTGGACTCGAACATCCCAGCCCGGGTAGCAAGTCCGCGCCGATCGCTCCAGCGGGGAGGCGCGCCCGCGCTACCGCTTTGGGGTGCATCCAGCTGGTGCACGGCCCGGATTCGTGACACGTCTGGAGCGTTTACCGCGCGAACCCGGAGCGGGAGCGGTCAGGAGAGGGGATGAGATGGCGCACCTGAAACGTGCCGTGTTCGCGGCCTGCTGCGCGGGCGAGTAGCCGGTCACCATGTCCGTGCCACCTTCTGTCGATGTCCTGGTCGTCGGTGCCGGGCCGGTCGGGTTGACGCTCGCCGCGCAGCTCGCGCGCCGCGGGCTCGCGTGCTCGGTCATCGACCGCGCGATGGCGCGCACCGACAAGTCGAAGGCGCTCGTGATCTGGCCGCGCACGCTCGAGCTGCTGTCCGCAGCCGGGCAGGCCGAGCCCTTTCTCGCCTGCGGCGTGCACGCGCGCGGCGCGCGGCTCTTCGGCGGCACCCGCGAGCTCGCCTGGTTCGATTTCGCCCGCGCGCGCAGCGCGTATGCGTTCGCGTTGATGATCCCGCAGAGCGAGACCGAGCGGCTGCTGGAGGAGCAGGCGGTGGCGGCGGGTGCCGGCGTCGAGCGCGGCGTCGAGCTGGTGCGCTTCGCCGACGCCGGCGACCGCGTCCAGGCGACGGTGCGCGGCGGCGACGGGGCCGAGCGCGAGGTCGCGGCCGCGTGGCTGGTCGGCTGCGACGGCGCGCACAGCACGGTGCGCCACGGGCTCGGCCTCGAATTCGCCGGCAGCGCCGAGAACCACGACTGGTTCCTGGCCGACGTGCAGGTCGAGGGCGCGCTGCCGCGCGACGAGGTGCGCATCTTTCTGCATCCCGCCGGTGTGCTCGCCTTCTTCCCCCTGCCGCCGGATCGCTTTCGCGTGATCGGCGACCTCGGCCGGGCGCGCGCCGAGCATCCACCCGAGCCGGCGCTGGAGGACGTGCAGGTGCTGCTCGACCGCCGCGGCCCCGGCGGTCTGCGCGCGCACGATCCGCATTGGCTCGCCGGTTTCCGGATCAACGAACGGCAGGTGCCGAGCTACGGGCGCGGGCGCGTCTGGTTGGCCGGGGACGCCGCGCACATCCACAGTCCCGCCGGCGGGCAGGGGATGAACACCGGCATGCAGGACGCCTTCAACCTCGCCTGGAAGCTCGCGCTGGTGCAGCAGGGCCGCGCGCGCCCGGCGCTGCTGGACACCTACGAGGCCGAGCGCCGGCCGATCGGCGCGCTGACCGTTCGGCTCACCAGCGCGGTCACGCGCATGGGCACGCTGCGGCTCCAGGTGGCACAGCGCTTGCGCAATACCCTCTTGTCGAATGCGTCCGCGCTCTCGTTCGTGCGCGACCTGGCAGTCAACGCGTTGACCGAGACGCTGGTCCACTACCGCAGCAGCGCGCTCTCGCGCGACGCGCGCGCGCCGTTCGCGCGGCTCACGTCGCGCTGGCGCGGGCTATGGCCGGGCGATCGCGCGCCCGATGCCGCGCTGGTCGGCGCGAGCGGCGCCGTCACCTCGGTCTTCGCCTTGCTGCGCGGCAGCCACCATTTGCTGCTCCTGCTGACGGCGGACGTGCCGAGCGCGTCCGCGGAGCTCGCGAGCGCGGTCGAAGCCGCGTTTCCGGGGTTGGTGTCCGGCGCGGTGATCGGCCGGACCGCCGGCGCGCTGCGCGACATCGACGGTTCGTTGCACGGCCTCTACGGCGTGCGCCGACCGACCGCCGTCCTCGTTCGCCCGGACGGCTATATCGGCTACATCGGGCCGCCGGATGGGGCGGTAAATCACCTCGCCAGCTACTTGGTGCGGTAGGTGGGCGCCGTGTGCAGGCTCGCTGTGGGCTGTTGCGCAGTCCAGACGAAGAATATCCCGAGCACAGCAGCCCGCCAGGGCATTTCGGTTCCGTCCAGGCCATCTCCCGGATGTAAACGATGTCCCCGGACTTCTGTGGACGATGTATCCGGACCGTTCCCCGCCCCTGCGGCGCCACACCTGACAGCGAACGGCTTCTCCGGCCCGCTCAGCGCATCCGGGCCACGGCGGGATGCCGCGGGCAGTCGACGAGGTGATCGTTGACCATCCCGACCGCTTGCATCAGCGCGTAGCAGATGGTCGCGCCGACGAAGCGGAAGCCGCGCTTGCGGAGCGCGGCGCTCATCGCGCGCGAGATCTCAGTCTCGGCGGGGACGTCCTGCATGCGCCGCCACCGGTTCTGCAGCGGGCGCGGGCCGATGAATGACCACAGGAACCGATCCAGACTGCCGGCTTCCTCGCACACCTGCAGCGCGGCGCGCGCGTTGTCGATGGCGGCGGTGATCTTCAGCCGGTTGCGCACGATGCCGGGGTCGGCGAGCAGGCGGCGCACGTCGCGCTCGCCGAAGCCGGCCACGGCCCGCATGTCGAAGTCGGCGAACGCGGCGCGGTAGGCCGGGCGCTTGCGCAGGATCGTGCGCCAGCTCAGGCCGGCCTGGGCGCCCTCCAGCACGAGGAACTCGAACAAGAGGCGATCATCGTGCACCGGCACGCCCCATTCCTCGTCATGATAGCGCAGGTAGTCGGGATCGCCGGCGACCCACGCGCAGACGGCGGGCGCGCTCGCGGCGGGCATTCGCTCACCTCCGTGAGGCGCGCGCGGTCCGCTGCGCGGTGCAGGCTGGCGGCGCCACGGAGGAGCTGATAGCTCAGACGCCGCCGGCAGGCCAGCGGCGCGGGCGCGCGATGTCCACCCTCATCGGACCGACTTCCCACTACTTCTACTCGCAGCGGCTGAAGCTGCACTACGTCGACTGGGGCAATCCCGAGAAGCCGCCGCTCCTGCTCATCCACGGCGGGCGCGACCACGCGCGCAACTGGGACTGGGTCGCCCAGGATCTGCGGCGCGATTTTCACGTGATCGCGCCCGACCTGCGCGGGCACGGCGACTCGCAGTGGGCGATCGGCGGCAGCTACGCGATGGTCGACTACACGCTCGACGTGGCGCAGCTGCTGAGCGCCCTCGACATCAAGCGGATCACCATCGTCGGGCACTCGCTCGGCGGTTCGATCGCGCTGCAGTACACCGGCACGTACCCCGAGCGCGTGGAGAAGGTCGTCGCGATCGAAGGGCTCGGCCCGCCGCCCGAGATGTTGCGCGAGCACCACCCGCCCGCCCACGAGCGGATGCGGGTCTGGATCGAAGAGATGAAGGCGCTCGCGCGGCGGCACCCGCGCCGCTACGCCACGCTCGAGGAGGCGGTCGCCCGCATGCGCGATGCGAATCCGCGCCTCACCAAGGAGCAGGCGCGCCATCTGACCGTCCACGGCTGCTATCGCGACGAGGACGGCACGTATCTCTGGAAGTTCGACAACTACGTGCGCGCCACCTCGCCGTATCTGTTCAACCTCGCCGATGCAGAGGAGCTCTGGAAACGGATCACGTGCCCGGTCCTGCTCCTGCGCGGCACCGAGTCGTGGGCGAGCGATCCGGAGCTCGACGGGCGCGCCAAGGCCTTCCGGAGCTACACGTTCCACAACATCGAGGGCGCCGGGCACTGGGTGCATCACGACCAGCTCGAGGTGTTCCTGAAGCACCTGCGCGATTTCCTCGACGCGCACCCGGCGCCGCGGAATTGCTAATCGCGTTCGACGCGAAGCCGCGAAGGCGTTCTCAGCCCGTCGGGTCTCCGCGCCGTCGGGTTGAAAAGCGGGGTGGGCGTGCATTGCCGGGGCGGCGGCATATGGTAGAGCGTCGGCATGTTTACCGGGATCATCGAAGAGGTGGGTGAGGTGGTCGAGGCGGGGAACGGCACGCTCCGCATCAGATCGCCGCAGGTGCTCGCCGATGCGAAGCTGGGCGACTCGATCGCGATCAACGGCGTCGACCTGACGGTGGCGCAAATCGCGGGCGACACGTTCTTCGCGGATGTCATGCCGGAAACGTACCGGCGCTCCAACCTCGGGCAGCTCGGCGCCGGCGACCGCGTGAATCTCGAGCGCTCGGTGCGGCCGACGGACCGGCTGAGCGGGCACATCGTGCGCGGCGTCGTCGAAGGGGTCGCGACGCTCGAGTCGTTCACGCCGGAAGCCGACGCGGTGATCGCGCGGTTTCGCACCCCGCCCGAGCTGTTGCGCTACATGGTGGTGAAGGGGCCGGTCTGCATCGACGGCGCTTCGCTGACGATCATCGACAAGACGCCGGGCACCTTCGCGGTGTCGCTCGTCCAGTACACGCAGGGACACACCAACCTGATCGGGAAGCAACCCGGCGATTCGGTCAACATCGAGACCGACATCATCGCCCGCTACGTCGAGGCGATCTTGGCGCCGCGCTGAAAAGATCAACGCGAAGGCGCGGCGGGGCGAAGTTCTGAGAACGCCTTCGCGCCCGCGCGTGTTCGCCTCGAATCCGGCCGCACCTCGAAGTGGATCGCGTGGGCAACCCGCCCGCTCGCATCTACGAGCTCGAGCGCGAACTGCCCGCCGCGCGGTTGCCAGAGCTGCGGCTGCGCCGCGCCACCGAGATCCTGGCCGGCCAAGCGCCAGCGGTAGCTCGCCGCGCTTTCGGCTTCGAACCAGAGCCGCTGGCGCGCCGCGGGGATGTCGGGGTCGAGCGCGACGATGGTGCCCTCGGCGGGCGCGAGGATGCGCGGGGCCGCGGCGCGCTTCGGAGGCCCCTCCGGCGCGGTGCCGGCGAGGAACCACTCGCGCTGCGCAGCGCCGGGGCCGCCGACCTCTGCCTGCACGACCCGCGGCGGCGGCGCGGGCGCATGGCTCGGCACCTCGGCGTGCAGCCACTCCATCAGGTCGAGCCAGATCGGCGCCGCACCGGTGACGCCGCTCACGTCCCGCATCGGCGCGCCGGAGAAATTGCCGACCCACACCCCGACCGTGTAGCGACTCGAGAAACCGATGCACCAGTTGTCGCGCATGTCCTTGCTGGTGCCGGTTTTCACCGCGGTCCAGAACGGCGTGGTGAGCGGTCCCTCGAGCCCGAATGTGATGCTCCGGCCGGCGCGGTCGGCCAGCATGTCCGCGACGATGAACGCGGCTTCGGCGCCGATGACACGCGCGGGGTGGGGCATCTCCGGTTCGGCGGTGAGGCGCAGCGGTTGCCAGAGCCCGCCGGCGGCGAGGGCGCGATACGCGCCGACCAGCTGCCAGAGCGTGACGTCGGCGGACCCGAGCGCGAGCGACGGCCCGTAATAGCCGCCCGGCCGATCGACGCCGTGGAAGCCGAGCGCGCGCAACTGGGCGGCGAAGTCGTCCGCGCCGAGGAGCTGCAGCGCGCGCACCGCGGGCACGTTGAGCGAGCCGGCGAGCGCCGTGCGCACCGATACGGGGCCGTGGAAGCGATCGTCGTAGTTGCGCGGCCGGAAGAGACCGCCGCTGACGGCGATCTCCAGCGGCGCGTCGTCGAGCGCGCTCGCCGCGGTGAGCAGCCGGCGGTCGAGCGCGAGCGCGTAGAGAAACGGCTTGAGCGTCGACCCCGCCTGCCGCGGCGCGCGCACGCCGTCGACCTGTGCGGCCGACGAGAGGGCGCCGCTCGAGCCGACGTACGCGCGCACCGCGCCGGTGGCGTTCTCGACCACCAGCACGGCCGCGTCGCGCACCCCGCGGTCGCGAAGCGCGAACAGGTGCCGCTCGACCGCCTCGAGCGCGGCCCTCTGCGCGCCCGCATCCAGCGTTGACCGCACGTCGGCACACGGCCCACCGCCGTCCGCCAGCAGCCGCCGCGCCACATGCGGGGCGAGCGCGGCGCGCGCGGCCGTGTGCACCGGCGCGTCGATGATGCGGTCGACCGCGAGCGCGAGCGCGCCGGGGGCCGCCGTCTCGCCGAGCCGGTGGTTGAGCGCCGCGGCGCGGCGGATGAGCGCATCGCGCTCGGCGTTCGGGCTGCGCACGAGCGCGGCCAGCGCCACCGCTTCGGCGCTGGTCAATCCGTGCGGCGCTTTATCGAACAACAGCTCGGCGGCCGCCCCGATGCCCTGCAGCTCGCCGCGGAACGTCACCAGGTTCACATAGGCTTCGGCGATCTCGCGCTTTCTCCAGCGCTCCTCCAGCGCCCAGGCGGCGCGCATCTGCGCCCATTTGCCGGCGAGCGAGCGCGGTCCGCCGCGGCGGGCGAGCGCCGGGTCGAGCATGGCGGCGAGCTGCATGGTGATCGTGCTGGCGCCGCGCGGCGCGCCCCCGCGCAGCCGTTGCCCGAGGGCCGAGGCGATGGCGAGGGCATCGACGCCGCCGTGGCGGAAGAAGCGGCCGTCCTCCGAGGCGATGAGCGCGTCGAGCAACGCCGGCGAGATCGCGCCGATCGGCGTCCACGCCAGGCGGCGCCGGGTGCGGTCGACGCGCAGCTCGTGCAGCAGGGCGCCGTGCCGATCGACCAGGCGGGCGTCGGAGGGGCAGGTGGAAGCGCGCACCTCGGCGAACGAGGGCGCGCGGCGTTCATCGGGCGGGTCCGGCAGCGCCAGGCCGGCGGTGAGCGCGACTGCCGCGCTGATCGCTGCAGCGGCCGCGAGCGCCCCGGCCGCCCACCGGAGCCTCACCGCCGCACCTCCTTGGCGGTCCGCTCCGGTGTGTCGGCCAGCAGTGCTCGGCCGCCGCGCGCCGCGAGCGCCGGCGACGACACGCTCACGGCAGCACCTCCACCGGCGCGTTCGGGATCTCGCCGAACATCTCCGGTGCGTACAGCGCCTCGACGCGCGTCGGCGGCTGCGCGAAGCTCCCGTTCTGATTCAGGCGGACCACATACTCGACCGCCGTCCGTCCCTTG
>JBFXHX010000063.1:0-8497 GCA_050176585.1 Binatia bacterium
GTTGACCATGCGCGGGCGCGGGCAAGTACCTGGACGCCGCCCTGGCAGTGGGTCGTTGCCCACCGCCGAGAAGTGGTCTGATCCGCCGACCGGCGCTACACTGCAGCCCTCAGCGGACGAGGAGTATGCGATGCTCAGATTGATCGACATCAATTGCGACATGGGCGAGAGCTTCGGCAACTGGCGGATGGGCAACGACGCCGGCATGATGCCGCTCATCACCACCGCCAACGTCGCCTGCGGGTTCCACGCCGGCGATCCGGTGAGCATGGTCAACACCTGCAAGCTCGCCGGCGCGCACGATGTGGTGGTGGGCTCGCATCCCGGCCTGCCGGATCTGCTCGGCTTCGGCCGGCGCGCGATGAACATCACGCCAGAGGACGCCTACGCCTACGTCGTGTATCAAACCGGCGCCCTGCAGGCGGCGTTGCGCGCCAACGGCATGAAGCTGCACCACGTCAAGCCCCACGGCGCGTTCTATTCCGTATTGCGCACCAACGAGGCGCTGGCGGACGCGGTGGCCGATGCGATCGTGGCAATCGCCGATCGGCCGATGCTCTACTGGCCGGCGCCGACGGATGCGGCGCTGCCGGTCGCGGCGGCGAAGCGCGGCGTCCGCGTGGTCGGCGAGATCTATCCGGATCTCACCTATGCGCCCGACGGATCGCTCGTGCTGCAGCGCGCCAAGCACGTCACCGACACAGCCTTTGCGGCCGCGCAGGTCACGCGCTTCGTGAAGACGGGCAAGGTCGAGACCAACGACGGTTCCGAGCTCGCACTGCATGCCGAGAGCCTCTGCATACACGGCGACGGGCCCAACGCCACCCAGGTCGGCGAGGCAGTGCGCGCAGCTTTGAACGAGCTCGGCTGTCGCATCGCGCCGGTGATGCCCTGAGCGCCGCCGATGAGGGCCCCGGCATGAAATTCGGCCTCCTGTTCTCTCAGCAGGTCCCGCCCGGCAGCGGCATCTCCTCGCGCGAGCCGTATGAAGACATGTTGAAGTGCCTGCCGGTCGCGGAGGACCTCGGATATTCTTCGTGCTTTCAGGTCTCGCATCACGCGCAAGCGGACGGTCTGTGTCCCGCGCCGCTCATCGCCTGCGCCGGTGCCGCCGCGGTCACCAAGCGCATGCGCATCGGTACCGCGGTGTTGCTCGTGCCGATGTATGCGCCGCTCAAGCTCGCCGAGGACGTGGCGGTGCTCGACAATCTCTCCGGCGGGCGCTTCGTGTTCGGCGTCGCGCCGGGCTACGTGGCCAAGGAGTTCGCTGCCCACGGCATTCCGCGCCACCAGCGCGTCGGCCGTTTCGAGGAAGCGTTGGATCTGATGGTGCGCGCCTGGACAGAGGACTCGTTCGAGTTCGACGGCCGCTATTACCACGTGCCGCGCACGCAGGTGACGCCGAAGCCGGCGCAGCGGCCGCATCCGCCGATCTGGTATGGCGTCTCCGCACCGGCGTCGCTGAAGCGCGCGGCGCGCCGTCACGCAGTACAGATCATGTCGCCGCGCCACGGCGTCGAGGAGCTGGCCGCGCATTACGACCCCTACGAGCAGACGGCGAAGGAGATCGGCTGGGCGATCCCGGAGCGGCCCATCATCCGATCGCTGTTCGTCGCGCCGACGAAGGCGGATGCCGAGGCGATAGCGGCACCGGCGCTCTCCTATCTGTTCCGCGAGCTGTACGGCGCGGCTTCGGCTGCCGGCGAGCGGGTGCTGCGCGCCGCCGACGGCTCGGTGATTACCGATAAGGATCAGGTCGGCTTCGAGAACTTCAAAAACCGCTACATCATCGGCGACCCGGACTTCGCCATCGAGCAGCTCATGTCGTATCGCGACGCCGTGCAGCCCACCGAGGTCGTGTGCTGGATGCACCTGCCGGGCCTGCGCGGGAACGACGTGATGCGGTCGGTGAAGCTGTTTGCGCGCGAGGTAATGCCGCACTTTCAGTAGAGATTTGCCGAATCTCGCCCCGACGTGGCCGGCCGCATCCGCTTGCTGCCGCGTTGCAACCCAACGAGTACTTCGCGAGCGCGGACGTAATTCCTCGGCACCGCGTGCTGCGGCGGCTCCAATCCCGCTTACGACGCATTCGCCGCCGGCATCCGCCCCTCACCTGGCCGACCCCGTTTCCGGGTGGCCGCTACACCGCGGCCCTGTACGCGGCGACGGGGTCTCAGCGAAGCAGTGGCCGCTTCGCCGGAGGACTACGTCACCGGCCCCGTCACCACACTGGGTCGGCACGGCGGATGGAGGTCGGCACGAAAGGCCACACAAGCCGGTCCTGCTGTTTGGCGGTGCTGGGCTCTATCGCAGATGGGCGCACTTCTACGTCTAGATCGTAGAGCGTCTAGGGCATTGTCGACCGAACAGATTCGCGCGTTCGTCCTCGGGCGAGGAGTCAGACGGACGGGCAACTCGGCACGCTGCCGTCCGGTGAACTCACGTCCCGAGACATCCATCGCCGATGTTGAACGCCGGACGGGGAGCGCGGAGCGTGTTTCGAGAACCCGAACGGTCGCTCACAGCATCGCGAGCAGCCGCTCCCAGGCCCAGAACGCCGCCAGCGAGCCGATCGCGTACGCGGGCACGAGGCGGGCGCGCGCCGGCCAGTGAACCGGCAACCATCGTAGAGCTGCGGCGGCTGCGAGGACGAGTGCGACGAACAGCAGTTGCCCGACCTCGATGCCGCAGTTGAAAGCGGCGAGCGCGAGCGGGATCTCGCCGACGGGCAGCCCGACCTCGGTCAACGCGCCGGCAAAACCGAAGCCGTGGAGCAACCCGAAGCCGAACGCCATGTAGGTCGGCAGCGCGCTGCGCCGGCGGGCGGGCTCGGCGGCTCCGCGCACGAGCTCCGCGGCGACGGCGACGATGCTCAGCGCGATCAGCACTTCGATCGGCGACGGGGGCACGCCCACCAGGCCGAGCACGGCGAGCGCGAGGGTCAGGCTGTGGCCGAGCGTGAACGCCGTGATGGTCCAGAGCAATCGCCGCCGATCGCTCACCAGCAGCACGAGGCCGAGCACGAACACGAGATGATCGAGGCCGCCCAGGATGTGCTCGAGCCCCAGACCGAAATAGTCGCGCGCCAGCGCGAGTTTTCCCGCCGGCGGCGCGATCGCGATGATCGGCCGTTCCGGCCGCAGCACGGACTCGATCAGGCGGCCGTCGCGCAGCTCGATGCGCAGCACCGCATCGGTGCGCCGGGCGCGGAGTCCGTCGATGCCTATGCGTTTGCCGACCAGACCTTCGCTCCCGCAGTCGACCGCCCACCGCTGCAGCGCGCGGCGCGCGGTCGTCCGGATCTCCGGGACCGACGTCGCACGACACCCTTCAGGCAGCACTGGCTGCAGCAGAATGGGCAGCGGCGTCTGAAAGAGCACGGTAAACCGGCCGGATCCGGCTTGTTCGCGCAACTCGAGCAAGGCCGGATCGAGCGGATGCGCCAAGCTCGGGCCCGCTAGGCACAGCCAGGACGCGGCCGCGAGCGCAGACCGAAACGTCACGAGGGCGGCCCCGGATCCCGCACGGCTTGGGCGGCGATGCTGTCGCCTTGGTTTTCGATGCGCACCTCGTAGAGGCCGCGGAGGCGGGCGAGACCCTCGTCGAGATTCCGCGCCGCGCGCTGCTTGCGCAAAGCCAAGCGGATGGGCTCGCGCACCGCTTCCAGCGGAGCGGCGCGCGCCGGAGCGTGCTCCTCGACGCGCACCAGGTGCCAGCCGAACGGCGAGCCGAACGGCCCCGCCCACTGCCTCGGCGGCAGCGCCAGCACCCGATCGGCGAACGGCTTGCCGAAGCGGCCGGCCAGTTGAGCATCCGTGTACGCAATCAGCCGATGGCCCAGGGGGAACGGATCGGACAGGTGCTCGGCGGCGGGCGGCGACGGCGAGCCAAGGGCGACCAGCGCAGCGGCCGCGTCGGCGGCCGCATGGTCGCCGCGCGCACGGGCGCTGAAGTAGACCTGGGTGAATGTCACCATCGGCGGCTGGATGAACTGCTCGCGGTGCCGTTCGCGATAGTCGGCAATCGCCGCCTCGGGGATGGGGCCGCCCGCGTCCTCCTGTTGCAAGAGGAGGCGCATCTTTTGGGCGAGCAAGCGGCGGATCACCACGTCGTCATCGAGGCCGAGGGCGAGCGCGTCCTGCAGCAGTTCGTCGGGGCTGCGATCCCGTGCGCGGCTGACCGCGCGCGCCTTCTCGAGCAGTCGCCGGCGCACGCTGGCATCGCCGAACCCGAGCTGCAGACGGCGCGCCTCGCGGTACAGGAGCTCCTCCTCGACGACCTGGTTCACCAGGGCGCGGACCTGCGCTGCGTCCGGCGGCGCACCCCACTTGTCCTCGTAATCCGCTCGCATGCCGCGCACGCGCTCGGCGGTGATCACGATGGGTTCGCGCTCGCCGGGCGTTCGCGCGCCGTCGCTGTCGCCGCTCCGCAGATCGTGCACCGCGAGCAATGCCGCGCCGATTGCGGCGAAGTGGAGCACGGGGCTCCGCGCGCAGCGTCGCAGCAACCCGTGGCGCATCATGAGCCGGAATTTCCCGGGCTGTACCAGATCGGCGACGTCCAAGCCCGCTGCTGCACCGTCTTCGGCACGATGCCGCCGCAGCACTGCTGGTACTCGAACTGCGAGTAGCTCAGCGGCGGGTAGCACACGCCGCCGCTGCCGCAGTCGTCGTTCGAGTTGCACCCGCGCCCATTGACGCCCACATCGTCCGAGCTGCACGTCCCCATCTCCGCGCTGCAATCGACGCCGCGGGCGTTGCAGTAGTACTGGTTCCAGCGGCAGCTCGGGTTCTCGAGCACGCGCGCATAGTAGAAGGCGTGCTGCGCAGGGTCGAAGTCGGGATCGGTCCATTGCGCGCACAGCGTCGCCGCGCCCGGGCCGCGCGGCGTGCACGTCGCGAGATCGACGTCGGCGCCGTTCTGGGCGTCGCCGGCGATGTCGTACACCTGGTCGTGCGTCGCGCCGGCGGCGTCCACCCATCCTTTGACGATCTGGATGCGCTGCAGCGGCGTGCCGTCGTGTCCCGGCCAGCCCGGATCCATGATCGCGAGCACCGCAAACCCGGGCGCCTGTCCGCCGCCGACCCGGCACTTGCCGGTGCCGCCGTCCTCGGCGCTCAAGCACCCCCCCATGGGCACGCCGCCGGCATACCCCGCCGCGGCGAAGTTGCTGCCGGACGCGCACATGTCCGGCGGCAGCTCGTACCCGCCGAAGAAGCGCACGATCGGCCGGGTGCCGCTGGTGGCGAACGTCTCGCGATTCTTCATCGCCGTGAAGATCGCGTCCCGCGAGTTCTCCTCGGCCCACACGCCGGTGAGCGCGCCGCCATTGGTCTCGAAGCCGAGGAAGAACTTCTGGTTGAGGATTTCGGCGGATACGGCGAAGCTGCTGATCCCGTGCGCGCCGTTCCTGGCGTAGTCGATCTCCTCGCTCTGCCCCGGCGTGCCGTTGTGGTTGTCCAATCCACCGACGAAGCCGAGGCGGAAGGGATTCACGCCGTGCTCGGCTTCGTACGCGATGCCGTTCTTCAACGCCTCGCGCACGTAGGCGCGCGGCGGCAACCAGTTGGTATCCTGCTGGTCGACCGGGACATACGTCCCGTTCAGCCGTGAGAAGCTCATGTTCTCGAAGTCGCAGAGCTCATCCGCGGCATTCGGATCCTGGCTCCAGTAAATGCCGGTCACGGGCGAGTAGCGGCACTCCGACTGCCCTTTGATCTGCATCAGCTCCACTAGCGGCTCCAGGTCGTGGCGAATCTGCGCCTCGGCGACATCCTCCGGGATCAGGAACATGTCGCCGCGGCTCATGTTCGAATTGTGCGGGATCGACAGCACGTCGCAGCGCGGATGGCTGGGGTTGTCGAGGCACGCTTCGCGCAACGCCGAGAGCATCCGCGCCGGCGACGCGACCTGTCCCTTGGTATCGCAGTCGGCGCCCCGCCCACAGGCGAGCGGCTCCTCGACGTTGCTCAGCGGCAGGTCGATCACATCGTCGTTGCGGAAGATGATGTTGCGGTGCAGGTTGTCACCGCCTGGGCTGCCGAGGAAATCGCTTTCACAGGTCTGCTTCGTGGTCACCAGCGGGTCGCCAAACCCGGGACAATCTTTTGACGGCTGCCCCGTGCCCATCTGATCCCAGCACGGCAACAGATCGCTGCTGCAGCGGCCGTTCGCGGCCATGGCCGTGTACTCATAGGCGATGAAGGAGGTGAAGGTACACGCGGACGTGCGGTCGTAATTCGCCTCCGCGGCGTCGATGATCTGCTGCCACACGAGCTGGGCTTGGACGAGGCAGTTGGAGCCGTCGCCACCGCACACGCCCGGCGGCCGCGAAGGGTTCTCGGCGGTGTTCTCGAACGCGGCGAACACCCCGTTCGCCGGGCCGCCGCGCAGGCGCGATGCCTCCTGCCGCACGTCGCTGCACAGCTGCGCGTCGTAGCCGGCCGGTACACAGAAGCCTTTGCCGGAGTTCAGCGACTCGTCGCAGAACTGGCCGCTCTCGGTGCAGTCCGCATCTGACTCGCACGCCTGGGTGCCCTCGAACAGGCAGATGTTGTTCTCGCCGAACTGCTCGGAATGATCCGTGATCGCGGCGAAGTCGAGCGCCCGCCCCGGCGGCAGCTGCGCGATGCGCGTGGCGGTGAACTCGCACTCCTCGCCGGGAAGACAGTACGGAAACTCGGTGACCGTGCTCGGCCCCATGTAGCCCGGCGTCGGCGTGCCGCTGCGCGTGTCCGCCCAGGGCGGCAAGCCGACGGGGCCGCCCTTGGCGTACCGATAGGCGTCCGGCGGCAGGTTCCGCGTGTCGAGCGTGGCGGAATCGAAGGAGTATGCGGTGTGCAAGTGGGTCTCGCCGAAAAAGGCGCGCTTCAGCGGGTCGAAGTGCTCGCACGTCGGCCGGCACTCGGTGCGCTCGAAGGGCAGACTGCCCGGCGTAATTGTGCACGCGGGTTGTGGCGTCGCCGTCGCTGACGGCGGCGTAGGAGTACGCGTGGCGGGTACGGTCGCCGTCGATGACTTGGCGGCTGGCGCTGTCGCGGTCGCCGTCGGCACCGCCGGAATGTCGGTCGGCGACATCGATGGCGGCGCGGTCGGCGTCGCCGCCATCGACCGCGTGGCCGTGGCCGACGGGGTCGCCGCCGGCCGGTCATGGTCATCGCCGCAAGCGGCCGCGAACAACAGGGCCGTCAACGCCCAGCGCCACCCGCCCAATGCCCGGTTGCAACTCGCGACAGGTCTACCCGCCATCCGCGTCCCCCCCCCGCCACGGCGGGTCCATACCGCCGACGTATAACCGGCGGAATTTCCACAACCGAAAAGTCGGTGCGTCACTCCTCAAAATGTGCAGTCGCAAACATGCGCACGTAGTGACGATCCCGAAGAAGATGTTTCCGAACTCGTGTCTCCGCTGTCACGCTTCGGCTCCGCTGACCAAGGCGCCGCCGGCGCTTGTACAGGAGAAGGCGCGGCGGCGAAACCGTAATTTCGCAGCGCGGGTGGTGAGCCCTGAACCGATAGCCCGCGAGCCCCGCGCCACGGTGTATCCGCCGGTGGTGGCGATTGGCGCATTCACCTCGGGACCGTCAGCATGCCGCCAGCACCCGCCCGATGAATGTACGATGCGCGAGCGTGTCGCAGTTCACGCCCACATCTCGCGGCGCGTGCGGCGGTGATGAGGATGAGAAAGTCAGCCTCGGCGGCGGACACCCATGGCAAGAAGCGCTGATGCGAGCGCGACGAGGCCGGCGAACGAGACAGCCGGGGCAACCGCGCGGCCAGGAGCAACACGCGGCGCCGTGGCAATCCCGCGCGGTGTGCTGCCAGCCGGAATCGGCAGGCCTGTCCCGGTTAGGACGGTATCCGTGGCGACGTCGATCACCTCGACTTCGTTGTCATCTTCGTCGGTGATGTACGCCAGAGTACCATTGGCGATGACCGCGGCGCCGTAGGTGCTATCGCCGTTCGGCACGGGGATCGTCGAGGTGGCGTCGTTCGCGGTCCGAATCAACCCGACGGTAGCATTCTGCAGTGGAACGTAGATCTTGGTGCAATCGGGCGTGATGGCCAGGTTACGAGGGGATCCAGTGAAAGGCAGCGTATCCACCACGGTGTTGTCCGAAGTGCGGATCTTCGACACGCTCCCGGCGTTGTTGGCGACGTAAACGAACGCCCCGTCACATGTCACCACGGCCGAGCGCGGTTGACCGCCGACCGCGACACTGTCGATCACTGAGTGATTGCTCGTATCGATGACGCATACGTTGTCGCCCTGCCGGCTGACGGCATACGCGCGCGTCCCTGCCGGATTGAACACCACCCACTCCGGTGAGACGTAGCAAGGGTCATCGACCGTCTCGATGACGGTGTTGTTGCTCCCGTTGATGACCGTCAGGCTCCCCGTGGAGCTGCCGCCGCCTTCTTTGTTCACCACGTACACCAGCGTGCCGTCCGGACTGACCGCAGCGCTATACGGTTCGTCGAAGTCCGAGTCCTCGAT
>JBFXHX010000063.1:8597-17319 GCA_050176585.1 Binatia bacterium
AGTGCCTCCCGGAAACACGCCGACGACGGGCATGTTGGACAGATCGACCCGGACGATGGGCTGCAGGCCGGCTTGCGTGCAGAAGCGCGCCTGGCTGTCGACCAGCACCAGCGCGCCTTCGGCAAACCCCATACCGCCGAGTTGCACGTTCACCGTCGTCGCCGGCGTGCCGCTGACGCGCCACGAGAGACCGCTGCCACCGCCGGGAGTCGGGGTGACGGTCGGCGTCATCGTGATACTCGGGGTCGTGGTGATCGTGGGCGTCGGCGTAGCCAGCCCGGTCGCCGTGACGGTAGGCGTAGCTCCTCCCGTCCGCGTCGCCGTGGGGGTCGTGGCCGGCGTCGGCGTGTTCGTCGCCGTCGGCCCCCCGCCCATCGGCGTGTTGGTGCGGGTCGGAGTGAACCCGGTCGGCGTCACCGTCGCGGTGGCCGTCGGCGAGCCCGGCGTGCCGCCGCAGAAGTCGGACGGCATCTGGGCGCGCGGCGCGCCGCACAGCGGGTCGGCGAGCTGGTTGCCGCTCATGCGCGCGACCAGCGCATCGTTCTTCCACGCCGGCTCTTGGAAGCATTGCGTGTGCTTGGCGCCGACGTCGTTGTACTTCTTGTCGCCGGCGAAGTTGGACGGCAGCGTGAAGGCGAAGCCGAGACAGCCGTCCTTCGGACAGTCGGCCATCGACACCTCGCCGACGACCGGGCTGGTCGTGCCGCTGGCGAGCTGCGACCAGTCCTGACAGACGACGTCGAGGGCGTTGCGGCCGGTGGCATCCGGCAGATTGAGGATCGGCAGATCCGCTTTGAAATCGCTCTGGCGGATGCACTGCGCCAGGTTGGTGCCGGTCGCCGAGGCGCACGACTCACAGCGCTTGGTGCCGGTGTTGTAGTAGCACAGGTCGCGCGGCATGCAGCGCTCATAGTCGGCGCGGGAAGCCGTGGTGAAGTCCTCGACGAGCGGCCGCTGGTCGAGCTTGACCGTCAAAAGGCCACCCTTGACCTCCGGTACGGGCAGGTTCTTGCACCAATCGTTCGCATCGCCGGGCTTGCACGGCTTCGACACCAGCGAGGCTTGCGTGCCGGTGGGGCCGACCAGATGGGGGTTCACCCGCACGTAGCGTCCCTGGATGGCATCGTTGCCCTGCGTCCCGTCGCCGACGAACAGCTGGTAGGTCGCCGCGGCGTCGTTGCGCGCGTACAGATGGTAGAGCACGTAGCTCTTGTCCTTGAGAAAGGTGGCCGGTGTGAACGGGTTCGCCGACGCGAAGCAGGTCGGCTGCAGCCTGCTGTTGATGCTCACATTGGACGGGCCTTCTGGCTGGACGTTCGGGGATACGGTGATCGAGTTCGGCGATAGCGCCAGCACCGAGAAGGGGTTGTTGTTCCCCGGTTTCGTCGCACCCTGTACGGAGATGGCCTGTCCGACGACCAGGTTCGCGCCAATCCCCGGCGCGCTGATGGTGTTCGGCTCCGTGAAGGTCACGGAGCCGGTGAACGGCGTGGTCGGAAGGCCGCCGCTGGTATCGATGTAGTAGATCGCGCCGGGTTGCCCGTTGAGGTCGGGCGGCTCCGACTGGGTCAGATGCGGCGCGTGAAAGATGTTCGGGCCGGTCATGAACGTACCGCGCTCGGTGCCCGAGACGCCCGCGTCGCACACCTGGCCGGCATCATCAATTTCTCCGTTCAACTTCCACTGCCGGTAGATCGCCACACCCGGCGCCGCCGGCCAGTTGGCGGGATCGACGTTGTTCGCGTAGGTCGTGGTCGTCGTCGCCGGGTTCTGTTGCAGCGCCGCCATGACGCTGGTGACGAACTGGTACGGCGAGGTCTGCAGCCCAAAGGAGAGGCACTCGTCGCTCTGCGAGGGCGCGTTGAAAAAGGCGTTGCGGCTGAGCGAGGTGGTGGGCAGCGTCACCTGGCAGGTGTTGCAGTTCTGGCTTGTCCCGGTGCGTTGGCACTTGCCCTTGTGGCCGTCCGGCGTCTGACAGTCCGCGCCGCAGGTCGTACACTGGTTATTCGGTTCCGAGACGACCCCGGAGGCCCCAGTCAGGCTGGCGTCGAGGTCGATCAGGATCGTCTGGAAGTCGATTGGGCCGATCGGCAGCGGATTGATGGGATTCGAAGGGCCGGAGATCTGCGCGCCGCCGGCGAGGTTGACCATGCTGCCGTTGATGTAGTCGCGCGTGCGATCCACGACGTTGTGGCGGCAGGAACCCAAGCGTAGCATCGGCTCCTTGAAGCCGTCCTCGGGGCCGAAGCTGAAGCACATGTTCAGGTCCTTCAGCGCGTCCGGCACCTTCTTGAAGAAGGTCGCCGCCCGGTAGGCGAAGGCCGGCGGATAGTAGAAGCCGTTGGGTTGCTTCCATCCCACCGGTGCGTCGAGGACCATCATCGCGTGTGGATCGACCACACCGTTCTTCTTGATCGCGGGCTGCCTTGTCGAGCTGTAGATGCCGCAGGGCAAGCCGTCGGGCAGATCGCACTGCCCTTTGCCCTGGCACGGCTGCGGATCGCACTCCCACGCGCCGATGTTCAGGAACAGATTGCCGTCGGCGAAGTGCGGCCCGTCGTAGATGTTGATCAGACGCTTGGGGTTGAAGGCGCCGCTCCAGATGCCGATCCCTTCGGCGTCGAGATTGCACGTCACCCCGTTGCCGCGCACGCACGGGCCGTACGCGCCGAGGGAGTCAGTGTTGGTGACCGGAAAGATCGGCCCCGAGCGGCGCGCGAACTTGCTGGCGCCGGTGCCGTGCTGGGTGGTGCCGACGAAGAGGTTGTCCTTGATGAGCGAGAAGTATCCCGGCGGCACCTGCACCCAGCTTCCCGCGGTGACGATGGTGAGGCCGCCGAACAGCTGGTCGGTCATGGCGCTGTTCATGAACAGATAGAACCAGGGGCGCAGCCAGATCGAACCGAAGTTCACCTCCGTCCAGTTGTAGGAGGTGGTGAAGCGGTCGAGCACGGTGGTGACACACGAGTGGGTGTTGGGCGTCAGGCCGTCCTTCTCCGCATTCTGGCCGTTCAAAGCCGTCTGCGCGCAGTTGGTGAAGAACGCACCGCTCGGCCCGGCCTGGTTTGGCTGGATGGGCTGGAAGTTGCCCAGCACCGCGGGGCGAGCGAACTGGTCTACGCCGTTGATCTTGAGCTTACTCGGCGGCTTCAGGCTGCCATCCGCATTGAGCAGATACGGGTTCTTGATCGCGGTGAAGCCGTTGAACGTGAAGGGATCCCCCGCAAACGGAATGGACGCCGGTGGAATCTCCGCCTGCGCGGGCAGGGCCAGCGCCGCAGTCGTGCACGAGTTGCCGCGGAAGCGCCGCAGCGGCGCCTGGTAGCCCCTTGACACGTCGTTGTAGTTGGCGAGCACCGTACCGGTGTTGTTGGGGGTACCTGGTCCGTCGAACTGGTGGTGCAGGCTGGCCCCGCTCACTCCGGAGCCGAGCAGCCAGTAGCAGGAGCCGAAGCCGTGCACGCCGACGGCGGCGTTGCCGACGAATTCGTTCGCCGCGTTCATCGCCCAGAAGGTCACCGGCATGAAGGTGTCGGAACCCGTGCGGAGCTCCGGCAGCCGGACGTCATCGGTCACGGTGCAACTTTTCGGTTTACCCCCCATCGGGTGCAGGCAATTGCAATCCTCGAGGTGCGGGCCGCCGCAGACGCCGTCGAGGATCGGCGGCACATAGCGCGCCAACAGTGAAGGCGTCGGCTGAGCGGCTTGGGCGTTGAAAAACTCCTTCAGCGAGCCGCGCACCGACATGCCGAGGTTGTGGCAGAGGCGGTTCTCGATCTCCGAGCCGTCCTCGAGATAATAGCCGTGCCCCATCGACAGAAAGCCGACGTTGCGCGCCAGCGTGACGCCGTGTGTGCCGTGGAGCACGGCGAAGCGGGTCATCGAATCCCAGATGGAGCTGTCCTTCACGAACGCCTGGTTCTTCGTCACCCCGTTCTCGACGTATTGCGTGTAATCGGTCGACTTGCCGAGGTGGAAATGCACAGGGTAGTGCCCCATGCGGCCGCCCTGGCCGAGCTGCTTGAACTCGACGCCCTGGATCTGCACCGCCTTGAAGCCCTGGCGCACCATCATGTGGCCGCCGAAGTAGCAGTCATGGTCGGGCGGCGTATTGCCGTTCAGCATACAGCTCTTGGTGTTGGTCTTGACCGCGGGGAACTCGTCCGCGGCGGTGACGCCGAGCGAGCGGATTTGGATGCTGCGCGACAACAGCCCGACGGCGGCGCGCAGGTCGGCCGCCTTTCGGTTCAATTTCGCCTCGGTGTACTCGGCGCCCGAGATGGTGGAAGCGTCGAAGATCTCCGCGAAGTGCGGGTAGTCGAGCGCATCCGACGCGGTCGCGGTCGCCGCGCATCCACCCGGCCCCATCCCGTTCGCAACCGGCCGGCACAGCGCGATCTGCGTACCCGAGGTATCGATGCTGCGAATCGTGCGCACCTCGGAGTGCGTCGGGTACCAATCGGTGGTGCCGACGACGATCTGGTCGCCGGCCGCCCAGTCCTTTACAGCGCGATCGACGGTGAGCACGGTGCCCGCGGGCTGTGCACCCACCGCCGAGGTGTTCACCGCCTGCAGTCGCACCCAGCTACTGCCGGTCAGATTGGCCCATGCCTTCATCTCGGCGGTGTCGAGCGTCGACTCCGCCGCCGAAGGCACCTTGCACTCGGTGTCGGAGTCGTACTTGGTGCGCCAGTCGCTGTCCTGGAGCGGCTTGACCCCTTTGTAGCCGTAGAGGTTCAGAGTGCCGCCGTAGCTCACGCCGAGGACCTTGTAGCCCCACGGCGTAGGGTCGAAGTTCAAGTTGCCGTAGTCCTCCAGCAACTTGTTGAGCGGATTGGCCGACGGCCTGGTGAGGTTGCTGCAGGGATCGTCCGAGTCCCTCTGCGTGCAGTAGAAGGTGTTCGGCTTGAAATCTCGGTTCGAGGGCAGGCACCGCGTCTTCGACTTCGGCGCCGTCTGGCATTCGATACCGGGCGGCGGGCTCGGCACGGTGCCTTGCACGCTCGGATCGTCGCCGTAGAGGCCGATCGACAATTTGCCGCCCTGCGCGCCGAAGGGGCACTTCGGCGAGCCCGCCTGCAGCGTGCCGCCCTTTTCGACCAACAGCGACTTGACCCGAATGTCGATGGTCTTCCCGGGATCTTCGATGATGTACAGCGCGCCTTTGGTGACGTTGGACCGGTTCTCGATGATGTTGACGTACCCTGTGCCACTGGAGGTGTAGGTGCCCGCCTTGGTGATCTTGTAGCAGCGGTCGATGATGGCGGGCAGCGCACCGCTCAGCTCCGCGCAGTTGGCCGGCAGGTAGTCGGGGCAGGGCGGCTCGCCAAGCGCTTCCACCTTCAGGTGGACGGTTTCGTGCACCTGCGCGCTGGCATTGCAGTTGGCACCGTCGGGAACGCAGGCCTGGAAGGTAATCTCGAATTGCCGTCCGATGTCGGCTTCCGACGCCGTGAACTGAAAAACGCCGCTCTGCGGGTCGAGCATCACCTTGGGCGCGAGGTCGGGCTCGGGGTACATGCGGTACACGATCTCGTCGGCGCCGCTGGCGAACAATTGCAGCCTGAGCGTCTCGCCGGGACGCACGCTCTGGTCGTCGATGGATGCGAGCGCGATCTCGGGCGCAGGGTCCTGCCCGATGCCGCCTTGGGGTTGCACGACATGGATCGAGATCGTCTCCTCATCGCCCAGCTCGCCATCGCTGGCGCGGAAAGTAATTTGGATGGGCTCCTGCGTGATCTCGGTCGGAAAGATGCAAAACACGCCGGATGCGGTGAGAAAGTAGGAATCGGGCGGCAGTGCCGAGATCGAGAACACCACCGGGTCCCCGTCCGGATCGACCGCCGAAAGCGGAATCAGCAGGTCGTCGCCCAGCTCCATCGTGCGGTCGCCGATGGGCGCCAAGACGGGCGCCTGATTGGGCGCCGCCGTCGCGGTAACCGTCGGCGGCACTGCGGTGGCCGTGAGCGTCGGCGGCGCCAGCGTGGGCGTCCGCGTCGCCGCTGGCCGATCATCGTCGTCGCCGCAGGCCGACAGCGCCAGGACGGCGGCCAGCGCGTTCAGCACACGCGCGACGGTGCGCAACGCCGATCCCCCGCTTGCACGATTCCCGTTCATCCCTCGCATTGCGCTCTCCGATCCGAGTCCGCGACTCTGCCGGTCACTCACACGCGCTGCGCGCTCGCACCGACGCGCTCACGCAAAGCGGCCATGTCGCCGCCGTGCATTCCAGAATGCCCGGACGCGAGTAGCTTTGTCACCAAATGTTTCGCCTAGATTTGCCGGCAGCCAGTAAGTGGCGGCCGAGCGAAGCTAGGAGCAGGCCTCCAGACAATCCTCGTAATCCTGCCGGCACCCCTGGAGGCACGGCACGTCCTGGTCCGACGCGGATGAATCACATTGGTCCTTCGCACAGGCCCGGTACGCCGCGCTGCAGCTCAGCGCACACGCGCGCGAGGGACCGGGGGTCGGGTCGGCCGCCAGTGGCGCCGCGGCCGGGCCGGCGAAGGCGGTGATCACGGCGCACAGCGCGAACGCCGGCAGCGCCTGGCGCGAGCGTCGCATCACCATGAAGGCGCCGACGACCAGCAGCGCAGCGGCCGCGACTGCCAGGCCCACGCCGGAGAGCAGGGGAGCGACCGCGCTGCAGGGCGTGGTGTTGACGGTAAAGCCGAAGCTGCAATCGACGTCGGGGAAGTTCGTCTGCGCGACGATGAAGAATTGCGCGCCGGCGGGGACGACAAAGGAGAACGGCATCGAATCGCTCGCGCCAGTGTCGCCGGCGTAGTTCGTCGCGAGATCGTCAGGATCGAAGCTGTCGACGTACGCCATGATGTGCACGTCGTCCCTGCAGTCGCCCTCGTCGAAGATCGCGGTGAAACACTGCTCGGTGGCGGCGCTGTTGCAGAACCGAAAGCGCTGCCAGAGCGCCGACTGGTCGAACGTGCCGGGAAACGCCTCCACCGCGCAGGTGGTCGGCATGCCGTCGCGCAACAGGCGCTTCGGCATCTCCGGCTGTTGGCCGTTGAAGGACGCCTCGATCGTCGTCGAGGCTGCGCGTGCGCTGGTCGTCACCGCGGCACCAAGCAGCACGCACGCCAACGCGATGTTCAGCGAGGTATACCCCGCAGCAGTCCGCATCCCGGCCTCCTTACGCTTTAGCGGGGCGCACGTAACACGGGGCTATGTGGAGCATCAAGGCACAAAACGACACGGCTGCGCGGCCATGCGCCGCGGGAAGCCGTGGGAGGTCGGTGCCGCGTGCACCGTCCGCCCGCTTGTCTTGGCGCGGGATTGCAGTCGGCCGCCGGGTGACTGCTGAGCGCCGCGGTCACCAAACAGATCCGCAGTGACGCCTCAACGGCCGCTAACCCAGCACGCGATCGTGGTCGCCAGAGAGCGCAGGGCGGTCGTAGAACGTAAGCGCGCCCGCATACCGAATGATCTGGGCGAGTCTGGGATCAGCTCGAAAGTGAGCCGACCAGCGGTTTGGGCAGACGCACACCGCGAAATCGGGAGGGGAGAATGGGCGACCACGAGCTCGTCGCGAAGTAAAGATACCAGAAGAGTGCGCGAGCTTGACCAAGAAGGTGGGGACGACGCATCCGCAGCTCGCACGGCTCGCGCAGCGCAAAGGCTGTTCAACAGTCGATAGCGCGAATGACCGAGCGGCAACCGAAGGGCGGACCATGCCGCACCACTCTAGCGATCGCTCTGACTCAGTTCCCTGAGGAATGGCCACTTCTCGTGCTCTCCGCCCCGGGTTGGGTAGGCAGGCGCCGGATGCTACACATCACGCGGCGCGCCGATCACCGTGGACATCCTGTTTGCCATCCTCAGCGCGGTGCTCTTCGGCACCATGGCCGTCGCCATTCGCGTCGGCCTGCGGCGCGCCGACCCGGAGTCGGGCGCCATCGTGATGACCGCGATCGCGTTTCTGATCGCCGTCGTCACCGCGCTCCTGTTTGCAGATTTCGGTGCGACCCAGGGGCTGTGGCGCTTCGTCGTCGCCGGCGCGATCGCACCGGGCGCTTCCCAAATCCTCTACGTCAGCGCCATTCGCGACGCGGGGGCCTCCCGCACCGGCATCATCGTGGGCACCGCCCCGGTGTTGGCGGCTCTGCTCGCGATCGCCTTGCTCGATGAGCGGTTACCGCTCGGCCTTGCCTTGGCGACGGCGCTGATCGTCATCGGGACGATGGTGCTGGCCTGGGAGCCGGGGCGACCGGTCGCATTCCGTCCGATCGGGTTGGTGTATGCCGGGCTCTGCTCGATCCTCTTCGGACTCGTCGCCATTGCGATGCGCTGGGCAGCGAGCGGAAGCGACGTCTCGCCGGCGCTTGCCGGCGCGGTAACGCTCGGCACGGGCTTGGTGGTTACCTCGATCCTCGCCGCCCTCCTGGGCCGGCGCGTGCAGGTCGCGCAATTGCCCGCGCTGGCACGGGCGTTTCTCCCGGCGGGATTCATGTGCGGCTCCTCGTACATGCTGCTGCTGGAGGCCTATGAGCGCGGCCGGGTCACGGTCGTCGCGCCCCTGTCCGCAACCGAGTCGCTCTGGGCCGTGCTCGGCGCGACCGTCGTTCTCGGACGCGCAGCGGACGCGATCGGCTGGCGCGTCGTCGTGGCCGCGGTGCTCATCGTCGCCGGCGGTGTGCTCGTCGGCTGGATGCGCTGAGCCGCCGAAGCGCAGCGGCGGGCCCGCGCGACCGTCTGCGCGCCGCTG
>JBFXHX010000064.1:0-17059 GCA_050176585.1 Binatia bacterium
ACAGGCCGATCGCCACGGCGCCGGACGAAAATAGCATGGCGCGAAACAGGAGGCGGTTCACCACCACCCGCGCGCGCGCCGGCTCTCTCACGGCGGCTGCGGTGACCTCGCCCCCAGGAGACATGCGCAAACGCTATCCCGGCTATATCGGGGCCGGCAAGTTGACCTCCGCAGATTCACGCCCGCCGCGCGGAAATTCCGCCGCGGCTGGCATGACGATCCACACGCGCATTCAGGCTAATTTTCCAACCCGCAACACCAGCCGGCGTTCGAGGCTTTCCGCGCGCATCGAGCCCTCTCCCGCGATCCCCGCAGCGACCTCCGCATCTGGCCTGTCGTGCTGACCGCCGCCGGCATCTACGCCCTTTTCACGGTACCCGCTGGATTTGATTCTGCCGGGCATCAGAGTCATGGCCTCGGCGCTCGTGGCGCTAACGATCGGCATCCTGCCCAACGTGCCCGGCTTCCTGAAGAGCACGGAGAGGATCGCCCCAACGCCCAACTGCTTGACGCGATCTACCCCTACGCGTGGTTCACGGGGTTGCTGATCGCAATGGGGATTCTCTTGCTGGCGCGAATGCCGGTGAGTGCCCGGGGGTTACCGGACTAGGGCGTTACGCGGTTGGAGGAAGGCAACAGAGAACTGGAGGCGCGCTGGCGATTTCCGTGAGGCGGAGCCCCTCTGCGGTTGGATGTAGCAGAGAGCCGGAGGTTGCGGCTGGGTGGGTGCGATTCAAAACCCTAAGCCCTATGCCCCTTACCGATCCCTTGCCGTATCGCCCACGCGGCACGCAGCAAGGCGCCGCTCGATCTCGGGTTACGCAGGGACTGTATCGACTCGCCGCCGATCAGCGCCGGCGTAGCAGCACAACCGGAATGTTGCGCTTCGTGTTGGCCTGATAGTCGTCGTACGGAGGCCACTGCGCGATCATGGTCGGCCACACGCGCGCCTTGTCCGCGGCCGTCCCGGTTCGTGCGGTGACCGGGATCACGTCGCCCTTCACCTGGATCGCTACGTCTGGGTGGGCGAGCAGGTTCTGGTACCAGCCCGGGTGCTCCGGCGCGCCGCCTTTGGAGGCGACGATGACGTAATCGTCGCCGTCGCGGCCGTAAATGAGCGGGAACTTCCGCGTGTTGCCCGACTTGCGCCCGATGGTGTGCAGGATCAGCACATCCGCACCGTTCCAGTCGTGGCCCACCCGGCCGCCGGTCGCTTCGTACTGTCGAACGTGTTCGTCGCCAAATAGGGTCGTGTCAGCCATGCGGATACCGTGGCACGTCCCAGGCAGATTGGCGACCGGGACCGCTGATTTTGGCGCATTCCAGCCCAGCCATGGAGGCGACCCGCGCGAGCGCGCATACAGGCGACCGCGTGCGCGTCGACCCGCGCGGCGCAAGGTTCGGAGTAGCCGCACCGGTGGCGGCCCGGCGCGCAGAGCGAGCCTCGTCGTCGCGGCTCATCTTGGAAGCGCTATGCCGAACGGACATTTCCTCGCGTGCCGTTTAGTACCGCATCGGCAAGCTTTGACTGTCAGGACTGCGCGTCACAGCGTCATCAGGATTACGGCCATGGCAATGCCGATGAGCGCCAGGATAAGCACCACGCCGAACGCGAGCCGCGATCCGAACTCCGCGCGGAAGCGCCCTTCATCGATGGCTTGTACGTAGCGCCGGTGCCGAACCGCCGATACGGCGCACATCAGAACGCCGAGACCGATGAGGGCCAGACCGATGTAGAGGGTCCCGGGAGCTGGCTCGGCCGCATCGGCGCTGGGAACTGCGATCTGGCGCAGGAACACCCCGAACCGTGCCACCACGAATCCGAAAGCCATCAGGGCAATGCCGGTGCGGATCCACGCCAGCCAGGTGCGCTCGGCTGCCATGTAGATCCGCGGATCGGCGGCGGTATCGTCGCTGCCCATCAGAACGGCTCCTCTCGGCACCGTTGAAGCCCGCGTCTCCCTCAGCCCGTCGTCCCGGTGGGCTCCCCGGGGGTGCCCGGTACACTGCTCGCCAGCCGACTCCAACGCGGGGACGCACGGCCGATCGATAGTTCACTGCGGCAAGAGCGATTCAGCGTCGCCCGACGCAACGATGGTCGTGTATCGCGCACCGGTGATCCGTATGGACGCCCGTCTGCCATGCTCATGCCACGCCGTCCACCTCGAGGCCAAACCCAACACCACTCAGGCGATGCCGGACCCGGGCAGAACGCGCCACCGCATCGCCGCAGGCGCCATGGCTCGCGAAGCCGCGCCGCAACATATAAGGTGCCCTCGTTTGCCGCGGGGACGCGGCTTCTAGCGGGATGCCGGATCGGGGCAGCGACTCGGCTGTGCGCTGCGCGGCGCAGGGTTGCGGCCCGAGGTGACAACACGACAGGCGACGGAGACGACTGGACATGGAGACAAAGAAATACGTTGGGGCGCGGATCAAGCGCGTGGAGGACAAGCGGTTCCTGCGCGGGTCGGCCAAGTACGTGGAAGACCACAACCTGCCCGGCATGCTGCACGTGGCGTACGTCCGCAGCCCGCACGCGCATGCGCGCATCCGCAACATCGACGCGAGCGCCGCGCTCGCGGTGCCCGGCGTGCGCCGGGTGTTCACCGGCAAGGACATCTATCCCGCGGTCAAGGGCATGGGCGTGCCGGTGCGCTCGGATGCGTTTCCGCCGGAGGTGTCGAAGCACCCGCTATGGACGATCATGGCCACCACCAAGGCCCGTTACGTCGGCGAGGCCGTGGCGGCGGTCATCGCCGAGTCCCGCTACATCGCCGAGGACGCCGCGGAGCTGGTCGAGGTCGATTACGAGGTCCTGCCCGCGGTCGTGGATCCGCACGAGGCCGCGAAGCCCGGCGCCACGCTGCTGCATGAAGACCTCGGCACCAACGTGATCTTCCGCATGTCGCATCAGAGCGGCGACGTCGACGCGGCGTTCCGCGATGCCGCGTGCGTGATCCGCGAGCGCTTCCAGACCAACCGCCACTGCGCGCTGCCGATGGAGGGTCGCGCCACGCTAGCCACCGTCGACGACGATGACAACATCACGCTGTATTCATCGACGCAGAACCAGTTCGTCGCCCGCACCCGCATCGCCGAGGTGATGGGCTTTCCCGAGCACAAGCTGCGCGTGATCGCGCCGGACGTCGGCGGCGGTTTCGGGCTCAAGGCCAACGTCTGCCCCGAGGAAACGCTCGCCTGCTTCTTCGCCCTGAAGATGAAGGCGCCGGTGCGCTGGATCGAAGACCGCCGCGAGCACCTCCTGAACGGGTTTCAGTCCAAAGACGCCACGCTCGATTGCGAGATGGCGTTCGCCAAGGACGGCACGATCCTCGGACTCCGCTCCTCCGTGCTCGGCGACATCGGCGCGTACAACGCCGATCCCTTCCCCGGGACTCTCGAGCCGGTGCACATGGCGGTGGCCCTCCCGGGCCCCTACCGCATCCGGAACTACGCTTTCGACGTGCGCGCGGTCTGCACCAACAAGGTCACCCTCAGCACGTACCGCGGCGTCGGCCAGCCGTCGGCGGTGTGGTCGCATGAGCGCATGATGGACCTCGCGGCGCGCGAGCTCGGCATCGATCCGGCCGAGATTCGCAAGCGGAACCTGCTGCGCGCAGACGAGTTCCCCTGCGTGTCCGCCGCTGGTCTGCCCTACGACAGCGGCCAGCCGCTCGTCGGCTTCGAGCAAGCGCTCAACACGATCGACTACGCCGGCTTTCGCCAGCGCCAAGCCGAGGCGCGCAAGGGCGGCCGCTATCTGGGCATGGGCATCTGCACGTTCATCGAGATGACCAGTTACGGCGGTAGCTGGGCCGCGGCGGCGGGTTACGAGCCGACGCCGTGGGAGGCCGCCAACGTGCGCATGGAGCCGGACGGCACGGTGATCGTGCGCGTGGGTACGCTGTCGCACGGCCAGGGACACTACACGACCTGGGCACAGGTCGTGGCGGACGAGCTCGGCGTGCCGGTGGAAGACGTGCGCATCGTGCAGGGCGACACGCACCAGACGCCGTACGGCTGGGGCAGCTTCGGCAGCCGCAGCGCGGTCGGCGCCGGCGGCGCCCTGGTGGGCGCGGCGTCGTTGGTCCGACAGAAGATGCTCGGTGTGGCCGGCCACCTGATGGAGGTGAACCCGACCGATCTCGAGCTGGTGCCCGGCGAGATACGCGTAAAAGGCATCCCCTCCAAATCGATGTCGATCCGCGAGGTCGCGCGCGCCGGCGTGTGGGCGATCTGGCGCGGTCTGCCGGAGGGCCAGACGCCAGGCCTCGAGGCCACCTACAACTTCGATCCGCCCGGGCTCGTGTTCTCGAACGGCACCCACATCGTCGAGGTGGAGGTCGACATCGAGACCGGCCACGTCAAGCTCGGCCGTTACGTGATCGTGGAGGACTGCGGCCGCATCATCAATCCGCTGATCGTCGACGGGCAGGTGGCTGGCGGCGTGGCGCAGGGCATCGGCACGGCGCTGTACGAACACAGCCAGTATGACGAGGCTGGGCAGCCACTGGCCACGACGTTCATGGATTACCTGGTGCCTACCTCGACCGATGTCCCGCACCTGGAGATCGGCCACCTCGAAACCCCGACACCGCTCACCCAGCAGGGCTTCAAAGGGGTGGGCGAGAGCGGCGCCATCGGGGCGCCCGCGGCCGTCGCCAACGCCATCGCGGATGCGCTGGCGCCGTTCAAGCCCAAAGCGACCGAGCTGCCGCTCACGCCCGAGCGCGTGTGGAAGCTCGCGCATCCGAACGGGTAAGCGTTCACCGCTGACACGCTGAGACGCGGAGGCATGCGGACACGCCTCCGCGTCTCACCACCCTTGCCCGCTCAACCACAATGCGGGCCGAACGGGTTGAGGGTGAACTTGCACTGGTCCGACTTGCACTCCTTCTTGGTCAGGCAGGGCTGGCCGCTGTCCTTCTTGGCGCGGCATTCGTTGTCGGCGGCGGTGAGCGGGTTGCGCAGCTTGCAGTACTGCCCCGACGGGCAGCCGAGGTCCTTGCCGTGGCATACGCAGGTGCCTTCGGGCAGCCCGCAGAGCGGTTGAAAGCCGCCGCATTTGAGCGGCGTGACGCACTCGCCGTCGAAGCGGCAAGACTCGCCGAGCTGAGAGCTGTTCGGGCAATAGCGCGGCTTGAAGGCGCCGAACACGCAGGACGCCTGCGGGTAGTTCAGCTCCCGCATCGCTTTGGTGTCGTACGGGGCGATGCCGCTGATATCGACATCGTTGGCCAGGTCGGCGGGGCCGTTGCGCGGCTGCGGCAGATCGTTGGCGCGCTGCCACATGCGGATGAACATTTCCGCGGAGCGGTTGCGCAGCGGCGCGACCTGCGCGGCGCTGAGCCCGACGGCTTCGAGGTCGTCGAGGACGTCGATCGTGTAGCCGGTGTCGGCCAGACCGAGCGTGTCGTAGGCGGTGCCGATGCGGTTGGTCTGGGCCTTGGCTTCGCAGATGCCTTCGGCGCGAAAGCCCGCCGCGCAGGCGCCGTTGGGGTTTTGCCGGGGTTGTCCCGGCAAAGTGCGATCGGTGAAGCGCGGGCGCGTATTCTGGGTGAAGGCGTTGAGGTCGGTGCCGAGCGCGATCGGCACCTTGAGTCCCTGGCGGGCGAACTCGTACGCCTGCGCCAGCGAGCGGCTCGATCCCTGGCAGGTGTTCGCGATGCCGGACGGCGTGTAGGTGCGCTGTTCGAGATAGCCGATGCGGAGGCCGATCAGGCCGCCCGTCCGGCGGATCTTCTGCACCACCCATGCCGGCACCGAGTGCTCGATGACGTAGTGGTTGTCTTGCGGCTTGCCGCCGTAGGTCACCTCCAGCTCGCGCAACTTCGTGTGTGAATGAAAGAGCGGGTAGTACGCATTCTGCTTGGCGAGCTGGTACGTGCGCAGGATACCGCGCTCCGGCAGGTGCGCGAGGTCGATCAGCATGCCGCGATCCATCAGCGCCTGGACGAGCAGCTCGCCGGCTGCCGTCAGACCGCGCGCGTTCTTGCAGACGCCGTCCGCATCTTCGTAGACGTCGAAGCCCAAGCGCGCACGCGCGCAGTCGCTGTCGATGGTGCACGACGGGCCGTAGCGGTTGTCGGCGAACTGGAACACCTCGAAGAGGGGGTTGATGAGCGCCGCGCCGGCGAAGCCGTTGTCGGTCTCATGGGCGAGCTGGATGGCGCGGACGTCGTACGGCGGGTCGTAGTATTTCTGCACCACGGCACCGATCGCGGCGGCATCGGGCGGATTGGACGGGTCCGCGAACAGGGTGTTGAAGAGATCGGTGGTTTCGATGGCGAGCACCATGGCGAGCTTGCCGTTGTTGATGATGTTGACCGCGTCCTGGGGGCCGAGAGCGATCTGCACCCAGCTGGAGTTGGCGGCGGCGAACTGGTGGGCGAGGGCCAGCTGGCGCTCGACGTCGGCCATCTCGTCGCAGCCGTAGTTGTTCGACGCCGGTAGCAGCTCGCAGAACGGCGCGAAACCGCCGACCGTGACGACCAGCAAGCTCAGCCCGTCCTGGTGCGCCTCGAGCACGCCGTTTCGCTGTCCGCGCTGGTGGACCATGGCGTCCCAGCGCGGCCAACCGGTCCCGGGCACTCGGCGTTTGAGGTGCAAGCCCGTGTCGCCCCAGGTACCTTCTTCCTTGCCGATCAATTCCGAGAAGGCGAGCGGAGCCCAGCCGCTCGCTAGTCCGTAGGCCAGCAAGGCGCTGGGCGTGCTGGCGAGCAGCGACAGGGGCAGCGCCGGTACGCAGCCGGCCAGATCGCTCAGCACCGGTACGAGCGTCGCCACTCGGCCGTGCGACGGCAACGAGTACCCGCTGCCGTCGCAGGTGTGCAGCGGGGCGCCGGCCTTCCCGTGACGCCAGCGCGCGCCGAAGGCGTCTTCATCGAACAAGTGGTGGTGTACGTCCGCGCTGCCGGGGCGCAGCTCGAGCGGCCGCTGCGGTGGCGGGCAGTCCTCGCCATCCTGGCCGGGCACGCACTGGATGTCGCATAAGCGCGCCTCGGTCGCGTCATCGACGCACGGCGAGGCGGGCGCTGCCATGACCGGCGCGATCGGAGACAGCGCGCATTGCGCCGGATCGAGCGCCTCGAAATGACAGCGGTGCTCACTGGCGATGCAGACGTCGTGCGTACACGGGTCGCCGTCGTCGCAATCGCTGCTCAACTCGCAGCACGGGCTGATGTTCGCCCCGCTCTGATCGAAAGCCCAGGAGCCATAGGCGGCGCCGGTCTTCCACTCGTGCACGCAGCCCCGCTCTTTCGGCGGCGTGTAGTTCGGCGTCGGTGTCGGCGGCGGGTCGAAATCGGCCTCGGGCTCGTATTCGACGACGCGATCCTCGGTACAGAAGAGACCGTCGTCGCAATTGAGCGGTTCCTCAGCATCGCCGGGCGGATTTTTCCTGGAGGGGACGCAGAGCTCGTCCACATCGACCATCTGCATGGTCTCTGGTCCGAATTGGTCGTTCGTGTAGATCGCCGCAACGGGGCTCTCGAATGCTTGCGGGATCACGGTGGGCGGTGCCTCGCCGCCGGACGACTGGATGACGCGCGGCGAGAGCTGCGCCCGGTAGCACAGGAGGTGCTCGGCGTGTCCCGGCGCGCCGGGGTCCTCGCCGCGCTTGTCGGCGGGCGCGCACAGACGCGTCGGTGCGATCAGGTCGATCAGGCGCGCGCCGAATTGGTCGGCGACGCGTACGCCGGGGACCGGCGTAAACGGTGGCGCGCCGCGCGGCCGCTGCACGGGATGGCAGAGAAAGTGATCCACCGCGGGCGCGCGGGGCGCGGCGGGAACACTGGTGAGGTTTTTTGCCGTTGGCACCAGCACCGCCGTCGGCGCGAGGACGTCGAGGAAGAGCGTGCCGAACTGGTTGACGATCTTCTGGCCCGGCGCCATCGGCAGCTCACCGCGCGGGGTGACCGGATAGTGGCGCAGGTGGTCTGCGTGCGCCGGCGCATCGGCGGCTTCGCCGTTCTTGTCCACCGGCGCGCACAGCGCCACCGGTGCTTCGACGTCCACCACCGCGGCGCCGAACTGGTCCTCCACCCGCACGCCGGGCACCGGGTCGAACGGCGGCTGCGCCGGCAGGGCCGCGGTGCGATAGCAGAGGAAGTGGTCGAGCGCGCGGCACTTGCCCGCCGCGCCCGCGGCGAAGATGCGGTTTACCTCGGCGGCGTCCAGCGCGCGGTCGAAGACCTCCAATTCATCGATCCAGCCGGCGAAGAACGCGCCGCCGATCTCGCTGCGCGCGATCAGGAGGTCGCCATCGTTGGCGACGCTGCCGGCGCGCGGATCCGCATCGGTCAGCACTGCCGTGCCGTCGACGTAGAGGGTCAGCGCCGGAGCGCCCGAACGGCGGACGGTGACCGCGAGGTGATGCGACCGGCCGTCGGCGATGTCGGGTCCGTTCGCGACATAGTTCGTGCACGCGGCGGCGCTGCGCGCGCAGGTGTTGTTGCCATTCGCGGCGTCGGCGAGCTGCATGCCCAAGCGGCCGTTGAACAGAAAGACCTGGTAGCCCCGCACGCCGCCGTTGGCGCCTACGTCGCGCTTGTCGACGATCGGGCGAACCCCCGAGCCCGCGTCCGCCGCCACCCGCACCCAGGCGTCGATGGATAAATCGCCGCGCCCGAAATCGAGGTTCGGTGCGTCCGCGACGCGCACGAGGTTCGATGCCCCGTCGAACATCAGCGCGCCGCCGACCATACCGGGCGCGGGCGACGGCCCGTCTGGATATCCGAGCAGACCGTCCGCAGCCGTGCCGGTGTTGTCGTTGCCGGCCTCGTCCCTGACCTCGGGCCCGCCCACGTCTTCCATCGCGTACCACGCCACCATCCCGGGCGGTGGCTGGGCGCACCGTACCGCCGGACACCCGCGCAGCGTGCGGTTCACGGCCGCGAGGATGTCGTCGACCGTGATCCGCCCGTCATCGCCGACGTCTCCGGCCGGGCAGCGCGTCACCGGGACAACCTCCAGGGCGATGTTCACCAGCACCAGGAGCTCGTCGACGGTGACCTCGCCGTCGCCACCGCAATCGCCGGCGCAGGTTGCCGCAGCCGGACCCGACCAGAGCCAGAGCAGGAGTCCGAGGCTGGTAACTCCGCAGCTTCGCAGACGGGTCATCCGCCCGGATCGTCCCTCCAGCGAACGCAAGGATCAAGCGAAAACCGGATCGGATCCTCGCTCACCGGTCAGAGGAGCGCCCGCAGCCGCTCGGCGCGGACCAGCAGCGCGGTGAAAGCGGCGGTCGTGAAACCACTGGCCGCCATCCCCATCCGACGCGAGCGGCAGGCGGTAGGATGAGATTGGCGCGGCAGCGCGCCCCTCGGGAATCCAGGTCGCGCGCTGCGCCGCCGGTGTGTTCGACGTTGGCGCGCGTGGTGTCGAAATGGGTGTTGTTCGGCCTCCGTCGCCGTGCTTCACGATATCGGCAAGAGGATCCCTCGGCCGCGCGGCGGGCTACAACGTCTTCAACCTGCGCGCCGAGGACGTGCTCATCGACCTGAGTTTCGCACGATCATCGAGCATTCCGTATCAAAAGCGTCGCGCCGCTCCGTTTCACCACGCGCGGAGCGCGCAGCGAAATTGCACGCCGCCCGCGCATAGCGCTCTCGTTTCCGCGGCGGCGATGGTCGCACGCGGCCGGGGTTGGAGGCAGACAGTTCGGTGGTGCGGACACTGCAAGTGAGATCATTACCGGGAGGCGCGGAGGCGTACGCAATGCCTCCGCGCCGCGCCCTCGGCGAGCACACGTCCGGGCGGCTCTCGTTGACTGCCCACCGCACTGCTCGTACTGCTGGCCGTGTGCGCATCCTGCTGATCTCGCCGACGCATTACGAAGCGGACGGCGCGCTGCACCGCACCACGCGGTACTGGACCAGCGGCCTCACGCTCCCGTATCTCGCCGCGCTCACGCCGCCCGAGCATCAAGTGACGATGGTGGACGAGCTGTTCCACGACGTGGACCTGGACTTCGACGGCGATGTGGTCGGCATCACCGCGATGGGGCCGCAGATCCGCCGCGCCTACGATCTCGCCGACCACTTTCGCGCCCGCGGCCTCAAGGTCGTCCTCGGCGGTACGTGGGTGACCCTGACCGCCGAGACCTCGCTGCAGCATGCGGACGCCGTCGTCGCCGGCGAAGCCGAGCTCGTCTGGTCCCAGGTGCTCGCCGACCTCGCGGCCGGGCGCAGCCGCGGCATTTACCGTGCCGCAGAATGGCACAGCCTGCGCGACCTTCCGCGCGTCGACTACACGCGGTTGCCGCTGCTCAAATACGAAGTCTTCAAAACGAGCTGGTTCTATCGCATGTACTTCCACTGGCCGGTGGTGTTCTCGCGCGGCTGCCCGCATCCCTGCGAGTACTGCGCCGTGCAGACCTATTACGCGCGCGGCTTTCGCACCCGCCCGGTGCACGATGTGCTCGCCGACTTCGCGGCGATCAAGGCGCTCGGAGCCAACCGCATCTTGTTTCTCGACGACAATCCCATCGCCAACCCCACCGCAGCCAAGGAACTGTTCCGCGCCATGATCCCGCTGAAGCTCAAATGGGCGAGCCAGTGCACGATCAACATCGCGCGCGATCCCGAGCTGCTCGACCTCGCCGCGCGCAGCGGCTGCGTGAGCCTGTCGATCGGGCTCGAGAGCATCAACGAGGAGAGCCTGGACGGCATCGGCAAGCGCTTCAACCAGCCGCGCCGGTTCAGCGAGGATCTCGCCGCCCTGCGCGCCAAGGGCATCCAGGTGATCGGGTTGCTGATGGTCGGGCTCGACGGCGACACCGTCGACACGTTCGCGCGCTCGCTGCAGTTCCTGATCCACAACAAGGTATCGTTTCTGAAGCTGTTCACGCCGTGTCCGTACCCCGGCACCAAGTACTACGACGACATGCTCGCCGCCGGCCGCATCACCACCGACGATTGGGGCCGCTACGACTACGGCAGCGCGCTCGTGCAGCCGGCGCACATGACCGCCGACCAAATGATGGCCGGATTCAAGGCGGTCTACAGCGGGTTCTACTCGGTGCCCGCCATTATCAAGCGGCTGTTTCCGCCGCCGCCCGGCAACCCCCTCGAGACGCTCGCGTACCTGGTGGCCAATCTCAAGGTGAACCGCTATCTGCGCGCCCGCCCCGACGCGTGGGCGACGATCTCTTGATCGACCGCAAACGCGAAAGCGCGATAGCTTCGGGTCTCCGCGTCTCGCGTTGCATCGTCAATCGCGGTCGCGCCGGCCGATCGGCGCTTCGCGCAGCTCGTTCAGCGTCTGGCGCACGCGGAATGCACTGGCGTCGGGCGAGGACGCGAATTGGTTGCACCGCGTGGCTTCGCTGAGGCGCGCGTGACGTGCGGCGAGCTCGGCGCCGAGCGCGCCGTCGTCGGCCAGCAGGTCGGCGGTGCCAGAAATGAGGCGCACGAACGCGGTGCGCGCCTCCAGGGGCAGATCGGGGTTCAGGATCTTCCGCGCTGTCCAGAAGTAGGACTCTGGATCCACGTGGTGATCGTAGAAGAAATAGAGAAAGCGCAGGTAGCGCTCGACAGCGGCGCGATAGCGGTGGTCGTAGTCGGCGAGCGCCGCGTCCGGCGACGCGCCGGACGCGGCCAGCAGCGATTCCACCGCGCGAGCGGCGAGGTAGCCGGATAGACAGGCCAGGTGTACGCCGGTGGAGAAGACCGGATCGATGAAGCACGCGGCATCCCCGGCCAGCAGGTACCCCGGCCCGTGGAAGCGCGTGCTGCAATACGAGTAGTCGCGGACCACGCGCACCGGCGCCACCAGGCGCGCGCCGCGCAGGCGCTCCGCCACCGGCGGACACGCGGCGATCAGGCGCCAGTAGAGCGGCGCGGGATCCCCCGCGGCCTCCGCCGCCAGGCGCTTCGCATCCACTACCGCGCCGACGCTCGTGGTGCCGTCGTGCAGCGGGATGAACCAGAACCACCCCTCGCCGAACGCGGCCGACATGATGTTCCCGGCCACCGCTCCGTCCAGCGGCTCGGCGTCCTGAAAGTACCCGAACACGGAGAGATTCTTGAAGAATGGGTCGAACTGCCGGAGCCCATCGCGCCGTCCGAGCAGCGCCCGCTGCCCGCTCGCATCGATCACCCAGGGCGCGCTGGCTTCGACCTGCCTCCCGTTCGCGTCCAGGGCGACGACGCGGTTGCACGCGCCGTCGTACTGCACCGCTTCGACCCGATGCCGCTCGTACACCTCGGCGCCTAGCTGCGCCGTATGGCGCAGCAGCAGATGGTCGAACTCGGAGCGCAGCACGTGAAACGCGCTCGGCCGGCCGCCGGGGTCGTCGCGGAAGTAGAAGCTCCAGGTGCCGCCGCGCGCGCCCCAGACAAACGTGCCACCGGGCTTGCGCACGAACCCCGCCGATTCGATCGCCGGCATCACCCCGAGCGTCTCGAGAATCGGCATGGTCGCCGACAGCAGCGATTCGCCGATGTGGTAGCGCGGAAACCGCTCGCGCTCGTACAGCGCCACGCGCGCGCCGGCTTGTGCGAGAAAGCCCGCGGCGACGCTGCCGGCGGGGCCGCCGCCGATGACGATCGCTTCGTACGACCGCGCGCTCATGAGCGCGGCGCCCGGTGCACCGGCACGCGGGACCCGTATGTTTCAGCTGATTCCTTGCGAAAGCCCATCGCGGCGCGTCCGGCGCGCGGGGCCGCGCGCCCGGGTGGCCTCGGCTACCAGAGAGCGCCGCGGCGGGTCAACGCGTCGCGCGCAGCCGCCGCCGACCCGCGCGCGGCCCGCATCGCGACGCTCGTGTCACCTTGACCGCACCCCCACCCGTCGCTAACCCATTCCACGCGGCGTAGCCTCCTTCGCCTGGGCGGGTAAGATGCATCTCAGCGAGCAGAGTGCCTCCATTGCCGCCCGCGCGAGCGGGCCACACAGCGGGCTTGCGGCGTAGCAAAGGATCGCGTGACCTCTCGATCACCTAGTCCCCTGGATCGCGCGCCGGTTCCGCCGACGATTGCGATCGGCGCCGAGCACTTCCGGATCGACGATGTCGACGCCCTGGCGCGCGGGGCGCGCGCGGTACTGGACCCCGCCGCGCGTCGCCGCCTGGAACGCAGCCACGCGTTCGCCCGGCGTTTGGCGGTCAGCGCGACGCCGGTGTACGGCCTCAGCACGGGCTGCGGCCCGCTCGCCGGACAACGCATCAGCGCCGCCGAGCGCGAGCGCTTTCAGCGCAATTTGGTGCGCAGCCACGCGACCACGTTGGGCGCACCGCATCCGACCGCGATGGTGCGCGCCGCGATGGCGGCGCGCGCGCACGTGCTCGCCAAGGGCCTGTCCGGCGTCGCACCGCAAACGGTGGACACGCTGGTGGGGATGCTCAACGCCGGCATGCATCCGATCGTGCGCGAGGTGGGCGGGGTCGGCGCGAGCGGCGACCTCGTCGAGCTGGCGCAGATCGCCCTGGCCGTGCTCGGCGAAGGCGAAGTCGAGCATGCCGGCGAGCGCTTGAGCGCCGCGGCGGCGCTGGCCCGCACCGGCCTCGCGCCGATCGTGCCCGTCACGCGCGAAGGCCTGGCGCTGATGAACGGCACCTCGTTCCACACCGGCGCCGCGGCGCTGTTGGCTGCCCGCGCGCGGCGGGTCGCGGCGGCGGCGGACACGGCCGCGGCCATGAGCTTCGATGCCCTCGGCGGTCACCGCGAAGCGCTCGATCCGGCGTTGCACATGGCGCGCGCGCATGCCGGAGCGCGGCAGGTGGCGGCGCGGCTCACACAGTTGCTCGACGGCAGCACGCTCGTGCGCGCCGACGCGTCCGTCGCGGGGTCGCAGGACGCTTATACGCTGCGCTGCATCGCCCAGGTGGCGGGCGCCGCGCGCGATCTGCTCGACGGCGCGTGGCGCACGATCGAGACCGAGCTCGACGCCGTCAGCGACAATCCGCTCCTGCTCGCCGACGAGCAGCGGGTGGTCCACGGCGGCAACTTTCACGGTCAGCCGGTGGCGATGGCGCTCGACCAGCTGAAACTCGCCGCCGCCGAGCTCGGCGTGATCGCCGAGCGCCGGCTCGCGCGGCTGCTCGATCCCGCGCTCAACAACGGCCTGCCGCCGTTCCTGGTGCGCGGCGACGCGGGGCTGCAGAGCGGCTTCATGGGCTTGCAATACTGCGCGAGCGCGATGACGGCGGATACCGCCGTGCTGGTCGCGCCCGCGAGCGTGCGCTCCATCTCCACCAACGCCAACAACCAGGACGTGGTCAGCATGGGCATGGTGGCCGCCCGCCAGGCGGCGCGGGTGCTCGAGAACACCGCCCACATGGTCGCGATCGAGCTCCTCTGCGCCGCACAGGCACTGGAGCTGCGCGGGATCGCGCGCGCCGGCGCCGGCACGCGCGCCGCGCACACCGCCGTGCGCCGCGTCAGCGCGCCGCTCCACGACGATCGCCCGCTCACGGGCGACGTCGACGCGGTGCTCGCACTGATCGACGGCGGGGCATTCACCACGCTGTAAGCTCTACCGGCTCTGCGCAGTTTAGGATGAGGGCTGTACGCTGTTCGCCGTGACGGTGTGCGCGGATGAGCGGATCAAGTCTCTAGCGCTTCGCGGTTTGGCGTGGCTGCACCGTCGATCGGCGACCCGGCAGCAGCACACCGGCGGAACAGCGTAACTGCCTAAGAGGCGTCGAGCTCTATCAAACAGACGGCCTGCCGCCTGCCGAAGCGCCCGGCGCTGGCACCATCACCACACGAACGGAATGAGCCGCTTCACGCCCGCGCAGTACTGCGCGTATTCCTCCCCGAGCTGCGCGTACAGGCGCCGCTCCTCCTGCACCGCGCGCACGGCGAGCACGAGCACACCGCACCCCCAGGTCACCGCCAAGAATGGGCGCGCCGCGGCGATCACCGGCGCCAATGCCACCAACAGGTAGGCGAAGTAGCAGGGATTCCGCACCAGACCGAAAGCGCCGTCGCGGCGCAGCACGGTCGGCCGGTCGTCCGGCAACCGGCGCTCGCCGAGCGGCATGATCTGCCGGCGGCCCCAGAGCCAGAACGCGACACCAAAGGCCAGCACGAGCAGCGCAACCAGGACGCGGCTCGGTGGCAGCGGGTCGGTCACACTGACCAGCGCCGAGCCGAGCGTGGCGTGCGCGCTCAGGGTGAACGGCGCCAACCGCACCCAGTAGCGTTCGGCGGCGGTGTAGTACGGCAGGGAGGCGAGCAGGTTCTCGGCCCGAAACAGGAACAACGGGATCCAGGCGGCGCCGAGCAGCACGCCGAGCGCGACTGCGACCATCAGCTCGTGGCCTCCTGCGGCACGGTCGGCGCGAAGGCGCGCGCCAACGAACAGCCGAGCAGCGGCAGCGAGGCGAGCCCGAGGCCGAGCAGCAGGGTCTCGTGCAGGCGGAGAATGACGGCGACGACGAAGCCGAGCTCCGCATCGCCGGTGACCGAGCCGACCGTGAGCACCTGCGCTGCCTCGAGCGCGCCGAGACCGGCTGGGACGGGGACGGCCCGCGATAACCCGCCGCCGAGCAGGACCGCCGCTACGGTGGAGAGGTCGAGCGCGAGCCCGAAGGCGAGGAACAGCGCCGCATATTGCGCGACGATGAGCAGCTCGGTGCCGAGCGCCATGGCCACCGCGGCGAGAAACGTCCGTGGATGCGCGCGGAAAAACACCACGATGTGCCCCTCCACGCGGGCGAGCGCATCGAACCACCGGGTGAAGCGCGGCGCGAGACGGCGTGCGCGCGCGCCGTGCAGCGGTGCGAACGGCCGGCGCCCGCGCGACAGCTGGAACAACGGCGGGATCATCAACAGCAGCAAGATGGCCATCGCACCGCCGATCAGCAGCGCGTTCGCCGGCGCTCGTTGCGACCGGGCGAGCGCGATCACCGCCACGTACCCGAGCACCGCGCACATGTTGCCGATCAGATCCACCCACCGATCGAGCGCGACGCCGGCGGTGGCCGGCGCCAGAGCAGCGCCGTGCGCATGCGCGACCGCGATCCGCACGGGCTCACCCGCCAGCCGCGCCGACGGAACGAGCGCGCTCACCGCCTCACTGGCCAGGCGGCCGGCCACGCTGTGGGCCAGCGGAGGCGCGTGCCCGATCGCCCGCGCGATCAGGCGCCAGCGCGCGCCGTAGGCGATGAGCACCATACACGTAAGCGCGCCATAGAGCGCCAAGCCCTGCGGCGAGGCGCCGCGCAGGGCGCGCCCGACATCGCCGAGGCCGAACCACCAGGCCAGCGCGACCACCAGCGCGATGCCGGCGGCAGCGGTCGCCCAGCGCGTCATGTCGGGGCCGGCTCCGGAAAGACCTCGCAGATGGGCTTGAAGCGGCGCTCCACGAGCAGCGCGGCGAGGCGGGCGGGCAGCCGGCCGCGGCCGATGCGCAGCAGCCAGCGGCTGAGCTCCGGGCGCGTCGGTGACTCCGGATCGATCTCCCACGGATGCAGATAGAAGGTGCCCGGCCCGATGTCGCGCTCGAACCGGTCGAGCGCGCGGCGCAGCAGGCGCGGCGGCAACACGCGCAATCCGCCGCCGCTGGCCAGCGGCAGGTGCCAGAAGCGAAAGAGCTGCAAGACCGCGACCGGCACCTCCCAGAGCCCATTGTGCAATCGATACGGCGCGCGCGGAGACACCAGCTCGAGGCCAGGCGGGCGATCGATCGCCAGCACGCTCGAATCGTACCCGAGCCCGAGGTCGCGCAGGACATCGACGGGCCAGCGCACGCCGGCGCGGATCGAGAAGTACGGGGCGCGAAAACCGCGCACCCGCGCGCCGCTCACATCCTCGATGGCGCGCAGCGAGCGTTCGACGTCGGCGCGGAACTCGCGCCACAGGAGCTCGCGCAGCGGGCGGTGGGCGTGGCCGTGGCTGGCGATCTCGTGACCGGCGGCGGCGATGCGGCGCACGAGCTGGGGGTACTGCTCGGCCACTTCGCCGAGCACGAAGAACGTCGCGCGTACGCCAGCCGCGGCGAAGTACTCCAGCAACCGATCCGTGTTGCGCTCGACGCGGTGCTGGGCGGGGTCCGACACGTGCAATCGGCCGTCGTGAAACCAGTCCTCCACGTCGACGCTCAGGGCGTGGCA
>JBFXHX010000065.1:0-1578 GCA_050176585.1 Binatia bacterium
GAGCCGGAGCACGCTCGGCCGAGGGCGTCCCACGGCAACAACGCGCACCGGATGCGAACCCGGTATTGACGCACGGCGCGCAACGCTTCGAGCGACCCCAGGGGCGGGTCCTCGCCGTCCTCGAGCATCGAGGCAACTCGCGTCCGCAGCTCGGCGATCTCTTCTTTGGTATGCCCCCTGATCGCATCGGTCATCAGCGAAGCCGAAGCCTTTCCGACCGCGCACAATTCTCCATCGAAACGCGCGTCGGCGATCTTCTGGCCGCCGAGCTTGAGATAGATGTTTACTTCGTCACCGCACAGTGGGTTGGCGGCGGTCCCGGTGGCCTCTGGATCGGCGAGGCGGCCCCAGTTGTGCGGTGCCTTGACGTGCGCCATCAACTCGCCGTCGTAAATGTCTCCCACGTCCTCCCCTCGCACACCCCGCCCGACATGTTGCAGTTGCGCGCCACGGCGGGCGGCGGGAATTGCTCCCGCCACCCGCCCGCGGCTCGCGATCTGGTGTTTAGAACGTCCACTTGAACTCCGTGAAGATCACGTCGTTCTCGCCGAACTGCCCGAAGAACGAACTGCTCGGGCCCCAGATTTGGTTGGTGCCGACACGCGCACTAAGCGCGGTGGTGAAGTTGTATCCGACCACGGCGCGGAACCACGTCGCCATGTTCTCGAACTCCGCCAAGCCGAAGAGCTCGACGTGCAGCACCTTGCCGGGCAGGAAATCGTTGAACATGAACAGCGTGGTGATCGTGCGCTGTTGCTGACGCATGCCTTTGAACAGGTTGTACTGTCCGAGCTCGATCCAGCCACGCTTGCCGCAACCGGGTTGGTTTGCGCACGCCTGGCTGTCGAGTTTCGTGTACGCGCCTTTTCCCGGCTTATCAATCGTCCAGTCCTGCCAGATCTGCCAGGAGGTGAACCACGGCGTGCCAATGATATTGCGCGGCGCCAGGTACAGGTATTGGTCGAGACCGAGCATGAACGTAGTGTTGTCGGTCCGCCCCACCTGCAGAGAGGGGTCGTAGTAGAAGTTGCCGAAGTTGTACGACGCCTCGCCGCGGAACGCCGTGCCTTCGAACTGCCCGGGTAGCCAGAGCAGCGCTTTGTCGAACGAAAAGCCGACGAAGCTGTAGCGTCTCGATTCGAAGTTGATGCCGCCCGTCGTGCCGCCACCCGGCCTGGGGAGCCGCGGCCCGGCAACGTCGATCGCCAAGCCGGCGTCACTGCGATGGCGGAGCACGTATAGCGGCACGCGGTTGAACAGATAGCCGTAGTGCAGCGAGTAGGTGAAGTCGTTGAATGGCTCGCCGAGGCCCTCGCTGACGCTACCGCGCCACCGGAGGAAAACCTCGGACTGCTCGAAGAAGCTGCCGTTCTGATTCCACTGGTAAGGATGGAAGAAGTTTGGCTGGTTGTAGAGGAACTTCTGCGTGTTGATGACCTGATCGGCGAAGTCGACGACGTTGAGCGTCCACGGGTGCTGACCGGCCTCTTGCGCGGTGAAGCCCGGGATGCGCGACGGGACGTACTGCATGTTCCAGAGGACCTGCAGCTCTTTCGAAGCGCCCGGTATCCAGTCCCA
>JBFXHX010000065.1:1678-16415 GCA_050176585.1 Binatia bacterium
GCGGGCATGTGCGGCAGCCGCGAACGTCACAGCGGCTAGGACAGCGATGAAACATTGGTGAGCGGTCCTTCGTAGTTGAGTCATCCTAAGCCCCCCAATCCTTTTGGTATTCATCCCCACTACCTTTTGACCTTAGAAGTCGCTCGATGGACTCTTCATCGCTCTATTGCCAGCGCTTGGGGTCGTCTGGCAATAGATCAGCAAAAGTTTACTCCCAAAACAGAATTTTACGCACGGGCTCTTTGGTTAAGTTCTCCACGTTGACGATATCGCGCGGCATGTTCGGATAATCGATCCAGAACTTTTCGATGTACCACGACATGGTGAAGCCGCTCTTCATGTCGACGAAGTGCTCGCCGCCCCAAATCGTCTGCCAGTCCTCTAGTTTGTCCTTCGGACTCTCTTCATTCGCCCCCTGGAAACTAGTGTTCTGGAGCCGGGAATCTTCATTGCAGATCGGCCGCCGCACCCTGCGCGTGCGCACGAGATCGCCGTTCGAATCGAAGAGATCCTCGCTCCAGCAGGTGCCCGACTTGATGCCGCAGATGTTCACCTTCTTTGCGTACCAGTACGAATCCGAGTGCGGGTGCTGCTCGTAAATTCGGCACGGCTCGCCGACACCATCGATGCCGATGTTGATCCGCTCGCCCTCGGTGTTCATCGAGTAGCCCATCTTCCCATCGGGCTCCCCTTTGTACAGCACGTAGCCGGTCACCTTGTAATCGATGTCCGGGAACGGCTTCACTTGCGGGAAGTCCTCCCAACGGCCGATGGTGCCGGGGATGACGTCCTGGCGCGCCGCCGCCGGCAGGCGACGGATCTTGCGGCTGGATGGCGTGTACAGAAATTCCTCGTTGAACCGGTCGCCGAAGAAGATCGTCGTATTGATCCCCAGTCCGCGGTAATCGTCCGGCTCGACGAAGATGAAGCTGTACTTCGCCCGCACCTTGCCGACCTGATCCGGCGGCAAGCCGCGCGGATCCCGGCGATAGGCACGGCACCACTCAAAGAGCCGCTTGTTGCGCGCCACACCGTCCGGCGAGGTCAGGTCCACCGCCCACACCGTGATGTAGTTCGCGCCATACTCGTTGAAATCGTACGGCGTCCACATGCGGTCGTGCACCTCGGCGCCGCTGTAGTTAAGCCGTTCCGCAATCGTGTGTTCCCAGGGGAACGGCAGATCGGGCTGAATCCAGCGATCGTACACCGCCGGCCCCTGCTCCTTGAGGCTCTTCGTGTGCCACGGCTTCGGCTCCCACACCATGCTCTCGTCGCCCCAGGACACGTTGAAGGTGCCCGGCTTCTCGCCCGGCGTGATCTTGTACGGCTTGCCGGCGATCATCTGCATGTAGTCCTTGCCGACCACCTGCTTGGCCTCGTTCTCGGCCTGCGGGTCCGTGGCGGGATACGCATATGCAGCGCCGGCGGTAATCAACATCCCCGTGATCACGCCAGCGCGCAGCCATCGATCTGTACCCATTTTTCCTCCTCTAATCTGGTTGCGTGAAAGCTAATACCCCCTGTTGCAGTTGCCTTTACTGTGAATACCGATTGCCACTAGCCGTCTGGCGCTCGGCGTCTTCTTGACGTGCCCGCCAGTCTGCCACCGAGAAACGGTTGCGGCGGGGCCGGGACGCGCTGAGGGCGCGAAGTTGCGCGGCCATTTCCCAGAGGCTGTGCACGTCGTGCGCGGGCGCGAGCACGTCGATATAGCGCAGCGCCATCGCCATGCCGCGGGCGGTGGGCGCATATCCTTCGAGGTGTGAGAGCGGATTGAGCCAGAAGATCGCTCGGGAGCGCCGCCGGAGCATCTCGAGCGCTTGGCCGAGCACCTCCGGCTCGCCAGCATCGAGCCCATCGCTGAGGATGATGACGATAGTTTCGTCGTTCAGCAGTGAGGCGTCGCGCGATTGCAGAAACTGATTGAGACATGCGCCGATCTGGGTGCCGCCGCCGCAATCCGGGACGCGCAACTTCAGCTTGTTCCAGCTCTCCTCGAACCACAGGCGTGTGACGCGCACGAGCTCCGTGGCGAAGAGGTAGACCTCCACGTGCCAGAGCTTGCGCAGCACCGCGGCCGAGAAGTGCAGAAAGAACTGCGCATACTCATCCATCGACCGGCTGACGTCGCAGAACACGAGCAATCGGGTTCGCGTCACCCGGTGCGTCCGCCGCGGCAGTTCCACCGGCGTACCGCCGTAGCGCAGGCTCTGCCGCATCATGCTGCGCAGATCCAGCTTGGATCCCGTCTGGCATCGACGCCAGCGGCGCGACCGGCGGGTGGCCAGCAATGGCGTGAGCGCGCGTGTCAATCGCTCGATCTCGGCGACTTCCGCCGCGTCGCCGCCGGCGCGTCGCTCGGCGACGCCCATGCCGGTCGCGGCGGCTCGGCTGGTGCCCATCTCCACGTCCGCCTCGTCGGCGAGGGACACACCGGAAGAGCCGACGAACTGTCCCCCCTGGGCGCCGTCGCGCTCAGGGGCGCCGTCGGGATCAGCGGCCGATTTGCCGAGGCGACGGGCGTCGACTGGCCGGTTGGGAAACGCCTCGGTCGCTTGTTGCCCCTCCGGGTTCGGCGGCGCGATTTGCCAGAACGTGTTGAACAGGTACGTGTAGAGCGGAAAATCCTCCGGTCGGTGGATCAGCGCGATGCGCAACGCCGTGCGAAAATCCTGCCGGTTCGTGATCTCAATTTCGCGCAGCGCGTCGAGCGCCGCGTGCGCGGCGCCGGCCGGCAAGCGGACGCCCCACACTCGGAGCAGGCGGCAGAAGCGGACCACCGCGCGCACCAGGTTCGTGTCGCGCGCCGCCATGTCGAGATGCCGCGCCCCTGGCATACCGCTAATCCGCCAGTGCCTGTTCCAACATCTGCGGCAGCGTCCGCTGGATGCGCTCGATATCGCGCGACGACTTGAGCACACACCCGATGGTCGCGGCCACTGTCTCGGCCGAGAGGTGATCGCGGTGGAGCTCCATGAGTGCCATCCCCCAGTCGATGGTCTCGGCCACGCCGGGGCGTTTGTCGAGGTCCATCACGCGGAGGGCTTCCACAAATCGGCAGATCTGGCGCGCCAACGCCGTCTCGATACCCGGCACCTTGTTCTTGATGATCTGCAGCTCTTTTTCGAGCGTCGGATACCCGATCCACAGATAGAGGCACCGGCGCTTGAGTGCGTCACCGAGCTCGCGGACGCGGTTCGAGGTCAGCACCACGTACGGGCGATGCTGGGCGCGGATGACGCCGAGCTCGGGTATCGACACCTGGTACTCGGACAGCATCTCGAGGAGAAAGGCTTCGAACTCCTCGTCGGCCCGATCGATCTCATCGACCAGCAGCACCGGGCTCTGCGATTCGTGACGCAGGGCCTGCAGCAAGGGGCGAGAGAGCAGGTACGGCTCGCTGAAGATCGCCGCCTCGGTCTCCGCGGTCGTGTGCGCGGAATGCTCGTCTAGCCGAATGTGGAGGATCTGCTTCGCGTAGTTCCATTCGTAGAGGGCCGAGGACACGTCCAGGCCCTCGTAGCATTGCAGCCGGTAGAGCTTGGTGCCGAGCGCATCCGCCAGGGTCTTGGCGATCTCGGTCTTGCCCACGCCGGCGTAGCCCTCGACCAGAATGGGTCGATAGAGCCGCGCCGCGAGGAACAGGGCCGTGGCGATCTCGCGATCCGCCACATAGCCCCGCCCCGCCAGCAGAGACTCGACGTCCTCGATGCGTTCAATGGTCGGCTTCGACATTACGCGTCGGTGCCGCCACACATCCGCTGATCGGACGAGTCGATGAGCATCGGTGGTGCAGGCGCTTCATGCGCCTTTGGCCCGCATCTGCTTCGCCGCTTCGCGTACGGAGGTCACGATGTTCTGATACCCCGTGCACCGGCAGAGATTCCCGGACAGGCCCTCGCGGATTTCCGCGTCGTCCTTCAACGGATACTTCTGGATGAGGTCGATCGCCGTCATCATCATGCCCGGCGTGCAGTAGCCGCACTGCAAGCCGTGATTGTCCCAGAAGGACTGCTGCAGCGGGTGAAGGTGCTCGGGATCGCCCAGCCCTTCGACAGTCTGGATCTCGCATCCGTCCGCCTGCACCGCGAAGGTCAGGCACGACCGCACGCTGTCGCCGTTCAGCAAGATCGTACAGGCCCCGCACACGCCGTGCTCACAGGCGTAATGGGTACCGGTCAGATTGAGGTGCTCGCGCAGGAAATCACCCAGCAGGAGGCGCGACTCGACCTCGCGCTCGTACGCCTTGCCATTCACGGTCACCTTGATCTTGTGCAATTCGCTCATGACTGCTCCCTCTCGTTTCACGTGTTCCGGTTACGGAAGGCGAATGTCACGCCTTGCCAGCGCGCTCAACGGCCGCCTTCAGGGCACGCTGGGTCAAGACGTCCACCAGGTGGCGGCGGAAATCGGCCGACGCGTGCACGTCGTTGGACGGATCCGCCGACTTCGCGGCAGCTGCCGCGGCCTTCTTGAGCAGCCCTTCGTCGAGTTGCTGACCCTTCAGTAGCCCCTCGGCTTCCGACGCCCGCAACGGATTCGGGCCGACGCCGGCCATGCTGATGCGCGCCTCGGCGCACTTGCCGCCGTTCATCGTCACCGTGGCGGCGACGGCCGCGAGCGCGAAGTCGCCTGGCCGGCGCGAGAGCTCCTCGAAGCCCCAACCGGTCTTGGCCGGAAGCTCCGGAATCCGCACCTCGGTCACCATCTCCCCGTCCTGCACGGCGCTGGTCAGGTAAGTGACGAAGAAATCTTTCGCCTTGATGGTCCGACCGCCACCCGATGACTTCGTCTTGATTTCGGCATCGAGCAGGAGCGCGATCATCGGGAACTCGGCCGCCGGATCGTTGTGCGCCAGGCTGCCACCGAACGTACCGCGGTTGCGAATCGCGAGGTGTCCGACCTGCTTCGCCGCCGCGGCGAGGATCGGGAACCGCTCAGCGATGACCGGGGAGGTCTCGACCGTGCGATGCCGCACGAGCGTGCCGATCGTCAGCGCGCCCTTGTCCGATTTGATGCCGTCGAGACCGCCGATGCGGTTGATGTCCACGAGCACCTTGGGACGCGCGAGCCGGAAATTCAGCATCGGCGTCAGGCTCTGACCGCCGGCCAACACCTTGGCGTCGCCCGCGTGCTGCGCGAGATGACTCACCGCTTCGTCGACGGACCGGGCGGCAACGTACTTAAAGACTGGTGGCTTCATTTAATACTCCCCTTGCCCAGGCGCATGGTCGGACAATCCGACCGCTGCGCGCGCCATTGGTTTGCCGGCTGATCACTCGGCCATGCGCTCCCGCAATATCACCAAGCACGTGACCGAGTCACGCCTTGGACCCGTTTGCTATCGAGGGGCAGTCTCGCCGCGCCCGAACAGCCGCTGCAGGAAGGCGCGCACCATCCCGAGCACCATGCGGAACCCGAACGTCGCAGCGCCTACCGGCTTGTGGGGCTTGTTCGCACCGCCCTGCATCTCCCGCTCGAACGACTCGAACAACTCGCGAAGCATCGCCTTGGTCACGCCTTCCATCATGCGCTGCCCGACGCCGGCGATGGTTCCGCCCACTTGCGCCGAGCCCTTCGCGTTCACCCGCGTCCCCGCCCCCTCATCTACAAGCGTCATGAGTGCTTCGCCCTTCGCCCAGCCGGGGGCGCCCTTGCCCTCTCCGCGCAGCCGATAGCTGTTCGGGAACTGTTTGTCGACGATTTCGACCGTTCCCGAATACATGCCCTTGACCGTGGGGACGCCTAGCTTGATCAACACCGCGAACCGATCTTCGCCGATGGGTTCGAACTTCTCGACGCCTGGCAGCACGCGCGCCAAGCATTCGGTGTCGAGCAACACGTCCCAGACCTGCTTCCGGGGGTAAGGAAGGTAATGAGAGTACTCTACCTGCACGTCGAACCTCCAGCCGTCACGTTTACGGCGTGGCTTCGGCGTCGAGTCGCTGCCCGCGCGTAGCGCAGCGGTCGGCTCGAACGCTCTGTATTCCGTTACTCTGCATGGGGTGTATAGTTCCGCTCCGCCGCGTCATCCCGGTGAGGAGCTGCGCGTCGCCCGCGAATCGCCCTCCGTCTGGCCCGCCATCAATCCGCCTAAAAAGTTGACCACCAGCGGCCGGATTTGGATGCGACTCGACGCGAGCACATATGGATCGTTCTGCAACAGCGCCAGCGCGTCGTTCGTCGATGCCGCCTCCAGGACCATTAGGCTGCCGGAATCGCCGAACGTACCCTCCAACAGAAGTTGCCCATCGCGCAAGAGCGATTCCAAGAAGACTTGCCGCTCCATATCAAAGAAATCGCCGCGACGCTCCGGTAGCGCCCTTACGAGAGCCGCGAACAGCATGCTTTACGATCTCCCCATCGTTAGAGATTCGCCCGAAGCGCTACTCCAACTGCACGGCCGATGCCAACCGCCGCCTTTGCATACGCGCAAGCGCCCCGCCCCCCGCCTGCTTATGCCCGTTGCGGCTGGCACGCCCCGGCGTATGCGAACCACGAAATACCGTATCCATGCGGTCACGCTTCCAAGAGCGGCAAGGTCGGGGCGACAGAGCTCTCCTTGCGGCACAGGGTCTGACAGCGCAGCTCCGAGATGCAGCAGTAGGAACAGATCCACTGCCCGTTGTGAAACGGACAAGCCGCGAAATCCGAGCGATGGAAGCCCTTATGACAGACGCCGCACTCCAGCACTTCCAACGCGACCGGCGGCAAGTCGATGTCGCGCCCGACATAGGCGCGGATCAACCGCGGCTTTGAAAGCATGGACGCGATGATCGCCGGCAGCACGAACGGCAACGCGATGGACGTGGGCACCGCGAGCGCGCGCACGTGCCGCCCGAAGATCCCGCTCGCCATCACGCACGAGATCAGGACGGGAATCCACATTGATGCGATGCCCACCGGATTCCAGTCGGGCAGATACGCGCGCCGGACCTCGGACCACGACGGCAGGCGGTAGCGGCCGCGCACGAATACCCGCTCGCCGATGAGCGTGCTCACCCATGAGCACAGAAAGATGCTGATGTAGATCGAGACGTAGCCGAAGTTCTCGCGGAAGGGTGTCAGGACGATCGCGGTGGCGATCAACAGAAAGGGCACGACCCAGAATGCCCGTCCGGGAATGAAGCCGAAGATGCGCGCGCAAAAGTTCGCCAACCCGATGGTGCCACCGTATAGGTTCAACAGGTTGATGCGCACCTGCGTCAGCAACGTCACCACCAGCCCCAGGGTCCCAAGCAGCCGGACCAGCGTCACGCCCGGGTCGGGCTGACCGCTGGCGGCGAACATCTGGATACCGATCGTGTACATGATCAACACTGGAAAGAGCGTGTTCACCACCACGAATACGAAGCCGCCGAATCCGCGATCCTCGCGGCGGATGAAGCGCGCCACGTCGGTGGTGAACACGGCGAGAATCGCGCCGAGAACGCCGATGTACGCACCGATCGCCTCCAGCACCGTCCAGAAGTCGAACGGCACACCCGGCGGCGCGTAGTCGAGCCACTGCGACATCCGCTCGACGCTCACGTCCGGGTTCCATCCCGCGACCAGCGCGTAGAACGCGAGCCCGAGCCCGAGGAAGTAGAAGACGAGCGTGGACCACTGGATCTTGGACAGCAGCACCATGCCGAACAGCCCGAGGATCAGGAACGTCGCGCTGGTCAACACGGCCCATCCCCAGTACGGCACCGCCGGCACCACTTCGTGCAGTGCGTGCGCCATCACCGAGCCCTCGGCGGCGAAGTAGAAGGCGCACACGGTGGCATACAGAAGCGCGTTGAAAGCCGACCCGATGTAGCCGAAAGTGCTGCGGCTGATCAGATCGGCGTTGATCCCTTCATTGATGACGTGCCGATTGATGTAATACGTGACCGCCACGGCGTAGACGGCCGACACCAGCCCGGCGATCAAAGCCGCCTTCGCGCCGAATGCCAGCGTGTACAGCGCACCCGACAACGGATAAATCATCGCGGTGGAGACGCCGAACGCGGTGAACGTCGCGCCCAGATAATTCCATCGCCAGTTGGCCGGAATGCGGCGCACCGCGTGGTCGTCCATCGCGACCTCCCGGCCGCCCTCCCGCGCGCCCGTCGGGCGGGTATCGAAGACGTCCCGCTCTTGCAGCTTCAAGACGCCCGGCTCCGTATGCGCTGCGGGTTGGTTCACCGCTCCTCCCTCCGACGTGAGACCCCGCGCCCGTTGGGCGCATCGACACGCGGGCGCCTGCGCGCCAGCGTACCCGGCAACCGAATCCCGAGACGGGCCATGCGGCTGCGCAAGGTGTTCGGATGCAGTCCGAGAATCTTCGCCGCCCCGCGTGGACCCGCGATCCGCCAGTCCATCTCCCGCAGAACGTTCGAAATGTGCCGGGCCTCGACCTCCGCCAACGGTATCATTTCCACCCTGGGCGGCGCCGTGGCGGCCACCACTGGCCGCGTGCTGGGGCTGAACAGCTCGGGGCGAAAATTCAGCACTGGGCCGCTGCCGAGGAGCATGGCGCGCTCGATCAGATTCCCGAGCTCGCGAATGTTCCCGGGCCAATGGTACCCAGACATGGCGGCCAGCGCCGCCGGGCTGATCTCTCTCACGCTGCCGCCGAAGGCGCGGCTGTAGAGCCGTATGAAGTACTCGGCCAGCGGCGTGAGATCATCCGGCCGCTCCCGCAGCGGCGGAAGGTGCACACTCAATACGTTGAGTCGATAAAAGAGATCCTGCCGAAAGCGCCCCGCCTCGACCTCCGCGCGCAGATCGCGGTTGGTGGCGGCGATCACCCGGATGTCGACCGCGATCGACTGAGAGCTGCCCACGCGCTGGATCTGCCGATCCTCCAACACCCCGAGCAGTTTCGCCTGCGTTTCGGGTGGAATTTCCGCGATCTCATCGAGGAAGATCGTCCCGGCCTCGGCGAGCTCGAAGCGGCCGATACGGCGCGAATGGGCGCCGGTGAACGCGCCCTTCTCGTGCCCGAAGAGCTCACTTTCGATGAGCGACGGCACCAGCGCGGCGCAATCGCACTTCACGAACGGCCGATCCCGGCGCGAGCTCCACGCGTGCAGCGCGCGCGCCACGACCCCTTTGCCGACGCCGGTTTCCCCGGTGATCAGCACCGTGGCATCGACCTTGGCCAGCGTCATCAGCCGGTCGATCCACGGGCGCATCGAAGGGCAGTTCAACAGCAGATTGGGCTCATCGCCGACCTTGGTGGCCTGCGCGAGGTACTCGTTCTCGCGCTGCAGGCCTTCCTTCTCACGGCGAATGAGCTGGAATGCCTGGGAGTTCGCGACCGCAATCGCGATCTGGTCCGCGATCTTGGTCAGCAGGTCGATATCCACATTGTCCAGCGCGGACTCGCGCCGGCAGTTGACGTTGAAAGTGCCGATCGCACGCGCGCCGACGATGAGGGGGATGGTCAATCCGCTGTGCATGCCCTCTTTCACGAGCGGCGGATCCTCGTAGAAGGGCGCCCCCTTGCCGAGAGCCGAGGAGAGATACGGCCGCCGCGTGTCGAACGCCTTCCCGACTCGGCTGCCGTGGTGCGGGATCAACCACCCCTTGCCGTGCTCGGTCTCTTCCTGCAGCGCCAACGCGACGACTTCGAATTCGTCGCGCTCGGGGTCGTAAATGGCCAGGCTGGCGCGCTCGACATGCAGCAGTCGAAGCAACACCTGCGCGATGGTCTCGAAGAGCAGGTCCGGTTCGAGCTTGGTGGTGAGGAGGTTGGCGACCTCGAGCAGAAGCTGGTGACGGTCCAGCTCAGCCACGCTCGCCAGCGGGCTTCGCCCGAGCAGATTCGGATTGCGGTACGCCCCCGCGTCGGCCATGGCCATCGCGCTTTAACGACCGGTCAGAAGGTAATGGACGGAACCATCCCACCCGGCGGCACGACCGGTCAACACTCGACCTGCCGGCCGCCGCGGGAGATATGTGACTTCGGTCGCCCCCGAGTTACTTCGCGAAGGGTATCGCCACTGGCCGCATCGGCGAACCCGTCGATCCGCGCAGCTTCAGCGGAAGGCCGACGAATGCGAACTCGGATACCTTCTCCGCCGCGAGCTGCTCCAACCACAGCACTTCGATGATCATCACGCCGACGACGGCGAACAGATAGGCGTGCACGGGCAGGTAATTGTTCGGCTCGACCGACGGCAACTGCTCGAGCGCCACATTGTCGCCCCCGATCGCGATGGCGCCTTTGCCGGCCAGATATTGGGCGCCTTCCAGGTTCAGCCCGGGCTCCTTCATCAGGTATTTATCGTGGTCCGGCCAGAGCCGCATGCGGCCGGTGCGGAGCATGACGACATCGCCGTTTTGCAGCTCCACCTTCTGTCGGTCGAGCGCATCCTCGATGTCCTTGGTGCCGATGCCGTATGACTCGGGGAGAACGTCCTTGCCCTTGAGGCCCGCGATGTCGAGCATCACGCCGCGCGCGATGATAGGCGGGAACTTCTCCGAGCCGCACACGGCCCAATGGCGCGACCCGAGGTGCTCGGAAGCCTTGTAACCGTTCCAGATCGCGCCGTTGTAGCCGAAGTGGTTCAGGGTATCGATGTGCGTCCCACAGTGGGTGTACATCGAGATCGCGTCGCCGGAATACGCGAGATAACGATTCTGGGCCTCATCCACACCGGCGGGGTTGTCGACGATGGTGCCGTCCGGCGTGTGCGTCATCCAGATTTGATACGGTGGGTCGCCGAACATGTCCCAGGACGGCATGCCGACGAAGTATTCGACCGACAGATCGTAGATCCGCGTCGCGTCGATGCGATCCAGCACCTTCTTCCGAGATGCTGGAGTGATTTCGTTCAGGCGCCCGATCTCATCCTTCGGACCATATGGACTCTTCGATACGTCGAACTTCATTTGGTCACCCCCCCTGGGCCGCCGACCCACAGCTGCTGCTGGGCACGGCGAATGGTGTTGATGGTATTACGCTGCTGCAAGGCGCATGGAGCACATAGCAATCATCCTGCCGGGTTGCTCGTCACGCGGTACGGTCTTCTGGAAGGCGCACTCGAATTTCGATGACGGAGTACCGTAGTCGAAAGTTTTTCTGCGTGCAACCGCCGCAACGGACCGCGTGCGCGGCGAACCGCTGCGCGCCATGGCGAGCGAGCCGCGGGGCCGTCGAGCGCGGCGGCGCGGCGATGCGCGGCCATGACCGTGACCGGTCACGGCGCCAGCTGTTGGCGAGGCCGACCCGCTCCCGCGAGCACGCGCTCATACACGTCGGAGAGCTGCTGCACCGAGCGCTCGAAATCGTGCTGCGCCGCGCGCTCCACGCACCGGCGGGCCGCGACCGCGAGCGCATCTGGCGACTCGAGGAGATGATCGAGCCGCGCTGCGAGGTCGGCCGGATCACCCGGCCGGAAAAGGAATTGCGGTCCCACGGCGAACTGCCGCGCCGCGCTCTCGGAGGCGTCGGCCACCAGTACCGGCAGGCCAGCGGCGATCGCTTCCACGACCGCCATCCCTTCGAGCTCCACCTCGCTGGCATGGACAAAGACGTGCGCTGAGTCATACAGCTGCACGAGCCGCTCCTGGCTCACATACCCGAACTCCACCGCCAGCCCGTGCCGGCGGGCCCGCTTGCGCAACGCCCGCTCCAATGGACCGGCGCCGGCGATAACCAGCCGGATCCGTTCGCGATGCCGCGAGCGCGCCACCGCGTCGATGATCACATCCTGCCGCTTCTCGCGCGCGAGTCGGCCGACGCTGAGCACGAGATGCGACTCGATACCTCCCGCCGGCAACCGCACCGCGTCGCGCGGCATCCGCCCCGGCGCCCCATTTGAAATCACCGTCATCTGCACGGATAGACCGAAGCTCTGCAGACGTTCGGCAGCGAACCGCGACGGACACACCACCTCATCAGCGAGTTGGAAGAACCCGCGCACCCAGCGGCGGTACACCCAACCGGACAGTCGCGGCGATTGCAGGCCGAGATTGAAGAGCAGATTCTCGGGTTGCACGTGAAAAGCCGCTACCGCCGGCACGCCCATTCCGCGCGCCAGGCGGATGGCGCGCAGCCCGAGCGGGAATGGAAACTGCACGTGCACGATGTCCGCGCGCGAAAACGCCTTCTCGAGGATGGCCCGCACCGGCCGGCCGAACGTGAACCGGTTCTCGCGCATGGCCCGAATCGGCAAGCGGATGGCGGGAACGACGACCTTTCCCGGCGCCGGGCTACCCGTCGCGATGACGGTGACGTCATGCCAGCGGCGCAGTGCCTCGACGAAGCGCAGCGCAGTAACCACGCCGCCGCCGATGCCGTTCTCGTACGTATCGGTGACGAAGGCGATCCGCATGACCACGTACCAACTCGGGCGCGCGCCACGCGTTGCGCGCACCGCCCGCATCCCAGCGCTGCGCGCCGTGGGCGGCGCGCTATACCAACTCGGCGTCGGGGCGCGAGAGCTGGCGCATCTTCTCCTGGTCCACCTGTCGGCCCTGACTGACGACCGCGGTGGGCGCCGCGTGCTCGCGCAAGGCCTCCAGCAGGTCCGGCGCGTCGAGCACGACGAAATTGGCTGGCGCACCGACGGCGAGGGTGTGGTTCTCGACACCCATCGCCTGTGCGGCCCGCCCGGTGATCATGTCGTAGAGCGTCTCCATGTCCGGCCGCGTGGTCATCCACAGCAGGTGCGCCGCGAGGAATGCGACCTCCAGCATGTTGTTGCGACCGAAGGCGTAATACGCGTCGGAGACGTCGTCCTGGCCGAGACAGACGTTGACGCCGGCGGCCAGGAGCTCCTTCACCCGTGCGTGCAGCGGCCCGGTGTGCGGATCGGTGACCAGACCCAGGCCCGCCTGCCGCATGAGCGCACTCAGTTTCTCCAGGTACGGAGTCGGGTATAGGGCCATCGCGCGCGCGTGATGGGCGAGCACCCGGCCGTGCCAGTTGCGCCGGATTGCAGCCAGCGCCATCGTCTCTAGCGTGCGGAGCCCCGCATCGCCCGCGTCGTCGACGAGCATCGAGACATTCGCGTCGTGCTCGCGCGCGAGGTCGAAGCAAAAGTCGACATGCGCGGCCGCATCGGCGTCGGTGTACTCGATCCACGGAATACCGCCGACCACGTCCGCTCCGAGCGCCATGGCCTGACGCATCAGCTCGGCTGCCCCGGGCTCGCGTGCGATACCGTCCTGCGCGAACGCGACGACCTGAATGGCCACCGTGTCGCGGAACTCTTCACGCGCGCGCAGCAGCGCCTTGATTCCCTCGAGCCGCGCCTTGCCGTCTACGTCGGCAAACGCGCGCAGGTGCGTGGTGCCGTAATACGCCGCGGCCGCGACGGCGCGCCGGACGTTGGCGATGATCCACGACGCGTCGTACGTCGATTTCACGCGCGCCGCCAGCTCGATTGCCGACATCGCCTTGCCCATGTCGGCGCCCTGGTACGCGCGCGCTGCTTCATCATCCATCATCCGCAACGTGTACACCTTGCACAAGTGCAAGTGTGGATTCACGAACGATTCCGTGACCAAGCCGCCACGCGCGTCGATCTGCGCCGCGGCACCGGCATCTACTCGCTCGCTAATCGCCGCGATGCGCGCCTGCTGAATGGCGATATCGCAGAGCGCGGCTTTCCCGCGCAGGCGGGCGCGCCGGACGACGAGATCGAACGGCGCGCTCATTCGCCGAGCTCTACGATCGCGATCACCGGCCCGCCGCCCGGTGGGCCCTGATGCATGGCGTCGACCGAGACGAATACGGCGGGATCGCCGAGCGCAGTAGCGGCAACTGCCCCTACAGCAGCCTTGGCGTGGCGATGATGGTGCACGTCCGAATCATCGAGCATGATCTGCCGCCGCCCGCGCAGCAGCCCGCTGCGATCCGCCTCGCACTTGATGAAGCAGTTCACCACCCTGCCTTTGAGGTCCTCGGCGCGCGGGCGCGGCGGCAGCTCGAGACCGGCGTCGCGGATTGCATCGTAGACCGCGTCGATGTCCAGGGCATCCTTCATCACGGTATGGCCGATGCGAAACCTTCCGCCGGCCCCGGACCGATTGCCCAAGAGCACGATCTGGGCCCGAGTGAGCTCCACGCCCGAGGAACACGACGCCACGGCGGAATACAGGTTGAGGTCGCGGCAGATCTGCTCCGCCCGAGGCATGGCGATCTCACCCAATGCCAGCGCGATGCCGAGCGCGGCCGTGCCGTTCGACACCCCCATGGACTCATGCACTTCGCAGAACACGTGCTCCCCGCGCGCTTCGGCGTCCCGCACGGAGTCGATGGTCAGCAGGGGCGTCTTCGTCTGCACGTAGTGCACGTCGCGCGGATCATCTATTCCGGCATCCCGCATGGCCTGCCGTACGCCGGCCGCGACCTTCTCCACCATCGCTGGGCGGCCGATATCCTCTGGCAGGATTTCGGCGCTCATCGCCGTGCCGATCGCCAGGCGCGAGCGGTTCGAAGGGCCCGCGCGATCGTCCTTGGCAAAGACCGTGGCGTGCGGCGTCAACACGCCATCGCATCCGCCGGACCAGACCATGGGAATGGCGGCAATCTCCTCCGCGCTGCGGGTGCCGAGTTGAGCCAGCACGCGCCGGAACGCTTGGTCGGCGAGTATGCGCGTGAAGTCGTTGACGCCGCCGTTACCCTCGGTCTTGCCGATGACCGCTACGACCCGGTCGGCCGACATCTGCCCGTCGCGAATGCGCTCCGCGAGACCGGAGGCATCCTGCACATGCTTCATCTCAACCTTGACCGCTTCGACCGCCATAGCTCGGGCGC
>JBFXHX010000066.1:0-15207 GCA_050176585.1 Binatia bacterium
TCTCCGGTGCGCTCGTCGGCGGATTGTGGCTCATCTTCATCGGCATGTTTCTCCGCGGCGCCGCGCGCGCGAGCTATTATGGCGTCGTCGTGGACCAGGCGCTCGGCAGGAGTCACGTGCGCGACCTGATGGTGCGAGATCCCGTGGTGATGAGCGGCGACACCACCGTCAACGAAGCGGTGGAGGATTACTTCCTGCGCCATGGGTACGGGGGCTTCCCGGTAGACAGCGCGGGGCGGATCGAAGGATTGATCTCGCTTTCCATGGTGCAGCGCTGCCCGCGCGAAGAGCGCGGCAGCCGTACGGTCCGCGAGATCATGCGTCCGGTGGACCCGGCGCTCACGATTGCGCCAGAGGCCACCGTGGTCGAGGCGCTCAATCGGATGGCCACCGAAGACGTCGGCCGCTTGATCGTGAGCGAAAACGGTCGGCTACATGGGTTGATCACCCGCTCCGCAATCATCCGCTTCATGCAGATGAAGGCCGCCCTGGAGGGATAGCGCTGGCGCTCCCTCGTCCGTTCGCGTGCGCCGTCCCGCGACTCCTCGCGACCTCAAACACCGGGCGCTCGTTGGACGAGCGTTGCTCGTGGTCAGGGCGCTTCGGTGACGAAGGCGACCTTCACATTCACATGATACTCGGCAATCTTGCCCGCGCGTACGACCCCGGTGCTGTGCAGGACGTCGACGCCGGTGATGTGGCGCAACGTCCGAGCCGCCTGGGAGACGGCCTGCTGTGCGGCATCACTCCAGCTCTTGCTGGATACCCCCACAAGCTCGATGACCTTAATGGTCGCCGGTGCCTGAGCGTGATCTGCTTGCGCCATGAAGTTTCCTCCTTATCGGCAAAGCGGTTGCCAATCGCCGCTGCTGGCGCGGCGGCGACGTGTGCAGAGCCGAGCGCTGGGTGCATTCTCGGATCGAGCGGGTGTTTTTCGACAGATGAGAATAGTTGGTGGCTTCCTTCTCCGGCGCCGTGAGCTGAACAGGGCGCATCTGTCGTGGCGGCGGAGTGCCACTTACGTATGGCGCACGGTGAGGACCGGGATAGCGCTCGTGCGCACGGTCTGCTCGGCGACCGAGCCCAGCACGAAATGGCCAAAGCCCGTTCTTCCATGCGTTCCCATGACGATGAGATCGCATTCGAGCTGCCCGGCAGTTCGGGCGATCTCATGCGGTATCGTCGGCTCGACGCCACCGTCGACCACGTGAATCTGCGTGTCCTCGATATCGGCGAAATGCTGCTCCGCAAATGCCTCGAGCCGCTGTCGCGCCTCTTGGTAAATCCCCTCAATGCGGTATTTCACGAACGCCGGGTCCCCGTATGCGTCCGTGATCGCAGATGTGTCTACCATTTCCATGACGTGCACCATGGCATTGACCTGACGGGCCAGCTGCGCCGCGACTTCGGCCGCTGCAAGCGCGCACGGGGAGTAGTCCGTTGCGACGAGAATCCGCCGGATCGGCTTCATATGCTTCAGCTGAAGTAAGCAAACACCCGGCCATTCGAGCTAGGGATAGATGGATGCTCCTCCGCGCCACGCCCGCTGACGTCCCTGGGGGCACTCGCCTCCCCAGTTCCGAATCCTGCGAACAGACGACCAGGCTCTCGGCCCCAGCATCGGTTTGGACGCCCGATCTCGTCCCTGCGTGAGTTGCGCGCTTCGCATCTGCTGCCAGGACGCCGCGTGGGGCGCCGTCTCCAGCTGTCGACGGGCACTTCACCGTGCGTTGATTGCAATCTCGGGGTCGATCGGGTTGATGTTGGCCATGCATTCATCTGCGGGGCGGAGCGAGAGAGAGAGAGAGTGCCGCTCCGCAGAGGTGCGCTCAGAACGGAATTTGCGGGTATGATCGCCGGCGACTGAGATGGCCTCTGGGGGCATGAAAAGAGACTCATTACATGACCTCCAGGTCGCCGACGCGCGCTGGCAAGCGGTGCTGGCAACCGCGCGCGATGCGATTATCGCCATCGACACCCAGGGCTGCATCACGCTGTTCAACCCGAGCGCCGAACAGGTGTTCGGATATCGCGCCGAAGAGGTCGTGGGACACAATGTGAAACTGCTCATGCCGCAGCCGTACCGCGATGAACACGACGAGTATCTACGGCGGTATCAGCATACCGGAGAAGCACGTGCCATCGGACGAATCCGGTCCGTCCAGGGCCGGCGCAAAACCGGCGAGGTGTTCCCAATGGAACTCTCGGTGGCCGAAGCGCACCTCGATGAGGAGGTGCTCTACATCGCCATCCTGCGCGACACCAGTGAACGCCACGCGACGGAGGCGGCGCTCCGCTTCGAACGCGACTTCGCCGAGCGCCTGATCGATACCGCGCAGATCGGCGTGCTGGTCCTCGACCCGAGCGGCCGAATCGAGCGTTATAACGCGTTCTTGGAACAGCTCTCGGGATACCCGCTGGCCACCGTGCGCGGCCGCGACGGAGTGACCACCCTCATCGCCGAACGCGATCGGCCGCGGATGCGGAATTTTTGTGTACAGGCGATCCGCGCCGGGCAGCTGCGCGGCCAAATGGCTTCCCTGGTCAGCGCCACGGGACACGAACGACAGATCGAATGGAACATTAAACCGCTACTCGACGGCAACGGGCAGCTGGTCGGCTTGCTCTGTATGGGCGATGACATTACCGACCGCCTCTCCGCCCAACGCGAGCTGCGAGAGCTGCAACGCGCGGCGCAGGAGCGCGCGCGCCTGGCCGACGTCGGTGCGGTGACCGCGAAGATCGTCCACGACTTCGGCAATCCCTTGGCCGCTTTGTCGATGCAGGCGCAGCTGATCCTGCGCCGCGCGCGCCGCGGTGACTTCCACCCGGTTGCGCCGGTGAGCGAGCCTGCGGAGCAGATCCTCCGCACGCTGCGCCGGCTGGAAACGCTCGTACGTGAGTTCACGGATTTCGCTCGGGATCAGCGCCCGATGGTGCGGACCATACAGGTCGTGCCGTTCCTCGCGTCCTGTGTGGAGATCTGGCAGGCGTTGGCCGCTGATCGCGGCATCTCAGTCGTGCTCGCGGACATGGACGAAGTACCCGACTTGCGCGGAGATGAGGTGCTGCTTCGCCGCGTCATGGACAATTTGATCAAGAACGCCATTGAGGCCGTGGACGGGCGGCAAGGTCAGGTGATGGTGTGGGCGCAGATTCCCGCGGCAGGGAAAATCTGTATCGCCGTAGAAGATAACGGTCCCGGGATTCCGGATGGCCTGGATGTGTTCAGGTTGTTCGAGACAACCAAGGCCGACGGCACAGGTATTGGCCTCGCCGTTGCTAAGGAACTCATCTCCGCTCATGGCGGCACCATCGAACACGCCCCTCGCGCCCAAGGTGGAACGGTTTTCCGCATACAGCTCCCAATCGCGGGGCCAGCCCTTCACGACAGTGCGCGATATGTATGATTCGACTACTGGACGGCGACGAGACTTTCGGATGGCGCTGGCCGCGAACCTCGCCGATGATGGCTACGACGTCAGGCAATTCGCACGGCCGGCGGACATCCCGGCGCTGACGTCGTTGAAACCGATTGCGGTACGCATGCTGGATGACCAGATGGAGGGCGAGAACGGCTATGCCCGATGTGTATGATTCTCCTACTGGACGACGATGACGACTTTCGGGTGGCGCTGGCCGCGAACCTCGCCGATGATGGCTACGACGTCAGGCAATTCGCACGGCCGGCGGACATCCCGACGTTGACGTCGCTGGAACCGATTGCGGTACTCATCCTGGATTATCAGATGGAGGGGGAGGACGGCTTGTCGTTTGCCGATCGCTTCCACATCGCGCAGCCCAACGTGCCGATCGTCATCCTGACTGCCTACTGGAGCGGGCACCTCGATTCCGAGATCGCCAGGCGCACGTTCATCAGCCTGCGCCGTAAACCCATCGATTACGATGATCTGTTGAAACTCATTCCGCTGAATCGCGGCGGTGACTCGAAAAGGCTCTAGGCTAGAGGCGATCGCGCGCGAGGCGATCGAGGTCGGATGCACGGGGCCGTAGCAGAACCGGCGGCGCGCCGCCTGGTCAGGCGGCCTGCAGCGAAGCCGTTCCATCGTCGCGCGGCACCATCGCCCAGTGCCTCGCGTGATACGACGCCACCGCAGGCCGCTCGGCGACCGAGATCACGGTAGTGCGGGGTAGGTGGGCGGCAAGCAAGGCGTACACGTGTCGTTCAGTTTGCTCGTCGACATCGGACGTCGCCTTGTCGAGGAATAGCCACTCGGGCTCGTTGAGTAGCACCCGAACGATGGCGACGCGTTGCTGCTCGTGTGGCGAGAGCTGCTTGTCCCAGGGGGCGGTGTCGCCCAGACGTTCGACGAGCTGGTCCAGCCCGAGCAGCCGCAAGGTGGCGGTAATCCGCTCATCGGAGAATGTTCCTTCCGACGCGGGGTACGAGAGCGCGGCCCGCAGTGAGCCCTCGGGGAGATACGGCCGCTGCGGCACGAACAGCGTGCGAGCGGGTGGAGGAACCTCGATGCGCCCGGCGCCAAACGGCCATATTCCCGCGATCGCCCGCAGAAGCACGGTCTTGCCGGCCCCCGACGGTCCGGTGAGCGCGACGCTTTCGCCGGCGTGCACGGTGGCGTTGGCGGTATCCATCAACGCGCCGCCGTCGGCAGTCCGTAGCGTCAAGTCCGCGAGCCGAAGCACGGGCGTCTCCCCAGGCACGACGCGGAGGCGGGATTGCGCCAGATCCTCGTCCGTCGCGTCCATGACCTCCGCGAACATCGCGAGGCGCTCGACGTTGGCGCGCCAGCGCGCCACTTCCTGGTATGCGTAGACGAACCAATTGAGCGCTCCCGACACCTGGCCGTATGCGAACCGGATCTGCACGATGACCCCGAGCGTGATCAGGCCGGCGAAGAACCCTGGCGCGGCGACCAGGAACGGCACGACACTGTTCGCCTGGGCGATGAGGCCGGTGAACACCGCGAGCCGGCGCTGGGCGGCGATGAGCTGCCACCAGTTCTGCATCACCCGGCGAAAGTGCGCGAGCGCGCCCTCTCGCTCCAGGGTGTCGCCGGAAGAGAGCACCACGGCCTCCACGTTGTCGCGAAATCGCATGAGTGCGTAACGGAAATCGGCTTCGTAATGGAGCCGGTCGAAGTTCAATGGCACCAGCTGGCGGCCGACGACGTGGGTGAGCCAGGTCGACAGCGCCGCATACAGGACGGCCACCCAGAGCAGGAACCCCGGGATGTGCAGCTCCGCACTGCCCACCGGCAATCGCGAATGCGTGGACAGCACCCACAGGAGCCCACCGAAGGTCGCGAGAGTCGTCACTGCGGCCAGCAGGGACAGGGAGAGGCCCAGCGCGCTGGCGACGAAATCGCGCGCGTCTTCGGCGATCCGCTGGTCGGGGTTGTCGACCTCATCGCCATGCAGCTGCAGCTGGCAATACGCCCGTTTGTTCATCCAGCGATCCACGTAATGAGCCGTCACGCTCCGGCGCCATCGAATTTCCACCAGCTGGCGCAAGTACACGCGATAGGCACCGACCAGCACGAAGCCCAGGGAGACCGCCGCGAACAGCGCCAGCCCACTCAGGAACTCCGCGGACCGCTTGTCCTGCAGCGCATCGATGATGCGGCGCTCGGCATCGGAGAGCAGGAAGGTGCCGTAGACCGTGGAGAGCTCCAGCGCTATGGCCCCCGCCAGGAGCAGTGCCCCGCGGCGCCCTTGGGGCGACATCCAGTACACCCGGATCAACCGCCACAGATGTCGGCCAAAACGGCGATCGAAAACCGCGGGTCTGGGTCGCCTACGCATGCAGGGCTCCTCTCAGTCGATCGTCGCGCCGTGGCCTGACGGCGCCGCCTTTGCTCGCAGTGTCGTGGCCGGCAGAGCAGCCGGGGTGTTTCTGCCCGGCGCGGGATGAATTTGCGAGCGCGGATGGGCCGCCTGCGGAAAACGTCCGCAACCATCGCTCGCGGACCCCCGAGCTGAGAAAAAGGCGACATGCGCCTGCGCTATGGAGACCGCAGGCGCGTCGCGTTCGCCCGGCTACCAAGCGCAATGCCGGCGAGTGGGCGGGCGCCGTGCACCAGTGCGGCACTACCGGACAGGCGATAGGTGCCGACCGGTGGTCGGAGGGCTACGGCCCGACGCGGGCGTCCCGCGGTGTCGCCGCTGCTCTTCGGCCCAGAGTCGCGCGTCGCGACGCATCATCGAACGCCACCTGGCGCGGCGCCGCGGCAACGACGCCGACGGCGTCGGCCGCCTCCGTGCCGCCCGGTGCAGGGTCCGAAGCGCGGGTTACAGGCGTGCGAGGCCGCGCGGCAGCGGGAGTGAACCTCCACCTCGAGATGACAGGCGCGCGCGAATGACCAAGGAACTGAGCGCCGTGATTCGTGGCGCAGCGAAGAGGGGCGTGGCGGCCCAGCGTTGCACTACTTCCCCCTAGTTCCAGTGTTGGGAAATGCAGCGGTGCCGCCGCTGGCCCGCATGCAGCGCGCGCTATGAGGTGCTCTCCTGGCGGTAAGGCGCCAGGGGTTTCCAGTCACGGGCGTACCATGGACAGGTGCCGTCATCGGCGAGGAAGGAGCCCTGGCAATCCAGGTGGCCGAGGTGTCGCCGTGCGAGGTCGTGTACGCTCCCATCCTCGGCTACCCGGGCGCATGGTTTGCCGTCCGGATCGTACATCAGCCCATCCTGATCGATGTGCCCGACGTATGCACCGTAGAAGTCGAAGCAGTAGTGGTTCATCGGCTTCTCCTCCGCAGGGAAACCGCCCGCCGTGGCGAGCCAACATGTGGTGCAGCGAACGCCATGCCACTGAGTGAAGGCGGCGGGCGGCTGAAGAGCCGGGGCATTATTCTCAGCTATCGGAAATCGTATCTGCGACCGCTACTGCGGGCGGTGGTAACGCTCGCGGAGCGTACGTTCAGGCCGGCGGTGCATGGCGGCGCGCTGAAGAGCCGCGCCGGCAAACAGCTGCACCGATGGTCCCGAGGTACGGGGGAATCAGTTGGCGGATTGCGCTGCTGAACGCGCGAGACGGCTGACCACGCGCACCAGCTCGGCCGCGTCGACGGGTTTCGCCAAATAGTCATCGTAACCGGCGCTGAGAAGCCGCTGGCGCTCTTCGCTGTTCGCGAACGCGGTGACCGCCAAAGCGGGGATGCGCAGAGCGCGGGCGCGCAGCTCGCGGATCAATTGATACCCGTCTTCCATCGGCATGGCGACGTCGCTCACGACCACCGCGCAGCTCTCGTGCTCCAGCGCCTGGCGCGCCTGCAACACGCTTCCGGCGACCCGCACGCGCGCGCCACACTGCTCCAACACCGCCGCGAGCGCTTCGCGCGAGTCGGTTTCGTCATCGACGACGAGCACGCTCACCCCGTCCAGGCGCTCCAACGTTGCGGGATGCGGCTGTAGCGGTCCATCGCCGCCGCCGGATGCGTCCGCCGCTACGGCTTTGGTCTGATCGCTCCGTACGGGGAGCAAGACCGTGAACGTCGCCCCCTGGCCGAGGCCGGCGCTGTACGCCTGTACGGTGCCGCCGTGCAGCTCCACCAGCTGGCGCACGATCGATAAGCCGAGCCCGAGTCCGCGCTCGGTCCGGGTCGCCGAGGAGTCCGCTTGCGAGAAGCGGTTGAACATCTCCGGCAAGAACCTCGGGTCGATGCCTCGTCCCGTGTCCGTGACCTCGATACGCACATTGGAGTGCCAGCGGTTCACCGCGATCGACACGGTTCCGCCTTTCGGTGTGAACTTCACGGCGTTGGAGAGGAGGTTCCACACCACCTGCTGTAAGCGCGCCGCGTCGCCAGAGAAGGTGGTAACCGCGCCGATCGTGGACTGCACGGTTACGTTCTTCGCATCTGCGGCCTGCCGCACGGCTTCGATCGCGGCTTCGACGACGGCGGCCAGGTCGACCAACCCGAATTCCAGCCGCATCTTGCCCGAGATGATGCGAGAGGTGTCGAGCAGGTCCTCGATCAGGCGGCCCTGGAGACGCGTGTTGCGCTCGATTGCCTCGAGCGCGTGGGCGGTGCGGTCGACGTCCAGGTGCCCCGTCCGCAGCAGCGTCACCCAGGTGAGAATCGCGCCCAGCGGCGACCGCAGCTCGTGCGACAACATGGCGAGAAACTCATCCTTCGTCCGATTCGCCGCTTCGGCCGTCGCCAGCGCTTCGCGCAGCGCGTCTTCGGCTCGCCGCGCCCGGAGCAGCGCACGCACGGTGGCGATGAGCACGGCGTCTTCGACCGGCTCGGTCAGGCACGCATCCGCTCCGCCATCCAACGCGTGCACCGTGTCCGCCTCGCGGACGTAGGTGGCGGACACCTGAAGCACCAGCACCGAATCCGTCGCGGGGTTGCCTTTCACGCGGCGGCAGATCTCCCAGCCGTCGATGTCGGGCAGGTGGACATCCAGAACCACGAGCCGGGGATGTTGCTCGCGGATCACGCGGAGCGCATCGCTTCCGGTGGCCGCCTCGATGACCGAAAACCCGCCGCGCCGTAGCGCGTGGCTCTTGGTGTATCGGGCGGACTCGTTGTCGTCCACGATCAGGATGACGGTCTCGTCGGCCATTCAGCTGCTTTCTCGGCGCCGCGGAGCGCCGCATCGATTGCGGCGGCTGCATCCTCGCGCGAGCACACGTCTTTGGAAAGGATACCTGCGACCTGACCGAGGAGAGGAACGCGTTCGGATTCGCGCATGGGCTGTGACGTGACGATGACCACCGGGATATGTCGCGTCGACGCGTCGGCCTTCAGGTGCTCGAGCACGGCATAGCCGTCGAGGTTGGGCATTGCGAGATCGAGGCAGATCACGTCGGGATGTTCGGTGCGGGCGAGACGAATCGCTTCGCGGCCGTCGGCGGCCTCCGTGATCACGCGTTGGGGGGCTGCGAGGTGCTGGCACAGCACGTACCGGGAGATCTCTTCGTCGTCGACGACCAGCACTCGCTTCACGGACTCCGGCTCCACGGCGCGCGTTAGCGTCTGGAGCAGCGTGTGCCGGTCCGCCGGCTTGACGCAATATGCGTGGGCCCCGAGCGCCAGCCCCTTTTGCCGATCCTCCACCGTCGTCACCACGATGACCGGGATGTCGTCCGTTTCGGGGTCGCGCTTCAGCTCCGTGAGCAAACCCCACGCGTCCTCGCCGTGCAGCAGGATATCCAGCACGATAGCGCGCGGGCGAAATGTCGCGAGGGCGTCGCGGGCTTCCCGGATGGTGCGCGCGGCCAGGAGCTGAAACTTCGTTCCGGAGAGCATCTTTTCGTAGATCAGCAGCGTCTCGCTCACGTCCTCCACGAAGAGCACCGGCAGTCGCTGATCGTCCACCACCCAGCTCGGCTGCTCACGGCGCGGCGCATCGTAGACGACCGGAATGTGGGCGGTGAATGTTGATCCGAGCCCAGGCGCGCTTTCTACGGCGACGCGCCCGCCCAGCAACTCCGCAAGCTTCCGACATAACGGCAGCCCGAGACCGGTACCGCGCACCTGGCGCTGTAGCGGGCTGTCCACCTGCGTGAACTCCTGGAAAATTCTGTCATGGTCCTCCGGTGCGATGCCGATCCCGGTGTCCACCACCGCGAACTCCACCGCCCGCTCATCGGCGCTCAGCCGGGCCGTGACGCGCACCTCGCCGCGCTCGGTGAACTTCAGCGCGTTGGAGATGAAGTTGCGGAGTACCTGCGAGACCTTCGCCTCGTCGGTATAGAGCTGGGGAAGCGCTTGCGGTTCGTCGAACACGAGCGCCACCGATTCGCTCACGAGCAGTGGTCGCAACATGCCGCGCAAAATGCCGAACAGGTGCGCGACGTCGAACTCGACCGGGCGCACTTCGATCTTTCCGGCTTCAACTTTCGCGAGGTCGAGGAGGTCGTTCACGAGCTCCGCCAGGCCGTCGGCCGCTTTGCGGATGAACGCGACTTGACGCTCCTGTTCGAGCGTCAGCTCCCCGTCGGTCCGTTCGAGCAGCATGCGCGCCAGCGCCTGGATCGAATTCACCGGCGTGCGGAATTCATGGCTCATGTTGGAGAGAAAGCGAGTCTTGAGCTCATCGGCGCGCCGCAAGTGATCCGCCTTCTCGTCCAGCTCGGCATAGAGTGCGACGACGCCGCGGTTGGTGTCCTCCAGCTCGCGGTTCAGGGCCACCAGCTCTTCCTGACGCCGGCCGAGCTCCTCCAGCGCGCGCAGGAGCTCCTGATTCTGGTGTTGCAGCTCCTGCATCGGGTCGGACGGAGACTGGCGGCTGACGCCGCCGGCGATCTGCGAGATCGCCTGTGGCGTGATGAGCCCCGACCTGCGCGGCAGCAGTTTCTTGAGGACTACAGTGGTGCCGCGCCCAGGCGCGGTCTCGATGTCCACGTGGTCCATCAGGCGTCGGGTTCCGATGATGCCGAGGCCCATGCCGGTGCGCGATTCGTAGGCTCCCGCGAGAATGGATTCCAGGTCGCGGATGCCGGGGCCCTTATCGGCAATGCTGGCAACGAATACCTGGGGTACGGTGGTCCCCTCCACCCAAAATTCGACCCTGCCTTCGCGGCCGTACGTGAAGGCGTTGCGGGCGATCTCCGAAACGGCGGTCGCGATGCGGGTCTGATCCTGCGCATCGAAGCCCAGCGCGCCGGCCAGATTCCGCGCCCGCTGCCGCGCCATCACGACGTCGCGCTCATATCGGAGGACGAGCGAAACGATCGGGATCATGCCGCCTCCGCGAGCACGACCACGGTTGCATCGTCTCGCCCGCGCCGGAAATCGCGGTACAGGACGGCGGCGGCCAGCACTGGGTGCTTTGCGACCAGCCCGGGGTAGTCGTCGAGCGTCCATCGCGTGGTGAGTCCATCGGAGTGCAGAATCAGCACTCCCCCCTTCGGCCACGGGTACGTGAATTCCTGGATACGGCGGACCTGATGACCGGCGGTGCCATAGTGCGACACGAGATGGCGGGGCGGGCCCTCGCTCACGATGGTGCCATCGATATTCCCAATGCCCGCGAACCGAACGACTCGCTTGGTCGGGTCGACCTCGGCGACCGCGAGCGCAGCACCGCGGGTAGCGCGGAGCGCTTCGTGCATGCGCGTCACCAACTCGGCGGGCGCGGCGCGTGCGTGCCGGCGGAAGCTGGCCTCGGCTACCTGGGCCGACTGGTGCGCGATCGGGCCGTGACCGAGCCCGTCTGCTACGAGGACGCACAGCCGCTGGTCGACGCGCTCGAACGCCCAGCAATCGCCGGATACGGGTTCGCCAGGGTAGGGCACATTCAGCCCGCCCACCTTGAACTCTTCCTTCCGCGGATTGTTCGGCGCAGGTGACACGCGGGCGAAGACCGCAGTACCGCGACCGGGCCGGGAATAGATGTCGAAGGTCGAAGCGAGTCGCGCAATTGCGCCGAGCCCGTTGCCGCGCGTGCCGGCGGTCCAATGGCCGTCGCGCAAAGCCTCGGTGATGTTGGCAATACCGGGTCCGCGATCACATGTGACGATGTCGATCGCTGCTGCCGGCGATGCCGTGGCGGACAGCAAGAGCTCGCCGCCTGCGGCGTGCTTCACCAGATTCGTCGCCGCCTCGGTGACGATCAGCTCGGCACGCCCAGTATCGGTCGGCGAGAATCCGAGCTCGCGTGCGAGGCGCCCCACCGCTCGACGCCCTTCGCCGACCATGCTCGCCTCACCGAGGTGTAAATGGAGGGTGCTCATTTCCAGCGGGTAATGGTCACCCGGGTGCCCCGGCCGACTTGCGATTCGATCGAGAATTCGTTGACGAGCCGCTTTGCGCCGCCCAATCCCAATCCGAGCCCGCCGCCGGTGGAGTATCCGTCGCGCATGGCTTGGCTCACATCCGGAATTCCGGGGCCACTGTCCGTGACTTCCAACCGGATGCCGCGCTTCGCGCCGTCATTCAACGCCTGGATGCGGAGCGTCCCGCCGCCCCCGTATTGAACCGCGTTGCGCGCGACCTCGCTCGCCGCCGTGATCAGCTTGGTTTGATCGACCAGACTGAACCCGATCGCGCCGGACCACTCGCGGACGATCCGCCGCACGACGACCACGTCCTCGGACGTGAGCACGTCATGCGTTTCATCCTTGAGAACGGCCATTGCCCCCAGCTCGTTGCGGGCTGTTGATCAACTCCATGCCTTTCTCGACGTTCAGGGCGGTCAAAACGCCCGGCAGCGATAGCCCGAGCTCGACCAGCGTGATCGCCACCGCCGGTCGCATGCCGACCACGACCGTCCGGGCGTCGAGCACGCGGGCCATCCCTGCGATATTCGCCAGCATCCGCCCGATAAACGAGTCGACGACCTCCAGTGCCGAAATGTCGATCAGCACGCCGCGGGCGCGCGTCTGCGCGATCCGTGCGGTGAGATCATCCTGAAGCGCCATCGCCAACTGGTCATGCATGTCCACCTGGATCGAGACCAGGAGCGAGTCCCCCATCTTCAGAATAGGAATTCGTTCCATGCCGCTCAGCCCGCATGCCGCGGCCCAACCGCCAGGCCGCTGCGGTCGAGGGCCACCGCGAACGCATCCGCCAAGGTCGCCTTCGTGATCACGTCCGCCAGATCGACGCCGAGGTGTACGATCGTCTGCGCGATCTGCGGGCGGATGCCGCTGATGATGCATTCGGCGCCCATCAGCCGCGCTGCGGCGACGGTCTTCAGGAGGTGCTGGGCGACCAGCGTGTCCACCGTCGGCACCCCGGTGATGTCGATGATCGCGATCCCGGCCCCGGTCTGCACGATCTTCTCGAGCAGGTTCTCCATCACGATCTGCGTGCGGGCGCTGTCCAACGTGCCGATCAGCGGCAGCGCCAGGATTCCGGTCCAGAGTTGCACGACCGGAGTGGACAGCTCGAGCATCTCCTGCTGCTGGCGGACGATCACCTCCTCGCGTCCCTTTTGGTACAGCTCGGTCGTGTAGAGACCGAGTTGGTCGAGCACCGCGGTGGCATCCGAGAGGGCGTCGCCGAGCGCTTCGGGATCGTCCTGAAGTGTCCCCCGGAGACGGCTGAAGAGCGGTTGTTTCAGGGAGAAGACGAAGCTCGCGGTTTGTCCCGGGGAGAAGCCCTGCCGAGCCCGTGAAACCGAGATCTCCTGCAGCAGCTCGCGCGCTTCCGACCAGCTCGCGCCCGTCACATCCGTCCCATTGCCGGCGACTTGCATGCCCTTGCGGAAGGCGGACAGAAAACGGCGCGATTGGTCGCGGAGCTCGTCCGCGTCAATCAAGTCCGAACGCAGGGCCTTCATCGCTGCTTGCTGAGCCAGCCATTCGGTCAGAATCTCGCGCTCATATCGCGACACGACGGCCGGGATTGCTGAGACGTCACCTGTCGGCATCGGTATACCCCTACTCTCGAGTGGTACGGTCCGCAGCGGACGCGAATCGGCGACCGTACCGTGCGCCGCGCGTTTTGTCAGACCGCATCCTGTCGCCTGGTCAAAAAGCCGCTGCGCCACTTGGCCAGCGCAGCGGACGGGCGGATACGCTTCGAGAGCTCAAGGCCGACGTTGCTCGGCGGCCACTGCGATGCAGAGCCTGGGCAGCGCGGCAGGGCCTTCGACCTGCCCACGAAATAACGGCTGGGTCTTGGACTTGCACGGCGACCCACGCCGCATGAAAGCGTGCGCCCCGCTTCAGGGCGACCCGCCGTGTATACAACAGAACGCTGCGCACTCTCTGCGAAGATTATGTGTCGGACGCACAACTCTTGTCTGTGCGGCGGCACAACTGGATATGGAGCAGGAACATTCCACTTCGCGCCAGTCGGCGCAAGCCGGTTGCTTCGGCCCGGTGTGTGGGCGTGGCCCGCGGGCTGCCGCGCGTAGCCGCGCAACCCTATGGCCGCCGGGCGGCGCGGAGCGCTGCCTAGGGGGGTGCTGCAGTGTATGCGGCGCTGCCGGCGGCGTCCCCGATCGCGCCGACGATCGATGCCGCGCCCTCTCGGGGCATCGCTGCGCGATGCCGTGCAACCACAGGCGCCGCGGGTCGGCTTGCGGTTTCGGCCGCTTCTCGTCGCAATTACCGCCAGGATGGCAGCGCGCTCCGCGACCACTGCCCGAGCTTGGGCAGCGGCAGCTGGCGGAGGTTCGCCCGCAGGGCCTTTGGACTGCCGTTTGCCAGGCGCAGCGCGTAGGCGCCCGCCGCGGCAACTGCAGCCGCCGTGAGTGCGGTCCGCAATGTCGGCCCGGGCAGCACGCGCGCTGCCATGACGGCGGCGCTGATCGGCTGATCGTATTGCGGGGAGGACGCATTCTCCGCTGAACCGTTCCGGGTCGCGGCCGCCGCCACGGTGCCGGCCGCGTACAGCTCGCGCATGGCCGGCACGAACGCACGCAGGTCCTGCGGCCCGCGGCTGGTCACCCAGTTGCGGTCGCGGACGAGTGGCTCGTCGCGCCAGATGCCGCCGGCGTGGACGATGTCGTCCCGGATGCCCGGCCAGGAGGCGAGCCGGCGACCCTCGACGAGCTCGGCGGACACCAACAGCCAGGGCCCGTGACAGAGGCTCGCGATCGGCTTGTCCGCATGGTCGAAGGCGCGCACGAACTCACGCGCTGCGCGACTCTGGCGCAGGAAATCGGGCCCGATGAAGCCGCCGGGAATGAAGAGCGCATCGTAGTTCCACGGATCGGCATCCGCGACGGTCCGATTGACCCGCACCGTACGGGTCGGCTCCGTGAGGTTCATGCCGCGGATCTTGCCGCGGTGCAGCGAGACCACCTCGACGGTGGCTCCCGCGGCCTGCAGGGCGATGCGGGGTACGATCAACTCGATGTACTCGAAGCCGTCCGCGGCAAGTGCTGCGACCCGCTTGCCCCGTAACGGTTTGTTCTTCGCGATTGAGAGCATGCGGTTGTTCCTCCGCGGCAGACTGGAGCAACAACCGCGCCGCCAGGGCACTCGGTAGCCAGCGCCCGCTCGACGAGTCCGCCAGCAGCAAACGCCCGGCGACGAGCGCGAAGTTTCACCCGCTACCGTAACCCGTACAATCGGAGTAGAGCCGCGCGGGCGCACATTTTCTTGACCGCCTGCCGGCGATCGATGAGAATTCCTCCGCCAGGTCAGGGCTTCATCATCGCCGCCCTCGCGGCGGCGCTTATTGGGTAGAGCGTTCTTGCAGACGTCTCAGGGCCAAGCCTCGAGCCATTGCACGCCAGCGCGCCGGCCGGACGGGGCGAGTTTCCTAACTGGGGGAGGATTCCGTGGCGGTAGAAGAGTTCTCTGTGCTGTTTCAGCCGATC
>JBFXHX010000067.1:0-14911 GCA_050176585.1 Binatia bacterium
CGGTCGCACTTTCCCGCTGAGGATTTCCTTCGGCGTGACCTCGCGGCCGTAATAGTCTTTGTTCGTGTCGTTCCGGGTCACGATCACTGTGCCCTCCAGCGAAACGCCCGCGAACAACCCCTGGCTGCGGCTGTACGTGTAGACCGCCGCGACCGGCATGATCGAAGCGCCCATGCTGCGTCCCACCGGACCCGCCGCCACGCTGAGCGAGGTGCCGAGGCTGATGTTCGCGCCGCTGGCGAACGCATCGACGGCTTGCGGCGTGTTCAGCACCAACACGAACTCCGTCACCTGTGCGCCGATCTGCAGCCCGAAGCCGGCGCCGCCGGTGGCGATCGCCGAGGGGCCCGACCATCCCTTGGGCAGGCGGGCGACCACCACTCCCCAACCGCCCTGGCCGCTGAAGATGAAGCCGGCCTTCAAGACGGTCAGGATCGCCAGACCCTTGGCGTCGCGCAGAACCGAGTCCGGTATGCCCTGCTCGGGCATTTCGCGGAAGCGTTCGATGACCACTGCCGCTTGGTCGACTTCATCCTGCATGCTGGCCAGAGTCGCGGACGGGTCAATCAGCAGTGCCGCGGCCAAGACGACGGCCAGCGTAGGGCGATATGCCTTCATTAGCGCGCGCCTCCTTCCGGTTCGGATCAGACTCGCGGACTCGCTATCGCACTTGGGATTGTACCCGAGCCTGGGGTTCTGTCGAGAGCGCCCGCAAGACCAACCGCCCGAGCATCGCCGGCCGGCCCGGGGCGGTTTGCTGGTGCCAGGGCGCGCGAAAAGGTAGTGGGGAGAGCGCGGGTGTCCGAATGCGACCAGAACCAGCGGCGATGGGACCGGAGACGGTTGGGTGGCCGGCAGCGGTGTCCCGATAGGGGGAAACCCTCGCGCGAACGCCCGCATCTGACTCCACGCGCGAGTGCGCCAAGCGGAGGTGACCATGCCGGTAGAGTCGAACCCAATCCTCGACGTCGAGACGGCGGTGCGGGGCCGCTACGCGGCGGCCGCGAAGCGACGGGAGGCGGAGCTCTGCTGTCCGACCGCGTACGATCCCCGTTTGCTCGCCGCCATTCCGCCGGATGTGCTGGGGCGGGACTACGGCTGCGGCAATCCGAGCGCGTATCTGCGCGCGGGAGAAACCGTGCTCGACCTCGGATCGGGCTCCGGCAAGATCTGCTTCATCGCCAGCCAGGTGGTCGGGCCGCAAGGGCGGGTCATCGGCATCGACATGAACGACGACATGCTCGGCCTCGCGCGCCGTTGCGCGCCCGAGGTGGCGCGCCGCGTCGGCTACGACAACGTGTCGTTCGCCAAAGGCCGCATTCAGGACCTCGCCCTCGACGTCGAGGCTCTCGATGCGCACCTCGTCGCGCACCCGGTGCGTTCTGCCGGAGACTTACCCCGCCTCGACGCCGAGATCGACCGGCTGCGCCGCGAGCGCCCATTGGTGGCCAGCGACTCCATAGACGTCGTGATCTCCAACTGCGTGCTCAATCTGGTCCGCACGGAAGACAAGCACCGGCTGTTCGCCGAGATCTTTCGCGTGCTGCGGCGCGGCGGAAGAGCTGTCATCTCGGACATCGTCAGCGACGAGGACGTGCCCGAGCATCTGCAGCGCGATCCGGCGCTCTGGAGTGGCTGCATCTCGGGCGCGTTCCGCGAGGATCGTTTCCTCGACGCCTTCGAAGAGGCCGGGTTCTACGGCATTGCGCTCACCGAGCGGTCCGCGGAGCCCTGGCGCACGGTCGAGGGCATCGAGTTCCGCAGCGTCACCGCGGTGGCCTACAAGGGCAAAGAGGGCGCGTGTTGGGATCAGCGGCACGCGGTCATGTATCGCGGCCCGTTCCGCGAGGTCGTGGACGATGACGGCCACGTGCTCCGGCGCGGCGTGCGCACCGCGGTATGCGAAAAGACCTATCGCATCTATTCGGGCGAGCCGTATCGGGATCACGTGGAGCTCGTGCCGCCGCACGTGCTCGTGCCGCTCGAGGACGCTCCGCCGTTTCCGTGCAGCGGCGGCGCGCTGCGCCGGGACCCACGCGAGACCAAGGGCGCCGAGTACCGGCTCACCACCGACGCCGCGCCGAGCGCGTGCGCGCCCAGCGGCAACGGCGGCGGCTGCTGCTGATGCACGTGCAGCACGGCGCCGGCGACGCTGCGCCCGACGGGCGCAGTGACCCCTCGTTCGACGCCGTCTTGCACGCGAGCGGGTTGCCGCCGCTGGCGCGCGCACGAGCGACCACGCTGCAGGTCAACGTCGGCAAGCTGTGCAACCAGGCGTGTCACCATTGCCACGTGGACGCCGGCCCGAAGCGAACCGAGATCATGTCGAGAGCGGTTGCCGACCGCGTGGTCGCGCTGATGGAGGCGAGCCCGCACGCCGCCACCGTCGACATCACTGGCGGCGCGCCCGAGCTCAATCCGAACTTCCGCTTTCTCGTCCGCGAGGCACGGCGGTGCGGCCGGGAGGTGATCGATCGCTGCAACCTGACGGTGCTCTTCGAGCCGGGCATGGACGACCTCGCCGAGTTCCTCGCCGCGGAGCGCGTGCACATCATCGCCAGCCTGCCGTGCTACGGACCCGTCAACGTCGACAAGCAGCGCGGTAGCGGCGTCTTCGAGCGCAGCATCGCGGCGCTGCAGCGCCTGAACGCGCTCGGCTACGGACGGCCCGGTTCTCCGCTGCAGCTCGACCTCGTCTACAACCCTGTCGGCGCGTTCTTGCCGCCGCCGCAAGCCCAGCTCGAAGCGACGTATAAGGTGGAGCTCGGGCGCGCGTTCGGCATCGAGTTCAACGCCCTGTTCACGATCACCAACATGCCGATCAAACGGTTCGCGCAGTTCCTCGCGCGCGCCGATGCGCTCGAGGCGTACATGAGAGTGCTCGTGAACCATTTCAACCCGCGCACCGTGCCGGCGCTGATGTGCCGCTCGCTGGTGAGCGTAGGCTGGGACGGCCAGCTCTACGACTGCGACTTCAACCAGATGCTGGAGATCGGCGTGGGGGGGCGAACCGGCAAGCGGACCGCCTGGGATATCGAGAGCCTCGACGATCTCACGGGCGAACCCGTCGCCACCGCCTCTCATTGCTTCGGCTGCACCGCGGGTGCGGGCTCGAGCTGCTCTGGCGTCCTGGGCTAGCGCAGCAGCCCCGGTGTGCACGTTCGCCGATCCGTCAGGCGCCCGGCGGCGCGCGCGCGCCTCGCCCAGTGCGATTTGCATCGCTGGCGGGATCGGCGGACGCTGAGCGCATGTTCTACCTCCTGATCAAGTCGCTGCTGATCGCGACCGCGTTCTCGCTGCCGGCGACCGCGATCGCAGCGCAGTGTTGTGGCGACTGCGACGGCGATGGCCGGGTGACGATTGCGGACCTGCTCACCGCGATCAATCTGGCGCTGAACGGTGGCGACGCGGGGCCGACGCCGAGCCCGACGGTGCCATCCGCGCAGTGCCCGATCGACTTCGGCGACGACAACACGCAACCCGGCACGCCCGACTGCTACTACCGCGGCCGGTGGAGCCGCACCTGCGGGGCGAATGACCTAGAGGCCCTCTGGCGCAGCGATCATTCCGACCCTGAGCTGGTGTTGCTCATCGTGAGCTTCCTCGGCTTCAGCCCGGGGCTGTTCATCGGTGCGGAAGTGTCGTCGAGCCATACCGCCGAGCTGCTCGGCTGGTTTACCGAGCCGGACGCGAACGATTTGACCGAGGTCTCCGGTGACATGACGCTGACCGCAGACGGAGGCACGCTCACGATCATCACGGATCAGACGCCCTTCAACGTCGACGCGTGCGCGTTCCGCCGCTACGAAGGCGCGCTCTTCGACGTGGTGACACCCGATGCCGCGCGCGCCACGGCGGCCGCCGCGCTGCGCAACCCCGCCGCGTTGGCCCGCCTGCGCGACGCCGCCCGGGCGCGGCAGGCGCGCCCGGATTTCGAGCGCCGGCCCCAGGCTGGAAAATGATTGACTAAGGCGTGTGCCACCCATACGTGTGAAGAGTTTCTTCCTTGCTTGGTCCCCTGGTTCTCCCCAGCCGGGGGAGGGGAATTGCCGTCGCGAAGGCCCCGGCGCCCACCGGGGCTTTCGCCTACCGACCGATTCGACGCCCTGACGCAGATGCTCGAGCTCACCCCGCACGTTCGCCGTCAGCTTCCGCGCATGTGGGGGCGGATCGCGGTCAGGTGGGGGGCGGTCGCGATTGCGGCATACGTGCTCGCGGTCCGCCCCGCCGCGGCGCAGCCGACCCCCTGTACGGGTGACTGCGATGGCGACGGGGTGGTGGAGGTCCACGAGCTGATTCTCGGCGTCAACATGGCCTTGCAGATCGCGGCGCCGACCGCGTGTCCAGCATTCGACATGGATGCCGACGGCAGAGTGGCCGTTGCCGATCTCGTCACCGCCGTCAGCAACGCGCTCGGAGATACATGCCGAACGCCGGTAGAGACCACCCGAACATTCACCATCGAACCGGGCATGCTGCTCGGCGACCCCTCGCAGACGCGATCCGGGCTCTTCAACACGCTCTTGTCGGGCGCCAACGCCGCCATCGCCGTGAGCCCCGGCCCGCTCACGCTTGCGCTCGGAGAGCCGGATGCGGACGGCGTCGCCCCGCTGCGGCTGGCCGAGGACGCGATCATCGATGTGCAGGTCGTCGATTCCACGCGAGTGTGCATCAAGATGATGGCTGCGGGCAGCAGCGGCAGCGTGGATTGCGATGGCGGCACGGCCTACGACGTGGAGGGCTTTCAGGCCGCGGGCGATACTGGCTCTACGCTGTTTGAAGTGCGCACTGGGCTGGGCGATCCGGCCGGTCCAGGCCACGGCAACCTGCTGGTCAATCAGCTGACGCAACCGCTGCCGGTGGGCGAGCTCCGACCCTGCGAAGAGATCGAGTACACCGCACCGGCGCAGCAGTTTGCGTACACCACGACCAACGCCATCGCATTGAAAGGCACGCGGCTGCGGTTGCCGGTGCCGGGGGAGCCGTTCGACTGCGCGCGCTTCGCCGACCCTACGTCTGGCGGCATCCTGGCCGCGCCCGCTCCGACCTGGCGCGCGGATGTGCGCGACGTGGCAGCGGTGTTCCGCTACGGCGAGGCCCAATAGACGCCCACTACCGGGTGTGCCGAGCGCTCTCGCAACGCGTGCGACGCTGGCGTCGCACGCAGTCGGTGGTGCCTAGTCGGCGGCGATCTCCAGCGTGACCTTGGTCACGGCGATGCGGCCGCTCATGCACACGTCGACGTCGCGCCCGGTTTGGCGCGGGCGCCTGTGGTAGTCGCCAGTATACAGAAACTGGTCGCCCTCGCGCTCGTAGCGCACGCCGTGCGGCCGCGTGTCGAGTCCGCAAAAGACGATCGGCAGCTCGTCGTCGTCGCCGTCGGGATGCGGCAGGTTGACGTTCCAGAAATGACCCGGGTCGTGGGGGCGCGCGAGCAGCATCGCCAACACTGGCGCGAGGCGGCGCACAGCCAGCTGCCAGTCGACGGTGCGCTGCGGCGCCACGTAGTGTGAAACGGCGATCGCCCGCCGGCCGAGCAGCGCGGCCTCGCGGGCGGCGGCCACGGTGCCGGAGGTGTACACGTCGGCGCCGAGGTTGCCGCCGTGGTTGATGCCGGACAACAGCCAGTCGGCCCGCGGCGCCAAGTGCGTGAGCGCCAGCCGTGCACAGTCCGCGGGTGTGCCGCTGACGCAGTACCGAGCCTCATCGAGCCGTACCACGTTGAGCGGCGCCCGAGTGGTCACGCGATGGCCGACGCCGGATTGACCGTCGACCGGCGCGATGATCACCGGCGCGCCGTGGGCGGCCGCCGCATTGGCCAGCGCGAAGAGGCCCGTGGCCTCCACGCCGTCGTCGTTGGTGACGATGAACTGCAATGCCGCGCACTCACACCGGTTCGAGCACGGTGACGGTTTCGGGGACGGCGAGCATGGGGGCGATCAGCGCCTCAGCGGCACGACGGGGCTCGGACGCCGCCCAGCTTTCCCAGGCGTCGCGCGAGCGCCACGTCGACAATGTGAGATAGTGGTTCGGATCGGCCCCGTCGATATAGGTCTCGCCGCCGATGTACCCGTCGCGGTGAATTGCCTCCAAGCGCAGCTCGCGCATCGCCCGCTGCAGCGCTTCGCGCTGTCCGGCCGCCAGCCGTCGCTCGATCAGCACGCGGATCATGCGTCACCTCTCATCCGTCGTCGGAGCGATTCTTGTCGCGTTTCGGAGGCACAATCCAGCCCGATAATCCTTCGCGGCGCGCCGCGGGCTGTGATAAGGGCCTCAGCGCACGTGCCAAGCCGTGCGCAGGAAGGGGTCGACTGATGATGCGATTGCTGCTGTTCACCGCTGCCAGCGCGGTGTTGCTGGGATCGACCGCGGCGCGCGGCGAGTCGTGCAGTCCGGCGATGTGCGCGGGCATGAGCCCGGTGTGCTGGCAGGCATACGAGAAGGTGGTGGTGGAGAAGGACGAGCGCATCAAGAGCGTCACTCGTTGCCGCGAGCTCGCGGCCGACCTCGACGGCGCCGGTCACTTCATGAAAGTGCCCGACCTCACGCCGCGGCAGGCCCTCTGCGCGTGCGAAGCGGCGTTTTGGAGCATCGACGGCGGCGCGCAAGGGCTGCCGAACATGGACGACACTTCCCAGGAGCGATCGAACTCCGACGAAGACGACTAGCGCGCCCAATCGGCCGCGCAGCCTATCGAGCGCGGCGGGCGTCCAGGCGGCCGATCAAAGTGCTGCGCAGCTCGGCGACCGGCACGATGTCGTCGAGTGAGCCGACCGCGCGGGCGCGTTCCACCGTGTGCACGGAATCGAACTCGCGCGCGACGGCGCCGTGGTGCTCGAGCGCGACGTGCTCGCGCACGCGTTCGAGGTCGGCGGCCGCTGCCGAGCGCTGATGGGGGTCGCGCGTGCGCGCCAGCGCTTCGCGCAGCGCGCGCACCCGGTCGTCCGCCTCGGTGCGGGCGCGCACCTCGCGCGCGAACACCGCGGTCGCCGCGGCGCTGCCGCCGATCACCGAGGCATACGAGCCCTCGAGGGCGACCGCGTAGAGCTGGTCATTCAGGGCGCGCGAAAACACGACATAGGCGCCGCCGTGGTACCGCGACACGACCGCGAACAAGATCGGCCCCTCGAAGTTCACCACCGCGCGTGCGATCTCGGCCCCATACTCCAGCTGCAAGTTGCGCATCGATTCGGGTGAGCCGTCGAAGCCGGAGAGGTTGGCGACGATCACCGCCGGGCGATTCCCGCTGGCGGCGGCCATGGCGCGCGCCACCTTCTTCGACGACAACGGAAAGAGCGTGCCCGCCGTCCATTCGGCCGGCCCGTCGTGCGCGCGCGGGCCCACCCGCGGGACGTTGCGGCTCTCGATGCCGATCAGACACACGGCGTGACCGCCGAGGTGTGCGTCCCATACGATCGCGGTTTCCGCTCCCGCCATGGCCGCCCACCGCTCCAGCCAGCCGCCGTCCTGGTCGATCAATGCGTGCATGATCGGCCGCATCGCGAACGGCCGCTTCCGCCCCGGGTTGGCGGAATCGCTGAACACGTCAGCGACGGTTGCGAATCCGATCGCGTCGCCATCGGAGTACGGCGACAGCGCGAGCGACCGCCCGGCCGGATCGCCGGTGGCGTGGCGGCGGGGCCCTGTTTCGCCCGGGGCGCGGTACGCGTAGCGGTAGTGGTCCAGCAACAGGGCGTGCGCGGCGGCCAGGTCGCGCGCATAGTATTGCGCCTGTCCGTTCGGTCCCATGATGCGATCGAACCCGCCGATCCCCACCTCGTCTTCCGCTGCGACGCTGCCGGAGGCCTCGAGCGCCAGCCGGCCGGTGAGCACCATCGATGACCCCGCGAGCATGATCAGAATGCCGCGCGTGCCCTGGCACATGGTGGCTAGGGCGTCGAAGTAACTCTGGGCCCCGACGTTGACGCCGGCCACGACGATGTTCAACTCGCCTCCCGCGTCGGTGAACTGCACGATCCGGCGCACCACGCGCGCGGTGGCATCGAGGTTCTCGGTCCCGCTGTTCATTGCGATGCGCGCGCCCGCTGACGTCGTCACCCATTCGGCCGGAAGGTCGCGCGCGGCGGCGAGATCGAGCGCGGCCAAGATGCGGTCGCATTCCGGCGCGGCGAGCGCGCCGAGATCGTGCGTGGGGTCGCTCAGCATCAGCACCCGGGTCATTCCCTCCGGATATTTGACCGTCGGCGTGGTGATGAGGCCGAACACGATGCCGCACTGGTTCTCGCCGGGGGGCCTGCCGGCGACAGAAATGGCGCGCGGTATGGCGGCGGCGGGATCGAGGTCGAACTCCTCGAAGCGCGCGCCGGTCCCAGAGGTGAACAAGCGCACGGCCTCGTACGGGTGCACCAGCTCCCGGCGGCGCGCTGCGGCGACGCGCTGCTCGTACGGGCTGGCCGGCTGCAGAGGGATTCGGTGGGGTTCGCGCCAGGTAATCTCCACGTCGAGCGGCCCCCACACGAATGCCACCTCGCGCTCGGTCTCGGCGCCGCCGTCGGGTCGCTCTTGTACTGTGAGGCGCACGACGATCTTCTCGAGGCCCAGATGGCGCGTGGCGGGCGTCAATTCGCGCACCAGGCGATCGACCATCTCCGGCTCCAAGTAGAGCGCCGGGCGGATTACGAGGGTGATGCGATTCCAGTGCAAGCGGCGCCAGCGATCGCGCTCCCCGCGTATGCGGCGCAGCGCGCGCACTGCTTCGGCGAACGCGTGCACGAAGGCCGGTTCGTGCAAGGCGCCTTGGGCGCCGGGCAGGGCCGCCCGCACCTCGGCGAGCACGAAAATGCGCTCGTCGGTCGGCACCTCGCGGCTGCGCCCGTAGAAGGCGTACAGTCCTTCGTCGCTCTCTAGTCGCTCGAGCTCGAAACGCTCGAGGCGCGCCAGGTCGAGGCGGCGCGCGGTCTCCGGGTGCAGCCCGAGCAGATCTTCGCGCTCTTCCCAGCCGCGCTCTCCGGCGGCGAAGCTGACATGGCGGCGCCGGCCGTCAGCGGCCAAGGCGGTGAAGCAGGCCCGGCGGCACGCGGGCGACTGCTGCGCCAGCAGTGCCGCGGCGAGCTCGCGCAAGGCGCCGGTCTCGAGCAGCTGGTCGACCGGGATCAGGAGCTCGAGCAGCACCGGAGCCGTATGCTCGCGCGCGGCCGCGGCCAGCGCGGCCCAGGCGCCGGGCGCTGCGGCCGAGCGCGCCAACGCGGCCAGCACGGTGCCGTACTCGCCGCAGTCGAAGCGCACGCCGTTCCATTGGTCGCCGCTGATCGAGCGGCGCCCGCGCGGGGCGAGCGGCGCATACTGGCGCAGGACCAGCGCTTGCAACGCGAGGTCGCGCCGCGCGGGGTCGGGATGCGCCGCCCACGCCGCGACGCGCGCGAACACCTCCGGCGGGCTGTCGGCGAGGCGCTGCACGGCTTCGAGATCGACGCCCTTGGCGCCCTCCCGCTCCAGCGGTTCGAGCACCTCGTCCAGGGCGGCGGCGGCGCGTTGGCGCATCTCGGGACGCTCGAAGAGCACGTAGCGCGCATCCGCCGCCGCGTCTGCGAGCGCATCGGGCACCTGACCGCGCAGTGCGATGCAGGTGCCCAGCGCGGCGCCGAGCTCGCCGTCCCCGCGCAGGTCCACGCCGGCCGCGCCCAGGCGGGTGACGAACCGCAGCAGAGCCGTGACCACGCGGTACCGGTCGTCGCGGCGCGCTTGCGCGGCGTACAAGCGCAGCAGGGCCCGGTCCAGGGCGTCACTCGGGGCGAGGGTGGCGATTCCGTAGTGCGCGAGGGCACGCCGGAGCTGCGCGGCGAACGCGTCTGGAAGACCCGCGCCGCTGGTGTTGCGCTGGCGCAGGTACACGCGCAACCAGGCGTCATTGGAGAGGCCGACCGCGCCGCCGCTCCCCGGCGCCGGCTGCCGCGCGAACAACAGCTCGGTGTCGGCGAACAGCGTCACTGCCGAGCGCACCTCGGCGAGCTCGTCGAGAAACGCAGCCGGCAGGCGCTCGAGGTGCTGCGCCTCGAGGATCGCCTGCACCTGGGCATCGATGTCCGACCGGCGATCGTAGCCGAGCAGCAGCCGGCGCAGCGCGGCGGCGAGCGCGTCCAGGCCGCGTTCGCGGCGGGGGACCTCGGTGCTCGCGACTGCGCCCAGCTGGGCGCGGTCGTCGCTGTCGAGCAGCACGTCCAGCGGGTCCTCCCACGGCGGGAGCCGCAAACGCGCGCCGCTCGCATCCGCCGGCGCGGTCCCGTCCTCCTCGATGCGCATCAGCACGGCCCCGGCCGCCACCCGTTCGTTGGCGCGCACCGCGAGCTCGCGCACAGTTCCCGAAAACGGGGCGTGGAACGGTACCTCGACCTTCATGGTCTCGAGCAAGCCGAGGCGCTGCCCCGCGACGACGCGGTCGCCGATGGCCGCCTCCACCGCGATCACCACCGCGGGGGCCTCGGTGCGCACGGCGCCACCCGTATCGCGCGAGACGCGGTGGGGCCGGCCATCGATTTCGATCCGCAGCGCTGCGCCGCTCGGCGCGTAGGTCACCGAATGGCGCGCATCGCCGATCACGAGCTGGCAGGCGTGCGGCTGTTGCTCGAGCAGGCGCGCGACGCACTCGCGCCCGTCGCAACTAACCCGGTACTGCCAATCGCCGAGCGCGAGTACCTCCAGCCGATACCGGGCGCCGGCGTGACCCAGCTCCACGATCTGGCCGGTCGATGGCGGCACGCTGCGCGGGCTGCCACTGGCCGCTTCCGCGAAGAAGACCTGCCGCGCCGCGGCGCGCTCGTCCAGATAGACCAGGATGGCGGCCGCGATCAGCGCTTCGGCGGCGCCGGACGGGGCTGGCAGCGTCGGCAGCGTGCGGTCGAGCCACTCCACATCCACGCCGCCGCGGCGGAACTGTTCGCTGGCGAGGAGGTCGAGGAGTAACCCTTTGTTCGTCGCACCGCCGGCGAGGACGAGGCGGAACTCGTCTAGCGCGATCGCGAGGCGCGAGAGCGCGGCCGGCCGCGAGTCGGCGTGCACCATCACTTTCGCGATCAGCTGATCGAACTCCGCCGGCATGGCGCTGCCTGGACCGACGCCGGAGTCCACGCGCACGCCGGGGCCGCCGGGCGCGTCGTACAACACCACCGGCCCCGGAGCAGGCGCGAAGTCCGCGGCCGGATCTTCTGCGCACACGCGCGCTTCGATGGCGTGCCCGCGCTCTGCGGGCGCCGTCGAGGGCAGCGGCTCACCGCGCGCCAAGCGCAGCTGTAGCTCGACCAGGTCGAGCCCGGTGAGGAGCTCCGTGAGGCCGTGCTCCACCTGCAGCCGCGGATTGATCTCGAGGAACACGAAGCCATCGGTGGTCCGCAGGAACTCCACGGTTCCGACGCCCCTGTACTCGGCGGCGCCGGCCAGCTTGACCGCCGCCGCGCGGAGCGCGGCGTTCACCGCCGGGTCGAGGTCCGGCGGCGGCGCCTCCTCGATTACTTTCTGATGGCGCCGCTGCACGCTGCAGTCGCGCAGTCCGAGCGCGAGGCAGCGCCCGTACATATCGGCGGCGATCTGCACCTCGATGTGCCGCGCGGCGTGCACCACGGATTCGAGAAACAGGGTCGGGTCTCCAAACGCACCGGCCGCCTCGGCGCCGGCGCGCTCGAAGGCCGGCGCGAGATCCTCCCAGCGCTCGACCAGGCGGATGCCGCGGCCGCCGCCGCCCGCAGTGGCCTTGATGAACAGCGGCAATCCGATGGCGCGGGCGCGCGCGTGCAGCGAGTCGGCGCTCACCGGACCGCCGCTCCACGGCGCCACCGGCACGCCGCAGGCTTCGGCGAGCTGCTTTGCCGCGATCTTGTCCCCGAGCCGGCGCATTGCCGCGCTGGAGGGACCGATGAAGATCAGCTCGCGCTCTTCGCACGCAGCCGCGAAGTCGGGATCTTCGGCGAGGAATCCCCATCCCGGCCAGACCGCATCCGCGCGCGTGGCGCGCAGCGCCGCCAGGACGCGCCCGTGGTCCAAGTAGGCCAGCCGGGGCGCCGCACCGCGCGCGGGGCGCAGCGCGGGGCCGAGCGACAGCGCTTCGTCCGCCTGTCGCACGAACGGCGCGCCGCGATCCGGCTCGGTGTACAGGGCGATGGCGCGCAGCCGCGAACCCTCCGCGACGCGCAACGTGCGGACGGCGCGCACGCAGCGACTGGCGGCATCGCCGCGGTTCACTATGGCTATGCGCTGCATTCGATCGGCAGGAACCAGCGGCTGGCCGGCTCTGGCCGTGCCTTTGGCAGAATCGCGGACCGATTGCACCCCCGCCCAGGCTTGACCGGGGGGGCCCGTGCGCCTAGCGGTGTCCTTCGAGCAACGGGGCGGTACAGACATGGACCAAGGAGAAACGAGCGGTCGCGCGCCCGAGACGATACCGATCCGCGCCGACGAGGACTTCGATCATCACCGCGTGGCAGCTTACCTGGAAGGCAAGCTGCCGGGGAGCGATCGCGCGCTCCGCATCGAGCAGTTCGGCGGCGGTCACGCCAACCTGACGTACCTGTTGCAGTACGGCGAGCAGGAATACGTGCTGCGCCGGCCGCCGCTCGGCCCCGTGGCGGCCGGCGCGCACGACATGGGCCGCGAGTACCGCGTGCTCTCGGTGCTGCATCGGGTGTACCCGCTGGCGCCGCGCGCGCTGCTGTTCTGCGCCGACCCGGCGATTATCGGCGCGCCATTTCTCGTCATGGAGCGGCGCCGCGGCACGGTCGTTCGCGCGGTGGTGCCACCGGAATTCGGCGGCGGCGGCGATCCGGGCACGAACCGGCGGCTGAGCGAGGTGATGATCGATGCGCTCGCCGACCTGCACCAGGCGGATTACCGCGCCGTCGGCCTCGAGACGCTGGGCAAGCCTGAGGGCTTCCTGCGTCGCCAGATCGAGGGGTGGGCGCAGCGCTACGCGCGCGCCAAGACCGCGGACGTGCGCATCGTCGATGAGTTGGTCGGCTGGCTGTGCGCGGAGCAGCCCGCTTCGCCGTCGCCGACGCTCGTGCACAACGACTGGCGACTCGACAACATGATGCTCGATCCGCAGGATGCCGGTCGCGTGGTCGCCGTCTTCGACTGGGACATGTGTACACTCGGCGATCCGCTCGCCGACCTCGGTACGCTGCTGGGGTACTGGGTGGAAGCGGGCGAGGAGCCGACGGTCGAATTGATGCCGTCCGACCTGCCCGGGTTTCTGACCCGGCGCGCCGCGGTAGAGCGCTATGCGCAGCGCCGCGGCATCGACGTGAGTGCGGCGCTCTTCTACTACGTGTTCGGCCTGTTCAAGGCCGCCGTGGTCATGCAGCAAATTTACTATCGCTTCCACGTCGGCCAGACACAGGACGCGCGCTTTGCGGTCTTCGGGCAGCGCGCCGAGCAACTGTTCCGCCTCGCGACCGACCGCTACCGCACGGGCGTCCTCTAGGGCAGAGCGCGCCGGCGAGATGCAACCTGGCGCCGCCGGCAAGCCGGCGGCAATGGCGCGCGCAGCGGCCTCGCATCGGGGGTTGGGATTGCGCCGCGCCCGCCGATTAATCCCGGGCGGCCACGGCGGCGCTACTGCCCAGCGGCGCCGATGGCCTGCCGCTAGGAGGCGGCTCGCCTACGGCGCGGCTCTCCTCATAGAACCGCCGCAGCAAACCGAGGCCGGGCCGCTCCTCCCGCCGCGCGATCGCATGGATGAGCTGCTGTGCGCGCTGGTTGATGGGGGCGGGAACGCCGAGGCGTTCGGCTCGCTGGACCACCTCGCCGTTCAGGTAGTCCACCGCGGGCTCCCGGCCGCGTTCGATCGCGAGCAGCATGGAAGAGCGCATGCGGCGATACCGCGTGCCGACGGCGAGCAGCAGCGCGTGTTTGAGCAGCAAACCGAGCGAGCCGCGATGGCGGCGATCGGCGGCGGTCAACTGAATACGCTCGAGGTCGAGCGTACCGGACACGCGTTCGAGCCGCACGCCGATCTGCCGCGCCACGGCGACGGCCTCGCTCATCAGCTCGAGTCCCAGGCGCCGCACGAACCGCCACAGGACCAAGCGGCCGAGCCGGTCGCCGCCGATTGTCCCAAGCGCGCTGATCGCACAGTTGATGGCCAGCTTGCTCCAGCGGGCGCCGCTCAGATTGTGCGTGATCTCCACCGGTCCGATCGGCGCGAGCAGGGACCGCAGCGTGTCGAACCGGCGGTCGTCCGCGCCGTCCATGCGCCCGAGCACGAAGCCGCCCGGTGAGGTGCGCTCGTACACGCCAGGCTCCGGCATAGTGGCTCCCCAGACCACGATCGCGCCGACCACCCGGTCCGCGCCGATCACCTCGGCAACGCGCGGCTCACACAAGCCGTTCTGCAGGCAGACCATCACGCCGTCCGAGCTCAGATGAGCGCGCGCGGATTGGGCAGCGGCGACGGCCTGTGGCGGGGGGGTGGCGAGCAGGACGACGTCGAACAAGCCGGCCGCGGCGGGCACCTCGGCGCTCGCGCGGCCGCCCACCGTTCGCAACCCGGTGGCACTGCGTACGGCGAAGCCGCGGTTATCGATCGCCGCCGCGATCGCCGCATTGTGGGTGACGACGAGCGGGTCATAACCGTTTTCCACCAGCGTCGCGGCGATGATTCCGCCGATGCCGCCGCAGCCCATGACCATGACGCGCGGAGGCCCTGCCGTGTGCATGCCGGCGGATCATGGCCACTGGCATCTGCATGCGCAAGGCATCGCGCTTGACAGCCGCGCGCACCGCAGAGATCGTTGCTGGGATGATGCGAATTTTCCCACCCATGGCGCGCGCCGCCGGCGACGCCGCCGAGATCGTCGCACGCGCCGCCGCCGTGGCGGTACACCTCCGGCGGGTCGATCCGCGCCGTTTTCGCCAGCTGATCGGCCGCGTGCACCTCGCCTTGCAGTGCCTGCGCGACGTCGCC
>JBFXHX010000068.1:0-14186 GCA_050176585.1 Binatia bacterium
TGCAAGGCGTGACGACTGCGGCGGGTATTTGGCTCGTAGGCGCGATCGGCATGTCCTGTGGCGCCGGCTATTACCTTCTCGCGACCCTCGGCGTGGTGTTCGCGGTGGTCGTCCTGGGCGTCGTCCGAGTGGTCGAAGTGCGCTTCAGCCGCTGAACGCAGCGGTCGGGCGTGCCCGGGCGACGGGTTCCGCATCTAAGGAGGAGTGAGCAGATGCGCCTCATCAGAGTGTTGGTCTGTTCCGGACTGTTGCTGGCGCCGTGGTTGGCGTTGGCCGGCTGCGATGGATGTGAGCGCGAAGGCCCTGCGGAGCGCGCGGGGGAGAAAGTGGACGACGCGGTTGAGGATGCCGGCGACGCCGCGCAGGACGCCGGCGACAAAGTCGAAGACGCGCTCGACTGAGCTACGCCGGACAGAGGCTTGTAAGACAGCGGTTGTACAATCTTCCGCCTCCCGAGCGCGCGCGCCGCGAGATGAAGGCTCGCTCCCGTGTAGGCCGGGCCGTCCTCCGCGGCATGGGTCCTGCTCTTTGCGCGCAGCGATACGTCAACGGCGGTTGCGCCAACGAGGAGGTCGACATGGATACGACACCGCTCGGGCGTGCAAAACGCGTAAAGGTGACCTTGGGGATCGGCACCCGCCGCGACGCGTGGGATTGCCGGCGGTTCGGTTTTGGCCGCATCGTCGCGCCGAAGATGCCGACGCACGTCGAGCTCGAGCCCGGGACGCATCTCGACTTGTTCACCGGCGAAGTCCGCAGCTCCGGCGGCGCACCGCCGCCTGAACGTCCGCCCGCGCGAGGGCGCGAGCGGACCCAAGAACAAAGAGGAGGTAAGGCATGGATCAGAAGCAGAACGAGCAGCGCCAGCAGGACCAACGGCGCACTCCTGAGCAGCGTCCGGCAGCCGGTTCTCCGCAGCAGCGCCCGCCCGAACGGCGGGACCGCGACGAGCGGAATCGGTCCGGCAATTAACCAGAACCGCGCGGGCGCTCCGGTAGGCGCGGCTTACCGGGCGCCCGCGCCACATTCATCTGGTTGCACCCGGGTTCGTGGGCGGAGAGATGCCGCCCGCGGCCTTCCAGATGACCGCGAAGCCCGGAACAGTGCGGCGGCGGGACGCTCCAAACGCACGCGCCTGCGTGGTCGACTGAGTCGGATACCCGAACTTCCAGAGGAGGATTTTGGATGAGCAGACGATTGGTGATGGTTGGGCTCGCCGCGGCGATTGCGTTCCCGTCGCTCTCTTATGGCGAGGGCATGCAGGATCAGGTCGATCAGGCGGCAGCGGTCATCGAGCGCTTTCGCGAGATGCCCGAGCAGGGCGTTCCCGAATCCGTGCTGAAGGATGCCAAAGGGTTGGCGATTCTCACCGTGCTGAAGGCGGGCTTCATCTTCAGCGGTCAGGGCGGATGGGGCGTGGTGGTGGCGAGGACGCCGCACGGGTGGTCTGGACCGTCGGCGATTGGCACTGGAGGGGCGGGGTTTGGCTTGCAGATCGGCGCCGAGGTGACGGAGTTCGTCCTCGTGTTGAACACCCCGGAAGCCGTCGAAGCGTTCTCGAAGGGCGCGAATATCTCGCTCGGTGCGGCGCTTAGCGTGGCCGCGGGCCCGGTGGGGCGCACTGGCGGCGCCAATGTGATGCCGATTGCGGCGGTGTACACTTACAGCCGCAGCCAGGGACTGTTCGCCGGCGCGTCCCTCGAGGGTACTGTCATCGCCGCGCGCGACAGCCAGAATCGCGAATACTACGGGCGCGAGGTGACGCCGCGCGAGATCCTCTCCGGCAAGGTGAAGCCGCCGGCCGGTGCCGCGAAGTTGGAGCGCGCCTTGAAGGGCGTGTAGGTCCCGTAGAGTGGAGATCGCGCGCGCCGCCGGGCCGGCGCGCGCGATCTCGTCGGGCCGTTGGACGTCCGCGCCCATCCGGTTTAGTCAGTGCGGGCAGCCAATGGCGTTTCGCTTTCCGGATGGCTTCGTCTGGGGTGCCGCGACGGCGGCGCATCAGGTCGAGGGCAACAACGTCAACAGCGACTTCTGGGTGCTCGAGCACGCGCCGGAGTCGCTGTTCCCCGAGCGGTCGGGCGATGCCTGCGATCATTACCACCGCTATCCCGGTGACATTCGGCTGTTGCGGGAGCTCGGGTTTTCCGCCTACCGTTTTTCGATCGAGTGGGCGCGCATCGAGCCCGAGGAGGGCTGTTTCTCCGCCGCCGCGCTCGAGCATTACCGGCGCATGCTGGCGCGCTGTCACGAGCACGGGCTGCGGCCGTGCGTCACGTTTCACCACTTTACCTCGCCGCGCTGGTTCACCGCCGATGGCGGATGGGAAGTGCCGGAGAACGCCGACCGCTTCGCGCGCTACTGCGCGCGCTCGGCGCGCCATCTCGGAGATCTGGTCGACACCGCGTACACCATCAACGAGGCGAACCTGCCGGCTTCCCTCGCGGTCTCGGGGCTGCTCCCCGAGGAGGGGTTGAAGAACCGGGCGCCGTTCGTCGCCGCGGCCGCGGCGCGTTGCGGGACCGACCTCGCGCGTTTCGGGCCGTTCCTGCTCGGCCATCCGATGCGGATCCGCGATACCATGCTCGCCGCGCACGCGCGGGCGCGCGAAGCGTTGAAGGCGGGTCCGCATGAGTTTCCGGTGGGGCTCACGCTGGCGATGCCGGACTATCAGGCGCTGCCCGGCGGAGAGGCGCAGTGCGATCGGGCCCGCGCGGAGAGCTTCGATCCATTCCTCGAGCTCGCGCGCGCGGACGATTTCGTCGGCGTGCAGACGTACAGCCGGCAGCGCTTCGGTCCCGACGGCCCGGTCGGACCGGAGCCGGGAGTCCCCGTGCTCGCCCTCGGGTATGAGCTCTGGCCGGAGGCGCTCGAAGGCACCATCCGGTACGCGCATGCGGCGACGGCCGGGCCGATCGCCGTGACCGAAAACGGCATCGGCACCGATGATGATGCGCAGCGCATCGAGTATGTCGGCCGCGCGCTCGCCGCCGTGACGCGCTGCCTAGCCGACGGCATCGACCTGCGCGGGTATTTCTACTGGTCGTTGCTCGACAACTTCGAGTGGCTGTACGGGTACGGGCCGCGCTTTGGCTTAGTCGAGGTCGACCGCGCCACCCAGCGCCGAAGGGTCAAGCAGAGCGGCGAGTGGCTGGGCGCGATCGCGCGGGCGAACGCGCTATAGCCGCGGATGTCCCGAGCGCGCGGCGCATGTGGTGCACCCGCACACGAGCGTCCGAGTGACACGGCCACGCCCCACCCGGGGACTGCTATCCGATGCCGCGCGTGTGGTGAAGAATCGTCTGAAGTCGCGGGACCTGTGCCCGCACCGCGGCGCGGAGCGCCGCCCGGCAGGGGTGACGCGGCGCATGTGCTACGCGTGCACGCGGCCGTATCAATCGCCACGCCGCGCCGCCGGGCATCGCTACGCCATGCCGTGCGGCCACAGGGCCGCGGGTACACCAGATTACCGTACCCACGCCGGCCCGGCGCGGTGGCGCGGCCGACGTGCTGCGGGCGTTCAGTAAAAACGGCGCGCCCGCCGCTTGAACGGCAAGCGGCGGCCGATGGCGAATGTCAAAGCGGCGAGCAAGAGCGTGGCGCCGGCGTTCACGATCAAGTCCAGCGGCTGATGCTTCAAGTCGGCGCGGTGTTGGCCCAGGCGCGAACGCAGGCCATGGCGGCGGAACTCGCTGGTCACTCCGGATTCGCTGATCGGGTTGTCCGGGCGGCCGGTCAATAATCCCTGCACGCGGCTCTCCAGCACGTCGACGCGATCCGCCACGACCAGGAGGAGCCAATGCGCGAGTCGACCTTCGCTGTAACGATAGGCGAATCGGCGGATGGCGCCGGACAGCCCTTTGGGCGGGCAGGAGGTGCCGAAAACCGGCGTCAGAAACTTGTGCTCGGGCGATTTTTCCCGCGGCCAGCGCGGGATCTGCCGCTCGGGGAAGTCCCAGTGCGCGCCGGTCCCTTGCGGGTTGAAGTGTTCTTTCGGCACCGCCGGCCGGACGTTGCGATCGAGGTCGACGCCCCAGCCGGGGATCTTGCCGCGGAGCTCGTTCGAATCCGGTGCAATGCGCGGTTTCGCCGCCGTGTACGCCATGGTCGCCCTCCGATGTGGTTCAATGCCCCGACTGAGGCGTGACGAGCGTCTTCACGCAGTTGTCGAGCTTGCTCGAGAACATGTGGTAGCCCTCGGCGATGTCTTCCAGCGGGATCCGGTGCGTGACGATGGCACTCGGTTTCAACACGCCATTCTTCACGTGCTCGAACAGGCGGGGCCAATGGCGCTTCACGCTGCACTGATTCATGCGGAGGGTGAGCCCCTTATTCATCGCGTCGCCGAACTTCACCGCGCTGAATAGCGGGCCGTAGGCGCCGACGACGGATACGGTGCCGGCCTTGCGCACCGTGTCAATCGCCCAGTTCAGCGCCACCGGCGACCCGCCCTGCAGCTTCATTTTGGAAGATGTCAGCACCTGGAAGAAGCTGCCGTCCGCTTCCGCCCCGACCGCATCAATGCACACGTCCGCCCCCAGAAACTCCGTGATCTTCTTCATGTGCATGACGATGTCGTCGCATTCGGTGAAGTTGATCGTCTCCGCCTGCGCGAAGTTGCGCGCCATCTCGAGGCGATAGTCGAGGTGGTCGACCACGATGACGCGCCCCGCGCCCATCAACCACGCCGATCGCGCCGCAAACAGGCCGACAGGGCCGGCGCCGTAGACGATCACGACATCCGCTTCTTTGATGTCGCCCAACTCGGCGCCGAAATAGCCCGTCGGGCAGGCGTCGGTGAGCAGCACCGCGTCGTCTTCGGCCATCCACTCGGGGATCCGGGTCGGTCCCACGTCGGCGAACGGCACGCGCACGTACTCGGCTTGCCCGCCGTCGTACCCGCCGGCCGTGTGCGAGTAGCCGTATATACCGCCGAGCGCGCTCGCGTTGGCATTGGTGTTGTGGCAGTTGCTGTAAAGCTCGCGGGCGCAGAAGAAACATGACCCGCAGCAGATGTTGAATGGGACCATTACGCGGTCTCCCGGCGTGAGGTTCTGCACCGACGAGCCCACCGTTTCGACCGTGCCCACGAACTCGTGGCCGAACGTCATGCCCACCCGGGTATCCGGTATCATGCCGTGATAGAGGTGCAGGTCGGATCCGCAGATCGCCGCGCAGCTCACGCGAACGATCGCGTCGTTCGGATGTTCGATCGACGGCATCTCCTTCTCTTCGACGCGCACTCGATATGGGCCGCGGTACACCATCGCTCGCATCGATCCTCTCCTCCCTCGGCTGGGCTGAACAGGGGGTGGCGGGTGCAAGTGAGATGCCGCGAGCTCGTCTTTGCTATGCGCTGTAGTCTGGCGTCTGCGTCGCCGCGCGGTCCGGCAACTTTTGCGCACTGAAGCTGAAAAGCCGGTATCGCTGCTGTCTGCCTACATTTGATCGCACGTGACTGCGAATATGCCAGATGAAGGTGTGCTCGCGGCGCTGCAGGCGCAGCGCGGGTCGGCCATGCCCCGCGATGCCCGCTCTCGCGGTCGCGGCTGCGGCGCTGTCGCGCGCGTCGGCTCAGTCGAGCCGCTCGATGATGGTCGCGTTGGCCATGCCGCCGCCCTCGCACATGGTTTGCAGGCCGTAGCGGCCGCCTGTGCGCTCGAGGACGTTCACGAGCGTGGTCATCAGGCGCGCACCGCTGCCGCCCAGCGGATGGCCGAGGGCGATCGCGCCGCCGCACTGGTTCACGTTCTCGAGATCGGCGTCGAAATGGGCCGCCCACGCGAGCACGACGGGTGCGAAGGCTTCGTTGACCTCGATTGCGTCGATCTCGCCGAGGCGGAGTTGGGCGCGGGCGAGGATGCGCTCGGTGGCCGGAATGATGCCGGTGAGCATGATTACGGGGTCGACGCCGCCGAGGGCGAACGCGTGAAAGCGCGCGCGCGGGCGCAACCCGAGGGCGCGCGCCTTTTCCCTGGACATGACCAGCACCGCCGCGGCGCCGTCGGTGATCTGGCTCGAGTTGCCGGCGGTAATCACGCCGCCGGGTTTGAAGGCGGGCTGCAGGGCCGCGAGCTTCTGGGGTGTCGTGTCGGGCCGTACCCCTTCATCGGCGGCCACCGCTTCTCGCGTGCCGTCGCCGCGCGCGACATGGATGGGGATGATCTCGTTCGCGAACCAGCCGCTGCGTGCCGCACGCGCTGCCTTCTGGTGCGAGCCGAGCGCGAACGCATCGAGCGCGGCGCGCGAAAGCTGCCATCGCTCGGCGATGATCTCCGCCGAAAGCCCCTGCGGCACCAGGCCGCCCGCTCCATACAGGTTTTCGCGCGCGTAGCGGTCGAGCATGCGCGGACCAAAAGGGCGGCCTCCGGCGGCGATGCTGGTGCCCATCGGCACGCGGCTCATCGATTCGACGCCCGCCGCGATCACCGCGTCGTACGCTCCGGCCATCACGCCCTGCGCCGCGAAGTGCAGCGCCTGCTGGCTCGAGCCGCATTGGCGATCGACGGTGGTGCCGACCACCGACTCGGGAAACCCGGTGGCGAGCGCGGCATTGCGGGCGATGTTGAGCCCCTGCTCGCCGACCTGGCTCACGCAACCCATGATGACGTCCTCGATCTCACCGGGGTCCACGCCGGTGCGGTCGATCAGCGCGCGAAGGGTCTCGCTGGCGAGGTCGACGGCGTGCCAGCCGTGCAGCGCTCCAGTGTCCTTGCCGCGGCCGAGCGGGGTCCGGACGGCGTCGACGATCACAGCTTCGCGCATGGGCGTTTCGCGCTCCTCTTTGGCGGTGGGCGCCAACGTCTCAGGCCGGGTCCGGGAACGCAAGAGCCGCGCCGGAGTCGCGGCCGCTGCGGGCGAGGAGCGGTTGCGCCCGGCGGCCCGGCCGTCCATGCTCTCGGGGGGAGGGGAGTTGCCGTGGCCGAGGTCACCCGGATGTCGGATCGAGTCGCGAAAGAGAATGCGCCGTCGCGCCGGGCTCCGCACGCGGAAGCGGTGGCGGTGGGCGAGGCGGGCCTGGGATCGGGCGAGCTCGATGCGAAGGACCTCTTCCTCAACCGCGAGCTCTCCTGGCTGGCATTCAACGGCCGGGTCCTGCACGAGGCGCGCGATCCGCTCACGCCGCTGCTCGAGCGGGTGAAGTTCCTGGCCATCACCGCCTCGAACCTCGACGAGTTCTTCATGAAGCGCATCGGCGGCCTCAAGCAGCAGGTCGTCGCGGGCCTGCAGGAGCGCACGGTCGACGGGCGTACCCCGCAGGAGCAGATCGCCGAATGCCTGGCGATCGTCGGCGAGCAGGAGCGCGAGCAACGGCGCCTGCGCGATGCGCTCTGCGCCGAGCTGCGGGCGCACGACATCGCCGTCGTCGGCTACGCCGAGCTGGGGCCCGACGAGCAGCAGGCGGTGCGCGAGCATTACCTGCACAACGTGTTTCCGCTGGTGACGCCGCTGGCCGTCGACCCGGCACATCCGTTTCCCTTCATTTCGAACTTGTCGCTGAACTTGCTCGTGTCGGGCCGCCATCCGAAAGAGACCGAGCCGCTGCTGATCAGGGTCAAGGTGCCAGTCGGCGGCGGCATTCCGCGGTTCGTGCGGGTCGGCGAAGGGCGCCGGTTCGTACGGCTCGAGGAGGTGGTGGCGAACAACCTCGATCTGCTCCTGCCGGGGATGGTGGTCGAGAGCTGCGAGACGTTTCGCGTCACCCGCAACGCGCACACCGAACGCGACGAGGAGGAAGCGGACGACCTGCTCGCGATGATCGAGTCAGAGCTGCGCGACCGCCGCTTCGCGCCGATCGTGCGCCTCGAGGTGGCGAGCGGGATGCAGCCGGCGCATCGGGGCATGCTCGCCGCGGAGCTCGGGTTGGACGAGCACACGGACGTCGCGGACGTCGACGGCATGCTCGCGCTGCGGGACCTCATGGAGTTGGTCGCCCTCGAAGACGCGGCGCTGCACGACCCGCCGCATCATCCGATCGACCATCCGCGGCTCACGCCGGGGCGGAACATCTTCCACGTGATTCGCGACGCCGGCTCGCTGCTGCTCCAGCATCCCTACGAATCGTTCTCCACCTCGCTCGAGCGCTTTCTCCGCGAAGCGAGCGAGGACCCGAAGGTGCGGGCGATCAAGATGAGCCTGTACCGCACCTCGCCGGACTCGAACGTCATCAAGTACCTCCGCGCGGCGGCGCAGAACGGGAAGCAGGTCGCGGTGGTGGTCGAGCTGAAGGCGCGCTTCGACGAAGCGGCGAACATCCGCTTCGCGAACCTGCTCGAAGAGGACGGCATCCACGTCACCTACGGGGTGGTCGGCCTCAAGACGCACTGCAAGGCGATCCTGGTCGTGCGACAGGACTACAACGGGCTGCGCCGGTACGGGCACATCGGCACCGGCAACTACCACCCGGGCACGGCGCGCGCGTACGTCGATTACGGCCTGCTGACCTCGGACGATGCGATCGGGCAGGACCTGACCGAGCTGTTCAATTACCTGACCACCGGCTACCGGGCGAAGCGGAACTACCGCAAGATCTTGCCCGCGCCCGCGCTGCTGAAGTCGGCGCTGATCGAAAAGATCGAGCGCGAGATCGCCGTGCAGCGCTCCGGGGCGCCGGCATTGATCCGGATGAAGATGAACGCGCTCGAGGACGCGGACATGACGCGCGCGCTCTACCGCGCGTCGCAGGCTGGCGTGCGGGTCGAGCTGATCGTGCGCGACACGTGCCGCTTGCGGCCTGGTGTGCCCGGGCTCTCCGACACGGTGCGCATCGTCAGCATCGTCGGCCGGTTCCTGGAGCACGGACGCATCTACTACTTCCACAACGGCGGGGACGAGGAGTTCTTCATCGGCTCCGCGGATTGCATGCAGCGGAACCTCGAAAGCCGGGTCGAGGTGGTGGTGCCGATCGAGGACCCCGCCTTGCGCGATGATCTGCGCGCCGTGATCGAGGCCCAGCTGGCGCCGAACGGCAACGCCTGGGAGATGCAGGCGGACGGGTCCTACCGGCGCACTGCGGTCGAGGCTCGCAGCTGCCAGGACGAGCAGATCGACCGCGCCGAGAAGCGACGGCGCGAAGGCGGCCGCCGGCGCAAGCGGAAGGCCGGCCGCTTCGCGCGGCGCAACGGCGGGACTCCCCTAGTGGGCCGGTGAAGCGCGCGACGCTGCGTACCGGTCGAGTGGGTCAGGGCAGCGGTTCGGCGCGCACCAGGTGCACGCCAAGCGTGCCGCGCGGGCTCGAGAGCTCGAGGTAGACCGGCACGGCGAGCAAACCGGGCCGCGGCGGCGCGATCCATACGTCGAGATGCGTCGGCCGCTCGTCCTGCCTGGCCGACGGCCGCCAGAACCCGGCCAGCGGGGCGATATTGGCGCGGCAATGGCGGGCGTCGCCCTGATACACGGCGCGGTCGGACGGCACGGGGGCGAGCCCGCGCTCTTCGAGCGCCATGTCGTAACGCCGCCGCCCATCGAACACGTTCAGCGTGCCGCGGCACTCGCGCTCGATCGCCGCCAGGCTGGCGGTGAGGGGATCGATGGTTCCCGGCAGCATGTCCGCCGGCACGGTGTCCCGATTCTCCGCGTCGGACGGCGGCACGATGCGGCTCTGGACGCCGCCGGTCTCGTCGTAGTCGAGCTCCACCGTCCGGCGCGACTCGCGGTAGGTACCCTCGGAACGATGCCGCACCGGGCGCAGCGCGCCGCCGGCGCGCCGGCCGTCGGTAGCGGCCGTCGCGCTCCAGGGAAACAGCAAGCCGATGATACCGACCGTGCGAAGCGCACTGCTGGTCTCGTAGCGGTCGCCGTCCAGGCGGGTGATCGCCGAGACCTCGAGTACCTCGAAGGGGCCGTAGCGCACCTCGTAATCGAGCGCGACCCCGCGCGGCGCGGCCGCAGCGCGCGCCGGCGGACAGGCGGACAGCAGGAGGACACCGAGGGCGAGCGCCGCGCGCACGCTACTCCCCGGCGCGGAAGCGCTCGGCCGCCACTTCGAGGTCGCCGAGCGCGGCTCGCTCCGCGGTGCGCCCGAGCAGCACGTCGAGCGGGTCGCGCAGGTCGCCCACGTAGCCGAGCGCGTACGCGCCGCGCGCGTACCCCATCAGGCGCAGGAGCGGTTCGGGGAAGGTGCGCGCGAGCTCGGCCGGCACGGCGAGGTATTGATTTTCCTCCTGGCGCAGCCAGCTCACGGCGTAGGTCAGGTTCAGGCCGCAGCGCACGTCCGCCGAGCGATTCGCGCCGGCGCCGTGATATAGCGCGCCGGTGTACAGCAGCACCGAGCCGGCCGGCATTTCGGCCGCTTCGGTGTCGGCCTGCTCGAACGCGAGGCGATCTTCGCGGAGATGGCTGCCCGGAATGACGCGCGTCGCGCCGTTGGACTCGGTGAAATCCGACATCGCCCAGATGGTGTTGCAGGTCACCTGGTAGCCGGACGGAAACGGGAAGAAATCGAAAGCCCACTGATCGCGGTGCACCATCTGCGCCGGTTCTCCGGGGCCGATGGCGATGAGCTGTGTCAGATGGAGCTGGATGGTGGTCGCGTGCGCCAGCAGCGTCCGTACCGCTTCCAGCACGAGCGGGTGAACGACCAGCTCGCGACACGTTGCCGAGCGCGCCAACAGCGCCCCGGTTCGGCGCGTCCGAAATCCCGAGAACTCGTCGGTGCCGTAGGGCGTGCCCTCGAGCCAGGGTTGGAGCTCGGCGCGTGTGCGGTCGAGCACATCGCGGCCGACCAGGCGCTCGACGATCGCGCACCCCTCGGTGCCTAGCGCCGCGGCAACTTGCGCGCCACTCGCACCACATGTGAAGCGGGGCAGGGGCATGTGCGCCGAGTATCGGCCGGTGGCGGCCGGCGTCAAGAGCGCTCTCTTCCGGTGTCGCGCGGACCTGTCCCCGCACGCCGGCGCGGAGCGTTACCGTAGCTGGAGGTGGTGTACGCCAGGCTCCGCCCGCGCATCGCTGCGCGAACGGTGCGGCCACGGGTGCCGCGGCTACAGCGGATAAAAACGTGGGCGGCTGGTATTCGCGGTGAGGCGACTAGCGAACAGCCCAACACTCAATTCAGGATCCGCGCGCGCGCCGCCGCCAGCTCAGCACCGCGAAGCCGCCAGCGCCGAGCAGCAGGGCGAGCCCGACGGTCGGCCGTGCGCCGAGCACCGGTGCTCGTGCGACCGGGCAGGTGATACCGATGGTGTTTTCCAGCATCTGTACGCACGACTGCCCCTGTTCGAGGCACTCGGCGCCGCCCGGTTCGGCGCCGTCACACCCCGCCTGTGCCACACAGGTGACGGCACCGGACCGAGCTTTGCAATTCTGGACGAAGGCGCTTTGCTCTGATGAAAGGATCTCCGCACAAATGAGAGCGGCAGACTGCTCGCTCGTCGCGAAGTTATCGCCATTCTCCGGTAAGCATGCGCAGCAATTGCGGACATCGTCGGCGCTTGCTGTCCGTAGCAGAGCTACAACCATCAGTGGTGCCAGCGATGTGATCGCTATTGATGGCCTCATCGTCCGGGCCTCCCTGGCGCTCTATCGGCGAAGTGGATTCAAAATGCGCCAGCGCCGCCTTGTGTGCGCCGGCGTCGGCTCAGCACCGCCACGCCGCCGGCGCCGAGCAGCAGCGCGAGCCCGGCAGTCGGCACCGCCGCGAGCGCCGGTGCTCTTGCGACCGGGCAAGCGATGCCCAGTGTGCTCTCCAGCACCTGTACGCACGACTCGTGCGGCTGTTCGAGGCACTGGACATCTTCGGTGCCTGCACAGGCGTCTTTCGTGCAGACGACTTGACCGCCGCGACCGGCGCAATTGCTCTCGAACGCCATCTGCTCGGATGGCCGGACCTCAGCGCAAATGAGCGCGGTCGCCGGCTCTTTCACGTAGGATTCACCCTGCACCCAGAACGGACGGCCCTCTACGCATGCGCAGCATCCGGCCACACCGTTCGCGCTCGCCGCCCGCAATAGACCAATAACCAGCAGCGGGGTCAGCAATGCGATTGCCTTCGATCGTCTCATTTGTCAGCCTCCCCGCGCGCCGTATGGCGGAGTTCAGCTAAATTGTAAAGGGCTCAACGACAAAATGGCCGGAAATCACCGCTGTCATCTTCGCGCCTCAGCGTCGCTGCGGTGAAGAACGTAACAGCTAGCCGATTTCGACCGGCCGCAACCGGAGGCGCACACCGTTCAGGATCGACGGGACGCCTATGCCTCGACCCGTTGATCGGCGTGAGTCGTTGACCGACACGCCCGGGTGCGCGCCTGCGGCGCGCTGCCGCGGCGCCGCGGCGGCGTGTCCCCAGCCGTGCAGCGCAGGCTGACCACACGGGCATGATGTCCGCCGTGATGCGCACCGTCGCGGCACCGCGGTGCACGCGCCTCTCTTCCGGCCCGCTCTCGGCGCCGAGGTCGAACATGCGCCGCACCCGCTCCGCCTGGACATGAGAAAAAACACGACCGGCGGTGCGCGGCCGCAGGAAGGTCCGAGAGCGCCGGCGTTTGACAGCTCGCCCGGGCAATTAGAGCATCGCGCGCGCGGAGGGGCGAAATGCTTGCGACCCAGGTTCGGCAAAAGGACAGCCGCTTCTACTTCGTCGCTTATCCGGCCGAGGATCTCCTGCGCCGAGTGCGCTTCATCAGCCGCTACTATGGAGAGGGCGAGACGATCGAGCCGACGGCGCTGCGCAAGGACGATGAAGTGGGGGCGTTCATCGCCCGCATCGAGCGCTCCGAGGCGGCCTTCCAACGCCAGCTGGCGCGCAAGAAGGTGAAGCAGATCCAGGATTTCTACGCCGAGGCCGTGCACCAGCCGCCGATTCCGGGCGCGATCTTGCTGTTCACGCCCGAGCCGCTGAACTTCGAGCCGCTCGGCAACTTCGAGAACGTCGGCAATCTCGACGAGCCGCGCCAGCCCTACCTGGTCATCGACGGGCAGCATCGCCTCGCGGCGCTGCACTTCTACCGTGAAAAGTTCCCCGAGGAGGCCAAGGCGATGCACGTGCCGTGCGTCATCTTCGACGGCCGCACGGAGGACTTCGCTACCGAGATGTTCGTGACCATCAACTCGACGCCGACGCGGATCAACAAAAGTCACCTCGTCGACCTCTACGAGCGCGTCGCCTATGCATCGCCCGACAAGCGCCTGGCAGCGAAGGTGTGCGAGCTCCTCTACGCCGAGGACGACAGCCCGCTCCAGTACCGCGTGAACCGGCTCGGAGGGCGCTCGCAGAAGGCGAAGTGGATTCTGCAGGCGGAGCTGTTCAACGAAGTGCACCGCTGGGTGCGCCTCGAGGCCCGCCGCCTGAAGGTGAGCACGCTCACCCGCGCGCGCGACGTCGAGCGCGTGGCCCGCAACGAGCTGTACGAGCCGGTGCGCGACTTCCTCGCCGCCGCGCATCAGGCACTGGTCACCTCGTGGGGCAACGAGCGCTACATGGTGACCCGCGCCGTCACGCTGAAGGCGCTGGTCCGCGTCTGTGCCGATCTCAACCGCGTCGATGGCGCGCCCGAAGATCGCGTGCGCCGCTGGGCGCAAAAGCTCCGCCGCCTGCGCGACATCGAGCCCGACTTCCGCATCGAAGGCTTCTACGAACGCTTCCCCGCCAAAGGGCAGATCGAGCGCGTGGCGCGCATCCACCGCCGGATCGACCAGATCCTCGGCATCAAGCCGCTGGTCTCTCAACGAGAGGAAATCGAGGAGAGCAGGGCTCGCGGTTGAGGCAGTTAGGGGTTCGAGGTCAGAGGGTTTGGGAGTCAAGGCTCGGGGTTAGGAGAAGAGAGCGTCTCGCAACGGCACCCGCATCCCTCGGGCGCTGGCGCCGCTCCGTCGGTGCCGGTTGGATCGAGGCGGGACCTTTCTCTCCGAGGCGCCGACCGAGTGAAGCCCTCAGTGTCACTGGCGGAGATCTACGGCGCACACCCGCACGCCGCCAGCCCTCTCCCGGTGTAACCGCCGCACCTGGCCGCTCGGCATCGCGCAGCGATGCCGGCGTGGGGCCCTGGCGTTGCAGATGCTACGTCCTCGCGCAATATCCGCGCGCGACGGCACAGCGGCACTGAAACCCGCCCGAGCGGGCGATTCGCCCGACGGCGAAACCCGGTGCGGCTGAATACGACGGGAGCGAGAGGTTGGGGCGGGGTCGGGTCAGAACCCGACCCGTAACCCAACTGCTGCACCCGTTAGATCTTATCCGCGGCTTCGCGGTG
>JBFXHX010000069.1:0-2033 GCA_050176585.1 Binatia bacterium
TGCTCCCCTTCCCCGGACTTGATCATGCCGGTGTATCCGCGGTGGAGGAGCTTGAAGAGGTGGTTCTGCGACTGCGCGTTGGCGCGGAAGTCGCGGATCAGCCACTTGGAGACGGCCGCGTACTGCACCCCGTTTTCCTCTTCGCCGCATTCGCCGAGCGTCCGGCCGTCGAAGCCGATGATCGCCGAGTGCCCGAAGTACGAGTACACCCCGTCGAATCCCGCCGCATTGGCCACCGCGACGTAGCAGTTGTTCATCCACGCCATCGTCTTGGCGAGCATGATTTGCTGCTCTTTGGCCGGGTACATGTAGCCCTGGCATCGGACGATCAGCTCGGCGCCGCGCATCGCGCAATCGCGCCAGATCTCAGGATAGTTGCCGTCGTCACAGATGATCAGGCTGACCTTCAGGCCTTTGGGCCCATCGGACACGTACGTGCAGTCCCCGGGATACCAGCCCTCGATCGGACACCACGGCATGATCTTGCGGTATTTCTGCACGATCTGGCCCTGATCGTTCATCAGGATGAGCGTGTTGTACGGCACCTTCCGCGGGTGATCCTCATGCCGTTCCCCGGTCAGCGAAAAGACACCCCAGGTGCGGTTCCGCTCGCAAGCCGCGGCGAAGATGTCGGTCTCGTCGCCCGGGATCTTCGACGCCGTATCCATCATCTCCTGGTGGTCGTACATGATCCCGTGCGTGCTGTATTCGGGGAAGATCACCAGGTCCATGCCCGGCAAGCCGACCTTGAGGCCGTCGATGACCTTCGCGACGTTCTTCGCGTTCTCGATGACGTCTTTGCGCGTATGCAGTCGCGGCATCTTGTAATTCACGACCGCGATGCCGACCGCATCGGCACTGCTGGAAATGTCACCATGGTACATGGCTCACCCCCAATGCTGGCTGCCGCGCGTCGCGCGCGGCACGTTGAGATCGCGGAATGGCCGGCGCATGAGCAGGTCACTCCCACCCAAAGAACAGCCTCGCAATTCGGCTCGCTTAAACCACTGCGCACCTGGCGAATCAAGACAAATTAGGCGACAGGGCTGGCTGGCTCGGTGGCAGATCGTCTGCGCAGTCCGTCGGCTTCCCGCGCGAATCGGTGAGCCGCACCGACGTCTAGCCAGCGCTTACAGCGTGCCGATACCCCGCGCCGAGCACCGCGCGATGTGATCCTGCCAGCGCGAGCGCAACTCCGCCCCGCGCGCTCGTCCGCGACGGTCTTGATACCCGCCGCACGGAGGCGGCGGAGCGCGGCGGCATAGCGCCGCTGCCAGCTCTCGAGCTCGCCGTCCTTGGGCGGGCGGTGCGACAGCACGCCTGCCGCCAAGAAGGGGCACTGGAGCGTTGTACCGGGCGCAAGGCCGCACGCCACATCAGCCCCTGCGGCCCCGCCTCCTTGCAGCCATGCATAGGTCTGGTCCTGCAAGCCGCTCTTGATCAGGCTCACCGCATCGACCGCGACGAGCGTGGAACGCGACACGGAGTACATCGGATCGCCGACCTTTACTGTGGCGCCGTATTTCACGAGGCGCTGAGCGGCGGTGATTGCCGGCTCGGAGTGACTAGAGCTGCGTCGGCGGCGCCGCGCCGCTGCGTCAGTCGGCCGGATCGATATTGGGCGTTCTCGTCCGCGTGCGAGTCGCCGTGCTGGCAGCGGTACCGGTCGGGGTTCTGGCCGCTTGCTGGAAGTTCCCGAAGGTGAGGTTCAGCAACTGACCGCACTCGAGGAAGATGCTGTGCGTCCCCGGCGGCGGCGGGAAGGTCTGGGTCCACCCGCTTTGGGACACCTCGGAGACGGTATACGTGGCCATTCCGGGCACGCCGGCACACTGCTGGGTGCCGGTGGTGAGCGTCGCGATCACGATCGCACTGGCGTTGGCGACCTGGATCGTCCACCCGTTCAGGTTCGGCTCGCCGGCCTGCTGCAGCCCATCCTGGTTCTGATCATTGAACTTGAACGCGCAGATCTCGGCCAGGCAGCGCGTCGGCGTCACCGAGGCAGTCGAAGTCGCCGTCGGCGTGCACATGGC
>JBFXHX010000069.1:2133-14177 GCA_050176585.1 Binatia bacterium
TGGTAGCCGACCGGGTTCGTGTTCGTCCCCGCTCGCTTGTCGACGATCGTGGCTCTTCCGTTGGGGATATTCAGCGTGTTGATCCAGGCATCGATCGAGAAGTTCCCGGAGAAATCGAGCGCCGGCGCGTCGGGCACTTCGACGTAATCGGCGATGGTCGGCAGCGAGAACGCCGCACCGACCGCACCCGTCGTATACGAAGCCGCGCCGTGCAGCGCGCCGTGGTTGCCGTTGCCCGAGAGATCGCTGGTCGTGTTGTCGGCGGTCCACCAAGCGACCATATCCGACGGCGGGTCGATACACGTCGGCGTCGTGGTCGGCGTTGCGCTCGCTGTGGCCGTCGAAGACGGCGGTGCTGGTGAAGCCGTCGGCGTGCGCGTGCGCGTCGCCGTACCTGTCCGGGTGCTCGTGGCGGTCGCGGTCCCGGTAATCGTGATGGTGCGGGTGGCCGAAGCCGTCGCGGTGGGCGTCGGCGGTTTGCACTTTCCACCCGAGCCGGCGTCGAAGAGGTCCTGGATCTCCTGCGCGCTGAGCGCGCGGTCGAAGAGCTCGAGCTCGTCCAGGGCAATCGGGCCGACGGTCGAGGGCTGCTGGCCGATTTCCAATGAGATGAGGAAGTTGGTGAGCGAGCCGAGCGACGCGGGGTTCGCGATGTGTTGGCCGTCCTGCGCGCCATTGACGTACAAGCGGATGTCGAGCGCGTTGCCGCCGGCGTTTCTCGCGAACGTCACCGCGATGTGGTGCCACTGGTTGGGAGCGATCGCCGATGCGGTCTGCACAGTCCCGCCGTTGGTGCCGTCGCCCCATTCGAACACCGGTCGGTAGTTGTTGGCGCCGGGCGAGAGGACGAACAAGCCGTAACCGACGTTGCCGCTGGCGTCGAACTTGTTCACGACGTAGTGTCGCTGGTTGGCTCCGGCGGGTGGAAAGCGCACCCACGCATCGATGCTGAAGTCCGCGGACCCGACGGCGAACAGCGCGCCGCTCGAGTTGGCGCTGGCGCCGCTGAAGCCATTGCCGAATTTCGGAAAGTCGATCGCGCCACCGACGACCCCGGCAACCGGCTGCGGCGCTTGTGCCGCGCCGACCGGCGAGGCTTGGGTCATGGCATGCCGTCCGCCGACGATGTCCAGCAGCGCGGTCGCGCCCGTCCCGTCGTCCATCGGCCACCACCCGACCATGTTCGGCGGCGGCGCGGTGCACATCGGCGTGCGCGTCGGCGTGCCGGTGGCAGTCGGCGTGCCCGTGTGCGTCGCCGTGGCCGCCGCGGTGGACGTGCGGGTGGACGTCGCCGTCAACGGCGGCGGCGGCGTAGCGGTCGCGGTCGCCGTGCGCGTCGAAGTCCGCGTGGCGGTGGGCGGGCGGGTGGATATCGGCGTGTGCGTCCGGGTGCCGGACGGCGTCGGCGTGGGTGTCGGGCAGTCGCAGATGCGCGCGACCAGGCTCGCGTAATCGATGCTCGTGTCGTCCTGCACGAGCAGATCCACAAAGCGCGCGGCGTCGATATCCGGCAGCAGGTTCACGCCTCCGGGTAGGTTCACCGCGTTCAGGATGAACGACGCCCCGGCCGGCGCGGGATAGATGGTCGGCCGCCACTGCTGGGCGAGCAGGATCGGCAAGCCGTTGTTGCCGGTGCCGAAAAAGGCCGCCCACTGAGCGGCGGCGAGCTGACCGGACGGGTTGGCGAACGCGAGCCGCACGACGTCGTTCCGGCTGCCCGGCGAGGGATTGCTGGACAGCGGGCGGGCGCGGACGAGCACCTTCGCCTCGCGCAGGCACCTGCCCTGCGGAAGCGTAAAGGTGTTGCCGAAGAGCCGATCCACGGCCGTTCCGTCGAATGCCGCGGCGGGTTGGCCGGAAGCGAGCTGGATGAAGGCGAGCAACCCCTGGCTCGCCGCAGCCGGCTCGGCGCCGTTGGCTGCGCTGAACCCGTCCTTCACGCCGGCCGGGAACAAGCTTGGGAGACACGGAACTCGGTCCGCCTCCAGCGCCGCCATCTCGTCCTCGGGCTCCTCGAGCAGCAGGATCGCAATGCGCTCCGGGTCGGTCGGGAGGCGCTCGTAACAGAAGCAGTCGCCGCGCGGGCCCTGCACGCACGTCCCGCTGCACGTAGCGCGGCAGTCCTCGCAGGAGTCCCCGTTCTCGCGCGTCGCGTATATGGCGGTCTGCCCGATGCTCCCGGCTCGCACATCGGCCTCCTCCAGCAACTGCGCCAGAAGCACCGCCAGCTCCTGCTCATCCGTCGAGCCGTTCGCTTCGAGCGCGGCCAGAATCGCCGCGGCCTGAATCAAGCTGACGCCGCGCGCTGGATACGCGACGTGATAGAGCGTCCCGGCGAGGAGCTCGTAGGTGGCCGGCTGCTCGACGCACCCGGCGAACAACTGGCGGATCGCTGCGGCGATATCGCCGTCGGTGATCTGCCCATCCTCGTCGGCATCGCCGGGCACGCAGGCGGATGCCGCCGAGTTGCCGACGGCGATGTCCCGCAGCCGCACGATGTCCGCCGCCATCACCTGTCCGCTGGCGTCGCAGTCGCCGGCGCAGTCCTGCAGAGCGCGGCCGCGGCCCGCGCCCGCCAGCAGCATCAGCACCAGGGCGAACGTCACCACCGTCGGGCGCCCGCGCGCCGCCCTGCACCGTGACACCGCCGTGTGGCTTCTGCCGGAGACCAGCATGCGTCGCACACCTCCCGCGTCCGGCGGTCAGCCGTTCCGCGAGCACTTCGGTAATCGAACCGGTCGCGAGAGAGCCTCCGCGCATGCGCCCGGGGCGCCGGCGGATCCACCTCATCCGTTATTGCACGGCCGGGCGTTAATCAAACGTTAAATATCTACGCAGCGCAGTGGCGCTTCTGACGGGGCAGGCGCACAGTACATCGCCGAAGTGGCCGCGTGGTATCGACGCCGCTGAGCTCGACCGCCGCCGTTGCGATGCCGGGATCTCTTTCGCGGTTGTCGAGAAGTTCTCCTTGACGGCGGCTCGGGTCCGAAGCCTCTCGGGCGCAGGATCAGCGCGCCATATCCAGCCATTCGTCAGCGCGATGCCGATGGGCGCCCGGTTGCAGCTGCCCGACCGCGAGTTGATGAACCTGCGTTGGCGGCGGTCAAACGATCGCGCCGAAGGCAACGTGAAGCCGAGACGCGCAGGCAGTCTTCGCGCTTTGGCGTTGAAGATCTAATCGGGCTTCTTCGGCACGGCGCGCGCGCTCTTCCAATCGGGGTTGAGCGCCGCGAGGTCGGCTGCGATCTGCAACCCGGCCTCGATGGTGTCGGCAAACAGCACGTGGTCGAGGTTGGCATCCAGCTCGGCGCGCGCGAAGATCCGCCGCGGCTCCGGCAACGGCCCCGTGATGATTACGAACTTATGCTGGTGGCGCAGCCGTTCGAGGGCGCTCTCCAGCGCGACCAGCCCGCTGGCGTCGATTACCGACACCCGCCCGAGCCCCAGCACGACGACTTTGACGTCGGTGCCGATCGCCGTGAGCGCTTTCATCGCCTGCTCGGCGGCGCCGAAGAAGAGAACGCCGGCGATCTCGTAGCAGGCGACGCCGGGCGGGATGGCGCGCGAGGTCTCCGGGCCATCGTCCTGGAGAACGCGCGCGTGCGTGATCTCGGCCATGCGGCGCATGAAGAGCAGCGCGGCGAGCACGATGCCGACGCTGACCGCCACGACCATGTCGAAGGCGACGGTCAGGATTAGGCAGACCGCCAGCACGAAGACGTCGCTCCGCGGCGCCACCCGCAGCATGTGCGCGATGTGCCGGAGCTCCGCCATGTTCCAGGCGACCAGGAGGAGCAGCGCCGCCAGCGAGGCCATCGGCAGATACGCGAGCATCGGCGCGAGCACCACCATGGAGGCGAGCACGACCGCCGCATGGGTCACCGCCGCGATCGGCGACCGCGCGCCGGCGCGAATGCTGGTCGCGGTGCGCGCCAGCGCACCGGTGGCGGCGATGCCGCCGAAAAACGGCGCGGCGAGGTTGGCGAGCCCCTGCCCGACCAGCTCCGCGTCGGGATCGTGGCGCTTGCCGGTCATGCCGTCGGCGACCACCGCGGAGAGCAGCGACTCGATCGCCCCCAGCATCGCGATCGCGAACGCGGCGGGCAGCAGCTCCCTGACCAACGCCAGCGTGATCCCCGCGTCGCCCCAGGGCAGCGCCGGCGCGGGCGGCAGGCGGGGGATACCGGGCACCACCTGCCCGTCCGCGACGGTCTGGAAACGGCTCCCGAGCGTATCGACCGGCAGGTCGAGCAGCGACGCGAGCAGCGCCATGGCACCGAGGGCGATCAGCGGCGCGGGCACCCGCCGCACCACGCGCGGCAACGCGAGCAACAGCGCGAGCGTGGTCGCGCCCACCCCGAGCTCGTACGCCGAGAGCGTACCGCGCGCCGCCCACAACGCCGCCACCTTCTCGGCGAAGTGGTCCGGCATGCGGGCGACGTCCAGGCCCAGCACGTCCTTCAGCTGCAGTGTGGCAATCACGATCGCGATGCCGGCGGTAAAGCCGGTCGTCACGGGATACGGGATGAACTGCACCAACCGCCCGAGGCGCGCGGTGCCCATGGCGATCAGGAGGGCGCCGGCGAGCAGTCCTGCGGTGAGCAGCCCGGACAAGCCGTGCTGCGACACGATGGGCGCCAGGATCACGACGAAGGCGGCGGTCGGTCCGGTGACCTGGAACTTGGAGCCGCCGCACAGGGCCGCGATCGCGCCCGCCACGATCGCCGTATACAGCCCGTGCTGCGGCGGCACGCCGACGGCGATGGCCAGCGCCATCGACAGCGGCAGCGCGACGATGCCCACGACGATCCCGGCGAGGAGATCGGCCCTGAGCGCCGCTCCGTCGTACCCGGTCGCCAGCGCGCGGCGCAGTGCGACCCCGACCGGAAGGTCCGCGATCGCCGAGGGGCTCTGAGCGTACGGTTCGAGCGACTCGCGGCGGCCGGGCATCCGGCGTTCCTAGCCCGTCGAGCTTGCGAAGTCAGGGCGGGCTTTTGACGAGCGCGGTGAGCTGCGCTCTCGGCCGCATCCAGGCAACGCGGCACCTCCTCTGGTGCGGTGAATGACGATGGCTTTGTGATCGGGGATATTGCGCCCTGAGCGGCGGGGCGCTCCTCAGCGTGGAGGGCTCATGTCCGTCCTTCGCAAAGAACAGAACCAGCTCCACAGCCTATACGGCGACCACATTGCGGGCTTGGCCACGCCCGCGAGCGGCGCGCACCAGAACGAGATGTGGCACGGCCGCATGGACGCCAACTCAGCCACGCCGCCGCACACCCACGATACCGAGGAAGTCGTCCTGTTTCTCAAGGGAAGCGGCCGTGCGACCGTGGGCGATCGGGCCCGGCGACACGCTCATCCTGCCGCCCGCCCAGGTCCACCAGATCTTTGCCGAGATCGAAAGCGAGTTCGTCAGTGCCATGCCGATCGGCGCCACAGTGAAGCTGCTGGACGGCGACGTGATCGACCTACCCTCGCACCGGTAAGCCGGCCGTATCGATTCCGCGGAGGAGCGCATCGCGCACCGACAACGGGCGTGTTAGCTCAGCGCGTTCGGACACGGCGGCCCGCGCCGCGGTCGATGTGTCGGTTGTCCCCTGGGTCTGCGCGACTGCCGCGCTCGCCACCGGCAACTCAAACCCAAAAGTGGCGCCCGGACCGGCGTTGTCGCTCGCCCACAGGCGACCGCCGTGTGCCTCGATGATCGAGCGGCTGATCGCCAGCCCCATTCCCATGCCGCCCGGCTTGGTGGTGTGAAAAGCTTCGAAGAGGCGTTCGCGCTGCCCGCGTTCGAGCCCGGGGCCGGAATCCGTCACCGTCACGCGCACCTCATCCGCGCGCGGCGCGTCTACCGCCACCGCGATCTCACGGCGTCGATCGTTCACTGACTCCAAAGCCTCGAGCGCGTTCTTCGGGTGGGCGCAGCGGCTTTCGGTTTGATACGCCGACATCCCGTGCATCGGGGCGGCGAAGCATCCGCGGGTGCTCGGAACATCAGTCTGAGCCATAAATGCTTCCACATGGCGGCTGCGGCCGGCTCTTCACTTATACGTCGGTATAGGTCTCCAGCCGGGTGCCCACCGGGGCGCGGACACGCAGAGATGCCTTCGCGGCTTCGCGGCTTCGAATTGAAAAGTGGCGGCGCGGGAAAAACCTTGCGCTCCGCGCGGAGGAAGAAAATAAGAACGATCACCGCAAGGAGAGAGACACCGCCATGACTGCGCCAGACACCGCGACTGAGCTCCGTTTCGAGCCGCCAGGGCCGGGATCGTGGGAGCAAGATCCCGTGCACTTTCCGCGCGCGCTGACGCGCTACTTCCAGGACATGCATCCCCTTGCTTTCAAGCGGGGCACCAACGACTTCGCCCGCTACTACGGGATGCTCATCGACGGCTTGCAAATCGCCTACGTGAACGGCTTCGGGTACAACCAGGTGCTGCCGGCGCCGGAGGCCGAAATCCCCGCGCGCATTCAGCGGGCTGATCGAGTCTTCGCCGAGAAGCTCTGGCGGGAGCAGCTGCGCGACTGGGAGGAGAATCGCAAACCGTCCTCCATCGCCACGCATCGAGAGATCCAGGCCGTCGATCCGGACGCCCTCTCCGACGCGGAGCTGGTCGCTTATCTCGAGCGCTGCCGCGACCACCACGCGGCGATGATCGAGCAGCATATGCGCTTCACCGCGAGTGCCGTGGTGCCGACCGGGGATTTTCTCGCCCACGCCGGCGACTGGACGGGCTTGCCGCCGTCCGAGCTCCTCGGCTTGATGCGCGGCTCGGCAGTGGTGTCCATGGGTGGCTCCGACGAGATGGACCGCCTGAAGCGGGCATTCGCGCAGGATGCCGCTGCCCGCGCGGCCCTCGCATCCGGCGGCGACGCCGCGCAGGTGCTCGCGGGACTGCGTGCCCTCGGGGGCGAAGCGGGCGCGGCCGTCTCCGGCTATCTCGACCTGGTCGGCAACCGCCTCGTGAACGGCTTCGACATCGCCGAGCCCACGGCGCTCGAGTTGCCCGACGCACTGCTGAGGGCCATCGGCGTTGCCGTTTCCGGTGAAGCCCAGGCCGCCTCGGACCTCGAAGCCCGCATCGCCGAGGTGCGCGCCCAGGTGCCCGCGGCGCACCAGTCCGAGTTCGACGAGCTGCTCGGCGAGGCGCGACTCATGTACCACCTGCGCGACGAGCGCGGCGTCTACAGCGACATCTGGGCCGCGGGCCTCATGCGGCGCGCCGCGCTGGCGGCGGGCCGGCGGGTCGCTGCTCGCGGCCGCATCGCCGGCGCCGATCACATGCTGGAGGCCGGCCTCGAGGAGATGTGCGCGCTGGTCGCCGGCACCGGTGGCCCGTCGGCGGACGAGCTCGCCCGGCGCGCCGCCTACCGCGCGACCTACACCGCAAAGGACGTTCCGCCGCGCCTGGGCCCGCCGGCGCCGCCCGCGCCCGACTTCGCGGCCCTGCCCCCCGCCGTCGGCCGCCTCATGCGCGCGACGTCGATCGCGTTGGGCCACCTGTTCGGGAGCTCGCAGGCGCAGAACGAGGACACCGTCCTGTATGGGCTCGCGGCGAGCAAAGGCGTCTACGAAGGGCCGGCGCGCCGCGTCTCGAGCCCGTCCGAGTTCGGCCGTATCGCCAAGGGCGACGTGCTCGTCACCGAGTCGACGACCGAGGCCTTCAACATCCTCCTGCCGCTGCTGGGCGGGATCGTCACCGACAACGGCGGCCTCCTTTCGCATGCGGCGATCGTCTCGCGGGAGTACGGCATCCCCGGTGTCGTGGGGACCCGCGAGGCGACCGAGCGCATCGCCGACGGCGTACGCGTCCGCGTCGACGGGGATGCCGGCGAAGTGACGGTGCGCCGGTGAAGAAGGTCGTCCCTTTCGCGAAGGCGCGCGAGACAGCACTCTATGGGTCGAAGGCCGTGGGGCTCGGTGACGCCGCGCGCCACGGCATCGCGGTGCCGCCGGGTGTGGCGCTCTCGGGCGACTTGGTCGAGGCCGTCGCGTCGGGGGAGGAAGAGGCCATCGCCAGAGTGGCCGAAGCCATCGCCGCCGTGGCGCCCCCGTTTGCCGTCCGCTCATCCGCCGTCGATGAAGACGGCGCGGCGGCGAGCTTCGCCGGCCAGCACCTCACCGTGCTCAACGTCCATGCGGCGACCGATGTCCCCGGCGCCGTCCGCGAAGTCTGGTGGTCGGCGAACTCGGACGCGGCCATCACCTACCGCCAGCGCGTCGGCTTGTTCACCCGGCCGAGCGTCGGTGTCGTCGTCCAGACACTGCTCAACCCCACCGCCGCCGGGGTCATGTTCACCGAGCACCCGGTCACCGGCGCCGATGAGCGCCTGATCGAAGCGAGTTGGGGCCTCGGCGAAGCCGTGGTCGCCGGGCTCGTCGTGCCGGACCACTTCCGTGTCGACCGGTCCGGCCAGGTGCTCGAGCGCAAAGCGGGGCGCAAGCGCATCGCGATCCGCTCGCTGCCGAACGGCGGGACCTTCGAGGAGCCAGTGCCCGCCGCGCAGGTGAGTCAGCTCTGCCTCGGCGACGCCGAGCTCGCGGCTCTGAGTGCGCTCGCGCTGCAGTGCGAGAAGGTGTACGGGCCGCGGCGCGACATCGAATGGGCGTTCCAGGATGGAAAGCTCCACCTCCTGCAGTGCCGCGCCGTCACCACCGGGAAAGCGCGCAGCGAGGGGCCACCACCCGGCCCGCCCCCGCGCGACCCCGCGGCCGCCCTGCCGCGCGTCCAGCTCTTCGCCGATATGGATCGGCGGCAGAGCGAGCAGATCGCCCGCTTGATGAAGGAGCGCCGCTTCGCCAAGGGCGAGACCGTCATCATGGAGGGCTCCGGGGGCGCCGCCTTCTTCCTCATCGACTCCGGGGAGGCGACCGTCTCGCGCCGAGGTGTCGAGCGCGCCACCCTCGGCCCGGGCGACTGCTTCGGCGAGATCGCGCTGATCGACGGCGGCCCGCGCACGGCCACGGTGACAGCGGCAACCGACCTGGTGTGTTACGGGCTCACGTTCTGGGAGTTTCGCCCGCTGGTCGAGCGAAACGGCGCGATCGCCTGGAAGCTCCTGCAAGCGCTGGCCAAGCGGTTGCGCGCCGCGGACCCGAGCTGAGTCCCCGCCCCCCCGCCGTTCAACGCGAAGGAGCGGACACGCGAAGCTCGAGCGAGGCTCCGCGCCTTCGCTTTGGACGACGAACAGTGCAGCGCGCGGCGTCTCTGACGAGCGCCGAAGCATTGACCTCGCTCAACACTCCCGAGCAGCGGTTCCGGTTCACATTGCAATGCGCCGGGCGAGATTGTAATCGCGGCGCGCGCACGAGGGGGGGCAATGGACATTCGGACGATATCCGTCTGTCAGCCGTGGGTGGGCCGGCCTGCTGCTGTCGGGCATCAAAAAGCACGAATGCCGCGGTGGGGCCGCCACGCGCCCCGGCCCGATGCTCGTCCACGCCAGCTCCAACAGGGCTACGGGCTGGCGAGCGCTGCGCGAGCGAGCTTAGCTCGACACGTTACTGGCCGTATCGCTCGAGCGGCTGTGCGCCTGAGCTCCTCGAGCCAGCACATCGACCCAGGCCAAATCCTCCCACGGAGGACAGCATGCTGAAGACGAAATCGGTGTGGTCTCCCATTGATCGTGGGGAGGACGGGCTGCGCATCCTCGTAACCCGGTTCAGGGGGCGCGGGATGCCGACGACGCGGTATCACGTCTGGATGGCGAACTTGGGCCCCAGCGAACGCCTCCTGCGCAGAGCTAGAGAGCTGAGTTGGCCGGAGTTCACCCGCCGCTATCGCCAGGAGCTGTTTGAAGCGGCTCCCATCGACAAGCGCAACGCGACCATCAAGAACCACGGCCAAAAGTTCACGCTCAGACTCGTCAAGGCGCTCGCCAAACGACAAACCGTGACACTCCTATGCCATTGCGAGGAGAGCCAGGAGCACTGCCATCGCCATATCCTGCAGCGGGTCATCTCGAGCCGGCAGATATAGCGGTCGCGGCACCCGGCGCGAATCACAGATGCGCCGAGACCGGCGCGAGTGAGATCGCGGCATCGAGCCTGTGCGCCATGGTGCGCCCTCGGCAGTGCGCGGTCGCCGCGCCGGCCAGAGTGGCGCCGGTCGTCGCAACAGCGTGCGCGGCGCTATATCGCAGCGGCGGGCGCTCGTTGTCCGGCGAAGCAGAGCGCTGCGCAGCGCGCGGGTATCGCAAGCGCAGCTGAACGGCCGGCCCGCCGTCCTCGGAGCGCCTGCCGCGCTAGGCCTGGCGCGGGGTGCGCACGATGCGCCGCCGCGGCCCGGGCGCGTGGCCGCGATCGGAGGCGGCGCGGTCGCGCGGCGGGACCCGGTGTGGGCGGACTGAGCCCTCGCCGGCGCTGCGCTCGCGGCGGGCGTTCACCTTCTTGCCTTTGATCGTCGTCGCGCGCAGCGCCGCCAGCACGTCATCGACCAGCTCATCTGCAATCTCCACCAGCGAGAAGCGATCGGAGATCGTGATCGTGCCAATCTCCGATCCCGCGATGCCGGCTTCGCCGGTGATCGCGCCGACGAGGTCTTGCGGGCGGATCCCGAGATCGCGCCCGCCCCCGATGAACACCCGGGTCATGCCCGTCTGCGAACGCGCCGACCGCTTTCCGCTTGCCTTTGGCCCGCCGCGCACGGGCTCGGCACCGGCGCGCGGCGCGAAAGCAGCGACTGCCGGTACGTCCTCTTGCGGCTCGGGGTGCAGCTCAGCGGCGAGCAGCTTGACCGCTGCCATCGCGATCTGGACAGGGTCGAATTCCGCCGCCAGCGACTCGACGACCACGCGAAAGGGCTCGGCATCGCCGTCCCCCAGCTCCTCGCGCAGCGACTGACCGAGCAATTCCAGGCGCCGGGCGCGCAGGTCGGCGACGGTCGGAACGGTGGCCACTTCGATCTTGCGCTTGGTGAGCTGCTCGATGTTGCGCATCAAGCGGTGCTCGCGCGGCTCGACGAGCGTGATCGCGACGCCCGCGCGGCCGGCGCGGCCGACCCGGCCGATGCGATGTACGTACGACTCCGGCGCCGACGGCACGTCGTAGTTGATGACGTGCGTGAGCTGCGGGAGGTCGAGCCCGCGCGCGGCGACGTCGGTGGCGATGACGAGGTCCGCGGCTTTGCCGCGCAGCTTGGCCATGACCCGCTCGCGCTGCTCCTGCGACATGCCGCCGTGCAGGACCTCCACGCGGTAGCCGTGTGCGCTCAGCCGCTCGCCGAGCTCGTCCACCTCGTTGCGGGTGCGGCAGAAGACGAGCGCGGCCTCGGGGTCCTCCATATCGAGGATGCGACCCAGGACGGCGCTCTTCTGCGCGCGCGCGACCACGTACCCCATCTGCCGCACCAGCGGCGGAGCACCGGCGCGCCCGCGCTCGCTCGCGATACGGATCTGTACCGGGTCTTTCAGATGCCGCTTGGCGATCGCGGCAATGCGCGCGGGGATCGTCGCGGAGAAGAGCACCGTTTGCCGGTCGGCGGGCGCCGCCGCGAGGATCGCATCGAGGTCCTCGGCGAAGCCCATGTCGAGCATCTCGTCCGCTTCGTCCAGCACCAGCGTCTGCACGCGCTCGAGCGACAGCGTGCTGCGGCGCAGATGGTCGAGGGCGCGCCCGGGCGTGGCCACGACGACGTCGACCCCGCGCCGCAGGGCGCGCAGTTGGGCGCTGAACGGCTGTCCGCCGTAGATCGGCAGCACCTCGACGCCGAGTGCGCGGCCGTAGCGATGCACCGCCTCCGCCACCTGCATCGCCAGCTCGCGGGTCGGCACCAGGATCAACGCCGACGGATGCTCCGCGCCGGTCCGCCGCTCCGCCAGCCGCTGGAGCAGCGGCAGCGCGAAGGCCGCCGTCTTGCCCGTCCCGGTCGCCGCCTGCCCCACGAGATCGCGCCCGGCGAGCAGCGGCGGGATCGCCTCCTGCTGAATCGGCGTCGGCTCCTCATACCCCAGCGCCGACAAGCCCTGGAGGAGCCGCGGCGCGAGCGACAACGCCGAGAAACCCTGGGCCTCGCCCTGCGCCAGTTTGTCAGCCATGCCGCATC
>JBFXHX010000070.1:0-14059 GCA_050176585.1 Binatia bacterium
GCGCGATACAGAGTCTTCACTGCCAAGCGGCGGATCGTCAGCTTCGGCGCTGGATATGACTTCGCGTCGAACCGGCCGACTCCGGCGCCACCCCTGCCCGCCTTCTTAGCGCCGATTCGCAAGCGCGCGGCGGAGTGGGCGGGCGTTTCGGAGCGCGAGCTGTCGCAGTGCACGGTCGCGGAGTATTCAGCTGGAACACAGCTGGGATGGCATCGCGACGTGCCAACATTCGGCATCGTCATCGGCATCTCGCTCGCCTCAGCGTGCCGGATGCGCCTGCGCCCGTACCCGCATGTAAAGGGCGCCCGAGCCCCCTCGCGAACACTCGTCCTTGAGCCCCGCTCGATCTACGTCCTGCGCGGCGACGTGCGCTGGCGCTGGCAACACGCCATCGCCCCCACCAAGGCGTTGCGCTACTCGATCACGCTCCGGACGATGGCGCGCGCTGCCACCGACGTGATCCATACCCCCTGATTGCCTACAGCGCGGTCCTCGTCCGGCCGCGCGACGGCACGGCCACTCCCCGGCGGGCGCCCACGCTATTTCCGGCCGCCCAAGCCTGAGCACGCGCTACGGGCGGGCTATGGCGCCGCCGGCCGCGGTGCCGCTTTCTCCGTTATTGCGCGAGAAACTCCGCGTAGATGTCGAGAATCTCGGGGCGCTCGAAATGCAGGAAATGCCCGGCGTCCTCTACGACGCGCGTCTGGCAATTCCGGATGCGGGTCGTCGCGGTCTCCAGGTCCGCGCGATCCAGAATCTCGTCGTTGGCGCCGTTGATGATCAGCGTCGGCGCCGTGATCCGATCGAGCGCGACGTACTCGGCGATATCCTGCACCCCCTCCACAAACTCGCAGTGGTTGTAGAACGTGCGCGCCTGATCGGGGCTCATGCGCTTGAACTGCTCGATGATCTGCCGCTTGTAGGTGTCACTGATGTTCTGTCCGAACCCGTCGATAATCAGCTCCGCCGCTTTGCCGTTCTCGCCGCGCTCATAGAACGCCTGGCCGTCGCGGATGAGCTCGAGCATGCGCTTGCTCGGTCGGACCCCGAAGCTGGCGAGCACCAGCTTGTCCACCGCCGACGGATACCGGGCGGCGTACGCGGCGACCACCATCGTTCCCCACGAGCAGCCGACCAGCGTCAGCGGCCCCGGACGGCGGGTGAGCTCGATGATACGATTCAGTATGCCGACCTGTTCATCGATTGATGCTTCGAGGGCACCGCTCAGCACGCGCGACCGTCCCACACCGGGGAGATCGAAAATGACAATCGAGTATTGCCCGCGAAAATACGCGATCAGCGAGCGCCAGACCGCCATTGTCTGCTGGACGCCGCTGACGCACACCATCGTCTGCGCAGCGTTTCCGTAGGCGCGGTACGCGACGCGGAAACGCCCATGGCGGATTTCCCCTTTGGCGATCACCATATCGCCACCGAAACCCGGCGGAGGTCGCGCTGGCCGACCGTGCGGCGCTGGAGGGAACCGAATCTGCGCGTGTACACCATCAACTCGATTCTGCCGTGACCCTGGCGAGCAACTGATCGCGATCCAGCACCGGATGCGGACCGAACCACATGGACCAGAACACCCGTGCAAAGGTGGGATTGGTGATCTCGCACGCGATGGTGCCGCCGTAGACGCCCTGCAGGCGTCCGCCCGGCAGCCAGCGTACGACGAAGCGCTCGCCCTTGACGACGTCCTTGTGCGTGGCGGCGAGAAACCGATCGAGCAGCGGGCGGGTGGCGTGCAGCTCCTCGTGGCTGGCGTTGCGTGTATAGCTTTGAATCAAGCCGTCGCGAATCTGATCGGCGCGCAGGTCGCGCGCGAACTCCATCGTGATCTGTTTGGCGACGTCGTCGGACAGGATGCGTTGGACGATTCCGGGCCGCACAGCGGCCGACCGGTCGTCCAGGTAGTGCGCGACCGAGTAGACCTTGAAGATGAACTTGGTTCTGACCGCTACGCCCGTCGCCGTCAAGTGGTAGGTGACGCCGTGATCGACGAAGCTCACCTCGCTCGGAAATGCCGCGCCGGTGGCGCGGGCCACGACCATCGCGGCGCTGGATACGGCGATGTCGGCGAGACTTCCGGGGACGGCCAGCAGCGCGATCGCCGCGACGACGCCCAGCCACCTGGCGATCGTGTGCGCCGGCGTCATGGGCGTTCCGCCCGGCGTTTGGCGGCGCGCGCCTTCCAAGTGAACCAGCGCTCCGCGGCGAGCTTGTTCATGAGGCGATCGATGGGGGAAATGAGCGCGAGGTTCACATAGCCTGCGAGCTGCGTCATCAGGCGCTCGCTCGGGCAGCGCAGGGAGATGCCGTAGCCGGCCTCTTCGTAGACGACTTGGTGCCAGTAGCCGCTCGGCATGAACAGGGTCTCGCCGGGCTGCACCGTCACGACCTGCCCGTGCGCGCGCGCGAGCGCGGGAAATCGGGCGAAGTCGGGCCGCTCGGCGTCGACGTAGCTCCGCACGGTGAAGGGATGCCGGTACAGGTGCGCCGACTGCTCCTTCGGAAAGAGGTAGATGCGACGGCGACCGTACAACGCGGTGTGGAACACGTGCCCGAGGTCGATGTCGTAGTGAATCGGTGTCACCGCCCCCCGGCAGCCGAAGAAGGTGAAGACGAAGCGGCTGGAGAAGCGGTCGGCAAGGGTCGGAAAACGAATGTCCTGCAGCAGCGCCGGCATCTTCGCCGCGATGTTGTGCAGGAACATGCGCAGGTCGCGCTCGGTCGTCAGGATCGTATCCAGAAACTCGCGGAACGGCATGGTGGCGATGCTCGACATGTAGTTGCGGCCCGGGCTGCAGAAGCTCGCGTCGTACACGCGCACGCGGTGGTCACCGAACGTATCGGCGAGATACTGGGGCGTCCATTTCCCCGTCGCCGGCCAGTCTGCCGCGAGGTCGGTGAGCACGACGGCGCGCCGCGGGCGCAGATATCTATCCTGGAACTCCGCGCGTGAAATCGCGGTGCGGCGCGGCACTGCCGATAACCCGATGCCCGGCCGGGGTTGCGCCTCGGTACCGGCCGCAATTGTGCGACTAGGAACAAGGGCGCCATCCAGTGCGCGAACGTGACTTTGCGCCGCGCGCACCGCGCCCGCCATTCGCATGCTCGGCCAACCGCGCGCGTGCGCAGACAGCTCGTCCGTACCGGCGACCGCGTCAGACCCCGCAGACCGGCCAACCGAGCGCCACTTGCGAACAGACGGCGCGTCGATCTTGCTCACTCCCACCCCCGGTCATACGAGGTCGATATTACGGCGCGCGTGCCGGGGTCAATCCCGAATTGTGCTCCGGCATTGGGCGGGCCCGCCGCGCCGCCCGCCGGTCAGGCCACGAACTTGTAGCCGACCCCGTGGATGGTCGCGATGTATCGCGGCGCGCCGGGGTCAGGTTCGATCTTGCGGCGCAGCTTGGCGATGTGCATGTCGACCGTCCGCGTGAACGGCAGCCGCCGATAGCCCCATACGCGCTTCAACAACTCCTCGCGCGTGACCACCTCGCCGCGCCGGGAGATCAGCAACGCAAGGATGTTGAACTCGCGCGGCGACAGTGCGATCGGTGTGCCGGCCCGCGTGGCGCGCAGGCGTGCAAAGTCCAGGATCACGTCGCCGAAGGCGTAGCGCTCAGGCGGCGCCGGGCGCGGCGCACGGCGATGGGCCGCGCGCACGCGCGCCAGCAGCTCGAGAAAACTGAACGGCTTGGTCACGTAATCGTCGGCGCCGATCGAGAGCCCATGCACCTTGTCGGTCTCCTGACCGCGCGCGGTCAGCATGATAATCGGCACATCGTCGCGCGCCTCGCGCAGCCGCGCGCAGACGTCCAGACCGCTCATGGCGGGGAGCATGACATCCAGAATGATGACGTCGACTTCGGACTCGCGCGCCAGGCGCAACCCCTGCACGCCGTCGGCCGCCGTGAGCACGGTGCAACCCTCGTAGGTGAAGCCGTCGCGCAAGGCCACGGCCATGACCGGGTCGTCCTCGACGATCAGCACGCGCAGAGGCGCCGCGCCGGGATGGCTGAACCCATCAGGCGGCATGCGTCGGCAACTCGATCGTGAACGTGCTGCCCGCGCCCGGGCGGCTCTCGACCATCACGCGTCCACGGTGCGCCTCGACGATGTGCTTGACAATCGCGAGCCCGAGCCCACTGCCGTTCGCGTCGTGCACGAGCCCGTTGCGCACGCGGTAGAAGCGCTCGAAAATCCGCTCCTGCTCATCGACCTCGATGCCCGCGCCATGATCGCTGACCGCCACGGTGACGAAGCCGTTCCGCTGGCCGAGCACGACGCCGATACGCCGCGCCGCGCCCGAGTACTTGAGCGCGTTGTCCAGCAGGTTGGTGAGCACCTGACTGACCGCCGGCGGATCCACCCACGCCGGCGGTAAGGGCGCGGGCGGCGTGCGCAGGTCGACCGCGAAGCCGTCCTGTCGCAGGCGCACCTCGAAAGCCTTCAGCGTATCCGCGACGATCGCGCCGAGATCCGCGGCCTCGAAACGATAGCGCTTCTGGCCGGACTCGATTTTTGCGAAGTCGAGAATGTTGTCGACCAGCTGGGTCAGCCGGCGGCTCTCGGCTTCGATGTATTCGCCGTACTCGCAAATCTTCGCCGTATCCTTCACGCGCCCCAACCGCATGAACTCGCCGAAGACGCGGATCGAAGCGAGCGGCGTGCGCAACTCATGCGAGACCCTGGACACGAACTCGGTCTTCATTTGAGAGAGCCGTGTGGCTCGCGCGGCACTCCGCAAGGCGAGGAGTACCGCGGCGAGCAGCAGCGCGCCGAGCATGAGCGAGAGCGCGACGTCCACCAGAAAGTTCCAGCGCGCCCACTGCTCGGGCGTTGTCGACGTGTTCCGCACCAGCAGCGTCGTATCGGTGAAGACGAAGCGGAACGGCGCATCGACGGCCGCGGATGACGGGGCGTTGACGGGAGTGTCCTGACGCCGGCCGATGCTCACGGCGATCTGGTCGCGTAGCGGTTCCGGTACGAGGCCTCGCTCCGCCGCGATCAGCTCCGGTACGTAGCGCTCGCGGAAATACGCGCTGTCGAGGACCATTCCCGCGACCCCGCGCACCCGGGCGTAGCGGTCCACGATCGGGCGTAGGATCACGCGGGTGTCCGGGTCCCGCTCGTCCACGACTGGTGCCGCGGAGCCCAGCGGCGTCCCCTCCTGGGCGGTCACGCGCCAGGGAGCCGAGGCGACGCGCGCAGCGCGCGCCGAGGGCTCCTCGGGCGGAACGTCGAGCGCACGCCCGTCCGGTGCGAAGAACAGCGGCGCGGCGTCCTCGCCATCATCGAATGGGATTACGAAGAAGCTCTTCACCCCGCGGGGATCGCGCGTCGCGAAGTGCGACGCCAGCGCCTGCCGCTGCTCCGCGTCCAGCAGCCCGACCGGAACCTGCAACGCGTTCTCCGCCTTCTGCCGGTAGAAAGCTTCCGCGGTCCGCAACACAGTGCGGCCGTAGCCCTTCAGCGCGAGCAGGTGTGCCGCCGCCGACGTCTCCTGCAGCCGCGTGAGGGTGCGCAGCTGCAGGACCAGAAGCACGGCGAGCGGAATGATGACGGCGGCGAACGCCAGCCAGCGGCGCGACCGGCGGCCCGCTCGGGCTTTGAGGGCGACCCGCATGCGCGCGGATTATACACGCGACGGTCGGCGCATGCCGCCCCGCGCGCTCCGTGCTGCGCGGCGGTGGCCGGTTTTACGTTTTTTTACCTGGCGCTGCGTGGCAGCCGCGTTGACGGCCCCGTACACTTCGCCACGGTGCGCAATTTCACGGGATTGATGCTGGCTCTGTCGCTCGCGGGCTGCACGGTCGGCCCGGATTACGAGCCGCCGCCCCTGCCCGTCCCGGAGCAGTGGAGTGCCGCGCCGGCCGACGCCCACGGCGATGCGGACCTGGAGCTCTCAAAGTGGTGGGGGCGGTTCGGCGACCCGCAGCTCACCGACCTCGTGGCGCGCGCCGCCCGCGGCAACCTCGACCTGCGCATCGCCGAGGCGCGCGTGATCGAAGCGCGCGCGTTGCGAGGTATCGCCTCGTCACGCCTGTGGCCGGAGATCGACGCGGCGGGGCGCGCATCTGCGACCGCCGGCGCCGCGGCGCCGGGATTCGGAGGACAGTCGAGCCTCTTCCTGGCAGCCCTCGAAGCATTCTGGGAGATCGACGTATTCGGCGGAGTGCGCCGGTCGGTGGAAGCCGCCGAAGCGGATGTCGACGCGTCGCTCGATACGCGGCGTGCGGTCCTGCTGGATCTCATCGGCTCGGTTGCGGTCACGTACGTCGAAATGCGCGGGCTCCAGGGCCGAATCGCGGCAGTGCGCGGCAACCTGGCGGCACAGGAAGAGACGCGGGAGCTGACCGAGGCGCAACGCAATGTCGGCCTGGCGAGCGACCTCGACGTCGAGCGTGCCCGGGCCCTCGTCGCCGCCACCGCGGCGGAGCTGCCGCCATTGGAGACCGCGCTCAGTGCCAACATCCACCGCCTTGGGGTGCTGCTCGGCGAGCCGCCGGCGGCGCTCAACTCCGAGTTGTCCCGGCCTGCACCGATCCCCTCGGCACCCCGGGAAGTGGTAGCGGGCGTGCCCACCGACCTCCTTCGCCGGCGGCCGGATCTCGGGCGCGCCGAACGCGAGCTCGCGGCGGCCACGGCGCGCATTGGCGAGGCGACCGCCGATTTGTATCCGCGTTTCACCCTCACCGGCTCGGTCGGGTTGCGCAGCGAGGACGTGAAAGACCTGCTGCAGGGCCGATACAACTTCGCCGCCATCGGACCCAACATCATATGGCCCCTGTTCGCTGCCGGGCGCATCATGGCCAACATCGACGCCCAAAACGCACGCCAGCAACAGGCCCTGGCGCGGTATGAGCAAACGCTGCTGTTGGCGCTCGAGGATGTGGAAACGGCTCTGGTCCGTTACGCGCGCGAGCAGATTCGCCGCAGCGCGCTGCGCGCCGCGGTGGACGCGAACCGCGAAGCCGCGGTGCTCGCGCGCCGCCTCCACGCGAACGGGTTGATCGAGTTCCTCGACGTGCTCGTCGCGGAGCGATCGCTACTCGAATCCGAAGACCGGCTCGTGACGAGCGAGACCGCGGTCTCCAGCAGCTTGGTGACGCTGTACGTGGCGCTCGGCGGCGGTTGGGAGGCCGCCGAGGCCGTGGAGCTCGGCATCTGATGAAAAAGCGCGTGGTGATCGCGCTCGCGGCATGCGTGCTCGCGGCTGGGGGGCTGGCCGCGCTGCGGCCGGCAGAAACGCGCGAAACGGCGCCCATGGCCGCGCCGGAGATGCTCCGCGCCGAGGCGTACGTGGTCGAGCCCACGGTCGTGCGCGATACGGTGCGGACTATCGGCACCCTGCACGCGAATGAATCGGTCAATCTAGTCGCGGAGCTGTCGCGTCGGCTGGTGGGCGTGCACGTGGTCGAGGGCACATCGGTGGCGGCCGGCGCCCTGCTATTTAAGCTCGACGACGCCGACCTGCGCGCCCAACTTGCCGAGCTCGAAGTACGCCGGCGCCTCGCGGCCCGCACGGCGGAACGTCAAAAGGCGCTCCTCGCTTACGACAAGAAGGCGCTGAGCCAGCAGGCGTTCGATCAGGCAATGGCAGAGCTGCAAGCGGTGGAAGCCCAAATCGAGGCACTTCGCGTGACGTTGGCGAAGACCGAAATTCGGGCGCCCTTCCCGGCCCGCGCCGGCCTGCGTAGGGTCAGCGAGGGGGCGTGGATCACGCCCGAGACCACGCTGATCACGTTGCAGGATACCAGCCGGATCAAGATCGACTTCACCCTGCCGGAGCGCTACGCCGGGTCGATCGCGATCGGCCAGCCGTTCAGTTTCGAAGTCGCCGGCCGCGTGGAACGGTTCACAGGGAAGGTGGTCGCCATCGAGCCGGCCATTGATCTGTCGACGCGCAGCCTGCTCGTGCGCGGGGTGTACGAGGATGCGAGCGGCGGCTTGCTACCCGGCGCGTTTGCCTCGGTCGAGGTCCCCATCGCCGCGCCGTCGGAGGGAATCCAGGTACCGGCACAGGCGGTGATTCCGTCGGCCACGGGTCACGCCGTTTACGTGCTGCGCGACGGCCGGGCCGAGCTGCGCGAGGTCGAGATCGGGCTGCGCACGCGCGCCGCGGTCGAAATCCGCAGCGGGCTGGCGGTCGGCGATACCGTGCTCACCAGCAATCTGTTGCGCTTGCGCCCCGGCGTGACGGTGGAGATCGTGGCCTCGGAGGCGCCGGCGACGGCGAAAGCGGAGCCATGAATCTCTCCGCGATCAGCATACGGCGGCCGGTGCTCGCGACCGTGTGTTCGCTCGTTATTGTCCTGTTCGGCGTGGTGTCGTTCCTGTTCCTCGGCGTACGCGAGTATCCCGCCGTCGACCCGCCCATCGTCAACGTGCGAGCGAACTACGCCGGCGCGAATCCGTCGGTCATTGCGGCACAGATCACCGAACCGCTCGAGCAGCTGATCAACGGCGTCGACGGCATCCGCGTGCTGTCCTCGACCTCGAGTGAGGAGCGCAGTCAGATCCGGGTCGAGTTCAACATCGGCGCCGATCTCGAGGCGGCGGCGAACGACGTGCGCGACAAGGTGGCTCAGGCTATTCGCCTCCTGCCGCCCGATGCCGACCCGCCGATCGTCGAAAAAGCGGACGCTGACGCCGAGCCCGTGCTCTTCATCACGGTGCAAAGCCCGGTGCGCAGCATCCTCGACGTCAATGACTTTGCCGATCGCGTCATCCGCGAGCGGATTCAGACGATTCCAGGCGTCAGCACGGTGCGGATCTTCGGCGAGCAGCGCTACGCCATGCGCCTATGGCTCGATCCGGTGCGTCTCGCCGCGCACGGCCTCACCTCTGCGGACGTGCAGAACGCATTGGCGGCACAGAATGTCGATCTGCCCAGCGGGCGCCTCGAGGGCAGCGCGGTAGAGGTCAGCCTGCGCACCGCCGGCCGGCTCACGACGCCGGAGGACTTCGAGGCCATGATCCTGAAGGAGTCCAACGGGCGGCAGATCCTGTTGCGCGATGTCGGCCGCGCCGAGCTCGGAGCGGCCAATCTGCGCTCCGGCAACAAGAGCGATCTGGTCCCGGTGATCGTGCTCGCCGTGGTGCCGCAACCGAACACCAACGCCATCGCGATCGCCGACGAGTTCTACCGCCGCCTCGCAGATATCCGGCGCGCCGCGCCAGCGGACTATCGGATCGAGGTGAGCTACGACATGACGACGTTCGTGCGGCGCTCGATCCGCGAAGTCGAGGAGACCATGTTAATCGCCTTCGCGCTGGTCGCGGCGGTGATCTATCTCTTCCTGCGCAGCTGGCGCTCCACGCTCGTCCCGGTAGTCGCAATCCCGGTGAGCATCGTCTCGGCGTTCTTCCTCATGTACATCGCCGGTTTCAGCATCAACGTGCTCACGTTGGTGGCGCTGGTCCTCGCCGTCGGCCTCGTCTGCGACGACGCCATCGTGGTCCTCGAGAACATCTATGCCAAGATCGAACAAGGGCGGTCGCGGTGGGAGGCCGCGCTGGAGGGATCGCGCGAAATCTACTTCGCGGTGATCTCCACGACGGTGACGCTCGCGGCCGTGTTCGTCCCGATCATCTTCCTGGAAGGGTTGACGGGCCGGCTGTTCCGCGAGTTCGGATTCGTCGTCGTGGGGACTGTGCTCGTGTCGGCGTTCGTCGCGCTCACGCTGTCGCCCATGATGTGCCGCTATTTGCTCGACCAGCGCGCCGGCCACGGCCGTTTCTATCGCGCCACCGAGCCATTCTTCGTCGGGGTGACCACCGCGTATCGGCGCTCGCTCGAGGCATTTCTCCGGACGCGCTGGCTCGCCGCCCCGGTTGCCGTGGCCGCGGTTGGCCTAATCGCGGTCTGCTGGTCGTCCTTGCGCAGCGAGCTCGCTCCGCTGGAGGACCGCTCGAATATCCGCGTCAACCTGCGCGCGCCGGAAGGGGCGTCGTACGAATACATGCAGGATCAGATGGATCGGATGGCCGTGTACGTGCGCGACCGGCTTCCGGAGGTCGCCCGATCCATGTTCATCGCCGCACCCGGATCGGGCGGCGGCGGCGTCAACAACGGTCTGATGATCGCGTTCCTGACCGATCCCGATGCCCGCGCACGGTCGCAAGAGGACGTGTTCCGACAGCTATCCACGGATCTCGCGCAGTTCACCGGCGTGCGCAGTTTCCCCTCACAACCGCCGACGATCGGCGACCGCCGCGGCGGACTGCCGGTCCAGTACGTGCTGCAGGCCAGCACGCTCGAGGAGCTAGTCGCCGTGCTTCCGCAGTTCCTCGCCGAGGCGAGCGCCAGCCCGGTGCTGCGCTTCGTGGACGTGGATCTCAAGCTCAACCGTCCGGAGGGCAACGTCGCCATCGACCGCCGCCGCGCGGCGGAACTGGGCGTGTCGGTGCTCGACGTCGCGCGTGCCCTGCAGCTCGCGTACGGCGGCCAGCGCTTCGGTTATTTTTTGCTGAACGATCGCCAGTACGACGTCGTCGGTCAGGTCGAACGGGACGACCGCAACGATCCGAGCGATCTCGCCAAGCTGTTCGTGCGCGCGAACAGCGGCGCCATGATCTCGCTCGACAACCTGGTGCGCTTCGACGAGACCGTGGGTCCCGCGGCGGTCTACCGCTTCAACCGATTCACCTCGGCGACGATATCGGCCGGCCTCGCCCCGGAACATACGATCGGCGACGGCATCGCGGAGCTCGATGCGATCGCGGCGCGCGTGCTACCGCCGGAAATCCGCACCAGCCTCGCCGGCCAATCGCGCGATTTCGCGGATGCCGGCGCCAGCCTGCTCTTCGCGTTCGCGCTCGCGCTCGCCCTCATCTATCTGATGCTCGCGGCGCAGTTCGAAAGCTTTCGCGATCCCGTCATCATCCTCGTCACGGTGCCGCTCTCGGTCGCCGGCGCCCTTCTGTCGCTGCTCCTCTGCCGGCAGACGCTGAACGTGTTCAGCCAGATCGGGATCATCATGCTGATCGGGTTGGTCACCAAAAACGGCATCCTGCTCGTCGAGTTCGCCAACCAACGCCGCGAAGCCGGCCTCGACCGGCTCGCAGCAATCGTCGATTCCGCGACCGCGCGATTGCGGCCAATCTTGATGACCACGTTATCCACGCTGCTCGGCGTGTTGCCGATCGCGCTCTCACTTGGGGGCGCGGCCGGGAGCCGGCAGTCGCTCGGCATTGCGGTGGTGGGCGGACTGACGTTCTCGACGCTGCTGACGCTCTATGTGGTGCCGGCCGTCTACACGTACCTGTCGAGCGCCCGTAGGGTGCCAGCTGCGGCGGACGAGCCCGAGCCGGTGGGCGCGCTGCCGGACGCACTGCTGCCCCGGCAGTGAAGCGCTCGGTTCGACCGGCGTCTCCGCTATGCGATCACTATCAGACGAGAGCCGCCCCGCTCCAAACGGGCATCGCCGATCACATTTTCTTGCATGTCTTACACGTCGGCCTTGCGCACAGAAGAATCAACGTGAAAATTTCAGTTCGTGCGCGATGGCACGCAGTTCGCTCTAACCGCGCGCGGTGGGCCTACTATGGTGGTAAAACTGACTAAGGAGCTGCACTGATGTCGGTTACAGCATCACATGGACTTTCGCATGAGCACGTGTCAGCTCAGCCGCCGTACGCGCCCGTCAGTACCCCCACCCGCCCGTGGTCGTTCACCACATCCGTGGAGCCCCGCGAGGCCAACGACATGATGATCGTCTGCTCGTTGCCGATGTCCGCGCTCGGAATCGACGATTTCGCCGACGAAGTAGCGGAGCGCTCCGGCGACGAGGAAGGGCGGCGATGGCAGCATGCGAGAGCGGAGGAATACGCTACGGGCCTGGTCAATGCGTTGCATCTCCATTTGTCGGCCGCGGAGTTGATCGTGCACGTGGAGGAGGCGAACACGAAAGAGCGCGTGCAGGTGCTCTTCCCTGCCCGCCTCGAACCGTCAGAGGTCGCGCTCCGAGAAGCCGAGGTCGCGGATAGGGTACGGGCGATACGCACACGCACGTGGTTGACGTGGTTCGAGAATCTGCGCCGCACTGTCGACAGTTTGCGCGAGCTCGAAGCCCTGTCCTGATCATACGAGCCACTCCTTTACGGCGCTCCTTTACAGCACCCGGACGGGAGTGCCCGGCAGCGGACGCGCTGCCGCATCGAGACCCGCCCAGGGATCTCGTTTCAATCTGCTGACCCGCTGCTCGACGGCTCTGACCGTAAAGCGGTCCGACCGCATACGCGCGTTCAGCTCCTCCCATGCAATCGGCACGGACACCGTCGCCTCGGCTCGCGCCCGGGTCGAATACGGCGCCACCGCGGTCGCAGTCCGATTGTTCCGTAAATAGTCGATGAGGATCTTGTCCTCGCGTCCCGCCTTCGCGAACACCGTGGTGTAGCGGGCCGGATCATGCCGCGCGACCGTCTCGGCAAATTCACGCGCGAACTCGAGGCACTCCGCCCAGTTCGCGTGTGGCTGCAGCGGCACCACGATATGAAGACCGCTCCCGCCGGTGGTCTTGAGGAACGCACCCAAGTCGAGCAGCTCGAGCGCGCGCTTCACCAGGCGGGCGGCTTCGACGACTCGCGGCCACGGCACCCGCGGGCCGGGATCCAGATCGAAAACGAGCCGATCGGGTTGTTCCAGGTGCGCCGCTCTGGAGCCCCACGTATGGATCTCGAGGACGTCCATCTGGGCCAGCGCCACCAGCGCGGCCGCCGAGTCCGCGATCAGATACTCGCCGGTCTTGGTCTTCTCCTGGATCTTGATCCGCCGCAGCGCCGGTGGCGCCCACACATGCGCGTGCTTCATGTAAAAGCATGAGGTGCCGACGCCGTTCGGACAACGCACCAAAGTCAGAGGACGCCCCGAGATGTGGGGCAGCATCCACTCTGCGATGCGCTCGTAGTAGCGGGCCAGGCCGAGCTTGGTCAGTCCGATCGCCGGATACAGGACGCGGTCCGGATGGGAGAGCCGTACACCCGCCACCGTCGTGGCGGCCTCGGTCGCGCGTCGCGAGCGCGCGGGCCTCTCTAGCGCGCCCGTTGGCGGCCTGTGCGTACGAGCTCCACTGGGCGTTCGCGGATCACCTGGCGGGGATCCTTATCCGCCCGCAGACCCTGGAATGACGGATGGCGAATTTTCTCTGCCGCCGTCCACTCCGTGAAGTTGACCTCGGCGACCAGGGCGGGATTCACCCAATGGGCCCTGCGCGCGAGCACTCCCGTCGGGCGTGGATCGAACGGACTGTCGCGCTGTTCGATCGCTTCGAGGTTCTGCCGCAGCGCAGTCGCGGATTCTTGTGAGAACCCCGTGCCCACCTTGCCTGCGTAACGGAGCCGTCCGTCCGCGCCATACACGCCCAGCAGCAAGGCGCCGATGCCCACGCGCGAGCCCTCCGGGTCGGTGAATCCTCCGATGACGAACTCCTGGCGTTGGAGGCACTTCGCCTTGAGCCAGCCGGAGCCGCGACCGGGTTGGTACGGCAGATCGCGCCGCTTGGCCACTATGCCTTCGGCGCCGCTCTCACAGGCTCTCGCGAGGACCGCCGGGCCATTTCCAACGATGTGATCGGCATAGCGCAGGACATCGGAATCAGCCGGAATGCGCGACAGCAGCCGCCGCAGCTCGGCCTTCCGTTGCTCGAGCGGCAACGCGCGAATGTCGACACCATCAAGGTGCAGCAGGTCGAATACAAAGTACACCAGCCGACCGGCCCGCGCCGGGTCAACTACGTTTTGCAACGCCTGAAAGCTCGTGCTGCCATCGGGAAGCAGGACGGCTACTTCGCCGTCCAACAGGGCAGCCCGGACCGGCAATCTCGCGGCCGCGAATCGCACGCTGGGAAAGCGTGCCGTCCAGTCCTTGCCACCTCGGCTCAACAGCTGGACCTGGCCACGATCGATCCGGCAGCCGATGCGGAAGCCGTCATATTTGAGCTCGTGTAGCCAGCGATTGCTGTCCGGCAACGTTCGAACCAGCGTGGCGAGCTGCGGCTGGAACTCCGAGGGCAGTGCGACGGCGCCGGTCGGGGGGCGACCCGGT
>JBFXHX010000071.1:0-13980 GCA_050176585.1 Binatia bacterium
GTGCACCATCTGCTCCGGCGTGAACTTACTCGTCCGCATCGTCCCATCTCCTTCGCGTGGTCAGGGGAGTGCGTTCGAGGCCTCTTTACGGGAGATCGTGCGGATCAGGAAAGCGGGTCAAGACCAGGTAGTGCTTCACCCTCACGCGGCCGAGCCCATGAGCAGCTTGGCCGCATACTCCGCCGGCGCCAGATTGCCGATGCTGAATGCGGTCTGGTTTCGTTGTAGTCGCGCCGCCACTCGGCGAGCCAGGTGCGCATCTGGTCGAGCGACTCGAACCAGTGGGTATTCAAGCATTCATCGCGCAGCCGTCCGTTGAAACTCTCGATCAGCCCGTTCTCCGTCGGCTTGCCCGGCGGGATGAATGCGAGCGTGACACGATGCTGATACGCCCAGCCGTCGAGCACGCGGCGGCGCGCTCACGCCACAGCCGCGGGTGGCGCCCATGTGACGCGTTCGTCTGGGCCGGCCAACGTTGCGGAGCGCGAGCTTTGAAAAGCTTCAACGCGCTCACCGCGGACGCGCATGCGCGCAGAGTATCTCCGCATCTCTGCGTTTCGCGGTGAGGAGTTCGACTAGTCGAGGATCTCGAGTGCCAAAGAGGTGAGGTTCTTCGCGTTGATCGGCAGGATGTCCTGCGAGCACGCCGTCAGCACGATGTAGCAGTCGAGCTCGGCGCGCAGCGTGATCGAGTCGCCGGCTTTCGTCAGTGCGGGCTCCCAGCTCAGCGTGCCGTCTGGGCCGACGGGGAGATTGGTGAAGATGTTGATCGGCTGTGGGATCTCGATGTCCGCATAGCCGAAGCCAGCCATGACTTTTTCGAGGTTCTCCTGACAGGAGGGGTGCCAGCCCGCGCAGCCGAGCAGCTCGTAGCGGGTCGGATCGCAAGCGGCGATGAGCATGTCGTGCTTCCCGGGCGTGTCGTCGGCGAGGAACGTGAGAATCGGCCGGCGCTTATTGGTGACGAACTGCTGCCCGACTTTTGGGAAGAGGTTGTTGTTCCAAACGCGCGTGTGCTCTGCGCTCTGATACTCGCGCACGCCGTCGGTACAAAAGGCGAACAGATCGCCGCACTGCTGGCCCTCGACGTCGATGCAGCGAAAGCGCTGTCCGGCCGACAGCCGCGCGCCCCGGCCCTCACGGGCCGGGATCACTATGTGCTCGACCATTTCTGCGCCACTGGAGTCATCAGCTGGTCGAATGTCACCCGTTCGAGGCGATACGTCAAACCGCCACAGGGCTACGGATTTCGGGTTCCCGTTCCCTCGGTGACGAAGTTGACGACGCCTGCTGTGCAGGTCAGCGGACCTGCCGGCGGCCCCTCGGCATAAGTCGATCCATCGCCCGCGCCAGAGGTGTGGATCGTGAACGATACCGCTTTCCCGCCGTTGCGCGTTCCGATGAGCGAAAAAGGTTGCCCGGTGAGAATCGTCCCGCCACAAGCCGCCGGTCGTCCTTGAAAATGGAAGGTGAGCACGCCTTCTGCCTGGAAACTGTTCGCGTCGGACCCGGTCACCATGTACGTCCCGGTGAGATTGTAATTCAACGCCGTGCAGGTGGTGGCCCCTATGCTGATTCCCGCACCGCCGGTGACACCGCCGTTACCATTGAACTGCAGATGGCCGTTCGTCAGAGCGGCGGCGACCAACCCGCGTGCCGCACAGCCGGCGTCCGCGACCAGTTGGGCCTGTCCCGAGCTGTTGAACACGTACACGCCGTCGAGCAGCCTGTTCGAAGACTGCGCGTGTCCCGCCGCTCGCAGCACCAGCAATGTCGCGACCATGGCAACAACGAAAAAAGCTCGACTCTTCACGATCGTCCTCCGGGAACTGAGATTCTTCAGGCCTAATGGGGATCGAGATCTAATGCAAAGGGAAAACCGGGTGCCAGCGCTTTCGCGCGCACTGCTGCGCGAGCTCGGGTATTGGCGATGGTGCTCCTCGCCCTCGCTGCGCGGCCGCCGCTGCTGCGGCGTGTAAACGCGACCGCGCGAGCTGGATGAACTCACTGCCGCGCGTAGATGCTAGTTGAGCGGCATCGGCACGCTGCAAACGGCCACTTAGGTCGGACCACATCGAAGACAGCGGAAAAGTCGCCGCCGCTGGCGACGTGCACGGTGCCGTAGTCGCCGCGGACCGTCAGCCGGCTATTCCCTCCGCGGCCACAGGCGGCTCGCGTAGCGGGCACGCCGTCGGCTCGCGGCCCACCGGCAGGAGGCAGAGGTTGCAATGCGTGCAGCCCGCGTCGGTCGCGATGCCGTCGGCGTACGCGCGCACCAGATCGGGCCGGCGGATCAGCGCCCGCGCGAGCGCAACGAATTGATAGCCGTCGGCGAGCGCGTGCTCGATCGTCTCGAGCCGGTTCACGCCGCCGAGCAGCATGAGGGGCGTCCGCAGGCCGTCGAGAAACCGCCGCGCCGCCGACTCGAAGAACGCCTCCTGGAAAGCCCAGTCGCGATAGATGAAGCGCGTCAACAACGGGAGCACCATGCGCCGCAGTCGCCGCGGATCGCGCGCCAAGATGGTCGGGAGCACGTTGTCGCCCCGCATGTGGTACAGCGGTTCCTTCGTCATGTGGCCGCCGGTCAGCTGGAAAGCGTCGACCGTCCCGTCGGCTTCGAGCAAGCGCGCGACGGCGAGTGCGTCCGACGCGCTGAGGCCGCGCGCGAAACCGTCCTCCATGTTGAACTTCACGTACACGGCGGCGCGCGTGCCCGCGGCCTCCCGCACGGCGCGCAGCACTTCGCGCGTCAATCGGGCGCGGTTCTCGAGCGAGCCGCCCCAGCGATCGGTCCGCCGGTTGCTCCACGGTGAGAGGAACTGGCTCAGCAGATAGCCTGTGGCGACGTGTACCTCGAGCGCGTCGAAGCCGACGTCGACAGCGCGGGCCGCGGCGCGGGCATGGTCCGCGACCAGCCGGGCGAGCGTCGCCTCGTCGGCTGGTTGCGACCACGTGCTCGTCTGCCAGCTGTAGGCGCGGTTCGGGCCGATCGGTTGCGAGCCGGTGACGCGCCGGTTGGCGTACCGGCCGGCGTGCCCGAGCTGGATCGCTGCCGCGGCTCCTTCGGCGTGCATCGCCGCGCAGAAACGGGCGAGCCCGGGTTGCGCCGCTTCGCTGAGCCATATCTGGTTGGGGATCGAGCGGCCGTCGGCGGACACGGCACAGTACGCGAGCGTCGTCATGGCGACCCCGCCGGCGGCGAACTCGCGGTGCCACGCAATGAGCTCATCCGTGACCAGCCCGCCGCGCGTGCGGGTTTCGTATGTCGCCGCCTTGACGACGCGATTGCGCAGCTCGATTGGGCCGAGCCGCGCGGGAGTCAGCAGACGGAGCACCGGCGCCATGAACTTCACCTCCGGAGTCAGCTTTCGGGATCAGTGACTCCGCAATTCGCGCGCACTCCTTATAGTCTGTTGGACGGTGGGAAAAACCTTCCCAGGGGCAGCACCGAGGAGCCGCCCGCCGTACGCGCTCGAGTATGCCGCTCGGTACGCACGGGCGCGAGGTACGCATCCCATAGTCGGAGTCACTCTCTGACGAGTCTCGTCCCTGCCACGCGCGGCCGCGCGGCCCTCGGGCTGAGCCCTTGCGCCGCCTGGGCCACGTCCTGGGCGCGCGTTTACGCGCCGCGCCGCGGCCGATCTCCGGATGCCGGCCGGTGGTGCGCCAGCTCACGCGGGCGCTGCAGTATGACCGGCCACGCCGGCACTTCACCGTGCGCGGCGGACCGCGGCGCCCCGGAGCCGGGCGGCGTGCGCTCCCGCGACCGAAATTCGCTCGGCGCCACACCCGTCGCACGCTTGAAATCACGGCTGAAGTGAAACTGGTCGTAATACCCCAACGTCTCCGCGATCTCGGCCAGCTTCTCGTCCGTCTCGATCAGCCGCCTCGTGGCCTCGTTGAGGCGTTGGCGCTTGAGCCAATGCAGCGGAGTCGTCCCGGTCGCCGACTTGAACGTGCGGAAGAAGCTCGAGAGGCTCATGCCCGCCGTACGCGCCATGTCGGATACTCGAAGGCGTTCACCGTGGCGCCAGCGCAACACGTCCATCGGCCGCTGCAACGCGCTCGGGATGTCTGGTCTGCGGTCCGCCGCCGGAAGCGGCATGCGCCGGGACTTCGCTACCAAGCGCAGCAGCGCCGCGAGCTCCCGCTGCAGCGCTGCATCCGTGCCAGCCGGGCGGCGTAGCAGAACCCGAGCAATGCGCTGGTACGCCGCCGCCGCGGCTTTTGCGTCGATGCGGCTGATGACCGGCGCGCCAGCAATGGCGAGGGCGTCGTAGAGCCGATTCAGCTGCGCGCCCTCCACGTGGATCCAGTAGAGCTCCGAGGGCGAGTGGGGCTCGGCCGACCAGTGTGCCGAGTCGACATCGCCGCGCACCCATCCGATGTCCCCCGCGCGGACAGGCCAGATGCGCTCTTGATAGTGGATGAAGCCGGCGCCGCGAACGCACAGGAGCACCGTGTGCCCGGCGTCCGTATACTGCCGATCCCGTGATCTGCCGGCGGAGATGAGGCGCCCCGCGCGCAGCACGAAGCCGGTCATCTCGCGGCCGTCCGCGCGGGTATGCCGGGGGACGAAGACCTCGGCCTTCGTGCGCCGTCGCATCGAAAAGCAACTTACATGGGATTGGCAAAAATATCCATGGTCGTCAGACCGGGGCGTAGCATAGGGTTAGACACCTTACGGTTGGACACGGGCTGAGCCGGGCACGCGGCACGGGGAAGGGGACGCGGTACATGTACTGTGTGAAAATACTCTATCCGAACCGGCCTGGCTCTTCGTTCAATCTGCAGCACTACTTCGATGTCCACATCCCGCTCGGATTGCGGCTGATGAAGGAGCATTGCGACCTCGTACCCGCGCGCCTGGAGGTGGATACGCGGCCCTCTGGGATGACGGCCGACAGCAAAGTCCCGTACCACGCCATATCCTCCATCTACTTCGAACAGAGGGCAGAGGCGGATGCCTGCCGCGCGTTCTTCGGTCGCGAAGAGATCTTTCGCGAGCTGAGCCGCGATTTTCCGAACTACACCGAGAGCGACCCGGAGATCATCTTCAGCGAGCTGGTCGCCATCGACCCATCGTCGTTCAAGCCGCTGTAGCCGTTGGGGGTTCGACAACCGTACTGGAGCCGAGGAGCGAGCGATGAATACGTCACCCTTGCACGAGGTCACCGAGGCCGATGTCGCCTACTATGAAGAGAATGGCTTTGTCTGCCTGCGGCAGATGTTCGATTCCGAGTGGGTCGAGCGGATGCGCGGCGCAATCGAGGACGTGTACGGCCAGGGCCCGCAGTTCATGAAGATGAACCCCGACGGGACCCCTGGCAAGTTTTGGGTCAACCTGTACGTGTGGAACTTCAACGACGACTTCCGGGCCTTCGCGTTCGAATCGCCGGCGGCGCAAATTGCGAGCAAGCTCATGAAGAGCTCGCGCATCAACATGATCAGCGACGTGATCTTTCACAAGGCTCCCAAGTCGCCGCACCCGACGCCCTGGCATCAGGATCAACCGTATTGGTTTGTGGACGGCTGGCAGGTGTGCGGTCTGTGGGTTGCGCTCGACGCCGTCACGCTCGAGAGCGGTGCGGTCGAGTACATCAAGGGATCGCACAAGTGGGGTAAGTGGTACGAACCGGAGAGCTTCGACGTCACTGGGAAATACGGGCCGTTTCGCGGCGAGGATACCGAGGAGATGAAAGCGGCAATGGACGATAAGACATCGGATGGCTTCGAGCCAATGCCGAACATCTCCGCCGAGCGCGACAAGTACGAGATCGTCAGCTTCGATACGGAGCCCGGCGACTGCATCGTGAACCATTTCTTGACCGTACACTCCGCGCGGGGCAATCCGACGCAACGGAACCGCCGTGCGATCGCTTTCCGCTTCGCCGGCGACGACGCCACGTTTGCGGTGCGCAAAGCCGAGTACAGGTTGAAGCCCCACGCCGACCCGAAACTGAAGCCCGGAGACCCATTTCCGCCCGACCACCCGCTCTACCCGCAGGTGTGGCCGCCGCGGCGAGACGCGCATCAAGCGGCTTGATCGACAGCGCCGGGCGGAACGCGACAGCGGCCGATCACCCGCGCGCACTGGCCCGACGTGCCGGTAGGGACGCGCCGTAGACACCCCTGGTAACTCGCTTCCGGGTCGGCGCCGACGAGCGCCGCACGACGGCGGCTTCAATGGATGGCGCGGCCCAGCTACGAGCACGAAAGGACGCGCGGCGTGAGCAGGCCGCGCGGCGCGACCGCCGGGTGTCCAAGAGATCGCTCGTACGCTGCTGGCCGGGCGTGCCGCGTGGGATCAGGAGGCCCCGCTGTCCTCCGGCGCGTCGCGAGCTGCTGGGGCGTCGTCGGCGGTCGTGTCTTTGCCGCGCGTGGCGTTCGCTTCTTCGCTCTCGAAAATCACCAGCGTGCGGAACGCCCACCAGGCGAGGTTGAACCAGGGCGGCATCGGCAGCTTCCGCGTCACGCCGACCTCCACCGCTCCGGCGCCGAGGAACGCGAGCCCGGCGAGGGTGCCCAGGTCGAAGTTGCCGCCGGTCGCCCGCCAGATGTCGTCGTCCAGGCCTCGCATGGTCTGAATCAACGCGCGGCCCACGCGGAGGGGCCGCGCGGTCGCGCGGGCAGCGGCGCGTTCGTCTCACCGGCCTTGGCGAGCGTTGCGACGCCGGTGTCGCGCCGGACGGCCGCGACGAGCTGCTCGGCATTCGTGCGGGCCGGATCGTACTGACACAACACGCTGCCCGTGCGCGGCCGCACCTCCACCTCGCGCACGCCGCGTACCTTCGCGATGCGGTCCGCGAGCGCGGTGCACGCGCCGCGGTCGTGCCTCAGCCAGGGACAGCGCAGGCGGAGACGGCCGGGGCTCGCGTGCGCCAGCTCAATGATGCGCGGAACGGGAGTGGCCATCGGGTGATTTGCGAACGCGCGGCCGGACCGGGCGGCGCGTGTGCGCCTCGCGCGCCCGCGCGCCACGTGTGCGGGCCGAGCTGCGCGCCTCGGCGAGCAGGTCCTCGACATTCTCGCCGAGCACAGCGGCACGCGCGGACAGCGCGTCAAGGGCTGCATAGCCGGCGCTCGCGAGCTCCGTCAGCAGTGGCCGGAACCGCGACAGGATCGTGCTGCCGGCGATTCCCGCGGCAAAACCCATCAGGAACGAGGGGACATGGAACTTCATCGCGTGACCTCCTTCGCCTTAGACCGACGTGCGTCCTTCGCTCGCGCCGGGATCGCGTGCGGCGCGCTCGGCGGAACGCGGCCGTGTACGTGGACGGAGCGCCGTGCCGCGCGCGCGGAGCGCGGGACGCGCTGGCCGGCTGCCGCACCCGCCGGCTGGCGCCGGCGCAGATCACGGCCGGGGCGTACGATGCGATCATCGGCGGTGAATCGCACCGCTGCCCAGGGCAATACCGCACCGACAGCAAACCCCGCGAGCTCCAGCGCGCGCACGCCGCCGTGTAGCCCGAGCAATCCGCGCAGTGGCGGAAAGGTGAGCGCCCCCAGATGCAGTACCGCGGCGGCGCCGAGCCACCGCCCAAAGGATGGGTCGACCGGCTCGTTCGAGGGCCGGCAGGCGAGCGCATACCCCAGCTCCGCCCCGCCCAAGGTCGAAAACACCAACTGCGGACCGCCAGTCAAATGGCTCAGCATGCCCAGGCCGGCGAGCGCCAGGCCGTCGCGCACGACCGCGCGACGGCCATGCGCATCCACCAGCGGCGCGTTCGGCGGCGCAGGCGGGCGTCCGAGAACGTCGCCGGACGCCTGCTCCCGCGTCAGCGCCACCGCTGGCAGGGTGTCGGACAGGAGGTTGAGCCACAGCAACTGAACCGGCGAGAACGGTTCGCGGGTCCCGGCGAGCGCTGCGCAAATTGCGAGCATGACCTCGGCGAGATTCGTCGCCAACACGAAGCGCACTGCGCGGCGCAGATTGTCCTGCACGACCCGGCCCTCGCCGACCGCCGCGACGATTCCGCGCAGATCGCCGCTGGCGAGCACGACATCGGCGGCCTCACGCGCGAGATCGCTCGCGTCCGCGCCGACGGCGACGCCGACGTCGGCGGCCTTCAGAGCAGGCGCGTCATTCATGCCGTCGCCCGTCATCGCGACGATTACCCCTTGCGCGCGCAACGCGCGGACGATGGCGAGCTTCTGCTCGGGCGTGACCCGCGCCGCGGCGGCGAGCTGGTCGAGCGCGGCGGAAGCGCGGCGGCCGTTCCCGCCGACGAGTCGCGCCACCTGTGCGCCGTCGCGCACCGCGCCCGGCAAGCCGACCAGGCGTGCCACCGCCGCCGCCGTGCGGTGCTGGTCGCCAGTGAGGATCAGCGTGCGCAGGCCGGCGCGCGCCGCACTCTCTACCACGGCCGCCGCGCCCTCGCGGAGCGGGTCGCGGAGCCCGGCGAGCCCGATGAGGCGGAAATCGCGCCGCGGCTCCTGGCCGCGTATCACGCGCCGCCAGCCGAGCGCGAGCACCCGGAGCCCCTCGTCGGCCAACGCGTGGTTGCGCGCGAGCAGCCGCCGCCGGGTCGCGGCGGTGAGCGGCCGTCCGCGCGCATCGGCGCTGCACAGCCGCAGCACCTGCTCCGGTGCGCCTTTGACGAACGCGAGATCGCCGCCCATGGGCGCGCGGTGCAGGCTGATCACGTAACGCACGCCGCCGTCGCGCTCACGCAGCTCGCGGCGCGGAAAGCGCTGCCGCAAGGCGGCGCGCTCCAGCCCGGCCGCCTCGGCCGCGCTCACCAATGCGCGCTCCGTGGAACTGCCGGCGATCGTCGTCTTGCCCTCGTGGCGTTGCACATCGACATCGCTATTGAGCACGGCCGCCGCCAGCGCGAGCGTCGGTGGATGCTGAAACAAGCGCGCCGGCTCGGCGCGAACGGTCGCCGGGTCGACGCCACCATCGGCGAACTCGAGCACCTCGAGCCGCATGTCGTTACAGGTCAACGTCCCCGTCTTGTCCGCGCAGACTACGCTCACGCCACCGAGGGCTTCCGCCGCCGCGAGGCGTCGCACGACGATGCCGTTCGCGCGCATGCGTTGCATCGCGCGCACCAGGGCGGCAGTGGCGACGACCGGTAACCCCTCCGGAATCGCGGCCACCGCCAAGGCGATACCGCTGCGCAGAACCGCGCCGATCGGACGGCCGCGCAGGGCGCCGATGGTGGCGGTCACCGCTCCCGCTCCCAGTCCGGCGGCGGCCACCACGGCGCCGAGCTGATCGAGCTGGCGCTGCAAGGGCGTCGCCGGTGGCGGGTGGCGCTCGATCAGCGCCCGGACGCGCGCGAGCTCTGTGGCCGACCCGGTCGCCGTGACCAGTGCTCGCCCGTGCCCACTGACGATCGTCGTACCGGCGAACAGCATCGCGCTCCGCAGCGCGAGCGTCGTGTCCTTCGCCACGGTATCGGCGCTCTTCGCCTGTGATTCGCTCTCGCCGGTCAGCGCCGCTTCTTCGGTGTGCAGCCGGTGCGACTCGAGCACGCGCAAATCAGCGGGCACCCGGTCGCCAGCCCGGCACAGCACGACGTCGCCGGGCACCAACACCGTAGCCGGCACGGAGCGGAGCGCGCCGCCGCGCACCACGGGCACCGCGCCGGCTTCCAATCGGCGCCAGGCGCCGAGCAGGTCCGCGCTGTGCCGCTCGATGCGGTACCCGATGGCGGCGTTCAGCCCAACCGCCGCCAGGATCGCCCCGGCATCGAGGCGATCGCCGATTGCGGCGGAGACCCCGGATGAACAGACGAGCAGCCCACTGGGAAGATTGGTGACTTGGTCGAGCAGCATTCGCCAGCGGCTGCGCTGTTCGAGATCCGGCATCGCATTGGGACCGAAGGCGTCCAGCCGGCGCGCCGCCTCTGCCTCGGTCAGGCCGCGTTCGCCGCTGCCCAGGCGGCTCAAGGCGACGCGCGCGGACATGGCATGCCACGCGCGCATAGGACTCGCACCCATTACTCGGCGGCGCCGCGCGCTGAGCATGTAGATACCGGGCGTTCAGGGCGTCGCGGCAGCGGGCGAGCCGGGCGCCGGCCGCATCGCAGCGCGGTCGCGCAGACCCGCGCCGCTCGGGCGTACCGCTCGCGCGCTCTGAATCCCTGTCGCTCCAACGAGAAGAGCCGTATCTCGGGCGGACGTGGACCGGGCTCGGAATGCCTCATCGACCGTCGGCTCAGCTCGCCCCGACACATCGTTCGTGGACTTAGTACAAAAGCGAAATCACATTTTAGCATGATGAGCGTACGAACGAAGTGTCAAGCGTCACCGCGCGCACCGTGCGGTAAGAACACTCCCTCCCGTGTAAGAACACCGGTGGTGTCCGCGTCGGCAACGCGGCGCCTTACCTGTGCTTCACCGGCGCGCACCGTGGCACGGTTCGTGCGCATGCGCCCGATCAGCCGTAAGCGGGAGGAGGCAACGACATGCGGATCGCCATCACCGGAGCGACTGGAAACGTCGGCACTAGTCTTATTCAGAGCCTGGAAAATGAATCTGCGGTGGAGTCGATTCGCGCCATCGCGCGCCGGCGGCCGGCGGTCGCGATGCCGAAGGTCGAATGGGTTGCGGCCGATGTCGCCCGGGACGATCTCGCCGCGCTCTTCGACGGCGTGGACGCGGTCGTGCACCTCGCCTGGCTGATTCAACCCGAGCGCGACCTGGCGCTGCTCACCGTGACCAATGTGCACGGAAGCCAACGGACGTTCGAAGCAGTCGCGCAGGCGCGCGTTCCCGTCCTGGTGTACGCCTCGTCCGTGGGGGCGTATTCACCAGGGCCGAAAGACCGCTGCGTGGACGAACGGTGGCCGACCGGGGGGATCCAGAGCGCGATCTATTCGCGCCAAAAAGCGGCTGTCGAGGCACTGCTGGACGCGTTCGAGCGGCGGCATGCGAACGTGCGGGTCGTGCGCATGCGGCCGGCGCTCATCTTCAAGCGCGCGTCGGGCAGCGAACAACGCCGCCTGTTCCTCGGGCCCCTATTTCCAGCCGCGCTTGCGCGGCCGGGGCGTATCCCCGTGGTGCCGATTCACCCGCGCTTTCGCTTTCAGGCGGTGCACTCCCTTGACGTGGGCGAGGCGTACCGACTGGCGCTCGTGCGGCAGGTGAGCGGCGCCTTCAATCTGGCGGCCGACCCGATCCTGGATGGACACCGCCTTGCGCGCTTGCTACATGCGCGGCGGATTCCGGTGACGCCACGTGTTCTGCACGTGGCGGCCGCAATCGCCTGGCGACTCCATTTGACACCCGCGTCGGCCGGGTGGATCGACATGGCATTCGGCGCTCCCCTGATGGCGATAGGGCGCGCGCGGCGCGAGCTCGGCTGGGAAGCACGGCATTCGGCCGAGGACGCAATCCTAGAGGTCTTGCGCGGCATGGCCGATCACGCCGGCCTCAACACTCCTCCGCTCAAGCCTTCGACATGGCTCGGACGCACCCGGCGCGCCGCCACTGGCGAGGGACACCCGACCACATAGCCGGCCGAACGTCGAAGCGAGATGCGCCGCGGCTGGACGCAGGAGCTGCGAGCTGGCTCGGATCCGGTGATCGGCTCGGCGCGCTCGGTTCCGTCACGGCTCGCCCTGTGGCTCTCCCGCCAATATCGCCTTCAGCTCCGGGCTCAGCTGCATGCCGGCTCGCTGCTTCAGCTCCGCCATCCGCTTCAACAGCCGTTGCCGCACGTCCGTGGGAATGGTCGCGAGCTCCAACAGGTACGACAGCTCGGCCTCGAGCTGCGCTATCTCCACATACAATGGCACGTCGCGCGCGCGTGGTTCCGCCATCGCATCTACCCCCGTACGCGGCGCATCTAATGCCGAAGTTCCTTCCGCGCAAGTGTGGTGCTGCGCGCTGCGCAGACGTCGGGTCACCCGCCGTGGGCGGAGCGCCTATCGTGCGAATCGGGGGTGCCACTGGCGCGCCGCAGTCGGGCGGTTCAGGTCATGAGCGCCACGTCAGCTACCCGGGTGGCGGGATCGCAACGGCTTCTCTGTGCGCGCCGTAGGACGCCGCGCGAGAGCGTGAGGCCGAGGCATATATGCTAGCGTGGGCTCCTGGAGTCTTCCCTTTCACATGCCGAAACGGGACATCGTAGTCGTCGGCGGATCATCTGGCGCACTCCCGGCATTGCAGGAGATTGCTGCTGGCCTGCCGCCCGGCCTTCCCGCCACCGTGCTCATCGTGGTGCACAGCGGGCCGGACACGCCCGGACTACTGCCGGAGCTGCTCACCAGAGCCGGGCCGTTGCCGGCTAGCTACGCGGAAAACGGCGAGCAGTTCCGCCCCGGACGGATCTACTGCGCGCCGCCCGACCGCCACCTGTTGCTGTCGGATGGACGCCTGAGCGTCACGTCGGGCCCGCGGGAGAATGGGTTCAGGCCGGCGGTCGATCCGCTATTCCGCACCGCGGCGCTACAACACGGTCCGCGGGTCGTCGGTATTGTGTTATCCGGTGGCCTCGACGACGGAACGCGAGGGCTCGACGTCGTGAAAAGGGCGGGTGGTGTCGCGATCGCCCAAGACCCGGATGAAGCCGCGGTTCCACACATGCCGCTCAGCGCGATCCGATTCGTACACGTGGACTTCGTTCTCTCGGCGGTACAGATGCCGAGCGTGATCGTCCGCCTGGCGCACGAAAGAATCGGACCGGGAAAGAAGATCGGCAGCCAAAGCGGACGGGCGGACCGGGCTCGGGCGGGGACTAAGTTGCTCGAAGAGGGGATCGCGCCGGGGGCGCCGTCGCCGTTCACCTGCCCCGAGTGCGGGGGGGCGCTCTGGGAACAATCTGCCCCTGCGGTGACTTCCTACCAATGCCACGTCGGCCACGCGTTCACCGCCGAGGCGCTGAACACGAGCATCGACAATGGCATCGAGATGGCGATGTGGACTGCTCTGCGGGTGCTCCAAGAGAGTATTGCGCTGCAGCGCAACATGGCACAACGGACGCGGAAGAGCGGCTTGACGGCGCTCGCGGATGCTTATGAAGCGCGAGCGGAGCACGGGTCCGAGCGGGCGGCCATCATCCGCACTGTCCTCACCGGTACCGCGAACGCCGGCCAGAGCCGGAACGCGCGGCGGCAACCCGCCCCCGACAAGCGACGCCGACGCAAGCGCAAATCCGATGAGCGCACCCCGAGCGTGGACAAGCACTGACACGCCTCGTCATGGAGCGCGGGGCGCGACCCCCAAGCGAATGCTTCACCTGCCACGCCGGCGCGGGCAGCTACGGGATGGATAGATGGCGTTACCGATCGGCAGACCACCCGGCGAAGGGGAGGCGGCCACCCGGCGGTCGGCCGATCGAGCGGGTTCGCGCCGCGGCGCCGTCACACACCGCGCGCAGTCGGCCAAGATGTGCTGCCGGAGTCAGCTTGGCGCCTGCTCCAGGGCGGCGCGGATACGCGAGATGCGAATCTGAATTTCGTTCACCTTCTGGCGGTGAGCGGGCTCCAGCGTGGCGACGGATGAAAGGAGCTCCGTCTCCCGCTCGAGTTGTTGGATCTGGGCATGCATCTGAGACTCAGAGAGCATCGATACCCCTTGGGCTACCCGGCTGCCGGCCGTAGCCAGCACTCCCCCCCGACATGCGCAGCATGACACAATGTCGGCCCGCCGCAACCAGTGCGGCATAAATCGAACCCGCGTCTCCATGCGTCCGGTCGCGGTTCCCATTAACCGGCGTGCTCGAGACTCGTTCTCAGCACGCAGCGTCCCGGGTCGTTCGTGTACCGTATGCCGGCGGTCGTAGTTGGCGAGGGCTAATGGCGAACACGTGGCCGGCTCGGTCCCCACTCAGGTGGCCGGCGCTGGTGCAGGGGATATACTTTTTCACAACCGGTGTGTGGCCGCTCATTCACCGCGCGTCTTTCGAGGCGGTTACGGGGCCGAAAGTCGATTACTGGCTCGTGGAGACCGTCGGCATTCTGGTGGCCGTGATCGGTCTGACCTTGCTCGCCGCCATTCGAACGCACACGCTCGCGGCGCTGCCGATCG
>JBFXHX010000072.1:0-13910 GCA_050176585.1 Binatia bacterium
TCGACCACCAGGATCGTTCGGCTCATGCGTCGCTCGGCAACGGTCATCCCGCCACGCAGCGACGCACCTTAGCACGTCTCCGAGATTCCTCCACCAAGAATCTCAATTGCGCGCTGAGTTCGCGCACGCGGCGCGGAGCTTCGGCAGCCGCGCTGTGTTGGAAGTTACACAGCACGTGGTGCGCGGTCAGCCCGGGATCGCCGATGGATCGCCTTGCGCGCGCCGGACGTCCACCGCGTCCGCCGCGGGACGGCGCGGGGGCCACTCGCAGCGCTCGCGATAGGCGGACAGCTGGTCCGCGTTGTGGCCCCACGCCCAAGGCGCGGTTCCGTTGCCGTGCGCGAGAATACCTTGCTCCGCCATCTGCTCGAACGCCCCTTCGAGATCGGGCAGGTGCGCGTCGGCAGCAGTGGCGGCGAGCGCGGCCGGCGCGGGCGGTGGGCTGCGCCGGTCGGCGCGCTCGAGGAGCGCGGCAGCGGTCCGATAATCGCCGCACACTGGCTCCATCAATGCGGTGAGCAGCCAGTGCAGGCGCGGATCGTTCGCCAGCACGGCGCGCGCGCCTTGGGCCGTGCGGTAGCGATTGCGCGCGAGGTGGTGTCGCACCACGGCGTGCGCGCCTAGCTGCGCTTCGATGTCGTCATAGAACCAATGGGCCCAGTCGTAGCGCAGGCAGCGCTCCGTCGCGGCATCGACGTTCTCGGGATGCAACCGGCTGTCGAGCACGCGCCCTCCGCGCTCCATAATGGCGTGCCGCAACCATTCGACGTCGATCCCCGCCGCCGCTCCCCCACTATGCGCGATGAAGGCGCGCAAGTGGAACGTACTCACGACGGTCGCCCTCTGCAGCTCGGCGACGATCGCGTGGCTGACCGCGTGCACGTCCGATTCCTCGTTGAGGCGCACCGGTGAGCCCGCGGCGAGGTGCATGCGGCCGAGCCGGACCTGGCCGCGCCGGAGCTCGCCGAACCAGGCGAGCACGCTGCCGAGGCTCATCCGGCCCTTGGGTCGCCCGCGCAGCTCCTGCATCAACACGGATTCTTCGGGCAGACGTTCGTAGCCGAAGGCGACGGGCAGGATCGTGAAGGATTTGCCCGTAGCCTGCAGCGACCGCAGGATGCCGCGCCGCGGGCTCAGGAAGCGGCGCGCGCGGCTGCGCTGCCCCTCGATGAAGAACAGCAGCACGCGCCGCTTCCGCACCAGCTCGCGGATGCGAAGGCTGAGGTCCGGATCTTCACGGCCCACCCCGCGCTTGATGTAGAACGCCTGCGCGCGCTTGAGCAGCCAGCCGAGGAGGAAGATGCGCCGGAACTCGTCGGCCGCCGCGAGGTACGGGATCTCCACTCCCAGATCGGGTCGCGCAAAGCAGAGGTACGGCAGCAGGATGAAGTCGACATAGCTGCGGTGCGCCGGCACGATCACCACGCCGTCCCCCGGCGACACCTGGGCGAGCGCGCGCTCGAATGACGGCTCGTCGAACGTGAAGACATCCACGCCGCGCCGAAACGCCTTGGCGATGATGCAGGCGAATACGCGGTGGACCCAGTTACCCTTCGGCTGACCGAGCGCCCAGCGGAAGTCTCCGACGGCGGGGCGGTGGCGATGACCGGCGATCGGCAGCTCGGTGTCGTCGACGTCGAGCAGGTGCCGCATCACGCCTTGCGCCACGAGGCGAATGTAGGCGGTCTGGTCGAAGTCGTGCTCTAGCGCATCGGAGGATCGAAAATCGAACGTGTTGCAGGTGAAGTACGGGAACACCTCGTGCAGCCGCCGCCGGCGATCGGCGAGGCGCACCGCCGCCCGCTCGAGCCGCTGCTTGCGGGTGAGCCGAAACCAGAGCCGCGCCGTCGCGGTCGGGAGCCGATGGTAGATGGCGTCTTGCAGCTCCAGCAGCGCCCCGCGCGGGCCGATGTACCGGAGCCGCGCGCGACGTTCCAAGGGATGGGTTTCGAAGAACCGGAGCACCGCGTCGACGCAGAGCTCCACCGTGCACGCGTTGCGCAGCCCCGCGACTGCGTGCCGAATGACCACCGCCCCGCCGCGCGGCGGTGGGTGGAAGGCGGCGCGGATCACCCGCGCGCTCACTTCGTCACACGGCACCAGGTCGAGCGCGGTCTCCGGGCGCGCGATCAGCACGCGGTGATACCCGCCGCCCACCATCCACACGAACGCGGCAAACGCGCCGACGTTGTCGATCCACCCCGGGAGCGGCCACCGCCGGCTGGCGGTGATGATCGACGGGCGCACGATACTGAGGGGCACATCGCCGCGGCGCTCGGCGAGCAGGTGCTCGGCGAGCGCTTTGGTGAGCGTGTAGGTGTTGGGGTGGCCGGTCGCGCGCAGCACTTTGCGCTCGTCCGCCCGTCCGCCCCGGATCCTATCGTAGAGCGCCGCCGCCGGCTCGGGGAGCGGAGGCAGCACCTCCTCGCAGCGCTGAATGCCGCCGCGGTGCGGGGTGACATACGCGGTCGAGACCGCGACCATGGAGACCAGATGACGGCAGCGCCGTGCCAGCTCGAGCACCTCGAGCGCACTGGTCGTGTTCGCGGCGAGCGCATCCGCGAGCGGGAGGTCGAACTCCACGCTCGCCGCGCAGTGGATGATGTGCGTGACCTCCGACTCGAGGGCCTCACGGTCGGCCTCACTCAGTCCGCCACCGGGTGCGGCGAGATCGCCGCCGACCACTTTCACCCGCGATCGCCAGTCGTCGGGCAGCGCGGCCAGCGCCGGCGACGTCGCGATCTTGCGCTGAAAGCGCGCGCGCGGCGTGGCCGGGCGGTGCGGTCGGATCAGCACCCACACACGCTCCACCGCGAGCTCGTCATGCCGCCGCAGCAGCTCCTCCAACACCACCTTGCCGAGGAACCCGGTAGCGCCGGTCAGCAGGACGGTTGCACCGGGCGAAGTCACGCGGGCAGATGGTCGGCTCGGACGAGGTTCCCACTACCGAGCACGTTTTGTGGGTCCACGGCGGCTTTCAGGCGGCGCTGCACCTCGAGGAGCGCGGGCGAGGCCACGCGCGGGAGGAAGCGCTGCCGGAGCTTGCCGACGCCGTGATGGTGCGACAGTGAGCCGCCCTGCAGCAAAATTTCGTCGCGCGCGGCCGATTCGAGCGCGCCGTACGCTTCCGCCGGGTCGGCGACACCTTTGTAATAGGTGGCGAGGTAGAAATAGACCGCCACGCCAGTGGGGTAGACCTGCGTTACCCGGGCGGTGATGAACGGCCGGCCCGGCATCCCACGCGCGGCGTGCTCCCGGCGGACCCGCAACTTCACGCCGTCGATCAGCGCCTCGATGCGGTCCCACCTGACGCTGGTCTCGAAGGATTCGGCGAGGATCCAGTGATCCATGACGAAATCGCGAATGTACGCGATGCCGAAGGTGAGCTCGTAGCCGCGGCGGCCGTTCTCGGACCCCGCCGCGATGCCGCCGTGCCGCTTGGCCAGCTGTTTGACGGCGCGCATCTGTTCGGCGACTTCGCGGCGCGTGCCCTCGAACACGATGGTGCAGGCGCACATGCGCAGCGGATCGAAGCCGAGCACGCGCGTCACGAGCCACTTCTGGAAGAGCCCGCGCAGCTTTCTGAGGCCGCGAGCGCGCGGCTTGAGCGCCAGCGCAAAACGGAATTGCTCGTTGTCCACCAGGCGCACGCTCGCCGGCACCGCCCCGCCTTGCTGGAGCTCGCGCATGAACTCGACGCCGGCGCTGAACTCGCGGAACGCGATGGAGGCGTAGCGCTGCACCTCCGGCAGCGGGAAGATGCGGACGACGGCGCTGGTGACGATGCCGAGCGTGCCCTCCGAGCCGAAGAGCCAGCGGCGCGGGTCGGGGCCGGCGGACTCGCGCGGGGCGAGCGGACCGCGCTCGACGCGACCGATCGGCGTCACCGCGGTCACCCCGAGGACCAAGTCCTCGATATTGCCGTACCGGTTCTTCTTCATGCCGCTCGCGTGCGTCGCGATCCAGCCGCCCAGCGTGGAGAACTCGATCGAGTCGGGCTCGTGGCCCATGGTGAAGCCGTATTCCGCTAGCTGCGCCGCGAGATGGCGCCCGACCGCACCGGCTTCTATGGACGCCATGCGGTTCACCGGGTCGATCCAGCGAATGCGGCGCATGCGCCGCATGTCGACCGCCACAGCCATGCGCCCGTCGCCCGCCGGCGGGGTGAGCGCGTTGGTGACGTTGGTGCCACCGCCGACCGGCACCAGAAACACGTCATGGCGGCACGCCAAGGCGACGAGGCCTTCGACGTCCGCTTCCGTTTCCGGCCACACGACCAGATCGGGCGCCCGTTCGACATGACCGTATTTGAGCGCCCAGATGTCCTCGACCGTATGGCCGTGCCCGCGCCGCAGCCGCACCATCGGGTCGTCGCTCCATTGGTCGGGGCGCAGCAGCCGAGCGAGGTCTGCCTCCAAGCCGGCGTCGCGCCGTGCCGGCGGAACCGCCGGCGGCCAGTTGGGCGTACGCTTGTCGGTGGGATCGAGGTCGACGCCAATCTCGGCGCGCATCCACGGCAACAGATCCTCGAGCGGGGCGCCGCACAGGGTGTACCGGCTCCCCGTCAGCTCCACGGTACCGGTAGGCGTGACTTCGAACCGCGTGTCGGCAAAACCCCAAAGGTGTGGATGCTCGACGTCCGCGGGGTCGGGCTCGAAGGAGGGCACCATGATGCGCGCTGGCGGGGCCAGGGCGGCGTCGGGAGGAGCCCACGTCGAGCAGTCTTGAGCCATTGGCGCCGATGGGAAGGCGCCAATCGTTTCACCCACGATGCCGCGGTGTCAATGAAGGGCGCCCGTCAGCCCTGCGCGTCGGGGAGCTCCCGCCAGCCGGTGACGCGCGCGCGCGCCGGCAGGAGGCCGGGGTGCGCAGCCCCCACCCGCTCGACCACTTCGGCGTCGTAGCCGATCCGCCCCCGTCCGCGCAGCACCAGCGCGCCGCCGCCGGCCCCCTGCACGACGGCGCCCGCGATAGCCACCTCGGCATCAGGTGCGACCCGGAGGTCGCCGGCGACGAGGATCACGCCGTGGAACTCGCACGATCCGGTGATCTCGAGCGCACCATCGATCAACAGGATGCCGCTGCCCGAGGCGTTGAGCAGGTGGAGGGAGCCGTTGCGCACGAAGAGCCCGTCGCCCACTGCGCCGTCGACCTCGGCGCGCAGGGATTGCGCTTCGCCGCGCCGCCGCGCCTGCTCCAGCAGCGCGCCGACATCGGGGATCCCGGCCGGGATAAGGCTCGGCCGCCCACCCGGTCCAGTCAACCGCGCGCCTTCCTCGGCGGTCAGGCGATCGCGCAGTTGCGCGGCGACCGCTTCACTCCGCACGGCCATCGCGGGCACCTCGGCGGCGGGTGAGCCCTCGATGCGCCAGTCGCGCGCGAGCAGCAGATCGACCGCCGGAGCGGCGGAGGCGAGCGCGCCGGGAAGGTGCGAAAACGGAGAGCGCTCCACGGCCGCCACGACGGCGCGCATCGCCCCTAACCGACCAAACCCGCGCGCGACGATCTCGGCGCGGTCGGAGGTCAGTCCGGCGACGCGGACCTCGTAGCGATAGGGTGCGGCGGGGAAGAACTCCGGTGGGGCGGAACGAAACGGATACTGGCCATCATCGGCGTTGCCGGGCCGCTGATCAGGACCGGACAGCAGCCGCTCGAAGCGCGGTTCGGTGGCCAGGTCGGCGAGCGCGTGCGCGAGACCGGATTCCGCTACCGCCAGGCTCTCGGCGGCCGCGCGCGTGTGGTGCTGGAGGAGAAAGTCCAGGCGCGCCTGCATGACCGCGAACGCGCCGAGCGGCAGCAGCATCGCGGTCGCGATCAGGGCGGCGAGCAGCGCGTGACCGCTCTCGGCGGCACGGCTTCGCCGCGCGACTCCGCCCCGCTGCGCGGCGGCCGCCGCGTGCAGCCTGACGCTATGCATTGCGCAGCACCACGCTCACTTGGTGCACGCGTCGAATCGGCTGCCCGAAGGCGGGGTCTGGATGCGGAATGTCGACCGATACCTGGACGCTCACCCGATGGATGCGGCGCAACTGTGCGGCGTCCAGCGCCCCACTCGTCGCCAATCGACTGCCGTCGCGCGCGAAGTAGACGAGCCGCAGACCGTCCGCGGACAGGTCGTTCAAAAGCGGCTGTGGCGGTGCCGCCCCCTGGCGGCGCAGCAGCGCGCGGCGGTCCGCCGCATATGCATAGGCGACCGCCTCGCCCGCATCGTCGCTGTCGCCGTCGCCGTTGAGGTCGCGAACGACGGCGACGGCATCAGCCGACGCCTCTCGCACACCATTGCCGAGCGCACCGGACGCGCTGAAGCCGGCGTCGCGCAGATCGGTGGCGATCAGCTGTGCTCCCAGCCGCGCCGCTTCCTGCGCCTCGGCGGCGGCCGCGAGCACCGCCACGCCCCGGAGCATGGTCCGGGCGAACTGTTGAATGCCGACCGCGAACAGGCCGAATACGAGGAGGCTCGCCAGGATCTCGACCAGGCTCGCCCCGCGCTGTCCTCGGCCGCTCGTCATGGCACCACGGGGAGCAGCGCCGTGAGTGCGAGGCGCTGCGCACCGCGGTCCTGCCACTCCACCGCTACCTCCACCCGCTCCAACTGCGCCGCGTCCTCCCACGGGTCACTGCGCCAGCTGCACGTGAACCCGCCACGCGCAGGGCCCTCTGCGCTGCGATCGCCCGCGCGCAGCCGTTCCAGCCGCTCTTCCGCGAGCGCGAGCGCCTCCACCCAACGCGCGCTGCTCGCGCGCACGCGCTGTGCAACGACCAGCGTCTCCGCCAGCGCCGCCGCGCCGATGGCGAACAGCAGGACGGCCACGACCACCTCGATCAACGTGAAGCCGCGCGCCCGTGCACCCATCAGCGCACGCGGAGTCGGCCGGCGATGTCGACCACGACGCGGCGCTCATGGCCCGCGCGATTGCGCAGAGTGATGGTACCGAAGCTCGCGGCATAGCCGCGCGGCCGAAAGGCGACGCCACCGCCGCCGGCGGTGCACTCGACGACCTGGACGCCGTCGGGCAGCTGCGTCGGCGGGCCGGCCGCGGCATACCCGGACCCGCTTCGGCGCTCCTGCTGATACGCGGTGCCGGGTACCGCGAACCGCAGGCGGTGTGTGATGCCGGCGCCAATGGCGCGGGCGCGCACGAGCTTCAGATCCATCACCACCTGTCGCGCGGCGGCGCTGAGTTGCCAGCTCTGGAGCAGCACGCGCGCCCGCGGCACCGCGACTCCGCTCAGCGCGGCGAGAAGTGTGAGCGCGACGAGAAGCTCGAGAAGCGTGAAACCGCCGTTGCGCGACATGAGCGCCGCATTAGGGCGCCGTTGTCTACGCGTCAATGAGTACTTTGCGGCGCCGCCGCGCCTGGATGCGGTGTGCATGCGCGCGGCGCGTCGAGCGACCGCGCGCCGCGCGGCACGCGGTCAGAGTCTCCCGGCGACACCCAGGTACCACTGGATGAGGGCGTCGCCCCAAAAGAGCGCGCACGTCGCGCCGATGGCGAGAAAAGGACCGAACGGAATGGCCATCTTCGTATCGCGCCCTCGAACCGCCATCACGAGCACCCCCACCACGGTACCGAGCAGGGACGCGAGCAGCAGCGTTACGAGAATGGCTTTCCAGCCGAGGAACGCGCCGATCATCGCCAGTAACTTGATGTCGCCACCGCCCATTCCCTCGCGGCCGGTCAGCCATTCGTACACCGCGGCCACGACCCACAGGATCCCGCCGCCCAGCAGGATGCCCGCCAGGGATGCCGACCAACTCGGCGCACCGAATAGCAGCGAGGCGGCAAAGCCGACGAACATACCGGGCAGCGTGATCGCGTCGGGGATGATCTGGTGGTCGAGGTCGATGAAGGTGATGGCGATCAGCGCCGCGAGGAACGCGAACATCAGTAGCGCGTACGCCGTCGGACCGAACGTATAGACCACGGCGACGGCCGCGATGCCGGCGAGGATCTCCACGAATGGATACCGCCAGGCGATCCGGGTGCCGCAACTGCGACAGCGCCGGGCGAGCACGATGTAGCTCAGAATGGGAATGTTGTCGTACGGCTTGATCGGCGCTTGGCAGTGTGGGCAGTGCGAGGCGGGGAACGCCAGCGACTGGCCGCTCGGCAGGCGGTGAATGCAGACGTTCAGGAAGCTGCCCACCACGGCGCCGAAAACGAATGCGGCGATCAATAGCACCATCGCACCCCGCCCAGACCAGGGGGTCAGACGTCGGCCCGACGGTTCGGCGCGATCACCGAGCCCGGCCGACCGCGCCCTGAAGGGCTGGTCGCGCCGCGGCGGGGCGCGGGACGGACGGTGCGGTCCCCGCGCCATGCGGCGCCAGCGGCGCCGCCGAATCGCCCCCGGCACATGCGGCTCGGTGAAGGGCCTCTGTGTCGCATGGGGAGGTCAGTTACGCGCTCGGCGAGTGCGGAGCAAGCGCGAGTCAGCGGCCTTACACGAACTCGCGGCGGGAGAACAACCCGACGCTGAGCAGCAGCAGCACGCCCGCGTAGGCTACGGCGTACGCGATCAGGGCGGCGGCGTAGTCCAGTGTGGGCCACTGCCCGTACGTGATCTGGTCCGCGATGGCGAAGCGGTCGAGCCGCGGCAGCATCCAGTACAGCGCCCGGGCCATGGTGCGCACGCCCGGCGCGTGCTCGTCGCCGAGAAAATAGAGCAGGTAGCTCGAGGAACGCGCCGCGATGAACGTCGCGGCCGTGAACATCCCGGCCAGCGCCGGCGTGACGACGAGGGACGAGAAGAAGATCGCCACCGCGATCACGATCATGATCTCCAGCAGCGCGGCACCGCCCGCCAGGGCCAAGCCCCAGTCGATGCCACCCGTGTACCAGCCGAGCGCGCAGACCAGCCCCGCCGACATGGCGCCCACGATGAGCGTCAGCGTGGCGAGCAGGCCGAGAAATTTACCCACCACGAATTGCCAGCGCGCCACCGGCTTCGACAGGATGTTGAAGATCGTCTTCTTGCCGAGCTCTTGGTGCAGGAGGTTCACGCCGAGCACGATCGCGATGATCACGCCGAACAGCGACACGCTCATCAAGCTGAAGTCCTTCATGAACTTGATGTGATCCCCGATCGACGCGGCGCCGAAGATCGCCGCCACGCCCACCATCAGCACCGCGAAGAACAGAATCGAGTACAGGACGCGGTTGCGAATCGCCTCGCGCGCAGTGTTCAGCGCGATCGCCAGAACCTTGCTCATCGGAGTGCCCCCTCGATCTCTTCGCGCACGGCCGTAACGAGCGCCCGCGTGTTTGCGTCGGGAGCGGGTGCGCTGTGGTCGAGCTGCTCGAGCGCCGCCCTGGCGCCCCACCGATCGCCCTGCGCCAGGCGTGCCGCGGCGAGGTTCACCAGCAGCAGCGGGTTGCCGGGTTCGATCGCCAATCCCGTGGTGAACGCGGCCTCGGCGGCGGTGTACTCGCGGCGGCGTTCGTGGACCAACCCGAGTTGGAGGTGCGCGGAACAGAGCTGCCAATCGCGATGCAGCGCAGTGTGGTACCAGTACACTGCGCCGGCATCGTCGCCGCGTAATGCGTGAATGTGTCCGATGCCGAAAGCGGCGGCGGCGTAGTCCGGGTAGATCCGCAGCGTCTCGCGGTAGTGCGCCAGCGCTTCGTCGAGGCGCCCGGCGCGCTGCAGGGCCACGGCGAGGTTGTGGTGCACCTTGCTGCTGTTCGGCGCGCCCTCGACCGCCGCGCTGAACAGCGCGAGGTCGTCCCGCCAATCCGCGTTCCGCACCCAGGTGCGGACGGCGAAGGCGAATGTCGCGATAACCACCGCCGCCACCGCGGCCATAGGCCGGCGGCGCAGCGCCGCGGCGAAGAGCCAGCCGGCTGCGAGACACCACCCGGCCGAGGGCAAGTACAGCAGGCGTTCCGCTTTGATCGTGCCGATCGGAAACAGCACGTTCGCGGTGAGCGCGAGCGGAATGCTCGCGAACGCCGCGGCGAGTGCCAGGGCCGGCGCATGCCGCACGGCCGCGGCAACCCCGGCGCCGGCCGCCAGCAGCACGGCGGCGGCGAGCAGCAGGCGGCCGTCAAATGGCGAAGTCACGATCGGGATCTGATTGTAGGAGTAATCCGCGACGAGGTTGATCGGCAGGAAGAGCAGCGAGCAGTACTCGTACAACACGACCAGCGCGGTGCCGATCCGCGGCCAAGCGGGGACATGTGCGAGCGGGTTGTCGACGAACGGCGGGGGATAGGGCCAACCGAGCGCGCCTACCACCATCCAGCGCAGCGGCAGGTAGGCGAGGCCGACCACTGCGAACGGCGCGGTCGCGCGCAGCACCCGGCGGACCGAGCGCCGCGGGTCGATCCACCACGCGACCGCGGCCGCAAGCGCAATAGCGGTGAAGGCGCTCTCCTTCGCGAGCAGTGCCAGCGCGAAACTGCCGACACCGAAGGCGCTCCACCGCCGGCTCGACTGCCGCACCGCGCGCACCTGCGCGAACAGCGCGATGAAGACGAGCAGGGCGGCCAGGAGCTCGGCCCGGCCGACCATGCTGGTGACCGCCTCGGTGTGAACCGGATGGACGGCGAACAGCGCCGCGGCGGCCGAAGCCGCCGGCAGCGAGCCGAGCAGCTCGAGGACCAGCGCGAATAGGGCGAGGCACACCAGCACGTGCAGCCCGAGGTTCACCACGTGATAGCCGAATGGGTCTGGGCTGACGCGGTGGTTGGCGGCATACGTCAGCATGGTGAGCGGACGGTACACGGCGCCGAGCGCGTATACCGAGGTGAGCAGCGCTGTCGGCGCGCCCTGCGTCACGCTGGGATTGTCGCGGACCACGATGGCGTCGTCGAAGACGAAGTCGCCGTGCAGGCCGTTCAGGTATGGGAGGGCGGCGAGCAGCGCGATCGCGGCACCGCACCACGCGCGGTGCGGCGCGGCTGGGAAGCTCCGCGGGGCGGTCATGAGGTGGGCGCATTCACCGCGGGCGCCGGCGGAGATTCCGCAATGGTTGAATGGCGCCAGGCCGGCCGCTCGGCATCGAGCAGACTCGCGGCGACGATTTGGTCGCGCACCCCGGCGTCGCTGGCGCCGTCGGCCGCGATCCCGGCGAGGATCAGGCGCGACTCGTCCAATTGGCCTTGCAGGCGCAGCGCCAGGCTGAGGCCGAGCAGCAAGCGCGCGTTCGTCGGCTCGAAAGCCAAGCCTGTGCGAAAGGCCGCTTCGGCGGCGCCGTATTCCGCTCGGCGGAAGCGAATGGAGCCGATGTTGAGGTGCGCTTTCGCGAGCGCCCAGCTCGATTCGCTGGCGCGCCCGTACCAGTACAGCGCGGCGGCATCCTGCCGCTTCCGCTCATAGATGGTGCCGAGCACGAACATGGCATCGGCCGAATCCGGATAGATTCGCAGCGCTTGGCGTGCGTGCAGCATCGCGTCATCCAGCCGACCGGCCGCGTCGTACGCGATCGCCAGGTTGTATTGGGCTTTGGCGTTCTGCGGCGCGTGCTGAACTGCCGCGGCAAACAACGCCAGGTTGTTCTGCCAGTCCGGGTTCCGCAACCAGGTGCGCGCCGCGAAGGCCCCGGTCAGTGCGAGCACGACGCACGCGGTCGCCATCCGATGCCGGCGCCACCCGGCCGCGGTGAACCAGCCAGCGGCGAGACACCAACCGACCGACGGGAGGTAGAGCAGGCGCTCGGCCTTGATGGTGCCGATGGGGAACAGCAGGTTCGCAGTGAGCGTCAGGGGGATCGCGGTGAACGCCGCGGCCATGAGCAGCGCCGGGACGCGCCGCGCGACGGCGGCGCAGGCGACCGCCAGACTTGCGAACACAAAAATGGCGAGGAGCAGGCGGCCGTCGAGTGGCGACGTGACGAGCGGAATGGAGTCGTAGGAGTAATCGGCCACCAAGCGCAGCGGCACGAACAGCTGGGAACAGTACTCGGACAGCACGACCAGCGCGGTTCCGGCCCGCACCAACGCGGGCGCGTGTGCGAGCGGGTTGTCGATGAACGGTGGTGGATATGGCCAGGTGAGCGAACCGACGACGGCCACGCGCAACGGCAGGTACAGCAGCCCGACCGCGGCGAACGGCACCATTCCGGCGAGCGCGCGGCCCGGCGAGCGCTGGGGGTCCACCCACCATGCGACTGCCGCCGCAAGGCCGATACCCGTGAACGCGCTCTCCTTCGCCAACAGCGCCCCGGCGAACGCGACCACCGCCACCGCGAGCCAGAGCCGGCGCGCTCCGCGGCTGGCGCGGACCAGGGCGAGCAGCGCGACGAGCAGCAGCAGCGCCGCCAACAGCTCGGCGCGGCCGACGATGTTGTTCACCGCCTCCGTGTGGATCGGATGGACGGCGAACAGCGCGCCGGCCGCTAATGCGGCCACGCGCGAGTGGAAGAGCGCCAGCGCCAGCCCCAGCACGGCAGCGGAGGTCAATGCATGTAGCGTGACATTGACGAGATGGAACCCGAACGGCTCGGGGCTGACGCGGTAATTGACGCTGTACGACAGCATGGTGAGGGGCCGGTACACCGCGCCCAGCGCATAGACCGCGCTCAGCAGCTCAGCCGGCGCGCCGCGGGTCACCATTGGGTTGTCGCGCACGACGACGGGGTCGTCGAACGTGAAATCGTTGCCGAGGCTGTTCAGGTATGGGACCACGGCCAAGCAGAGCGTGGCCAGGAACGCCGCGACCACGCAAAGACGCTCGTGGCGGCCGGCGGGCGTCGGCGATTGGCGTGTGCCGCCTTCCGGCTGCGCGAGCGACAGGGCTGGTTCAGTCGACGTCGCTCGCGTGACCGACATGGGCGAGAAATCGCTCTTCGAGCGACGGATGCACGGGCAGCAGACTTTCGATGCTCGCGCCGGCACCCCGGACCAGATCGAGCGCCGGTCCAACCGCCTGCGAACCCGGCAGTCGCACCCGCCACCCGCCGCCGTGCGCAAGCGCGGGCGCTCCGCTCAAGCGCTCGAGGGCCGCGAGCACGTCCGAGCGAACGGCGGACACGCTGAGCTGGTACATCGCCGTCTCCCGAGGCGCGCGGACGTCGATCACCTCGCGCAGCCGTCCACCGGCGAGTATCGCCACGCGTTCACACAGCGCTTCGGCATCCGGGAGGATATGCGACGAGAACACCACCGTGGTGCCCTCGGCGTGCAACCCGCGGATCAGCTCGCGCATGCGATGCCGGCCCGTCGGGTCGAGGCCGGACATGGGCTCATCGAGGATCAGCAAGCGCGGCCGGTTGAGAATGGCCTGCGCGATACCGACGCGCTGCACCGTGCCTTTCGAGAGCGACCGCAACGCGGCTCGGCGTTTGTGGCCGAGCTGGACGAGCTCGATCACCTCTTCGACCCGCCGGCGCCCGCTCGTACCGGTGAGGCCGTAGAGGCGAGCATAGAGCGTCAGCGTCTCGACTACCGTCAGATAGTCATAGAAGTACGGTTGCTCGGGCAGGAATCCGATGGCGGCGCGCTCGGCGACGCCCAGTCGCCGCCCGTCGAAGCGCACCTCTCCGCTGGTCGGCCGGAGTAATCCGAGCAGGCATTTGAAGGTGGTCGTCTTGCCAGCGCCGTTCGGGCCGATGAGCCCGAAGAGCTCGCCCGTGTGCACGACGAGATCGAGCTGGTCCAGCGCGCGGAAGCGCCGCATGGTCCAGTTGTGGCGAAAGTCCTTGGTGAGCGCGCGCAGCTCCAGGAGGGCGGTTTCCGTAGCGGCGCTTCGCAGGACGGCCGGCGGCGTGTCGGCTTGCGGCGCGGCGGCCGCGGGCGGTTCCTCGGTCCCGAACGGGGATGCGCAAGCGGTCATGGATCTCTCACCGATTGTCCATGCAACGCCCGCTCGCGGATCTTGCTCTGATGTAACGTCGACGGTCTGCGACCCGTGCTGGATCGCGCGCGCCCGCTCGTCGCATCCAGCTCGTAGTGCCCGCCGAAGGGGTC
>JBFXHX010000073.1:0-13390 GCA_050176585.1 Binatia bacterium
ATCTTCAGCGACGGCACGCGGACGACCCGCGGCATGCGCGCAAATTGCCGGTCGCCCGCAGGAGTGTTCGTCACTGCCGTCGCCACTGGGCTGCCCACCGCTGGAGCTGCGGGTGAGCACGCAGAACGCCAGCCGCCGGCACCCGTATTGCGGGGCGTTCGCGGGCCGGATCTGCGGACCAGGTGTCCGGAAATCGAACGCCCGATGCCCCACGCGTTCCGAACGGCCGCCGAGCGCACACCGTCCGTACTGCAGATCACCCCCGGCTCCGCGCCGGTGCGGGTGTCGCATCACGCCGTGTCCGCTGGGCGCTCCATGCTCGTCACACCCCACCGGGAGCTTCGCCAGCCGTCGGCGGCCGACAGCACCCACTGCCCTTGGCGCTCGATCGCTGCGCCATGCCGTGCGGCCACGGGTACGCCAAGAACACACTTGCGGTTAAGGTTCTACCGCCGCTGCGCCCATGTTCGTCACCACCCCGACCGGAAAGTTCGCCAGCACCTCGGCCGCCGACAGCACCCACCGGCCTTCGCGCTCACGCGCTTCGAGGGAAGTACCGTCGAGCAGACCGGTGAACCCGGCCGGCGCCATCGCTTGCGCTGTGGCGCGGGCGCGCCCAGCGCGGTCGATGCGCGGCAGCTCGATCACGGTGTCGCCCCAGACCGCCTCTCCCAACGGCGGCTCCGGCCGCTGGCCGAGCAATCGCGCATACAGCCGCGGCGCCACGACGACGATGCAGCCTCCATCGCGCACGCGCGCGAATGCGCACAGGTGGCTCGCGCGCTCCCCGCTGCTGACGAGCGGCACGTAGCGCCCTTCGGCGAACAGCGCCGGCTGCGCGCGGCGGAACCGGAGCGTCTGGCAGATCAGGTAGAGCTTGGCGCGGCCGTCGCCGAGCTCTTGGGTCAGCTGCCGCGCGCGCGCGGCCAGCCCGCCGGCGCCGCTGTCCATCCAGCTCGAGATATCGTCGAGCAGCGTGCGGCGCAGCGCGTAGTCCACCGGCCGGCGGTTGTCGGGGTCGACCAGCGAGAAGTCCCACAGCTCGCTCCCCTGATAGATGTCAGGCACGCCCGGCGCGGTCAGCTTGCAGAGCGTCTGCGACAAGCTGTTCAGCAGCCCGAACCACGAGAGCCGGCGCGCGGTGGCGATGAGGTCGGCGAGGAACAAGTTGCCCTCGCGGCGCTCGAGGATGCCGTGCACGAACTGGTGGAGCGCCTCCTCGTACGCCGCGTCGACGTTTGCCCAGCTCGTGTGCCGCTTCGCCTCGCGCGCCGCCTTCGCCATGTAGGCGTCGATCCGCTCGGTGTACGCGCGGAGCGCCGCGTCATCGAGCTCCTCGAGCGGCAGGCTGCCGAGCAGCGTCTGGTACAGCAGGTACTCATCGTCCCGCGCGGGAGCCGGGTGCGCGTGAACTTCGCGCTTGCGGCTGCGGTTCATGCGGTTCCACCGCGCGACCGTCCGGCGCCAGGCGCCGGGCGGCAGCTCCGACAGCACGTCGAGGCGCGCGCGGACGTCTTCCGACCGCTTCGTGTCGTGCGTGGAGGTCGCGAGCAGCTCGTGCGGCCAGTGGCGCGCCCGGTGCTGCGCATCGGCGTGAAAGGCGCGGACGCTGAGGCCGAACACGTCGGGCTCGCCGCCGACCTCGTTCAGCGAAGCCAACCGGGTGAACCGATAGAGCGCCGTATCTTCGACGCCCTTGGCCGTCACCGGGGCAGTCACCTGCTGGAACTTCATCGCGAATGCCCGCGCCCACTCGCGCACGGCCTCGGCCGCCGCGACACCCTCGCGGAGCAGCACCGCGCGCACGAAGTCGAACACCGCGGCATCGGTGCCCGCCGCGCGCCGCCGCGCGCTCGCCAGCGCCCATTCGATGTAGCGGCGGTCCTCGGCGGAGACCGACTCGGCCACGTAGGTGCGGTAGACCGGGAAACACGCGATGACCTCCGCCAACGCCTGTCGCAAGGTGTTGGCGGTGAAATCGCGCGTGCTCCGCGTCGCGCGCGCGATGTGCACGAGCTGATTGGTGAGCACGTTGAGCTCGGCCGCGAGCGAAGTGCGCACGATCAAGTGCTTGGCTTCGTAGGCCGTCGACGCCCAATCGAGCGGCTCGCCGACGAAGCCCCGGTAGGCGCGATCCAGCCGCCGGCGTGCGCCCGCGTCGACGAACAGGCCGTTCACGACGTTCGCGAAGCGGTAGCCGGTCGTGCCGTGCACCGGCCACGCCGTCGGCAGATGCTCGAACCCCGCCGTGATCTTCTCGGCCACGAGATACAGCGGCAGCTCCTGCGGCGGGATCCTGCCGCCCTCCGGAGCCGCGGGCAGCGCCCCCGCCCGCTGCTGAACGCGGCGAAAGTACTGGGCCGGATCGTACAGCCCGTCGGGATGATCGACCCGCAACCCGTCCAGCTTGCCGTCCGCAATCAGCTCGAACGCGAGCCGGTGCGCGGCGTCGAACACGGCCTCGTTCTCCATGCGCAGCGCCGCGAGATCGTTCACGTCGAAGAAGCGCCGGTAGTTGATCTCGTCGGAGGCGACGCGCCAGTCCGCGAGGCGATAGGCCTGCCCTTCGAGCAGCGCGTGCAAGCGGTCGAAGCTGGCGGGATCGCCGGCCGTGCCCGCGTACTCGGTCGCGGCCGCCTCCAGCGCTTGCGCGAGGGCCGGATGGGCGGCGCACAGTGCGGCGAGCCGGCGCTTGAGCAACTCCTTGTCCCGATCCCGCTCGTTGATCGCTTCGGCGGCCAGCTCGTCGCGCCCGGGCAGGTGGCGGAACGCTGCGCCGAGGCTCTCGAGCTCCAGCTGCTGCTCGGCACCCAGGCCGTCCCGCGCGATGAGCTGGGGCACGCGATCGAGGATCTGCGGATAGTCTCGCGGATCGATCGGAAACCGATGCTCGTGGTAGCAGATCGCAAACGCGCCCTGCTCGGGCTCGAAACGCAAGCGCAGCTCGCCGCGCTCGAGCACCACGCCGTACTGCTCACCGAGCACGGGGACGAGAATCTTGCCGGCCAGCGTCGGGTCGGCGGGCTGCCAGTCGATGTCGAAGAACTGCGCGTACATCGACGCCTGGCCGTTCTCGAGCACGTCCATCCACCACGCGTTGTCCGCGCCCATGATCCCGACGTGGTTCGGCACGATGTCGAGGATGTGCGCGAGGCCGTGCGCGCGCAGCGCATCGACGAAGTGCTCGAAGTCCTCGCGGCTGCCGATCTCGGGATTGAACGCGTTGTGATCGACCACGTCGTACCCGTGCGTGCTGCCCGCGCGGGCGCGGAAATAGGGCGAGCAGTAGACGTGGCTCACGCCGAGGTCGGCGAGATACGGCACCAACGCCGCCGCGTCCCGGAACGTGAACCCCGCGTTGAGTTGCACCCGATAGGTGGCCCGCGGAATGACCGCGCGGCGCTGAGCCGGTAACGCCCGGCGCGCCGACGGCCGCTCGCGGCGCAGGTCGGCGGCGAGGCGCACCACGCGCTCGTCGGCGGACATGGATGCGAGCTCGACCCCGAGCTTGCGCCGCCAGTTCGGGTGGCGCTCTTCGGTCGTGCCGGGCAGGTTCACCTGCTCGCGGGCCTCGAGCAGATCCTCCATCTGCACGGTGAACAGCTTGGCCGGAGAGCGCGCGACATAGGTGTGCAGCGCGCGCGCGAGCTCCGCGGTCATCTGCGGGACCGAGAGCGGATCGCCGGTGATGCCGTCCGGCAGCAGCTGCTCGCGCGCGAGCGCCAGCAGTAGCTGTGCGCGCGTCTGGGCGCGCTCGACGATCCGGCGCTCGCGCGCCTCCTCGCTCGGGAACAAGCCGAGCTCGTTTTGCACGGCGAGATCGCGCCCCTCCCAGAACCCCGCCAGCGTCGGAAGATCGTGCGTGCTGATCGCCGCGAGCGCCTGGACCGGGTAGTCGGCCGGGGCGGCGAACGTCCCCTCCGCATCGCGCTCGAACAGCAGCAGCCGGTACGACAATACGCCGGCGTGCTCGAGGGCGGCGCGCACCGTCGACGACACGGTGCCGAGGTCCTCGCCGATGACCAGGCAGGCATTCCGCTCGCTCTCGAGCGCGATGATCCCGAGGAGGTCCTCCAGCGGATACGAGACGTAGGCGCCCTCCGCCGGTGACGCGCCCTCGGGGATGCAGTAGAGCCGCTCGAGACCCATCGCGTGATCGATGCGCAGCGCGCCGGTGTGCCGCATCGCGGTCCGCAGCACGTCGACGAACGGCGCGTACGCCGCTTCCGCGAGCTGGCGCGGCAGCAACGGCGGCAGCCCCCAGTGCTGCCCCACCGCGTTGAAGGCATCGGGGGGCGCGCCGATGCTGGTGCTCGCCGCGAGAGCGCGCTGGTTGGCCCAGCTCTCGGCGCCGGTGGGATCCGCCGAGAGCGCGAGATCCCCGCACAGGCCGACTCCGAAGCCCAGCGCGAGCGCGCGCGCGCCCACCGCGCCGAGCTGCAAGTCGGCTTGCCACTGCAGATACTGATAGAATTCGAGCCGCGCCGCGTGCTCGCCGCAAAAGCGCGCGACGGCCGGTGACTCGGGATCGCGGTATTCACTCGGCCACACCGGCCAACCCCAAGTGCGCGCGTCCGTACCGTGGAAGTGCTCCTGCAGCGCCTCGAAGGCGGCGTGCAGGAAGAGCGCGCGCCCGCCGCGCTCTTGAAAAGCGCGGAACGCATACGCGCGAGGGGTGTGCGCCTCCAGATGCCGCTCGCGGAAGCTCGCATAGAGCTGCTCGAGGACGCCCAGCTTGCACTCGGCGACGCCGCGATAGTCGACCAACGGCGCGGCGCGCAGCTCGCGCAGGCGCGCCTGGAACTCGGGCGATCCGACGGTGGCGCGCGCCGCTTCGCACTCGCCGAAGTCGGCGATGCGCTCGGGATCCAGATACAGCGCGTTCAGGAACAGGCGGCTCGACGGGCTGTACGGGCTCGCGCGCTCCGGGTCGCGGAGGAACAGCGCGTGAAGCGGGTTGAGGGTCACGACGTCCGCACCCGCCTGCGCCGCCTGCTCGAGCGCGGCGTGCAGGTCGGTGAAATCCCCGATGCCCCAGTTCCGCGCCGAGCGCAGCGCGTAGAGCTGCACGGCGAGGCCCCAGACGCGGCCGGAGCCGCGCACCGCTTCCGGCTCGTAACAGCGATCGGGGACGACGATGAAGGTCGAGCGGGCGAACGTTTCGCCGCCGCGCAGCAGCAGGATCCGATGGTAGCCGAGCGGGGCCTCCGGTAGCGGCAGCCGGTACGCGGTGTACGGCGTGCCCTCGACCGAGGCGATCTCGAGCCGCTCGAGCTGTGCCGGCACGACGGTCGCCGTTTCGCGCCCGCCGCCCTCGCGCTCGATCACGAGCTCGAGCCCGTCCTCCGCGAGCGCCGCCGGAACGCGCAGCGCACAACTCGCCGGCAGCGCCGCGGCGCGGGCCACCGCAACCGGCGGCAGCACGCGGGCCCACACCGCGCGGTGCGCCTCCTTCAATCCGGCGCGCAGCTCGGCCTCGGTGCCCGCGGGCACTCCCATGCTGGCGAGCAACGCGCGGAGGCTCGCCTCGGGCACGACGTGCTCGCGCCCGAACACATCCTCCCAGCGCGTGGAGATACGGTGAACGGTGGCGAGCCGGTGGAGCAGGTCGCCGGCCGGCGACTGCTCAGCTCCCGGCATCGCCGCGCTCCAGCAGCCAGGTCACGCTCCAGGGCGCGAGCTCCGCGGCGGCACTCGGCAGATGCGTGGCGAAGACGATGGTTCCGGCCGCGCGGGCCGGGGCGGGCACGGGATGCGCGCCGAGGTTGGCGAGCAAGCGCAGCGCCCCGCCGTCTTCCATCCGCCAGTCCACGGCGAGACCTGCGTCCGGCCGCGCCGCGATGCACTGCGCCGAGCGGATCTGCGGAATGCGCGGCGCGATTTCCCGCCGGCGGATGGCGAGCAGCTCGCGATACCGGGCCAGCCAGCGTGCATGGCGCGGCTCCGCGAGCCTGCCCCAATCCAGGCGCGCGGAGCGAAAGGTCTCGGCGTCGGTCGGGTCCGGGACCGTCTGCCACACCGCGTCATCGCGGAAGCGCGAAAACTGCCCGAACTCGCGCCGCCGGCCCTCGCGCACCCGGGCCGCGAGCTCCGGTCCGAAATCGCAGAAGTAGGGAAACGGCTCCAGCGCGCCCCACTCCTCGCCCATGAACAGCAGCGGCGGCGACGGCGCCAGGAGCACGACTGCGGCAGCGGCGAGCAACGCCTCCTCGCTGTGCGCGAGCTGCGCGAGCCGCTCGCCGAACGCGCGATTGCCGATCTGGTCGTGATTCTGGAGAAACGGCACGAACGCCGTCGGCGGCAGGTGCGCGCTGTGCTCACCGCGCGGCTGGTTGCGATCGTGCTGGGAGCGCTCGCCCTGGTAGGCGAAGCCCTCGGCGAGGCAGCGGCCGAGCAGCGCCTGCGACGCGCGCGCATAGTCGCCGTAATACCCCTCGGTCTCGCCGGTCAGAATGACGTGCAGACAGTGATGCTCGTCGTCGTTCCATTGTGCGTCGTAGCTCGCCGCGCCGCCCGGCGGCCCGAGATAGCGGGCTTCGTTGCTGAAGTTCTCGAGCACCAGGTGAATCGGGCGATCGCGGCCGGGTCCGGCGCGCACGGCGCGCGCGAGCTCGGTGAGAATGTGGGTCGGGCTGTCGTCGCGGATCGCGTGCACCGCGTCGAGGCGCAAGCCGTCGAAGTGGTATTCCGCCAACCAGTACAGCGCGTTGTGAATGAAGAAATCGCGCACGGCGCGGCTGTCCTCGCCGTCGAAGTTGATCGCCGCGCCCCACGGCGTCTGATGCCGATCGGTAAAGAACTGCGGCGCATACGCATGCAGGTAGTTCCCGTCGGGGCCGAAGTGGTTGTAGACCACATCGAGCATCACCGACAGGCCGCGCGCGTGCGCCGCGGAGACGAGCGCCTTGAGATCGTCCGGCGGCCCGTACGCCGCGTCCGGTGCGTACGGCAGCACGCCGTCGTACCCCCACCCGTGCCGCCCCGGGAAGTCTGCGAGGGGCATGAGCTCGATGGTGTTCACGCCGAGCGCCACCAGGTGATCGAGCCGACCGATGGCGCCCGCAAACGTGCCCTCGGGCGAGAACGCGCCCACATGGAGCTCGTAGATCACCGCTTCGTGCCACGGGCGGCCGCGCCAGTCGTCGTCGCGCCATTCGAAAGCCTCGGCGTCCACGACCGCGCTCGCGCCGTGCACGTCGTCGGGATTGGACCGCGAAGCCGGATCGGGCACCTCGAGCCCGCCGTCGATGCGGTACCGGTACCGGGTTCCCGCACCCGCCGCGTCGGTGCTGAGCTCGTGCCACCCGCCGGCTGCGGAGCGCATCGGGAGCGCCAGTGGCCCCTCGGCGCCGTAGAGCACGAGCTCCACCCGGCTGGCGGCCGGCGCCCACAGCCGAAAGCGCACTCGCTCGGCGTCGAGCTCGGCGCCGAACGGCAAGCGGTGGCGGCGCTTGCTCATCCTTCCATGAGGATCGCGAACGAGCGACCCTGGAGCGGAAAGGTGCTGCCGGCCGGGAGATGGCGGCGGCTGAACGGGCGCTCCGCCAGGCTCGTGTCGAGGATCGCGTGCCACTCGCGTCCGGCGTGGAACTCCGGCAGCACGAACGGCACCTCTTCGTAATGCGCGTTGAAGAGCAAGAGGAAGTTGTCGTCCTTGATCGGGCGGCCGCGGCGGTCGAGCGGTTCGAGCGCCGAGCCGGCGAGGTACACGCCGAGCGCGCGCGCGTGTTCCTGGTCCCATTCGGCGTCGGTCATCTCGAGCCCACTCGGCGCGATCCACGCGACGTCCTTGATCGCCGCGCCCGCGATCGGACGACCCCGCAGGAAACGCCGCCGCGCGAACACGGGATGGTGGCGGCGCAGGGCGATCATCCGCGCGACGAAATCCAAAAAGTCCTGCTGCTCGGGCGTGAGCTCCCAGTCGATCCACGAGAGGTCGTTGTCCTGACAGTACGCGTTGTTGTTGCCCTGCTGCGTATGCCCGAGCTCGTCGCCCGCCAGCAGCATCGGCACGCCCTGTGAGAGCAGCAGCGTGGCGATCAGATTGCGCTTCTGGCGCCCGCGCAGCGCCCGTACCTCGGGATCGTCGGTGCGCCCTTCGACGCCGCAGTTCCACGCCACGTTGTTGTCCGTGCCGTCGCGGTTCTCCTCGCCGTTCGCTTCGTTGTGCTTCTCGTTGTAGCTCACCAGGTCCTGGAGCGTGAACCCGTCGTGCGCGGTGATGAAGTTGATGCTCGCGTGCGGCGTGCGGCCGCTCGCCTCATAGAGATCCGCCGAGCCCGAAAATCGGCGCGCGAACTCGCCGATCAGCCCGCCGTCGCCCTTCCAGTATGCGCGCATGGTATCGCGGTATTTGTCGTTCCACTCGTTCCACCCGGGCGGGAAGTTGCCGACCTGGTACCCACCCGGCCCGACATCCCATGGCTCGGCGATCAGCTTCACCTGCGAGAGCACGGGGTCCTGCGCGATCGTATCGAAGAACGAGCCCAGCCGATCAACGTCGTAGAGCTCGCGGGCGAGCGCCGAGGCGAGGTCGAAGCGGAAGCCGTCAACGTGCATCTCCTGCACCCAGTAGCGCAGCGAGTCCATGATCAGTTGCAGCACGCGCGGGTGCTGCAGGTTCAGCGTATTCCCGCAGCCGGTAAAGTCCATGTAGTAGCGCGCGCTCTCGGGCGAGAGCCGGTAATACGAAGCGTTGTCGATCCCGCGGAAGCTGAGCGTCGGGCCGAGCTGATTGCCTTCGGAGGTGTGGTTGTAGACCACGTCGAGGATCACCTCGATGCCGGCGCCGTGCAGCGTCTTCACCATCGTCTTGAACTCATTGACGCTCCCGCTCGCCGAGTAGCGCATCTCCGGGGCGAAGAAGCCGATGGTGTTGTAGCCCCAGTAATTCGCGAGCCCCTTGCTGAGCAGATACCGGTCGTCGAAGAACGCGTGCACCGGCATCAGCTCGACGGCGGTGATACCGAGGCGCAGCAAGTGCTCGATCACGGGAGCGGTGGCGAGCCCCTCGTAGGTGCCGCGAAGCTGCGGGGGAACATCGGGGTGCCGCTTGGTGAGCCCGCGGACGTGCGCCTCGTAGATCACCGTATCGTGCCAGGGCGTGCGCGGCGGGCGGTCGTCGCCCCAGCTGAACGCCGAGTCGATGACCCGGCATTTCGGCATGCCCGGCGCGCTGTCGCGCTTGTCGAACGACAGATCGGCTTTGGAATGTCCGATCCGGTAGCCGAAGTGCGCGTCGCTCCAGCGCAGCATCCCATGGATCTGCTTCGCGTACGGCTCGATCAGCAGCTTGTTCGGGTTGAAGCGCATGCCGCGTTCGGGGTCGTACGGCCCGTGCACGCGATAGCCGTAGAGCAAGCCGGGGCGCGCTTCGGGCAGGTACGCGTGCCAGATTTGATCGGTCTGCTCCGGGAGCTCGATCCGCTGGAGCTCGCGGCGGCCGGAGGGGTCGAAAATGCAGAGCTCGACGCCGGTCGCGTGACCGGAGAATAGCGCGAAGTTCACGCCCTCCCCGTCCCAGGTGGCACCATGCGGATATGGCTGTCCGGGCCATACCGCGGTGATCGGCCGCGCGGCGATTGCAGATTTGCGGGTAACCAGCCGCTCCATGTGCCACTCCTTGCTCACCGCCCAGACGCGCTGACGCACGGCGGCGCGCTGGTGGTTTCGCGTGCGCGATCTCCGCGCCGGTGCGCCTCTGCGGTTAACCCATTTGGCTACCGTCCCGAGACCGCGTGCGCAAGACCGTCCACCACCCGCGCCATCTTCTCGTAATCCAAGCGCTCCGCCGTGTCAGCAGCCGTGTGATAGGCGGGATCCCGAAACAGGGCCGTGTCGGTCACCATCACCGCCGGAATGCCGGCCCGCCAGAACGAGCGATGGTCGGACCAGGCGATGCCGGGAATGAACTCCGGCAGCGCCGCCCCTTCGGACGGAATGGTCGCGACGCGGCGGAACTCACCGATCAGCTGGCGGAGCAACCCCCGCGACGCCGGGTTGGCGACAAAGCCGATGAAGTTCCCGCGATCGGGGTAGAAGAGTCCCACGCCGGCCGGATACCGCTGGCTGCCGGGCTCGTCGCTGTACCAGCCGATGGTCTCCAGCGACAGCATGAACCGGATGCGCTCGGCCGCATGCGGGAAACGCTTCACGTACTCGGCGCTCCCCATACCTTCGCCGGTGCTGAAATAGGGCGCCTCCTCGTTGGCGAAGGCGACGAAGCGGATCGGCGTCTTCACGGGCTTGTCCCGCAGCAGCCGCGCGAGCTCGATGAGCGCGGCCACACCTGAGGCGTTGTCGTTTGCGCCCGGGGACCCCTCGGCGGAATCGTAATGCGCGCCGATGACGACGCTGGCACCGCCGCCGGGTTCAGCGGTCACCGCCTCTGCGTTGTGGAACGTGCGGCCGCCGTAGACATACGGCTGGTGGCGCACCACATAGCCCGCGGCTTCGAGCTGCTGCGCGATGTAGGCGCGCGCGCGCTCGAGCCCAACGTAGTGGGCCTGATTCCGTTCGCCGATCTCGCTGGCCAGCATGACCACGTGCCCGCGCAGCCGATCCTGCACGGCGGCGAGCTCGGCGGAGAGCGGCGGCGGTGTTCCGCGGTACGACTCGCCGGGCATCGACCGTCCGCAAGCGGAGACGCTCAACGCTAAGAGCAATCCCGCGGTGCGCACCGCCAGTGTCGGCTCCCAGCTGTTTCCAGTCTCCGGATTGCTCGAACGCATCGGCGGCTCGGTCAATGGCCGGCTCATCGAAGTGTTTGCCGACCGGCATCATGCTGACCGGCAATTCTTCGCGCATGCCGCATGGGACCGCCAGCCCCGGGTGCTGGGAGACGTCGAAGCACGCCGCGTTGGCGAGCGACTCGAGCGCGCGCTCGACGATCTCTTCCCGCGCGGCGCCGGGTTGCGGCAACACAGCACGCCGCGTACTCGGCCGTCGTCCTGGTGTGGCCGCGACACCCGTCGCCGCTCCGCGCCACCGAGAACGAGCACGGGTCCCGCGGCTACATTCGGAGTGGTTTAGCGGCCGCGATGGGGCGCGTGGCAAATCACCCGGCCGTCGTATGGCTCAGCATTCAGCACCCAGGACCTCTCGCATCACCGCGGCCAACTCTCGCACAGCGTGCTCCCCATCGCCGGCGAAGGTCGATCCGTGCATCGCGGCGATCGTCTTCGGCCGCAACGCGGCAAGCCGCTGCAGGATACTGTCCGTATGGCGCGTGTACGGCATGTAGTTCGCGAACGGGCCCTGCTGATACTCGAGCAGGGTCTGCTTGCATCGATCGATGATATCGGAGGTCGTGCGCGGCTCGAGATCGCCGTTCTGGTGAAACAGATCGGAGGAGAAGAGCGTACCGTGTGTTTCCTCGTACAGCAGGCTGGCCTCCCAGCAGTGCGGGACGTGCGGCGTCTGCAGGAACTGGAACCGATACTTGCCGGTGACCAGGCGCTCGCCGTCGGCCATCGCTCGCGCCGGTCTGGCGGCGACGACGTCGTCGACGCTCACGACCTTGCCGACGAACGTGCAGATCGCCGTCGCCTCGGGCGCGATTGTCTGCCACTCGTGCAGCGCGCCGCATTCGTCCGCCTCGAAGTGGCTGAAGCCGATCCAGCGCAGCTGGGCGGGGTCCATCACCCGCGCGACCGCCTCCCTGACGATGGGGAACAAAGACTTCATCCCGGTGTGGAACAGCAGCGGTTCGTCATCCAGCACGAGGAACTGATTGAACTGTAGGTTTCCCTCCGGAACGAACGTCGATACGCGGTAGACGTCGGCTGCGATCTCGGTCAGCTCACTCATGCATCACCTCCGGGACGCGGCGCTCGCGTCGATACGCCGCCCATATTCCATCGGCCCCTCTGCGCGAGCAACTCACGCCCGCACACACCGCTCCGATACGCCCCGTAGACGGCTCGGCTGTTTCGTATCACGCAGTCGCGGTTCGGTGGACGGCAGCCGCGGATCGATCGCGAGCCATCGGTTCGCCATCGCCTTGCGAGGCAGAGCGATCCGGCGCGAAAACGAAGCGTTCGGCTTCCAGTGCCGGCATTCTCGCCACCACTCGTACGAACGATCGGCCGGAGCGACGCACTGCACGCGGAGAGGTTCTGAGCCCGGCGCTGCCCTATGCGGCCGGTTGGCTCGACCGACTGATCGACTGGGTGCACCAGCTGCGCGGGCCGGATTGGGTCGGCTGGAACGGCTCGCAGGCGCTGCGCAGTACTACTCGGCGCTGCTTGGATCGATTACCGAGGTGATTTGCGAGACCCGGTTGGCCGGGAAACCTCCTCGCTCGGCATGCTCCCGAACTATGTGTTCGTTCGGTGCGATGTATACGCAGTAGATCTTATCCCCGGTCACGTAGCTCTGGACCCACTGAATCCGGGGTCCCATCTCGCTCAGCACGCCACACGACTTCTGTGAGATGGCTTTGAGCTCTTGCGACGACAGCTTTCCAGCTCCAGGGAGGTCACGTTCGATCAGATACTTTGGCATCGCACTCTCCGTTCTTCTCCGAGTCGGAGCGAGCCGCATGCTCACCCCGCGTCCTCGTCGCGCTTATCGACGCCGCCCGCGCATCGCTGTTTCATACGACGAAAGCGCTAGCGCCCAACCGCGAAAGCGCCAGCGCCCGAAGGCTTCTGCACGCCTGATCACGCATCGCATCCCATCCGCTTTCGCCACACGGGTCACACTGCCGACGGCGCGCCTTTCCGCCAGTACGCGCACTGCCAATCGGCTTCGACGATCTCTTCACGGATGTTCTGCACGCGCCGATACGCGAGGGCCGCCTGCTTTTCGCCGCACACGTTGTCGAGACCCCAGTCGTCGAGGATGACGTACCCGCCGGGCGACAGCTTCGGGTAGAGATGCGTCAGGATGTCGGTGGTCGCTTCGTACGAGTCGGCGTCCACGCGCAGCACCGCGACCTGTTTCACCGGCGCGCGCGGCAGCGTGTCCTGGAACCACCCGGCCAGGAACTGCACCTGGCCGTCCAGCAGCCCGTAGCGCCGGAAGTTGGATTTCACCGCGTCCAGGCCGACCGCGAGCCGGGCGATCTCGACGACCTTGTCCCAGTTGTACATCTTTTCATCCAACGAACCGGGCGGCGGCGGCGGGAGACCCTGGAACGAGTCCGCGAGCCACACCGTCCGGTCGCCGACCCCGTGCGCCGCGAGCACGCCGCGCATGAAGATCGACGCGCCCCCGCGCCACACCCCGCATTCGATCAGATCGCCGGGAACTTGCCGCTCCAGACACTGCTCGATGCACCAGCGCAGGTTGTCGAGCTTCTTCTCGCCGCACATCGTAAGCGCGTTGCCGGACCAGAAGTGGTCGAACCACTCCGGCGTGATCTCCTCGAAGCGCCCGGGGTCGACCA
>JBFXHX010000074.1:0-12573 GCA_050176585.1 Binatia bacterium
AATCCCTCGCGCGTTCCCTCGCCGGCTTTCTGCACCGCGAAGGGAAGCGCCTGTGGGGCGACCGAGCGATCCACCGGCGCCGCGGGTAGCTCGAGAATCTCCATCTTGTGATTCAGCCGGCTGACGCCGACGACGTAGCCGGTCGGCACCACGGCTAAGGACACCAGCGCCTGCGTGAACCGCCCCCACGCCAGCGGGTTGTTGAGCGTGAACGGCGTCGTCGTGTCGAGGACCACCGATTCGAGGAAGTAGCTGGTGCCGTCCTGTGTCGGCTCGAGGAAGAAATGGCGTCCCGTCGCCGGCCCGAGGCGTTCGTAGACGATGCCGGCCGGAGAATGAAATCCGCACGACAGCGTCTTGAGCGCGCGCTCCGGGTCGTCGCCGAGAAAGACGTTCTGGAACAGATGCATGACGCCGCCGGCGTTCCCACCGCAGAAACGGCGATCGCCCTGCCCGCCGGCCGAGAAGCTGTAGCCGGCCATGCCGGTGCGCTGGTTGATGGTGATGCCGCCGAGCGTACAGAGCCGGTCGTCCTGGCCCTGGCACAGTACCGCGCTGGTCGCGGTCGGCGCGGGCCCCTGCACCCACGCGCGCTGGCCATCCTGATACTTGAGCTCGAGATCGTGCAGGTAGGTGGTCGACTGGCTCAGCGGAATCAGCCGTTCCTTGATCGGCACGCTGATCGTCTCCGCCTGCGCCGGGGTGTTGGGCCGCGGGCCGATCGGCCCTTCGGTGCCCATCTCGTCGACGCCGCGGCCGATGATGTAGCCCTCTTCCGTGGTGAGAATGACGTCGACCGTCACGTGGCCGCCCGACGGCACCGCCGCAAAGACGACGGGAATCGGATCGACCTGGCCGGGCATGACGTCGCCGGTCTGCTCGTGCGCCACCGTCGACGCTTCGTCATAGATCAGCGTCACCGAGTAGCGGCGCGCGCGGGCGGGAAAGCGGAAGTTGGACGGGTCGGGCAGGATCCGCACCGTGGTGGTCATCTGGAACGTCAGCTGATTGGTGAACAGCGCCGGGCTCGCCAGGACCTCGACGGCGGTCTGGGTCAGCTCCGCCACGGTAGCGAGGTTGCCCAAGATCTGCCCGCCCAAGAGCAACGTGCCCACGGCGTTCTCGGCGAGGTTGCTGAGCGCGTACTCGGACGCCTCGCTCGCGATGGCTGCGAGGATCGGGAACACGACGTGTTTCGCCAGGTTCGCGGCAAGATTGAGTAGGCTGCGGAAGAACTCCGTGAGGCTGCCCGACTCGGCGGCGCCGAAGATGCCGCGTGCCAGCGCTGGCGTCGACGTCTGCAGCACGGTGGTGACCCAGAGACGGATGATAGTGCCGATGGTGGTCACCCCCCTCGGGGTTCCAACGAAGGTGCCGGTCAAGATCTTCGCGTTGGCCGGAATGCCGGCGGCCAGCACGACGGCTGGGATCGCCAGGTTGAACACGATGGTGAAAATCGAGCCCATCAATGCTTCGGGACAGAAGGGATCGCCGCCGAGCCCGAGGCTGCCGAACAGCAGCTTGGCCTGCGAGGCGTTGGCCGGCATCTCGAACGTGTAGGTCTGGACGCCGAAGGGCGCCGGAATCCCCATGATGGTGTTGGCGGTCACCACCATACCGAGGAGCTTCGACCGCTCGGTGTCGGCGGCGGTCTTGTTCTCGATCGGCAGCGGCCCTCCCTGGTTGGCGAACTGGACGTGCAACGCGTGCGTGCGCAGGTGCCAGTTGCGCACCTGCAGCTCCACCGTGCGCTTCACCTCATCGGCCACGCGCAGCGAGACGAAGTCGAGGCCATGGGCGCTGGTGCCAGTGGGAAAGTCGCCTACCAGCTTGAAGCTGCCGGCCTGTCCGGCGCCGCCGGCCTCGGCCGCGAAGGAGTACGCCGTCGTCGTTCGGCCCTGCAGATCGTGCCAGTTGTAGCCCTCGAAGCGACGATCGTCGAAGATGGCGCGCAACACCGCGCGAATCGTCTGCTGCGCCGCCTGCACCGTCGCATCGCTGACGTCGATTCGATAGGTCGGCTCGCCCATGCTGTTGACCATCGGCTCGCCGGTATCCGGATCGATCAGCGCCACCAGCGCCGCCCAGGCCGGCACTTGCATGCCGTTGAAGGTGGTGAAGCCCGACGAGGTCGCGGGCCAGTGCCGCGCGATGCGGTCCGCCAGCGTGCCCAAGAACGGCACGCAGGTGCGGGGATCGGCGCCCGGCGGGCACGGCAGCGTCTCGATCAGCTTGCGAATCTCCGGCCCCTGTTCGAGGTCTAGGTTCATGATCTCGGGATGGTGGAAGACCAGCGCCGAGGCAGTGTCCCACGGGGTCTGGAACTCATCCAGCGCCGGCTCCAGTTCCTCGATATCCATCGCGTCGACGATCTGCTGGAGCCCGTAGGCGTGCACCTTCGCCGAGTACACGCGCCGCTGGCCGCTGGCGCGCCGGTACGCCGCCAAGGTGCGCTGCACGGCCTCGGGCACATGCAGTTGCAGACCGAGCAAGGTGACGTCGCCGGTGCGGTGATCGTCGCCCATGATCCAGAAGCTCTGCAGGGCGTCGGCGGGCAGATCGACCTCGGTAGCGAAATGGGTGAGGCGCGAATCCTCCACCCCGCGTAGCAGCGGATCCTCGTCGCGGAAGTGGGCGCGCGACTCGGCGGTGTGCGGCTCGAGCATCAAGCCGTCGTCGCTGCTGCGCAGGATGCACAGCCGCGGGTCGTCGACCTCGGCGAACGACAGATCGAAGTGCAGCGTGCGGTCCTCGCGCGGCCCTTCCGGCAGCGGCGTCGGCGTCTGCGTCGCCTGCGGCGTGACGGTCGGCGTCGCGGCGCGCGGATGGTCGTCGTCCGAACCGCAGCCGGCGAGGAGCCCCGGCACCCCGAGCGCCAAGCCTGTAATCGCGCTATTGGTCAGAAATTCGCGGCGTGACCAGTTTGGACGCCGCGGGCGCCGTCGTGACATCGTGTCCCCCTGTTCTGCTGCCCCGATCGTTGACTAGCGCGGATGTCGATCGGCCTTCCGCGAATTTCTCATCGGCCGTCCGGCGATTGCAAGCGCGGATTGACCAGCGCTCCCGCGCGCGGCCCCGGCTACGTTACGTATTCGTACACCCCCGCAGCGCGGCGTCGACCGCGCCGATGAGCTCGTGGATCTGCAGCGCGCCATCGCCGTTTTGGTCGTTGGCGAGACATTCGGTGGCCGGGCGCTGACCGAGCGCGATCAGCACGGCGCGCGTCAGCTCGTCGATCCCCACCACGTCGTTGCCGTCGCAGTCGCCGTGGCACCTCGCGTAGGTGACCGCAGCCGGCATTCGCAGCCGCGTCGGCGGCATGCCCATCTGGCAGCCGATGACCGTGTCGATGAGGACGTCGAATGTGCCGCCGGCTCGACGGTGCAGCGCCGGCAGCCGTGCGATGTGAATCGCCGCCTTGGTGTCTTGTGGGAAGACCCCGAGTAAGCACGCATTCTCGCAGTCGTCCGGATCGAGGTCGAGGCGGACGACCGGAAACAGCCCGCTCTCAGTGCAAAAGCGATTTGCGGCGTCTTGCAGGTCGAGCGAATGGCGCCGTCGCTGGAACGGATACACGAATGTGAGACCGTTGTGCGGAACGGTATGCAGATTGGTGAGTGTGAATTCCGCGTCGAGCAGCCAGGTGAATGGCGGCCCGGTCGGCGTCGGGCTCGCACTCGGGGTCGGGCTCGGCGGCCGCGTGACGGTTGGCGACACGGTCGCCGTCGGGATCGGCGTCGGCGACAACGTATGCGTCAACGTCGCGCTGGCGGTGTCTGTCGGCGTGCTCGATCGCGTGGCGGTGGGCGTTTGTGAAGAGGTCGGCGTCTGCGTCGCAATGGGCGTCAGCGTGATGGTCGCCGTCGGCGGCGGCAGCACGCAGCTCGATCCGTCACACAATGACCCGGCGAAGAAAATGCTTCCGCCCGTGCAGCTCGCTTGCGGAGCCTGGCTGCAGCCAGCGTTGGGGGCGTCGCAGCAGTCGCCATAGCACTGCGCCAGGTTGGCGCACTCGGTGCCGGAGGTAAACTGATGGCCGGTGCACCCGAGGCCCTGGCAGGTGGTTTCGCACTGCCCGGTGTCGAGTGCGTCGCGGCAGGCGAACAGGGCCGACCCCGTGCACGCGGTGCACACGCAGCAGCCGGCCTGAGCGAACGCGCCGCGCGGCCAGCCGCCGGCGGCGATGCCGAGCGATACGGTGAGCATCAGGAGTAGCGCGCGTCCCCGACCCAACATTCCCTTCCCTCCTCCGTGCTTTCACTTTCGCGGGCGCCGTCGTTGTGAAGCAAACGCGGGCAACGGCGCCCGACACATCCCAGCCAGCGTCGATCCGTCCGGACGTTCCCACTCCGCCGGTCATGGGTGTCCTCCCCTGGTCGCTGCGCGCCAACTATCATGCCCTGGGCGCTGCGCTATCAAATGAAACCTCGCGGTACGACGCCAAATCACGCACTTTTGCGGGCGCGAGATCGCGACGGCGGTGGGTTTCTGGCGCTGTTCGATGGCCCGGCGCGCGGGGTACGCTGCGGACTCGCCATTCGTGATGCCGTGCGTCCGCTCGGCCTTGAGGTGCGGGCGGGACTGCACACGGGCGAGTGCGTGCGCATGGAGAGGACGTGGGCGGGATCGCCGTCCATATCGCGGCGCGCGTTGCCTCTGAAGCCGGTGCCGGCCAGGTGCTGACGTCCAGCACCGTCAAGGATCTCGTGGTCGGCTCGGGGCTGTGCTTCCGCGAGCGCGGTAGTCGCGTCCTCAAGGGGGTCGAGGGCCAGTGGCACTTGTTCGCGGCCACGTGAAGCTGGGGCGAACCGGCGGGCCCGACGCCGCTTCTCAGGCCGGGGGGTCGCCAAACGGCTGGCGCACCTCGGTCGGCGGATACCCGAACCGCCAGTTGCACCGGTCCAGCACAAGCGAACAAGCACGAGCGCCCCGGAACGGTTCCGGGTTCTTCGTGTTTCTCCAGGCTTTCTCGGGAGGATCTGGGACGACGCAAACACCGCCTAAGACTTGAGAATCACGTCTTTGTCTGTGGTTTCCGCGGACTTGGAGAAACGCGCTTCTTACGCTTCCCAAGCTGGACGTCGCCGGTTCGACCCCGGTCGCCCGCTCTCTCCGAAAGCCCTTGTGCCCCAAGGGCTTTCTCATTCTCAGGGGTCGCCGGTTCTGGACGGGTCAGGGGAAGGTTCCCGGTGGGTTCCCGCTTTCGCTTTCTTCTCGCTCGCGGCTTAGCTCATCCAGTTCGTCCGCCACGGCCGTGATTCCGCCGTAGCGCGTCCCGATCATCTCGAGACTCGTGCCGGTCTGCCGGGCGACGAAGCGCGCCGAGGTGCCGAGCGAGAGGAGGTACGTGATGTAGGTATGCCGCGCGTTGTAGAAGGGGCGCAACCGAATCTCGAGCTCCTCGAGCGTGGTCCCCATGCGCGGGCGTCGAAGTTCACCTGGCCGATCGGCGCTCCGTTCGGCGTGGTGAACACGTACCCCTCACGCCGGCCGTGGATTTGCCGGTGGTCGGTGAGCACCTCCAAAGGATTCCCGTGGCTCACGACGTCTCGTGTGCTCTTCCCCGTCTTCGGCCGCCCATCGCGGCCGAGCACCCGACGGCCCGGGTACGGATGCGCCGGTTCAGGAGATCGAGATGGCTCCAGCGCCGCTGCTTCCGCGGGACGCGCGCCGGTCCAGAACGATAGAAGACGCACGCCTGATACTCCGGTCTGGATGTCCGGAAACCCTCGGTGATCGCGTCACGTTCCTCTTTGTGTAGGGGGCGATCTCGTTCACATTCCCACCCCGGTCCAGCGATGGACAGACCGGCGGTCCTAAGGCTTGCCCACAACCGGCGTGCGGTACTCCGATCGCTCTGCAGGCACGGCGCTAACTCACCGCGTATCCCTCTTCCAGCCAACTCACCGCCGCGCGTTGTGCCGCAGAACTGCCCTGAGACCCAGCTCGTCGGGTTCTTTACGAACCGCCCCAGATCTCGCGCTGCCTGCTGCCCTAGCCTAAACGCCCTTCAGTACCGACGCGGGCCAGAGCTCGACCGACTACATCCAGCGCTTGCCGTTGCTACGCTCACCCCCCGCCTTCACATCGTGCGTGATCAGCTCACCCGTTTCGCCCATGCAACGCTCACTCGACTGGTATGAGCGCCGGAGCGCCCTTGTCCTTGATCATGAACACCGCGAACTTAGCCGGTTTGGTACTGCTCGCGTTCCGGTCGACGAGATGAACATCATTGGGGCCTTCATAGAAGGTCTGTCCTGGTGTCAGGGTTACCTCGTCTCCGCCCTTCACCTGCATCACAACGGACCCGTCCAATACGTAGATGACCGCATGTGCATTGTGCCGGTGGACAGGGCTCGACCCGCCGGGCGCATGCTCAACGGTGATCACTTCAATTTCCCGGCCGGGGCTCTCCGGAAGATCCTTAGACATGAGCGTCGTGACTTTCGGCGCCTGAGCCATCGCCGTGCCGCTCGTGAGGCACAGCAGAACCAGCGCAACGAGTCTAGTCGTCATAGTCGCCCGCCTCCCCTTCTGTAGTCGCCCGAGACCCAGGTGCAACGCCCCGCTCGGGCGTGAAATCCGTGCACCTACCTCGGATGTGCGATTAGGCTCTCGCGTGCGCGCGGCGGAGCCATTCTTCGAGCCCGATGCGGCCGCGGGGCGCTTCGCCCAACGGCACGAGCGAGTGCTCCTCGACCAGGCCGCCCCAGTACCGAGCCGTGGGGTCACACTCGACCTCACGCGGGTCGCCGACCCCCTTCAGATAGCGGGCGACGATTTCATTGAACGGCGCGCGCTCCGGGCCGGCGATCTCGACGATGCCGTTGCGCGGCGCCGCGAGCGCCACGTCGGCAACCATGGCAGCCACGTCGTCCGCCGCGATCGGCTGAAACAGGCCAGGCGAAAGCCTGACCACGCTTCCCTCCGCAGCTGAATCGGCGATGGCGCGAAGGAATTCCAGGAACTGGGTCGCGCGGATGATGGTGTACGGAATACCGGAGTCGGCGATCAGTTGCTCTTGCGCGACCTTGGCGCGGAAATAGCCATTGTCGGCGGTCCGGTCGATTCCGACGATAGAGAGCGCGACATGGTGGCGGACGCCGGCTGCGGCTTCCGCCGCGAGAAGGTTGCGGCCGGAGGTCCGGAAGAATTCCAGCACCGCATCGTTCTCAAATGAGGGCGAGTTGGTGAGGTCGATCGCCACCTGCGCCCCCCCGACGGCCTCTTTGAGGCCTTCGCCGGTAATCGTGTTGACACCGGTATTGGGCGATGCCGCAAGCGCCTCGTGGCCGCGCTGGCGCAGAATGGGGATGGTCTTCGAGCCGATCAAGCCGGTGCCGCCGATGACGACGATCTTCATTTGCGTCTCCTTGCCCTGCGCGCTGCCAGTTCAGCTCGTGGTGAAGCTGAGAAGGTCGGCATTGACCACATCGGCGTGCGTCGTGCACATGCCGTGCGCGGCACTTCTCTAAACCTTCAGGGTCCGCTTTTTGAGGAGCTTCGCGTAGAGCAGTGCGGAATAGGCGATTGGAACGATCTGGTCATCGTCGCCATGCATGACGAGCATCGGCACGTCGACATCAGCTTGAGGTCCTCGGGTGAAGTGGGTCTCCGATCGAGCACGGCCGCGAGCACAGACCTCGCCGCGTCGATGTGCGAATCCTCGCGGCGACCAATCGCGATCTCAAGCGAGACATGGGAGCTGGCCGCTTGCGACCGATCTCTACCACCGGTTCAGTGTTCCAGTCTAGGGCGTGCTGTGCGATCGACAGTTCTTATTCTGCGAACGGGGGTGCGCATTTCACCAGTGATATTCCGACTGACTATTCTCGTAAGCGTCGCTGCCCAAGCCGGACGCGCCGCGGCATGAATGGGTCATCGGCTGCAGCCGCGCAGGGCATTGTGCACGGCCTGGACGATTAGCACGACGTCGACCGTCGCGCCGTTGGGGACGCCATTCTTGCACGTCGCAGCTCTGCATTGTCCAACGCGATGGTCACAAACCCGCCCCGTCCGTAGGTGCCGGAAGCATGGCGATCCCCCACGCGAGAAGAGCAAGTGTCTTCGGACGTGCCATGGGTGCTGTCCTTTCCTGAGCGTGGTCCCATTTGAAGCGTTGACTTCTCTCTGTCGCGGACCAGTATCGCCTCCTTGGGGGCGCGGCGCGTACGGAGACAAAGAAGAAAACACCTCGGTGTTCCTCTGACGCCAGGGACGTGCAAGCCGCTCATGCGCGAATCCTGGTATGTCGGAACAGACGCACGCTCGTCGACTTTCGCCTCGGCCTGGCGCTATCGACCGGCGGCCGACCAGGAGGCGCGGTATCTGAACCGCCGGCGCATGCAGCGGGCGCGGGGGCGCGCGCTCAGCACCCGGCGCAGTGAGTCGCGCAGCTTCCGCAGCACCGCCAGCGACGCAATCTCGTGTACCCTTGTCCCCGGCCACCGCCGCCACCGCCGCCGCGCTGCCGATCGCCTCCAGCGTGTCCTGCGCCCCGTCCACACTCATCAGGATCGATCCGCCGTCCGGCGTGTCGCCCGGGGTACATCTCCGCGCTCACCGCCAGAGCACTGTCCAGATCGATCGCGTGCTCGGCCTTGCAGGCGAAGTGCGTCCGGCCATCCTTCATGTTCATGATGCGGCTGTCCGGATCCATCGGCGAGGCCCTCCGCGTTGCTGACCTTCTTCCCCGTGCGCCGCTCGCCGAACCGGCGGAGGTCCTCATCACTCGGACTTTCCAGCCGTTCGGCCGCCGCCAGCCGCCGCAGATAGGGCAGCCACTTCTCCCGCTCACCCGGCGCACCATCGACTTCATTGCCGGGTTGGCCTCCAATCGTCGCTTCGATGGCCAGCACCTGGCCGCGCAGCACGCCCTTGGCCTGCGCGACCTGCAGCACCCACTGGCACGCTTGCGTGTGCACTTCCAGCGGCAGCCGCTGGCGAATCCGGCTCAGGCGCGAATGGTCCGGCGCCGCTTCGGTGACGTCCCGAGAAAGGTACGCACCGAGAGGCGCACTTCCACGCAATCGCGCGTTGCGCGCTGAGGCCCTCGAAGTAGCTGCAAACAGCATCCGGAAGTACACGCCAGGCGGGATGGTCGGGCGACCCGTGCCGTCGGCATAGTAGGGCGCGCGCAGAGCTCTTCGCAGCGCCGATCGAACCCGGCTCCGTCAACAGCCGATTGAGCTTGTCGTAAGGTGTGTCCCGGCGAGCGCGGCAGCTCCGTGCTCGCTATTCACATCCCCGGTGCCGCCGTGGCGTTCCATCCCCATCCGATTCCTAGCACCGCGCCCCCTTCACAGCGGGCGCCGCGGGCGGGAGTGTTTCAACGGGCTGCTAAGTGGGACCCGGGGAGTGCGCGAACGATCAGACTGGTGGCGGCGCGATGATTTGCTCGTTGCTGCGCACGCATCTCATTTAGTGCCCGCCATGGCGGGGAAGTTGCGACACGAACCCCATGCTGGCTGTTATATCTAGACGGACTTAGCGCGCTGGACTTTTCTGATTTGACAACCGGAATTCGGCGCGCGACAGTTCCTGGATGCGATGGTCTCACGCTGGCGCTCACTGGATGGTGACCGCGTTGATCAGCGCGCTGTTATGTTGGTCGGCGTGCGGCGGTTCGGACAATAACTCGACAAAGCAGCAAGCCGCGGTTCTCGGCACAGCGAGCTCCCCGGCGCTCGATGCGCTCGCACCGCTCCTCGAGATCGGGGTAAGCGACGCCGAAGCCGATGCGTTGATCGTCGATTGCAAGACGCACCCGGCGGGCACGCTGGCGGGGAATGCGCGCATCAACAGATTTCTCGCACGCGGCAAAGACGTGCTGTTCCTGGACGCGAGCGAATCGCACAGCTCTCAAGACCTGATCCCGCTTCTCCACGGCACTCACGCCGGCGAAGCGCGCGCACTGCTCGCGCGCAAGGGCACCGATCCCCACGGCAGGCCAGAATACACCGTATACGCTTTTCCCGGCGATTTGAGCGAGGTGCCGACCGCAGCAGAGCTGGAGGCGTTCTACTTCGGCGCCAACACCCATCTGTCACGCGCGGCTACGCCGCCGGCTGACAGCGCGTTCAATCCGCCCCCCGGGCTGCTCTACGTGATCTTCAATTTTTCGCTGCCGCCGGGTTCGGTCGAGTTTACGAGCACCAAGGACGGCACGGACTCGACCAATGGCACGCAGTACACCAGCCTGGTGCAAAACTATCGCTACACCCTGCTGCTGGAGAACGGCAACGTCGCTACCGGTGACCGGCAGTTCGTGGTCGCGGAGTCCGAGCTCGAGTCGTCCCCGCTGAACGCGGACAAGTTCAGCGACAAGCTGATGATCATCAAGCCCGGCAACGGCTTCGTCAGCTGTGACATCGGCTGGTTCCAAGTGGAGCTGGACCTGGTGTCGAACCCGGTCGACCAGAGCCAGTTCGTCTTCCAGACGAGCTCGCCGCAGAACGCCAACCAGGTGACGATGGTGAACAGCCGCATCTCCTTCGGCATCAGTTTCCTGCTGCCCAAGGGCGGCACAGGGAACTTCGGCTATACGTCCAACGACAGCACCGATCTCACCGCGTGGGCCGTGGTCAACTCCGGGAACGGGTCGATCGGCTCCTGGCAATACAAGAACCAGAATCCGTGGCTCTGGAATTCGCCGGATACCTGGGATGACCTATTCGCATTTGGCAGCGGCATCGAGATTGATGGCGCCTTCAAAGTTCCGGGCACCCTCGCGACCGACCAGGTGCAAGCGAACGTGAAGATGGTCTGGGCGACGGCCTCGCCGCCGCTCAAACGGCCGCAGTCCTTCGATACGGCCGCGGCCGTGACTTACCTGAACGTCTGGGCGCCGGCCTTCGGCAGCATCCACAGCGGCGCCCAAGGCATCACCTCGAACGGTACCTGGAGCATCGACATGGCCGCGGTGTTGCCGATCCAGATCGCGCGCATCGGATTTTCTCGAGATCCAGTCAACGCGAGTTCGCGGCACTCGGTGACCGGGACGGTCGAGCTCGAAAGCGCGGCGGTCGTCGACACGATCGTCTATCTCTCGTCGGACAGCCAGAACGCGACCGTGCTGCCGTCGGTGGTCGTTCCACAGGGCCAGACTTCCGCCGACTTTCAAATTCTCGTGAACACCGACGGCATACCGCGCGGCGGCTCGACCGTCGCGACGATCGAAGCGTTCAACGCCACCGCGGCCCAGGCGCAACTGACGATCAGGAACTGAAACCCCATACCGGTGAGTCGCGGCACCGATCCTTTCCGAATCGCTGCGCCAGCAATAGATGGCCGGAGATCGCGCGGCGCCCGCACTGGTGTGGCGGCCGCGCGCTCGCCATTCGACTCAGCATTGATCCGGCCACGTGTCGACCACCGCCACCTTCTGAGCGGCGAGCATGGCGCCGTCGCTCATGCGTTCGACCGTGAGGGTCAGTTGGCGGCGCTGCTCCGGGGAAAGGCCATACACGATACCGTCATCGCCGAAAGTGGTATCCGGCGGACCGAACGCTTTGTATTCGGGGTGATTCGCACAGATGTCGGCGGTCACGTCTTCGGGGAAGAACAGCTGCGACACGCGGTCGGAACCGCTCGCATCCTTCACCTGGAAGTGGATGTGCACCGCGCGTCCCCCGTACCAACCTGGGAAACAGGTGTCGAAGAAGACCGTTCCGTCGGCGGCGGTTGTTTGCACGCCGCGAAAGAAGTTGGCGGTTGCGTACGATGGGCGTTGTAGACAGATGCGGTTGTACGGCGTTTGCCCGGAGTAGCTACCTTCCCGGTTCGTATGCCAGATCCTCACCCTCACCCCGCCGAGCGGCGTACAACTTGCATCGACGATCTTGAGTGCCAGCCGCAGCGGTAAGCCGCCCCACCTCTCCGAAATGTCCTGGCGCACGATGTCGGTCTCGGTCGTGCACGGCCCCGCGGTCGCCGATGCGACGAGTGAGCAGGGCCCGAGGTCCTGCTCGAACGGATTGGGGTACGCCGCTTTCGCCGTCATCGACGCCGTGCCGCCCCGCGCCCACTCCGTCGTCAGCGCGTTGGCGCAGCCGCCCCAGTGAGAAGCGCGACCGCGCCCGAACGGCACCAACGCGACGAGGCCGGCTCCCGCGAGAGCCCGCAGCACCTGGCGGCGGCTGCGGCCTGGCTGTGACGATATCCGATGGGTAGCTCTGCTGGGCAAAGCACCTCCCGGCGCACCTGAACTCTTCCATACAACGCTTCCGCAACCAAGCACGATCCGGCCACCGCGGCTGAGCAGGCTCGGGCATCGTGGTACTGTGAAGTCTCCACAACTGAACCGAGCGATGAAATCCTCGAGTGCTCAACGCGAATTGTTCGCTAACCCGCTGCTCCCGAACGGGTTCGTCTACCAGCCGGATTTTCTGACGGTCGCGGAGGAGGAACTGCTCCTGGCAGGCATGCAGCGACTGCCGCTGCAGGAGGCGCGATACAGAGTCTTCACTGCCAAGCGGCGGATCGTCAGCTTCGGCGCTGGATATGACTTCGCGTCGAACCGGCCGACTCCGGCGCCACCCCTGCCCGCCTTCTTAGCGCCGATTCGCAAGCGCG
>JBFXHX010000075.1:0-9864 GCA_050176585.1 Binatia bacterium
GTCGAAGTGTTTGCTCGCGAGTTTGCCCGCACCGGGTTCCGAGGGGCGCTGAATTGGTACCGCAACATCGACCGCATGTGGGAGCTCACCCGTTTTCTGTCTGGTGCCCAGGTGCGGCAGCCCGCGGTCTTCATCGCTGGCGAGCTGGATGCCGTGCTCCTGCTCTACGCCGAGGTGTTACAGAGCTTGGAATCGTCGATGCCGCGATTGCGCGACAAGGTGTTGCTGCCCGGCGCCGGACATTGGGTTCAGCAGGAACGCCCGGCCGAAGTGAACCTGCACCTCCTCCAGTTCCTGGCGGAGCTCTAGCGCTTCGAGCGGCGCCTCCGGGCGCCTGCGCGGGCAATCGCTCGCCTAGCCGTCACGCAGTGAGTACGCTGGCTCACCCCATCCGCGGAGGCGGTGAGAGCGAATCCATCTACATGATCTCGAGTCCCCGTACAGCGCGTAACGGCCTCGCCGTGGCCGCCTCTCTTGCCGTGCACGGAGCGGTGCTGCTGGCGGTGCTTCGGCTCGTCCTGCCGGGTCCACCTCCGCCCGAGCCGATTCGCCTGACCGTCGTCGGCTTCGGTGCGAGCGCCGCGGGCGGCTCCGCTGCGGCTGCGCCGCCCTCGGCGCGCGCGCCCGCCGCCCCCGCGCAAGCTGCGCCGGCGGCGGTCGCGGAAAGCAAGCCCGCTCAAGTCGCGAGACGGGAACCCGCGCCGGCACAGAAGCGCTCGCAGCCGATCGCCCACTCCGGCCGCGAATCCCGTCGGGCCGTGCAGTCGGCGCCGCAGATGGAAGCTCCCGCGGAGAACGCGCAGTCAGGAACAGCCGACCGCGATGCAAACGACACCGATTCGGACGCAGCGGTTGCGAGCAGCGGCGGCGCGAGCCGCGGCAGCGGCGGCAGCGGCGCCGGTCGCGGCGCGGGGGCCGGCGCCGAAGGCGCCGCCGGGAGCCTGCGCGCGTACTGCGTCAGCTGCCCTGAGCCGCAGTACCCGCGCATCGCGCGCGCACGCGGATGGCAGGGGACCGTTGATGTCGAGCTCGCGATCGATGCGGGCGGAGCGGTATCGGCGGCGAGCATCGCGAGGTCGTCAGGTTTCGAAGCGTTGGATGACGCGGCGCTCGCGGTCGCCCGTCAGAGCCGATTTCACGTCACCGACGGCGCGGCGCGCGTCGGCCGCATCGCCTACGGCTTCCGGCTCAGGTCGACGCGCTGATCGCGGCCGCCGAGATTTGCGCCAGTCCCGGGGGTCGCGCGCTCGCAACGGCGAGACGCTTCCGTGCGGGCACCCCTTCGACTCATGGCGTCACAACGGATATGTCGCGGCCGTTGGGAGGGCAGTTCTGAATGCGGCTCGGTAAGGCGCTGACCTGGATCGCGATCGCGCTCGTCGGCGCGTACGCGATCGCGACGCTGGCGGTGTGGCGCGGGGAGACTGTGAACGCGCTGTGGTTCGTCGTCGCCGCCGCGGCGGTGTACTCGATCGCATATCGCTTCTACAGCGCGTACATCGCTGCCCACCTGTTCGCGCTGGATGCCGAGCGGCAGACCCCGGCCGAGCGCATCAACGACGGTCGGGACTTCGTGCCCACGAATCGCTGGGTCGTGTTCGGCCATCACTTCGCCGCGATCGCCGGTCCCGGCCCGCTGATCGGCCCGACGCTGGCCGCTCAATTCGGCTATCTGCCCGGTACGCTGTGGATCCTGATCGGCGTCGTGCTGGGGGGCGGTGTTCAGGACCTCTGCATTCTGTGCGGCAGCTTGCGCCGCAACGGCCGCTCGCTCGGACAGATGGCGAAGGACGAGATCGGGGTGGTCGGCGGGTTCGCCGCGCTGATCGGCGTGTTCTCGATCATGGTCATTCTCATCGCCGTGCTCGCGCTGGTAGTGGTCAACGCGCTGCGCGAGAGCCCGTGGGGAACCTTCACCGTCGGCGCCACGATTCCGATCGCAATGATCATGGGCGCATATATGAAGTGGATCCGCCCGCATGACGTGCTGGGCGGCACCGCGATCGGCCTCGTCCTGCTGTTCGCTGCGCTGCTCGGCGGTCGCTGGGTCGACCAGCATCCGCCGCTGGCCGGGATGTTCACCCTCACCGCCCCCCAACTCGCCTGGTCCATCATCTTGTACGGGTTCGCCGCCTCGGTAGTGCCGGTATGGCTGCTGCTCGCACCGCGCGATTATCTGTCCACCTTCGTCAAGCTCGGCACGGTGGCGGCGTTGGCGATCGGCATCATCGTCATGCAACCCGCGATCGAGCTGCCGGCGATCACCCGGTTCGTCGACGGCAGCGGGCCGATCTTCGCCGGCAAGGTATTCCCGTTCTGCTTCATCACCATCGCCTGCGGTGCGATCTCCGGCTTTCACTCGCTGATCGCCTCGGGCACCACGCCCAAGCTGCTGCGCGAGGAGACGGACGCGCCGATGATCGGCTACGGCTGCATGCTGCTCGAATCGTTCGTCGCCATTATGGCCATGGTCGCGGCCGCGGCGCTCAAACCGGGCGTGTATTTCGCCATCAACAGCCCCGCCGGAATCGTCGGCGCCGACCCCGCCGTCGCCACCGCGACGATCACGTCGTGGGGCTTTCCGGTCACGGTCTTGGAAATGGAGAGACTCGCGGCCGACATCGGTGAGCGCTCGCTGTTTGCGCGCACCGGCGGCGCGCCCAGCCTCGCCGTCGGCATGGCGCACATTTTCGCCTCCTCGATGAGCGGTACGGCGATCGCGCTCTGGTACCATTTCGCCATCATGTTTGAAGCCTTGTTCATCCTCACCACGCTCGACGCGGGCACGCGCGTCGGGCGCTTCATGCTGCAGGATCTGCTCGGAAATATCTGGAAGCCGCTCGGGCGCACGAGCTGGTACCCGAGCGTGCTCCTGAGCAGCAGCGTGGTCGTCGCGGCGTGGGGTTATTTCCTCTACCAGGGCGTCGTCGATCCGTTGGGCGGCATCAACATCCTCTGGCCGCTGTTCGGCATCTCCAACCAACTGCTGGCGGCCATCGCCCTGTGCGTGGCCACCACACTACTGATCCGCAGCGGGCGGGGCCGTTATGCATGGGTGCCCCTCGTCCCGCTGGCGTGGCTCCTCGCCGTGACGATGACCGCCGGCTACCAGAAGATCTTCTCGCCCGACCCGAAGCTCGGCTTTCTCGCGCAGGCGGAGGCGCTGCAAGCGGCGATTGAGGCCGGCACGGTCGCAGCCGCGAAAGTCCGCGAGGTACGCACCCAGATCTTCAACCTGCGCCTCGATGCGGCGGTCACCGGGTTGTTCATGGCGTTGGTCGCGCTGATCCTGATCGAGTCCTCGCGCGCCTGGCAGCGCGCGTTGCGCGGCGGCGTCTCCGAACCGTCCGAAGTCCGCTACGCGCGGGAGCGGGTATGAGCGCGCTGGGCGGTATTCGGGTGGTCGAAATGGCTGGGCTCGCCCCGGCGCCGTTCTGCGGCATGATCCTGGCGGATTTCGGCGCGGACGTGGTCCGCGTGGATCGCGTCGGCCAGCCATCGCCCGACTTGCTGGCGCGCGGCAAGCGCTCGATCGCCGTGGACCTGAAAGATCCCGCCGGTGTCGCTGCCGTGCTCCGCCTGCTCGCGCGGGCGGACGTGCTCCTCGAGCCGTACCGCCCTGGCGTGATGGAACGCCTCGGTCTCGGACCGGAGGTCGCCTGCGAGCGCAACCCGCGCCTGGTTTACGCGCGGCTCACGGGTTTCGGCCAGGACGGGCCGTACGCGAGGATGGCCGGCCACGACATCAACTACATCGCGCTGTCCGGCACCTTGTCGCTGATCGGCCGCCGCGATGAGAAACCGCTTGCGCCGGTGAACCTGTTCGGTGACTTCGCCGGCGGCGGCATGGCGTGCGCGCTCGGGATCTGCCTCGCGCTCATCGAGCGCAGCCGTTCGGGGAAGGGTCAGGTCATCGACGCCGCGATGGTCGACGGGGCCGCCTACCTTAGCGCCTTCGTGTACAAAGCCCGCAACGCCGGTTTCTGGAGCGACGACCGCGGCACCAACCTGCTCGACAGTGGCGCGCCGTTTTACGAGACGTACCAGACCAAAGACGGCGAGTTCATGGCCGTCGGCGCGATCGAGCCGCAATTCTACGCCGCTCTCCTCCGCGGCTTGGGTTTGGACGGCACGGCGCTGCCCGAGCAGATGGACCGCGCGCGCTGGCCCGAAACCAAGCAGCGCTTCGCCGAGGTCTTCGCCGGCAAGACGCGCGCCCAATGGTGCGCGATCTTCGACGGCACCGACGCGTGCGTCACCCCGGTGCTCGCGCTCGGCGAAGTCCATGCCCACCCGCATAATCGCGCGCGCGACCTGGTCATCCGCGATGCGGATGCGAAGCTGGAGCCCGCGCCCGCGCCGCGCCTGTCGCGAAGCCCCGGAGACGGTAGCCGACGACTGCCGCAGGTGGGCGAGCACACCCGCGCGGTGCTGGCGGAGTACGGCTTCGAGCCGGGCGAGATCGATGCGTTACTCGCGGCCCGCGCGGTCGCTTGAGCGGTCGTGCGCCGCGCGCGGTCGGCTGGTCACTCGCCGGACAGCGCCGGCGCATGGACGGCCATCCGCAGGACGGCCGTCCGCCAACCGACCGGTTCGAGCGCAGGCTCGGCCGCGCCGCGCCTCCGGTTGAGGCTCTCAGCCCAGACCATTAGACTCTCGAGTTCGATGAGTGACGCCACCAGCCCTACACACAGTCGTGCTCTCGGGCAGATCAAGGACCTGATCACCGCCGGGCACCCGTTGATCTACATCCGCTCCGCCGAGGAGGGCCGGGTCCAGCAGTTGATGGCGGAAGCCGCCGAGCTGCTCTTCGAGGCGCCCGTGCCGCTGTATGTGTGGACCCTGACGGAGGGTCTGGTCGGCCCAGATGGGGTGATCAGCGATACGCTGGAGCCGCGCGCGGCACTGGATTACATCATCGCGTACGAGCGGCCCGCGCTGTTCGTGCTACGCGATTTCCACGAGCCGCTGCGCGATTCGGCCGCCGTTCGACGGCGGCTGCGCGACGTCTATGCCGACTGCTTCGACGAGGGCAAGTTCGCGGTCATCGCGTCGCCGGTGGCCTACATCCCCGACGAGCTCAACCGCGACATCGCGCTCGTCGACCTGCCGCTGCCGGATCTGCGCGAGCTGCAGGACTTTCTGGCTAAAGAGGTTCAGGTCCTCTCCGCGCAAGGAGTGACCTTCGACGGCGATGCGGGGACCGCTGCACAACTGTGCAGCGCGCTGCAGGGCCTGACCGTCAACGAAGCCCGACACGCCCTCCGGCGCGCCGTCGCCGTCGCGCCGCGCCTGGACTCGAGCTCGGTGCCCTACCTGCTCGAGGAGAAGCACCTGCTGGTGAAGAAAAAGACCGGCGTGATCGAGTACGTCGCCGACCCGGGCGGCATCGACAACGTCGGCGGCGCGCCAATCCTCAAAAAATGGCTGAACGAGCGCCGGCGCTTGTTCGAGATGCGCGACGAGTTGAGCCGCGACATCGTGCCCAAGGGCCTGCTGCTCATGGGGATCTCCGGCTGCGGCAAGAGCCTGGCCGTGAAGGCCATCGCCCAGTGTTTCAAGCTGCCGCTGTACCGGATCGACATGATCGAGGTGTTCTCCGGGCGTCACGGCAATCCCGAAGGCGTCTTCGTCGCCGCCTGCCGCATCATGGAGGAGATGGCGCCGGCGGTGATGTGGTTCGACGAGATCGAGATGGGAATCAGCTCGCAGGGCGACGACGCCGCCGGCAGCACGGGCCGTATCTTCGCGTTCTTCCTGACCTGGATGCAGGAGAAGACGCGCGGCCTGTTCGTCGCCGCAACGGCGAACCGCATCGACCTGCTGCCCGCCGAGATGATCCGCAAAGGCCGTTTCGACGAGGTGTTCTTCGTGGACCTGCCGAACGACGAGGAGCGGCTCGACATCTGCCGCATCCACCTGCAGAAACGCGGCATCAATCCCGAGCCCCTCGGCATCGATCGGCTGAAGCAATTCACGAGGGGCTGGACCGGCGCCGAGATCGAGCAGTGTGTGGTGTCCGCACTCACGACCACCAAACTGGAGAACCGCGAGCTCACCGGCGACGATCTGCTGAACCAAACGGCGAAGATCGTGCCGCTGTCGAAGACGATGAAGGAGCAAGTCGAGCACATCCGCTCCTGGGCTCTCGACCGCGCCATCCGCACCGCCCCCCGCACTCCCGGCCAGTAGGAAGCAATGCCGAGCTCCTGGGGTGATCCGGACATCAGCTCCGAACCGTGTCGGCGCTGCGCTCCGCACGAGAAGTGTAGCGCGGTGAACTGGTGTGCGGACTGTGCGGAGCCGATGTGCATGCCGTGCTGGTTCGCCTGCAACGTCGGCCCGCGCCCACATGGCGAGGACGGCCGCGAGTGGCTAGCGGCCGCGACGGCCAGAATCGAGGCGACCCCGCCCGAGCCCGATGGCTCGTTCCCGGCGTCCTGCGCGGAAGACGCCCTGTACGTACACGCCGACGGCGGCGCTTTCCTGCGGCGCCGGCACGAATAGCGCCGCGCTGCTTCCGCGCGGACCTCGCCGGCCGCTACCGCCGCCGAACACCAGCGCGCCGCCGGCGTCAGTAGCCCGGAGTCGATAAATCAGGCGAGCCGCGGGCCGCTTGAGGCTGCCGAGTGCCTCCGATAAGGGTGGCCGTTCCGCCAACGGGGAGGACGCAATGAGCACGCCGAAGTCGCGCAACATCCACTGGCACGCGGGAATGGTCACTAAGGCCGATCGCGAAGGCATATCCGGACACAAGGGTTGTACGATCTGGATGACCGGGCTTTCCGGATCCGGCAAGTCGACGCTGGCGGTCGCACTCGAGAAGAAGCTCTGGGACCGCGGCGTCCGCGCTTACGTGCTCGACGGCGACAACATTCGACACGGCCTGAACAAGGACCTCGGCTTCTCACCGAAGGACCGCACGGAAAACATCCGTCGCATCGGCGAAGTCGCCAAGCTGTTCACGGACGCCGCCGTCATCAATGTGACGGCATTCATCTCCCCGTACCGCGCCGACCGCGATGCGGTCCGCGCGCTGATGGCTCCCGGCGACTTCGTCGAGGCGTACGTCGACTGCCCGGTCGAAGAGTGCGAACGCCGGGACGTGAAGGGGCTGTACAAAAAGGCTCGCGCCGGTGAGATTCCAGAATTCACCGGCATCTCCGCACCTTACGAAGCGCCTCTCAACCCGGAAATCACCATCAAGACGGCGGCCTCCTCAGAGGAAGATTGTCTCGCGCAGTTGATCAGCTACCTCGAGAGTCGCGGCTACCTGCCGCGCGCATAAGCGAGGTGCAAGCGGCACTTTGCATGACTGCCAATCCAAGACGGCAGCGAGCGTGCAGAGCCGGCGCGTAGGACCCCGAAAACCATTCCGCTCACAGTGGCCCATGCATTGCTCTGGACTGAGCTCAGCGAAGGACATCCCAACACTTCGAACTTCGTGGTCATCAAGTGGAATGGGCGGGAAGATCACTTCCGGGAGCGCACCATCCCCCCAGCGCTCCCCTCACCCCCCCGAGCGCCCATTCCACCCCCACCTCAAGCGCAACCCACCCATTTCTCGCTAGCGTGAGGAGCGGGGCGGGGTCGCTCACCAGCTGATTACGGCCGCGCGCGGCGTCGCGCCGAGGCTTAGCAGCTGGATCAACCAGGCGGTCCAGTACTTCCGGCGAATGCGCCGGAGCACCGCGCGAATTTGCACCGGCTGCTGGATCGCGGTGGCGCGCGCAGCGATCGGCCCGTCGCCGAAGTTCACCTCGACGGCTGGATCGCGGACGAGATTCCAGTACCAGTTCGCGGGGCGTCGTCCGACGTGTTGAACCGCGATGCGGTTCTCGCCATCGGCGACGAACCATAGTCTGGCCGTGCGCAGCTGACCGCTGCGCCGCCCGCGCGTGGTGAGCTCGATCGTGCGCTGCCGTGTACGGTCGGCGGCCGCCATCAGTCCAGGACGCGTTTGGAGCGCACGGTCAAATCGGCGCCCATGTCGTAGACGATCGGCACGCCGGTGGGGATGTTCAGCTTCAGCACCTGGTCCTTGGTCAGGCAATCGAGCTGCATCACGATCGAGCGCAGCGAGTTGCCGTGCGCGACCACGAGCACGTTCTTCCCTTGCGCGATTTGCGGCGCAATCTCGCGCTCGAAGTACGGCAGCGTTCGCGCCGCCGTATCCTTCAAGCTCTCTCCGCCGGGAGGCGGCACGTCGTAGCTGCGACGCCAGATGTGCACTTGCTCGGCGCCGAACTTCTCGGCCGTCTCCGCCTTGTTGAGCCCTTGGAGATCGCCGTAGTGCCGCTCGTTGAGGTGCCGGTCGCTGACGATTGGCAGGGCGGTCTGTCCGATGGTGCGCAGGATGATGTCGAGGGTCTCGATCGCCCGCTGCAAAGCCGACGTGTAGGCGATCGCAAACGCCGTCCCGCGCAAGCGCTCGCCCGCGCGCACGGCCTCGGCCCGACCGGTATCGGTCAACGCCACGTCCACCCAGCCGGTGAACCGATTCTCTTTGTTCCACTGTGATTCGCCGTGGCGCACGAGGGCCAGCAGTGCCATCGATCTCTTCCCCTGTCTTCGGTCTTCCGCGGCGCCGTCACCCGCAAACGCTACGCGTCGATCTGGCTGATGCCTTAGCAGTCGGTGCTGCACAACCCAACGGATGCGGGCGGAACGACGAGCGCGTGCCCCTCGAGCGCGGGCGGCTTGGAGGGGTGCGTAGCGCCTGATAAACAGCCGGCGTTTCACGCGACAGGGCTGCGATGGCGATCATCCACAAGAAGACCGGCAACTTCCTCGAGGATTTCGAGATCGGCGCCGTGCTCCGGCACAAGGTCGGCAAGACCGTGACCGAAGGGCTGGTCAACGCCTTCACCGAATTCTCGATGACCACGAATCCGCTGCACAAGAATCGGCGCTACGCGGAGCTCTACGGCTATCACGATCAAGTGCTGCCGCCGGGCTTGGTGATGGCCACCGTGTTCAGCCAGAGCGTCGAGGACATCTCCGAGAACGCGCGCGCGAACCTCGAGTACATCGACATGCGCTTCGGCGCGCCGGTGTACGTCGGCGACACCCTCGAGAGCACCTCGGTGGTGCTCGGCGTGACGCCTTCGTCGAAGGACAAGAGCCTCGGCGTCGTGCACGTGCAGACGACCGGCCGCAATCAGCACGACGAGGTCGTCCTGACCTATGAGCGCAAGGTGCAAGTCTGGAAGAACGACATCGAGGCGCCCGTGGTCAAGGACTCCAGGGCGGCGCCGCCGGTCGCGTGCGAGCTGGTACTGCCGCCCTACGACCCGGCGCGACCCTATCGGTCGCTCGCCCATCTGAGCAACGCCGATACTTACTTCGAGGATTTCCGCGCCGGCGACATCATCGAGCACTCGCGCGGCCGCACCATGACCTCGGAGCACATCGCCCTCACCGCCATGCTGGACAACACCTCACAGGTGCACTGCAACCAGCACATGATCGCTCAAAACCCGGAACGGTTCGTCGGCGGTCAGCTGATCATCTTTGGCGGCATCCCATTCCAGCTGTGCCTGGGCTTGTCCTGTCCGGACGTGGCCGACAACTCGCTCGGCGACATCTCCTACCGCACCGGGAAACACACCGCGCCGCTGTTCGCCGGCGATACGGTATTCGCGAGTACCGAGATCACGGCGAACCGCGACTACCCGGGACGACCGGATCTCGGCGTCGTCGACACGATTCTTCGCGGCTACAAGTTCGGGAGCCGAAATGGCACCCAGGAGAAGATCGAGATCTTCTACCTCGAGCGCTCACTGGCGGTGAAACGGCGCAGCCATTACGCATGAGCACCGCGGCCGAGCGGTCCGCCGCTGGAGCGCGTTGCGCGCCGCGCCG
>JBFXHX010000075.1:9964-12224 GCA_050176585.1 Binatia bacterium
AATGGCACCCAGGAGAAGATCGAGATCTTCTACCTCGAGCGCTCACTGGCGGTGAAACGGCGCAGCCATTACGCATGAGCACCGCGGCCGAGCGGTCCGCCGCTGGAGCGCGTTGCGCGCCGCGCCGCCTGATAGTGGCTGGCACACTTGCCTTTTGCCACATACGGCCGGTTGCAACCCCGCACGGAGCACACCCTGGTCGGCCGCGGCATCGGAACTTTCACCGGCTTCCAACCTCTCAGGAGCTGCGCCGACCGATCGAGCCCTTCGTTCAGCAACGCGATGACAACATCCGTCTTTGATGCACCCATCGCCTTGGCGACGCGGTGAATCGCATCGCTCACCTGGGTAGGGATTTGCAGGTTCATCAGCTTGCGTACGGTTCGACCGCGTCGACCGAGATCGCTGATGCGCAGATTGGAGCGCATGAGCTCGCCTCCTCTCGTTTCGCGCGAGCGCCCGCGTCATGCGAGCGCAAAGTGATCATACGATCCGGGGCGGATATTGGCAGGTTCTATGCGAGTTGCAAGCGACGTTTCTACCGGGGCCGTAGACGGCAGGCGCCCGAGCCCGTTACGATTCAGCAATGAGCACCGAGCCACCCGCATGGTGCCGCTGGCGCGCCGGGAACAGCGCGGTCTTGTTGGTAGCGCCACACGGCGGCGCACGGGGCCCCGCCAGCCCGCCGCTCCGCGCGGCGAAGATCAACGACCTTCACACGGTCGACGTGGTAGAGGAGTTGGCCGCCGCACTCGATGCCAGCCTGATCGCGAATCCGCTCGTCGACCGCAACGATCTCGACCTGAACCGGCTGTCCCAGGTGACCGCGCGCGCGCCCTGGTTCCTCGCGGTCATCGATCGCCTCCTCGCGCGCATTCTCGCCCGCCATCACCGCGCCGAAGTGCTCTTCATCCACGGCTGGAATCTCGTGCAGCCGAAATGCGACATCGGCATCGGCCGAAAGTTGCACAGCGAGGTCGAGGCCGAGGTCGCGCCCGACGCGTTGACTGTGACTCCCGCATACGTGCGCACGCGGCTGGCCGCGCTGCGCGCGGCCTGCGCGCGCCACGGCATCGCCGCCGCGTACGGCGAGCGCTATCCGGCCCAGCATCCGAACAATCTGCTGCAACTGTTTCGCCGACGCGCAGAGGTCGAGACCGCGCCGCCGCGGCTGCGGGAATGGCTCGCCGCGGGCCGAGTCGAAGCGGTCCAGCTCGAGCTCGGCGCGCCGCTCCGCTGGCCCGGGCCCACGCGCAGGCAGTTCGTGGGGGCGGTGCGAACCGCGTTCGGCTCCGGCGCCGAAGCGCCTGAGCGGTGCACCCCGGCGGCGCCCGCGCCGCTCGCAGCACCGGCAGCGGTGCAATTCTACGATGAGCCGAGCGGTATCGGCCTGGTGGCGCGGCTCGACGCGCATGGCGCTGGTATCATCCGGGGCGGCGTACTGCTCTTCCTCGGCGGCCGTCGCGTGGCGATCTATACCGGCGAAGATCTGGCCGATGCGGAGCCCTGCCCCGGCGGACTCCGCTTCGCTCCGTGCGATAGCGGACTGGCGCTCGGGTTCGATGGAGCTCTGCTCGCCACCGACGATGGACATCTGTACCTAGACACCGAGCGCGCGCTCGCCGCTTCGCGGCTGATGGCGCTGCGCGCCGACCTCGTGTTCGAGCGCGCGCGGTCGGATTACGGCCACGTGCGCGGCACGCTCTGCATCGACGGGCGCACCGTATCCATCGACGCGCTCGGCTTCAGTCGGCTGGCGGTATGGGAGCCGGCGGCACATCGCGGGTGGCGTTCCCATCTGACGCTCCACGCCGGCTTCGGCCCGGACCGCTGCTTGCACTTGCGCCACCAGGTTCCCGGCGGGACGGCGCGCGTCGCGGGCAGCACCGCCGATCGTCCGGCGGGACCGCTCGCAATATCCTTCGGAGGCGACGCGCTCACGCCGAGCCGCATTGCGCTGAACGACGGAGCCGCCTCGTTCACCGCGGAGCCGTTGGCGCAGATCGCGGCCGCGGTGCGGCTGACCGAGAACCGCACCGGGCTGCTGAGCATCGGCATCGCCCGCGTCGCATGCGGCAGCACGCGGGGGTTCGGGTTTTACGAGTACGGGCGCGTCGTGATCCCGTAAGGATTACAGGGACGAGAAATTCTTCTCCGGCTGGTCGAGCAGCACCTGCGCGACCAGCTCGCGATTGTGGGTCGCGTCGCCGAACGCGATCTCGGAGCTCTTCGCGCGCTTGAAGAACAAGTGCATGTCATG
>JBFXHX010000076.1:0-11842 GCA_050176585.1 Binatia bacterium
CGAGGTTAGCCTCGGCACCCGCGGATCCTGCCCTACACCGTGCCGCCGCAGATTCTGTGAGCGGACTGGCGCCGCGGGCCGCGTGTGCGTGCCATGCGCCCGCGACAGGCCGCACTGCTCCTCCTCTTCAGGGTTATTTCGGCAGATGCCGGCGCGCAGCTCTCGGCCCGTGCCATTAAAAAAACCATATGCGACGGTTGTTCATGAACCCCGAGCTGTAGCGGCAACGTGGCGGGCCGGCGGGTGCGAATGCGCCGCAGGGGGTCATGCAGCGCTCACCCCGCGGCGACGAGCGGCCCGACGCTGACGTGAGAACCGCCAGACTCACCGCCGCGCCCGGCGCATCAGGTCGCCAACACCGCGCGCCGCCAATCCCGATCCCCTCGCCGACGCCGGCCGAAACCAATTTCGCGTGAACGGCGATTTAGCCTTGACTCACCCCGTGCTGCCGCGTACGGACCCGCGCACTGGTTGTGGGGGGGGACGTCGCATGGAGATGACCGCGCGGTGGTACGCCACAGTAGTGTCGCTAGTAGCTGTCGTTAGCGCCGCGATCGCTGCACCGGCTCAGGGCGACGATCTCTACTGGTTCGCCAACGGGATGAGCCCTGGCGGAACCGGACAGTGGTCGGCAGCGGGCATGACGTGGAGCACGACCACGCCAGCGCCGACAGTGACGGTTTGGGACCCGAGCCAGACGGCCGTCTTCCAGGCTCCCGCAGGGACGGTGACGATCTCCGACATGAACATCGACGCCTGTTTGGGGATGCGCTTCGAGACCGACGGCTATTCACTGACCGGTGGCAGCGTGACGCTCACTGGAGTGTCGTCCGCGGAGAACTCGATCAGCGTCAGCAATGCCGCCACGGCTATCAGCAACGCGGTGATTGGCGGTTCCGACGGTCTCACCAAGATCGGCCCCGGCACGTTCGTGCTCGGCGCCGCGAACACGTTCAGCGGCGAAACGGTGGTCGAAGGTGGCACGCTCGGGGTAACCGGGTCGGCCAGCACTGCGGCGAACACCTACATCGGCTACAACAATCCGACGACCAGCTTCTCGGTATCGGGCGGCGGCTCGTTCAGCTCTCTGAACGCCTACCTGGCGGTGCTACCGACCTCTTCCGGCAACACGGTGACCGTCTCGGGAACCGGGTCGACATGGGCGACCACCACGGATCTGGCGATCGGCTATCAAGGCGCCACGAACGCCCTCACCATCAGCGATGACGGGGCGGTGACGACGACCAACGGCTTCATCGGCTACTTCAGCACGTCCAGCGGCAACTCTGTCCTGGTTTCCGGCGGGTCCTGGGCAAACAGCAATGTCCTCTACATAGGACACGACGGAAGCGGCAACACGTTCACCGTCGAGGACGGCGGCTACGCCGTGTCCAGCAACGATACCGTGGTAGGATTCCAGAGCGCCTCGGCGAACAACGGGTTGACGGTGAAAGGCGCCGGCTCGAAGCTCGAGATCCCGAGCCCGTTCACGCTCATCATCGGCGACGACGGCGACAGTAATACGTTGGAGATCTCGAACGGCGGCGTGATCACCGGGCACAACGCCCGCCTGGCGCGCAGCGCCAATTCATCGGGCAACAGCGTGGTGGTGACGGGTAGCGGCTCGAAGTGGACCAACACCGGTACGATCCGGGTCGGCGCGCTCGGCTCGGGCAACTCCGTCACTGTATCGGCGGGCGGTGAGGTATCGTTCGACGGCAATGCGTTCATCGGCCACGGCGTCGCGGCAGCGAACAGCGCTGTCACCGTGACGGGCGCTGGCTCGAAGTGGACGGGCAGCAATTTGGTCGTCGGCCGGGCCAGTGTCGGCAACGTCCTCACCGTCAGCAATGGCGGCACCCTGATGGCGAGCGCCGTCGTGATCGCCGAGGAGCCCGGGTCCGCCGGCACCGTAAACATCGGTGAGGCGGGACCTCCGGGGACGTTCGCAGGTCCGGTGACGTTCGGAGCCGGAACGGGCCTGCTCGTCTTCAACCACACCAGCACTGCATACGCCTTCAACAACCCGATCGCTGGCTCCGGTGCGGTCCGCCACATCGGCACGGGCACGACCACGCTTTCGGGGCCCAACACTTATACGGGCGGCACGAGCTCGACCGCCGGTACGTTGCGGCTCGGGTCCGCCAGCGCACTGCCGAACGGCGGCCCGGTGACCATGAACGGCGGAACGCTCGACGCGAACAACCACTCGGCGTCGCTCGGCGCGCTGTCGCTACAGGCCAACTCGACCCTGAGGTTCGGCAACGGCACCAGCACGCAGGACATCGTCTTTGCCTCCGCGGCGCCGTACACCGGCGGTACGCTGCTGGTCGCCGGGCTGAATCCGGCGAACGATCGCCTCATCATCACCGCCGATCCGACCGCCAGCGGCATTCTCGACCACATTCAGTTCAGCGGTTATCGCGTTGGCGCCAACTGGGAACCCGACACGGGCCAGGTGGTCCCGCGGTTCGCGCACGCCGTGGCACCGGCGCCGGCGCTCTCGCTTGCTGGCGCTGCGCTGGCCATTGCGGTCTTGTGCGCGCTGTCGGCAAGCGCGCTGCGGCGTCACCGGCGCTCGGCCGCGGATTGAGGGCGATCACGGCGACGCACTCGCCGCCCGACTGCACCGCCGCCAAACGGAGAGCGACAACCGGAAGGCAGCCTCCGGCTCGGAACACAACCCCGGAAGGATGGCTGCGGTCGCGCTGCGCAGCCGCTATGAACAAAGCGCAGCGTTTCATTTGACGCGAGATATCGGTTGCTCGCGTACGAGTCGTTCAGCGGCGCGGGCCGGCGTGAAGATCTCTCAGAATGGCCGCGCCGGCAGCACGGGCTGCCGGCGCGTTAAAACCCTCGGCCGGGCGACTGCCGGGGGGGGACAGTCGGGCCGGAGAGTCTCAGCCAATCTGCGGTACGATGAGCGTACAGCAAGTTTCTGACCAGACTGCCACTTAGCTCGACAGTTAGATTCCTTGGTTCCGCCCGCACAATTCGTACGCGGCCGGATGTAGCTTCTACTTAGCTCGTTGAATGGATTGCGCGGACGTGGGCGTGGGCGGACGTGGCCATCATACCACGGCGCCGACCTGTGTGGCCGTGGATCTGGCGGCGAGGGAAGCGCGTGGCTCTCGCCGGTGCCCACGCTGCCATCGCTGCGGCAGCCCGCCGGGATGAGCGCGGTTTACCTCAGGCAGTGCTGCCTGACGAGAACGGACAGGTGATGGAAATCGAGTGGCTTTGGCGCACAAGCCGCCGCCTTCAAATGCGCGGCGTTTTTCGGCGCGTCGACGACGCCCGAGTACACGACGACCGGGATCTGGCTGAGCTCCGGATGCCGCAACTGTTCTTCACGAAACTCGAAGCCATTCATCACCGGCATGTTGAGGTCCATCAAGATGACACAGGGAGACAAGCCATTCCGCAGTTTCTCGAGCGCCTCCAAGCCGTTGGCCGCATGTGCCACCGCAAAACCATCCAGCCGTAGCCACTCCCGGACTGCGGCGTGAATGTCGGGGTTGTCGTCGATCAACAGAACCGTTGGACGCTCGTCCGACACATCAACCCTCGTAGCCTTTGATATTTACCGTACCTGTGCCATCGGTCAACGGGGAGCAGCGCCCCGCTGCCGCCGCGAGCCGAGCTGGCCGCAGCAGAGGCCGTAATTCCGAGCGTCAGTTGCGACCCAGGCCCGGCAGTGCGAGGTCACACATCGCCGCCCCTAGACTTACCGCTGTGCTGCTCGACCGAGACTTCCGCGCGCATTTGCGACAGCAGTGCCGCGAGCGAGAGCATAACGCGGTCAGGCCATTCGCCGCCCCTGGCCAAGGCGGTCAAGGCCGTAATCGTCGCGCAGCGAAGGAGGGAATCCGCTCGGCGATGGCCGAGCGCCGCGTTCAACACTTTGCTGCGCGACGCGACCTTGCAGGTGAAGAGACCAGCGCGGTCGATAATCAATCGGATCGCCATCGGGTCGTCCTATTCAGGCCACCTCTGCCAACAGCGACCATCCGCCCCTACACGACCTTCCTCGCCAACTACCACAACCATGATACCCCCAGCGCCGGGAAATGAGAATCGGCGGTGCGTGCTGATTCTATGAGCGGCGTAGCGGCGAGGAGTCTCGCGCGTTTCGGAATGCGCATCCTATGAACATCCACACAGTGGTCCGGTGCCTCGGTGCCGCCATTCTCGCATTCGAGCGGGACTGTCCGGGTTGATGTCTTTTATCCTCACTGTACTCTCGAAACCGCCGGATCGAGGTACAAATGTCATCAATGCCGCGCCAGCGCTGTGGTACGGATTGAGCAGCAGATCGCAGAGCTGACCATGAACGGTGCACGCCCCGTGAGAACGCCGCCCCTGGCCGTCCGCCTGTTGGGATCTCGCCTGTCTCGACATCAGTGAAGCGTAGTTGAGGCACCGAGTTGAGGAGTACTCATGGACGACGATCTGACAGGAATGTCACGCGAACAGCTCCTTGATGAGATCAGGCGGTTACGCGCGGGCATCCGCGCCCACCGGGACAGCACGCGCCACGAGCTTTGCTGGCACCATCCAGCGTTGTGGGAATTGTTGCCGGAGAAGACCGACCCTGTCCCGGTCGTGCCCGAGTGGCCGGAGTTTCTGCGCGGCTGCATTCGCTATCGAGAGTCGCTGGATCGTCAGGCGCCACATGCGCCGCGCACGAACCAGCCTTATCTGGGGAACGCTGATATCCCGAACCCGGCAGAAGAACCGGAACTGGCGCATGCGCGAGGTCAGGGCGCTGGTGGCACTCTCCGGTGACGAGCTGGGCGGTCGGTGGCGGATTTCGTGCTCCGCCTGCTGCGGCCGGCAGCCGCCGTCTCGACGTGTGGTGGCGGCCGTCCGACCGAAAGGTGGCTCTGGCCCCATTGGACGTCACACCGGAAATCCTCCGGCGACGAGCCATGTCCCGGAACCACACGCCGCACGCGCTGCAACAGGCCCTGACCGTTACGCGCTGCCGCGTGTTCTTGCGGGACGGTAAGGCGCGTCAGCTCATGCTGCGCGTTGGGAGCCAGCGGCGCGCGGATCTATGTGCGCGACACCGAGGCCCAACCCGCCGATACTGCGGTTCTGGTTCGCGCTTGGCCACAACGCCGCGCACGACTTGGCGCTCGACGCGCTCGAATAGGCGCTGCCTGCGCATCCGCACACCGCCGGGCTTGTGCACAGTGATCACGGCAGCCGAACTCGATTTGCTACACCGAGCGTTTCGCCGCCGCCGGGATCGCCAGCTCCGTCGGAGCATCGGCGATTCGTACGACAACGGCTGGCCCAATCGGGATCATCCTATCGAACACCAAGCGCATTCGCCGCGCGATGTGGACGGCATCGAGCTCCGTCGAGCTCGCCACCGTCGCGTGAGTGCACCGGTTCAACACGCGTCGGCTGCTCGAACGACTGGGCTATGTGCCGCCAGCGGAGTACGAAGCAGCGCACTCTCACACACGGGACAGGCGGCCGCCACCCGGAGGTGGGACTCACATACCGGGCCCCGAGCAACATTATTTGCGTTGGCGGAAATGGCTCGTGTAAACTAGCGCCCTTTCCTGGAATCGCAGCTCGATCCGGAAGCGGCGTGCGTCGCACCTCGGCCTCGCGGCCTCTCGGCGTGAGGGCGGTTCACACGCAAAGAGGAGACGATCATGCTCCAGAGCTCCGCGCCCGCACAGCTTCCGCTCGCTGCCGCGGAGGCGTTGCACCGCCACTGGGTCTGGTTTCTCCTCCTCGGGTTCTTGCTCGTCGCCCTCGGCATGATCGGGATCATCGCCTCGGGCCTGTTTACCCTCGCGTCCGTTTTGTTGCTCGGCTGGCTGCTGTTCATGGGCGGCGTGGCTATCGCCGTCCACGCCTTCTGGGCACGGCAGTGGAGTGGGTTCTTCGTTCAGCTCGTGGTGGGCGCGCTCAATCTCCTGGTCGGCTGGCTGCTGCTGACCCGCCCCACCGCGAGTGCCCTCAGCCTGACCCTCCTGCTTGGCGTCTCGCTAGTTTTCCAGGGCATCTTCCGGACAGCCGTCGCGTTGACTGCCCAAGCCGACGGCCGTGGTTGGTTGCTCCTCAGCGGCGTTGCCTCATTGATCCTCGGGTGCCTGATTTGGTCGGAATGGCCGGCTTCCGGTCTGTGGGTGATCGGACTGTTCATCGGCATAGATTTGCTGTTGTATGGCTGGTGGCTGGTATCCCTGGCCCTGGCGACACGTCGACTGCTGAGCGCCGCGACCTGAGGCGGTTACACTCGGCGCCGGTGCAGTGGGCCGGTACCGACCGCTCGAGGAGGAAGCGTAGCGATGTTGCCGATCGCTTGCCAAGCAGTGCATGAGCGTCACCTCGTATCTCCTTCAGAACCTCTGGCCAGGGTAAGAACCGTCGATTGCCTCGAGCATCGCGAGGTAGTTTTCTTCGCCGTCGAGAGGATCTCGACACCGTGTGCCCGCGACCATCGGTGCGTCCGTGTGGGCGGCGAGCGTAGCGGTGCGGCGGCGTTACGAGGACGGTGTGTTTTCGATGCAAGCCGGGAATGGGATTCGCCCCCGGAGCCGCCCGCTGGCGAACGCGTGATCGTCTCGGCGAAACCTCTACGCCTGCGCCAGCGACAGTAAGGGAGTTCCGCGTCCGTCATACGGCGGGCCGAAGCGACATTGCGCTGGAGGACACGTGATGGTTCCTGGCAACAGCAGCGCCGGTGTGCGGGACCTGCGCCGCATCATCATTCACCCCGATTTCTGGTATCCGGTCGCGCGCTCCAAGGATCTCGAGGCCGGCCGCATCCTCGGCGTCACGTTCAACGGAGACCCGATCGCGCTTGCCCGCACCGAAGCGGGCGAGGCGTTCGCGCTCGAGGACCGCTGCGCGCATCGCCAGGTACCGCTGCATTTGGGCGTCGTCGAGAACGGCCGGATCAAGTGCGGCTATCACGGATGGCGCTACGACCGCACGGGGCGCGTATGCGGCATCCCCTACCTGCCGAAGGACGCACCTCGTCTCCCGCGTGGCGTGCGTAGCTACCCGGTGCGCGAGGCCTACGGCCTCGTCTTCGTGTTTCCGGGCGAGCCGCGCCTGAGCGAGCGCGTGGCGCTGCCGCTGTTACCGGGGTACGACTCCCCCGAGCACGTCACGCTCCACTACTCGCGGCGGATCCGCTGCCACTACACCTTCATGCACGAAAACCTGATGGACATGAACCATCAGTTTCTGCACCGCCGCGTCATGGGGTTCGTGAAGCCCGTTTTGCTCAACTACTGCCGGGGGGACACCTGGGCGGAAGCGCGCTACCGGTTTGAGCGTGTCCCCACGGCGAAGTACCTCATCGGCGCCGACTTCATGATTCGTGGGGGCCAGGACACGAAGCCCGTGCTGGCCGAGGACAGCGAAGAGGATCGCCACCAGCTGATGACCGTCCGTACCGAATACCCATACCAGCGGTTGGCGGTGCAGGTCGGCAGGTCGGAGCTGGCGGCGTTCGATCTGTGGGCCGCCTATGTGCCGCTCGATCGCGAGCAAAAGTACAACCAGAGCTTCGGCATCCTCATGATCCGCAAGCCGCGCAGGCGCGGACTGATCTACCTGCTCCTGCCCTTCATCAGGTACTTCACCCTAGCGGTGTTTCGCGAGGATCAGATGATCGTCGAGGCGGAGCAGCGCGCGTGGGACGAGCAAGGCGCCGACCGCAACACGGAAGTGTTCCCGGCTATTCTCGCCCTGCGCGACGTGCTGGCACGCAACGGCATTCCGCTCGATGCGTCCGCCGCGCGCCCGGCGCCCGACGTGCCGGCAATGCGTCAGCCCGTTCCGAGCCCGGCGGATATGGCCCGTCCGATATCCGAGCGCGATGCGCGTGATGCCGAGTCGGTGGTTAATTCACAGATGGACTAAGCGCTATTGGTGGTGGCCGTCAATTGGTGGAAAATGGATTAGCAGCAGCATTCAGCGATGTAACCCGCCTCTGGGCCCACTACGCACTGCAAGCAGTATAGGGACACGATCAGCCAACTGGGCCGTCTGAATAGACTGCGCACGTCATTCGCTATGGCAGGTCGGTTCAAATCGGATCAGTGAGGAACGAGAGTGATGCGGTACTTTCCTTCCTTGCACGATCCGGCCCCTGCACCATCAACGACTGCGATCGCCAGAGAACACTCCAGGATGCCGTCCTCACACCGGAATATCCCAGTGCCGGGCGCGGTCAGTTCTACGGCTCCGGCGGCCGCTGCTGCGCCGCGTTGGACCTCTACCCCGGTAACTGCATTGTGTGCCCGCGCCACACCCGCTTCTACGCTGCCCTTAAGAGTACCACTCGGCTGCCGAACGACCTCACCTGTACAATCTGCGATGATACATTGGCCCCTCTTATCACAGGTGCCAGCGCGCACGGTGCCGTCGTGAATCCGGTAGATCTTTGCGTCTATGATTGCCGGAAACTGGCCGGGAGCGACAGGGGTGGTGAGGTCCACCGCGACCCTGTCTGTCGCGTAGCACGTCACTGACTTGAAGGCGGCCAGGATACCTAGTGTGAAGATGGTTCCGGTCAGGCGCCCAGGGCAGACACGTGTGTCAATGACCCCGGTGGCCGTCTCACCGTTCTTCGGACTGGTGATCCGATACTCACGCGCCCGAACCTCGTCTGTCGTATATCGGGTCGGCGTGTCCCCGATATAGACGCCATCTACGTAAACTTGTGCGCCTTGAGGAAACGATTCAAACTGAATTTCCTCGTCACCAAACGCCGCTGAAAATGGCGTGCTGACCAGCACGACTAGCAGCATGGCGAGTGTACCGGCAGTACCAGGCATTCCCCCCCCAGGCGACTGGAAGCTTTATCGGGTATTCAGATGCGTTGCCAGCATTCTTACCTGTCTCGCCCCGGCAGTACGCCTACCGCTGCACGGCATGCTGAGAGGCTCTGGCTGCCTGATGGTGGCGCGCTACAGCCACTCGCCGTGGTGGAAGAAGTCGAGACGCATCGGCGTCAGCGGTTGCGAGGCGAGCTGCAGCACGGCATTCGCGGCCGCCACCCCGGCGAACGCCAACGCCAGCCCGGCCGCGCCGCGCAGCGAAACGCTCGGCGGTTCGTCGCCCGGCCGGCTCGTGCCGCGCTGTCCGAGTCCCAGAACGAGAGCGGCGTAGAGTAGGGCCGGAGTGCCGACGAAGACGAGATACGGACGAGGTTGTTGGTCGGATTGAACTGCTGCAGCGTCAGCGGGCCGACAATGCCGAGCGGGTTGGCGAACGGCAGGACGATACGGTCCCACGCCTCAGCGCAACGGTCCACCCGATAGCCAGCGCCACGACGCCGGCGAGCAGGTCACGCGCGGGAGAGAGCCGTATCGTCATCGTCGGACCGAAGGCCATAGCCGAGCGTCGCGTCGCGTTCGCGCGGCCTGGAACATATCAGGGAACGCGGACCACCTCACGCCACAGCGGCCGTGCACGCTGGGGAACGCCCATCGCTACGTACTGGCCCTTCTGGGTGTCACCGCCTCAGACTTCCGAGTGCGACACGAGTCCGCACGATGTGGAAACCAGCCGCGGCGAGCATGAGGTGCAGCTCGTCGGGCGTCGCAATGTCGACCCCGCGATGGCTGCCCGACATGTCGAATGTGCGGACGAAAAAATGCGAAAGGGGGGACTTGAACCCCCGCGGAGTCCAGCCCGGTGAAGCAGAACCGCGTAGCCGACGAATCCGAGCCAGGCTCGGGCTGCCGCGGTGAGCCAGGCCAGGTCACGAGGGTCGTACTCGAACGTCTTGCGGCCCAGTAGGTCGGCTTTCCATTCGAGAATTGCCCAGGGCGTCTGGACCGCATTCCAGCGCTTCGCTGATCGTCCCAACAGGTCGCGCTGTCGGTACTCCAGATGACGAGGTCCTTCCGAGCGCTGTTCTTGCTCCCGATACCTGGTGGCTATGGGACGCCGCCCTGGATGCGCACCTGGCCGAGGTGCGACAGGATCGAGTCGGGCGCCACGTGACGTACCAGGAAGCAGTGCGCGAACCTGGTGACGCCGTCGTGCTCTTTCCCCCGCCAGCCTGCGTGACGCAGGTCGCCCATGAACGCGGTGAGGCTGGATCGAACAGTCGTCGAGTGCGGCGGCTTGCGTGTCGTCCACCTACTCCGACCGCCGCACGTCGTCGTAGATCGCTTTCACCAACTCGCGGAACGCGATGTCCTGGAAGTCCTTCTGATCCAGGTAGCGCGTGACGATCGCCTGGTTCTGTTCCATCCGCTCGACCATCAGGTCGGCGATCTTCTGGCGCATGGCGATGGAAAAGTTGTCGAGGGTGTTGGCGGTGGCCTTGAGGCGCACGTCGTCGTCGGCCTTGGCCTCCTCCTTGACCTGCTCGAAGAAGAGGCGGTCGGCCTCGGTGAAGTCGGTGCCGAAGCGGTCGTTGAGGATCTCGATGATCTGGGAGAGGGGTGCCTTGTCGTCCTTGACGGCACCGGTACCGACCTCGGTGGGCCCACTCACCTGGCCGTCCACACCGGGATCGAGGCCGATGCTGGCGCGGTCCGCGATGCGCTGCAGGCGGTAGTAGCGGAGCTGCACCTCGCCCTCGAGGTCGAGGCGGGGATCCTTGTCGCTGCGCGGCAGCTTGGTGAGCAGGAAGCGGCCGAAGGCGTGGCGCTCCTCCAGGTCGCGGTCGATGAAGCCCATGACCTGGGTGAGGAACGAGTATAGGTTGACGAAGGCCTGCAGCTTCTTGCGGAAGTCGTCCTGCGCCGGCGCGTCGAGGGCTTTGAACCGATCGACGGCGGGATCGAGGAAGCGATTCATCTCGGCCTGGTCGCGCGCCAGTTCCTTGTCGCTGCGCGCCGGCTTGAAGAAGACGCGGCAGAACGACGCGATCTCGGACGCGAGCCACACCTGCCGCGCGTCCAGCTCGTGCTGCAGGTCGTAGAGCTGCTGCGGGTCCGCCGCCTCGGCGACGGTGGTGGTCTCGTAGTAGGGCTGGAAGGATTGCTTGATCTCCTCGGTGTCGTTGACGAAGTCGAGGACGAAGGTCTCCTCCTTGCCGGGGCAGGTGCGGTTGAGGCGCGACAAGGTCTGCACCGCCTGCACGCCGGAGAGGCGCTTGTCGACGTACATGGTATGCAGCAGCGGCTGGTCGAAGCCGGTCTGGTACTTGTTGGCGACGATCAGGATGCGGCTGCCGTCACGGGCGAACTCGGCGGGCAGCCCCTTCTCGGGGATGCCGTCATTCATGCCGACCTCGGTGTACTCGCCGACGCCGTCGCGCACGGTGCCGGAGAAGGCGACCAGCACGCCGATGTCGCTGTAGCGCTTCTCGCGCAGCTGGCGGTCGAACTCCTGGCGGTATCGCACGGCGTGCAGGCGCGAGGCGGTGACCAGCATCGCCTTCGCCCGGCCGCCGATGCGCGGCATGACGGCGTGGCGGAAGTGCTCGATCATCACCTCGGTCTTCTGGGCGACGTTGTGCGGGTGCAGGCTCATGAAGCGCGCCAGCGCCTTGGCGGCGCGCCGCTTGTCGATCTCGGGATCGTCGGCGATCGCCTTCACCAGGCGGTAGAACGCCTTGTACGTGGTGTAATTGCGCAGCACGTCGAGGATGAAGCCCTCCTCGATCGCCTGGCGCATGGAGTAGAGATGGAAGGGGTAGGGCTTGCCGTCGTCCCGCCGGCGGCCGAAGACCTCCAGCGTGCGGTACTTGGGTGTGGCGGTGAAGGCGAAGAAACTGAGGTTCGGCTGCGGCCCGCGCGACTGCATGACCCGCAAGATCTCGTCCTCATAAGTGATCTCGGGCTCCGCATCCGCCTGCTCGGCCTCTTCCAGCGAGCGCGCCGCCAGCACCTGCTTCATCTGC
>JBFXHX010000077.1:0-9987 GCA_050176585.1 Binatia bacterium
CGGCCCGACGAGCTGAACGGCATTCTCGAGCGCTTGCGCCGCGGCGAACGGGTGAAGCACCTCGAGACCGTGCGCGTGTGCAAGGATGGCCGGTGCATCAACGTGCTGGTCAGCGTATCACCCATCAAAAGCGCCGATGGCCGCATCACCGGCGCCGCCTCGATCGCCCGCGACATCACCGAGCAGAAGCGCGCGGGCGAAGCGCTGCGCCGCTACGTGCAGCGCCTGCAGGCGCTGTGGGAGATCGATCGGGCGATCCTCGCGCTGCAATCGCCGGCGCAGATCGCGAAAGCGGCCGTGTCACGGCTGCGCCAACTGATCGGATGCGAGCGCGCGAGCCTCGCCATCTGCGAGCCCGGCGCAGAGCAGTTCACGGTACTGGCGATCGACGGCTTGCACGTGCCGTTTCTGCAAGTCGGCCGGCGGTTGAACCGCCCGGAGTTCGGGGACCTGGGAGGTCTGTTGCAGGATGGGCGCGTCTACCGCAGCGACGACTTGCTCGAGCTGGACGAGCGCCCGGACTGGGTGGCGGCGCTGATCCAGGCGGGGCTGCGCTCGGTGATTCGCGTGCCGCTGATGGTGCGCGAAGAGCTCACGGGATCGCTGATCCTCGCCGCGGCGCAGGCGCACGCGTTCGGAGATGAGCCGATCGAGATCGCCACCGAGATCACCACGCAGCTGGCGGTCGCAATTCAGCAGGCGCAGCTGCACGAGCAGGTGCAGCGCCACGCCGAGGAGCTCGAAGCGCGGGTGGAGGAGCGCACGGCCGCGCTGCAGGTGGCCAATCGCGAGCTGGAGTCGTTCAGCTACAGGATCTCCCACGACCTGCGGGCCCCGCTGCGCGCCATCGCCGGGTTCACCGAGATCTTGCTCGAGGACCACGTCCACCAGCTCGATGCGATGGGGCAGGGGTATCTGCGCCGCGTCCAAACCGCCGCCGAGCGCATGGGCAACCTGATCGAGGGCTTGCTGCGGTTGAGCAGGATCTCGCGCTGCGAGCTGCGGCGGCGGCGCACCGATCTGAGCGCGATGGCCCGCGACATCGCCGCCGAGCTGCACCAGACGCAGCCGCAGCGACAGGTACGGTTCCAGATTGCCGAAGGTCTCGTGGCGGACGCCGATCCGATCCTGTTGCAGTCGGCGCTGCAGAATCTGCTCGGCAACGCCTGGAAGTACACCAGCGGGCATCCGACGGCGACCATCGAGGTCGGGGTGTCCCACCACGCCACGCCGCCCGACGCCGCAGGCTTGCCACTGGACACGCCCGCCTTCTTCGTGCGCGACGACGGCGCGGGGTTCGACATGGCCTATGCGCACAAGCTGTTCGAAGCCTTTCAACGCCTGCACGGCCAGCACGAGTTCGAGGGGATCGGGATTGGGCTGGCCACGGTGCGGAGCATCATCGATCGCCACGGCGGCCGCATCTGGGCCGAGGGCGCGGTCGAGCGCGGCGTGACGTTCTACTTCACCTTGCCGCCGGCGGCCGAGTCTGCGGGCAGCGCACATGGAGGGAGGGGCTGATGGGACAGGCGAACGGCGGCGCGGCCGCGGCGCTGGCGAAGATGCCGACCGGGATCGACGGTTTGGACCGCATCACCGGGGGTGGCCTGCCGCGCGGGCGGACCACTTTGGTGAGTGGCGGACCGGGATGCGGGAAGACGGTGCTGGCGCTGCAGACGCTGGCGGACGGAGCGCGGCGCTGGCAGGAGCCGGGCATCTTCGTCGCCTTCGAGGAGCACGCGCGCGACATCCTCAGCAACGCCGCCAGCTTTGGGTGGAACCTGCCCGCGCTGCAGCGCCGTCAGCTGTGTTTCATAGACGCGCGGCTCTCGCCGGGCACGGTGCAGGCGGGCGCCTTCGATCTGACCGCGCTGCTGGCGGCGGTGGCCGCGCAGGCGGCGGCGATGGGCGCCAAGCGGATCGTGTTCGACGGCATCGACATGCTGCTGTCGGTGCTCGACGATCCGGCGCGCGAGCGCCAGGAGGTGTACAGGCTGCACGATTGGCTGGCGCACCAGGGGCTGTCCGCGGTGCTGACCAGCAAGACCGAGGCGGACGCCGCGCTGCAGCGGCGGCACGGGTTTTTGGAGTTCCTGGTGGACTGTGCCATCGCGCTGAACCACGAGGTGGTCGACCGCGTCTCGCTGCGCAAGCTGCGGGTGCTGAAGTACCGGGGGTCGAGCTTCGCCGGGAACGAGATGCCGTTCACCATCGACCGGGCGGGGATCAGCGTAGGAGATACGGGGCCGGTGGGCAGCGGTGCGCAGCGCGCGCCGACGGCTCGGGTATCCACGGGGGTGGAGCGGCTCGATGCGATGCTGGGCGGCGGGTACTTCCGCGGCTCGAGCGTGCTGCTCTCGGGGAGCCCGGGGACGGCGAAGTCCACGCTGGCGGGGTGTTTCATCGCGGCGGCGGGGGCGCGGGGGGAGCGGGGGCTGTATGTGAGCTTCGATGAGACGGCGGGGGAGATCGTGCGCAATCTCGGCTCGGTGGGCATCCGGCTGGAGCGGCACATCAAGGCGGGGCGGGTGCAGGTGCACGGGGCGGACACGGCGGCGCATAGCGTCGAGGAGCACTTGCTGGCGCTACGGGCGCGGATCCGGGCGCAGCAGCCGAGCTGTCTGGTCATCGACCCGGTGTCGGCGATGATCAAGGCGGGGGGGAGCCTGGCGGCGATCAGCGTGGCGCAACGGCTGCTGCGGGGAGCCAAGGCGGAGGGGATTACGGTGCTGTGCACGAGCCTGCTCGGCAGGGTGCGCCGAGAGGTGGAAGGGAGCTTGCTGCCGATCTCGACGATCGCGGACACGTGGATTCACCTGTCGTATGCGGCGCGCGGGGGCGAGCGGAACCGGGGGCTGTCGATCATCAAGGCGCGGGGGACCAAGCACTCGAATCAGGTGCGCGAGCTGGTGCTGAGCGAGAAAGGGGTGACGCTGGCGGATGTGTATGCGGCGGGGGGCGATGTGCTGATGGGGACGGCGCGGTGGCAGCGGGAGCAGGCGGAGGGCCAGGAGGCGGAGCGGTTGCGGGCGGAGATCGAGCACCAGCGCCGGGCGTTGGAGCTGGCGGAGGCGGAGGCGCTGGTGCGGATGCAGGCGGTGCAGCGGGAGCTGAAGGAGCGCCGGAGCGCGCTGGAGGTGCTGGTGCGCCGGGCGACGGCGCGCACCGAGAGCCGGCAACACGCGTTGAACCGGTTCGCGGAGCTGGACTCGGCGGCTTCTGCAACGCCGGCGGCGACGGCGCGCCGTCGCCGCGCGGCGCGCACGGGGTCCACGCAGTGATGCCAGGGGGCACACAGCGCACCGGCGGGCCGCCCGGATTGGTGCTGCGGCTGTACGTGACGACGGGTACGCCGAACTCGACGGCGGCGATCGCGAACCTGCACGCGATCTGCGCCGCCCACGCGCGCGACGGGCATCGGCTGGACATCGTGGACGTGCTGGACGACCCGCTGCGCGCGCTGGCCGACGGGGTCATCGTCACCCCGACGCTGGTGAAGCTCGCGCCCGCCCCGATGGCGAAGATCGTCGGCGACCTCAGTGCCACCCAGCGCGTGCTCGCGGTGCTCGGATTGCCTCCGCTGCGCTCGCCCGGCGGCGACGCGAGCTCCGTCTAGACCGCGCAGTGTGCAAGCCGTAAGAGGGCCGTTACGGTGCTGCGGTTGGTGCGGACCTCGCGGGTGCAGGCGCGAGGACGCCGACGGGGAGGGCTGTATGAGTTTCTGGGCATCGCTATCGATTGCGCTCTCGATGGTCGCCGCGGCGTTCGCGGCCGAGGCGCCCTCGCCACAAGTCGAAGAGGCGCGGCGAGAAGCGGAAGCCGCGGCGGACCGACTCACCAGCCAGCTGATGGCCAAGCTGACCGCTGCCCTCGCAGAGGGCGGGCCGGTTCAAGCGGTGGGCGTGTGCAGCGACGTCGCACAGCAGCTCACCACCGCTGCTTCGGAGAAAGACCGGATCGCCGTGCGCCGGACGACCCTCAAATATCGCAATGCGGTCAATGCCCCCGACGGCTTCGAACGCGCCTGGCTGGAACGCGCGGGCCGCGCGCGGGCTCTGGGGGAGATGCCGGCTCCGTACGCGGAGGTCGTGGTGCTGCCCAGTGGCAAACGCGAGCTTCGGTATCTGCGACCGATCATCTTTCCCGGCGGCGTGTGCAGCCAGTGTCATGGCATGCCCGACGAGATACCGCGAGGTGTCGCCGCCGTGTTGCGCACGCGCTATCCGGCGGACCGCGCAACCGGCTTCAAACCCGGCGATCTGCGCGGCGCGGTAAGCGTGCGGGTCGCATTGCCGGCACACGAATGACTCGCGGCACCCGCGCCGGGGCGTTGCGGCGGACGCTCGGGTATCGGCGCCGCGAAATCTGAACCGCGCGCGGCGCGGAGCGCGTTGCCGGGACCGTCGACCGTCGTTATCATGAGCGGCGCCGATGTGGTCTGCTCGGAACAGCGAAGCGTGCCGAGCGCTGTGGCGTGCCGGCGCGCCCCTCTGGGCCGTGGCGCCGCATACGACGTGGTCCGTAAGTGCCCGGGGAGGTGCTACGCCGTCGCGCGATCTCGGTGAGCGGCGGCGCGCGGCGCATCGGGCAGTCAATCATTCCGCATGGATGTCGAGTTGAGGAACACGGGAATCGATGCCGTAGCGGAAGTTCCTTGGGGGACGCATCTCTGCTTGTTCTACGAGAATGAGGCCGATCTCCTGGACATCATGGCCGGGTTTTTCGCCGCCGGCTTGGAAAGTGGCGAGCTGTGCCTCTGGGTTTTGAGCCCGCCGATCACCGAGGATGATGCATGGGCGGCATTGGCAAAGGTGCTGCCCGACACGGACCGGTACCGTGCGGAGGGACGGATAGCGCTGCTCCCACACCACGCGTGGTATCTCACCGGCGGCCGCCTCGATCTGGACGCGGCGCTGAAGCGCTGGAAGCAGAAGACGGCCGATGCGTTGGCGCGCGGGTATGCCGGAATGCGCGCCGGTGCGCAGACGGCCTGGCTGCAGCGGGAGGCGTGGAGAGATTTTTGCGCCTACGAGGAAGCGCTGAGCCGCGCCATCGCCGGTGACCGCTCGTTGATTCTCTGCGCGTATCCCGTATGGGCGAGCGACGCCGCCCTCGTGCTCGATGTCGCGCGCAGTCATCAGACCACCGTGGCGAAGCGGTTGGGCCGATGGGAGGTTCTGGAGAGCGCGGAGCTGCGGGCGGCGAAGGCAGAGGTCCGCCGCCTGCACGGCTTGGAGCAGGCGCGCGGCGAGCGCTACCGGGCCCAGATCCGGGAGCTCGCCGAGGCCTCGGTCGCGATGAACGCGCTCGGTTCCGTGGATGAGGTCCTGCGCGCCGCGGCCGCGAGAGCCGGCGCGATCATCGGCACCGAGCAGGCATTGGCGAGTCTCGTCTGGGACGGGCCTGGCCCGCAGGTGTTGCGCTCGTTCACCGTCTCGGCCGAGCACGCCGGCTTCAGCGACGCCGCGGATGGGGTGTCCACTTGGACTGCACTGGTGTGTCGCTCGAATCAACCGATCCGGATCACCGCGGCGGATGCCGAAGCGCGCGCCGCAGCGGGGCAGGCCGGCGGTCCAGCGGGAGTGCGGGGCTGGCTTGCGGCGCCGCTGATCAGCCGGGCAGGGCGGAACCTGGGGGCGATCGAAGTCGCGGGGAAGATCGAGGGCGATTTCGGCGCCACGGACGAGGCGATGCTCGTCCAACTCGCGCACATGGCATCTGGCGCCATCGAGAATGCGCGACTGTTTGCGCAAGTGCAGCGCGGCCGCGCGCGGCTGCGGAGGCTGTCTCGCGACCTCGTGAAAACGCAGGAGGACGAGCGCCGCCGGATCGCCCGCGAGCTGCATGACGAAATCGGCCAGGCGCTCACCGCGCTCAAGTTGAATCTGCAAACCGTGGAGCAGGCGGCGGGCGAGGACGTGCCGGGCCTCCAGGAGAGCGTCGCCATCGCTGATCGCGCGCTCGCGCAGGCGCGGGATCTCTCGCTCGGGCTGCGGCCGTCGATACTCGACGATCTCGGGCTCGTGGCGGCGCTGCGCTGGTACCTGAACGGCCACATCCAACGCGCGGGCATAGCGACGTCATTCACCTCAAAGGCGGTCGACGAGCGCTTGCCGGTGGAGATCGAAACGGTGTGCTTTCGTCTCGCCCAGGAGGCGCTCACGAACATCGTGCGGCATGCGCGCGCCACCCGGGTAGCTGTCGACCTGCACGCCAGCGACGGCGTGCTGCACCTCACGATCCGCGATGACGGCATCGGCTTCGATGTCACCGCGGCGCGCCGTCGCGCTCGCGGTGGACAGAGTCTCGGCCTCCTCAGCATGCATGAGCGCGTCGGGCTGGTGGACGGGCGCCTCGAGATCCGCTCGGCGCCGGCGGGCGGCACGGAGGTGCACGCGTGGCTGCCGATTGCGACGGCGGAGGCGAGCCAAGGGTTGGGCGCCGCATGAGGCCGATCAGCGTCCTGCTGGCGGACGACCACGGCCTGGTGCGCGATGGGCTCCGCGCGTTGCTCGATCGCCTCGCCGATGTGCGCGTCGTCGCAGAGGCCAGCGACGGGCGCGAAGCCCTGCAGCTGGTCGGCACCGTGCAACCGGACGTCGTGCTGATGGATATCGGCATGCCGGGCATGAACGGCTTGGAGGCCACGCAGCGAGCAGCCAGGGAATTTCCGCACGTGCGGGTCATCATTCTGTCGATGCACGCCAGCGAGGAGTACGTGTTGCAGGCACTGCACGCGGGAGCGGCCGGCTACCTGCTCAAGGACACCCGGGCTCCAGAGCTCGAAATGGCGATCAAATCGGTCGCGCGCGGCGACGTCTATCTCACGCCTTCGGTGTCCAAGCACGTGGTGGCGGATTACCTTCGCCGCTTCAGCGCGAGCCCCGCGGGGGAGCCCGCCGATGGCCCCTACGAGGTCCTCACGGCCCGCCAGCGAGAGGTCGTGCAGCTCGTCGCCGAGGGACACTCCACCAAGGAAATCGCCGGGGCGCTCGGCTTGAGCGCGAAGACCGTCGAAACCTACCGCGCCGACATCATGGCGCGTCTCGATATTCACGACATCGCCGGCCTCGTGCGCTATGCCATTCGCACCGGTCTGATCTCCTCGGAGTCCTAGGGCGTTCACCACCCGGCGCCGCGGCCGTACCGGGATTTGCCGCCAGTTCTCCTCAGGAACTCCCACCCCCGTTCCCCTGGTTCTTCGCCGTGCACCGCGCGTCCCGACTCACTACCTCTGGGACGTGACAATGTCGTTCTGGGATCTAGAGGAACCGTTCTTGACCTCCGACCTAGGTTGCGGGTCTACGATCGTAAGCGAAAAGAGTGACGAGGGAGTGGTGGGGGCCGAGCACAAGCGTGACCGCGAAAGAGACAATGCTCTTACGGTGGGGGCTTTCGCCGATCGCGCGAAGGTGTCGCCGCATACTATTCTGTATTACGAGCGCCGCGGTCTCTTGCCCGCCGCTCGCCGGTCCTCGAACGGCTACCGGTTGTTCTCGCAGGAGAGCGTGCGCCAGATTCGTTTCATCAAACGCGCGCAAGCGCTCGGGTTCTCGCTCAAGGAAGTAAAAGCCATTCTCGCGCTCACCCGCGCGGCGGGTGCGAGTTGTGCCGACATTCACGAAATCGTGCAGGCGAAGGTCGCCGACATCGACGCGAAGCTGCGCTCGTTGCGGGAAGCGCGGAAGATGCTGGCGCGATTGTCCGAGCAGTGCGACGGCGGTGGCGCCGCGCGCGCCTGTGAAATCCTGCAGCAGCTCGGAGACGAGTGAAGTGGGACGGGCCGTCATGTCCGGCAAGCGCGTGTTGTATTGGCGCGCCGCAGCCGGTGCGCCGGCGGCCGGCATGCCCGCCGACAAGCGACGGCCCGACGCATCGCCTCGGCGCGCGCGAGCTCGCCCGTGCGGCGCTGGAGGACCTCGGCGAGCACACGCCGTTCGACCACGGGCGCCGTCACGTTGTTGAACTCGAATCGCGAGTCGCCCGCGTCACGGCGCAACGCGGCACCCGAGAGACGGGGCTGCCGGCGGCTGTCATCGCCCTCGACGAGCTGGAGTTGCCCGACTGCGACCTCGATGCGGCCGCGGTGCATATCGAGGATCTTTCGACAGACGCCTCCGACTCGCCGGTGTGGCGGGATCTGCTCGGGCTGGGCGTGCGCAGTCTGATCTGTGAGACATTGGAGGCCGACGGAGAGGTGCTCGGCGCGGTGATGATCTGCGCCGATCGCCCGTTTACCTTCACCGCCGCGGATGCGTGCGCGGTTCGCGAAGCCGCGATGCGGCTCTCCGAGGCAGTCCGCCGGCTTTCCCGCCCCGGTGGCTTGGAGCCCGGCGCAGTGCGCTTCGGCCTGCCGAACTGATCCGGCAGGGCGCGCCGGACCCAGGTGGGGCGCGCGCGGAGCGTCGCCCACCCGCCGCCTATGACTGGGCTGGGGGTATCCCGACCCGCTCGGCGATCCGCACCAGGTCGGCGACCGAACGCGCCTTCATCTTCTGCATGACGTGAGCGCGGTGAACTTTGACGGTCACCTCGCTGATGCCGAGATCGTAAGCGATCTGTTTGTTCAGCAGCCCGGCGATCACGAACCGCAGGACCTGGCGCTCGCGCGGTGTGAGTGAGTCGATCCGCCCGTGCAGCTCTGCCGATTCCGACCTTGTGCGCTGCGCTTCGCGGGACTTGTCCAGCGCTTGCCGAATCGCATTCAGGAGGTCTTCCTCGCGAAAGGGCTTGGCGAGAAACTCCACGGCGCCCGCCTTCATGGCGCGCACCGATGTGGGGATGTCACCGTAGCCGGTGATGAAGATGACGGGCAACGCCGGGTCGCGCCCGGTGAGCTCCCGCTGCAAGTCCAACCCGCTCGTGCCCGGCAGGTTCACGTCGAGCACGACGCAGGCGGGCGCGTCGGTGGGCGCGCTGTCCAGGAACTCACGCGCGGAGGCGAACGACTGCGCCGTGATGCCCGCCGACCGCAGCAGGCTCTCGACCGCTTGCCGAACGGCTGGATCGTCATCAACTACGAATACGATCGGAGGCGGATGAGCCACGTACCCTCCACCGGACCGCGCCGTACGTAGCACTGGTCGGCGTGTGCGTCTAGCTCGACGACCATTTGCACCGGCTGCAGCGATCGGCGCCGCCCATCGATGTGAGCGGCGCTTCTTTCCCAACACGGCGCCCGCGAATCGAGTTTCGGGCTCGCCTCTGGGCGAGCCTCCGCCGTCTCCGCCTGGTGGGGATATCGGTCTACTCCCCATCCCGGCTGGCCGTCGCGCACCGCCGCGGTCTCGAGGCTCTTCCAGTGAGTTCGCGCTGTGCTGCAGAACGCTTCCACACGGCACGACCGCGGCGTCGCGCGTCAGCGCACTCCACGGCGGGCTTCGTGAACCAGCGATTCCAGCGCGTATTTCTTCATTTTGAGATAGAGCGTGCTCTTCGCAATGCGGAGATCGCGTGCCACCTCGGTCAGGTTCCCGCGGTGCATGCGAATCGCGGCGCCGATGGCGTTGCATTGCACCCGTTCGAGACCGGCGTCGGGTCCTCCTCTGCCCGCCGTATCCGGCGGTCCGGCGGTCGCCGCGCCGAGATCGCTGGGCAGAGCCGCCAGGCCGACGACGTCATCCTCGGTCAGGAGAATCATCGCCTCCACGACGTTGCGCAGCTCGCGCAGGTTCCCCGGCCAGCTGTAGGCCGCGAGCGCCCCCAGTACCTCCGGCGCGAACGCCTTTGGCTGCACGCCCTGGTGCGCGACGACCGCCCGGCTGAAGTGCTCGACCAGCTCCGCGATGTCTTCTCGGCGCTCGCGCAGCGGCGGGATGTAGAGCGACGTCACTGACACGCGGTAGAACAGATCCATCCGGAACCGCCCCGCCGTCACCTCCGAGCGCAAATCGCGGTTGCAGGCCGCGATGAGCCGGAACTCCACGGTGTGCGGCTTGTTGCACCCGAGGCGGTACACTTCACCTCCCTCGAGTACGCGCAGCAGAT
>JBFXHX010000078.1:0-9562 GCA_050176585.1 Binatia bacterium
CGTGATGAAGCTCAACCTGACCGCGCTGCGCGATGAGTTCCGCGTGCCCGGCATGCGGCTCCTCCACTTCGCCTTCGATGGCCGCGAGGACCACCCGTACCGACCCCACACCTACGTATCCAACGCGGTCGTGTACGCGGGGACGCACGACAATCTCATCACGCGGGGTCGGTTTCGATTCCTCGCACGCGCAGCAGCAGACCGTGTGGAGGTATCTCGGGCACACTGGTGCTGCGGTCGAGGTGGCGCCGGAGCTGATGCGCCCGGCGTGGGAATCCGTGGCCGCGCTCGCAATCGCGCCGCTGCAGGACCTGCTCAACCTGGGCGCCCAGGCGCGGATCAACGTGCCGGGCTGACGAACATGTCGAGCCGATCGCAGGGAGAATCCCGATGATCAATCACGACGCCGCGACCACCGCCACGAGGCTGGTCGCCGAAGGCAGGGGCATCCTCGCCGCCGACGAGACCCCGGGCACGCTGACCAAGCGCTTCGACGCGCTCGGCATCCGCTCCACCGAGGAGAGCCGGCGCATGTATCGGGAAATGCTCTTCACGGCGCCGGACGCCGCCACCTCCATCAGCGGCGTGATCATGCAGGACGAGACGATCAGACAGGAGAGCTCCGCGGGAACGCCGCTCGCCCAGGTCCTTTCGAGCCAAGGCATCGTGCCCGGGATCAAGGTCGACAACGGCGCAAAACCCCTCGCGCTCGCACCGGGCGAGACCATCACCGAGGGGCTCGACGGGCTGCGCGATCGGCTTGCCGAATACCGGGGCATGGGCGCGCGGTTCGCGAAATGGCGGGCTGTGATCCACATCGCCGACGGGCTGCCGAGCCGCGCCTGCCTGAGCGCGAACGCCCACGCGCTGGCGCGATATGCCGCGCTGTGTCAGGAAGCGCGCCTCGCCCCGATCGTCGAGCCGGAAGTGTTGATGGACGGCTCGCACTCGATCGAGCGCTGCGAAGAGGTCACCACCATGGTGCTGCAGTCCGTATTCCGGGCCCTTTCCGAGCAGCGAGTCGCGCTGGAATCGATGCTGCTCAAGCCCAACATGGTCGTCCCCGGCACGGGCGACTCGCGCCCCGCGGCCGCAGAGGACGTCGCCACGGCGACGCTGCGCTGCCTGCTCCGGACGGTACCGGCGGCGGTGCCCGGCATCGTGTTCCTCTCGGGTGGTCAGAGCGACCGGCTTGCCACCGCCCATCTGAATGCCATCAATCGGCTGCCCGGGCCCAAGCCCTGGAAGATCAGCTTCTCCTACGGGCGCGCCCTGCAAGATGCCGCGCTGGAGACGTGGGACGGGCGGGACGACAATCTGAAGACTGCCCAGGCGGCGCTCTCGCACCGGGCTCGCTGCAACGCAGCCGCCAGTCTCGGGCGGTATACCGATGATATGGAGGCGAGCCCGGCGAGGCCCGCCCAACGACATGGGGTGCACGACGACTGAGAGGACCTCCGCCAGGTCCGGGCCTGGCGATCCCCGCACGCGAATACGCCCTTCGAGCGGGCGCGCCAGGCGATGCTCCGCCTTCGACGCGCCGGTGCCGATGCCGAGCACCTGGTGCGCGATTGCCGGTGACGACCTGGCCGGTTCTGGTAGTCGAGCGCGGCGAGATGCTCTCGCTGTCGTTTGGGACAGTATGGCGCTGCATGACAAGCACGGTGGTGGGGCGAGTTGCTAACAGCCCGCCCATGACGTCGAGCGACCGAGCGGCCGACGAAGCTCAGACAGCGTGATGAAGCGCGTGGAACGCGTGCCATGAGTGTGCTCGCGATCAGACACGGGGAGACCGAGTGGAGCCTGAATGGTCGCCACACGGGCACGACAGACCTCCCCTTGACCGATAACGGGCGCCGGCTCGCCGAGCTCTTGCGCCCGGCGCTGAGCGGTTGGGTGTTCAAACTGGTGCTCGTCAGCCCGATGCAGCGGGCGCGTGAAACGTGTGAGCGAGCCGGGGTCGCTAAGGCGATCATCGAGCCCGACCTCGTCGAGTGGAATTACGGAAACTACGAAGGGCTGACCCCCGACCAGATTCATCAACAGGCGCCTGGCTGGATGATCTTCGCGGATGGATGTCCGGGCGGCGAAACGCCGGAGCAAGTCGGTGCGCGAGTCGATCGGGTCATCGCCCGCGCGCGCGCCATAGAGGGTGACGTCGCGCTGTTCGCGCACGGACACGTGCTACGCGTGCTCGTGGCGCGATGGCTCGGGCTGCCCGCCGGCGCCGGGCAGCATTTCCTTCTGGATACGGGCGCGTTGAGCGTGCTCGCGGACTATCGCGGAATCCCCGCGGTGGCGACCTGGAATGCGCCGCTCGCCGGCTATGTGCCGCTGAGCCCTCGAGGAGGATCGAAAGTGGCGGGGAGGACGCCGTGACGAGCGGGTATACGGTGCACGCGCGATCGTTGGTCGTGCTCGTCGCGTGGCGCCATGGGCATCCGGTTCCCCGAGCACCGGCGCGGGAGGGCCGCTCGGACTGACTCGCCGTCGGCGGACGACCAGCTCGCTCCGATCTCTAAGGCCGCTGGGCGATCCCATTCCTTAGCGCGACAGCGCACAGCAAACGGTCAGGCTCCGGGCGCGCTGCTTAGTCCCTATTTCGTCGGCGTGAGCGGTGCATGAGGGTCGCTGGTGATTCAGGCTACCCATTACGTGGACGTAACGGCCGCGTCGCTGCTCGGCACGCCAAAATCCGGCGGGTGCTGCTCCCACGGATATCCGCGGCTCGCCATCTCGTACCCGAGGGCGTAGAGCCGTCGCATGTATGGCGTGTCGAACTCCCCGGGGTGCGGAACATCGAAGCTCTGCGGAATGTAGGCGAGGTTGAAGCCCACGCCATCGCGCTGCGCGAGGAAGTACAGCCGGTAGAGGTCGCCGCGCCCCTGGGTGTGAATCAGCGATGCAATGGCGCGCGAGGCGATGGACATCACTTTCGGTTCGACGCGGGCCGCGTCGACCTCGGGCCGACTGTTGCGGATCACGTATAACCTGCGCTCGCGCTCGACGGCGCGTGCCCGCGCAACCTCGGCAAACGGAAGGGCCGGCGGATAGAAAAAGACCTGGGCGGCGGCGCCGCCGTCGACGTGCATCTCCTGATACCGGCGACCGTCGGCCTCGACCTCGAACAGCATCGGAGGGAATGCCGCCGGAATTGCCGACGAGGCGATGAGCACGCGATGCACGAGGTCGGCGGCCTGCGGATCGCCCGAGGCCGCGATCTTCGTGAGGTTCCAGATCACGCCCTGACCGGCGTCGAGGTCGGTGGTACCGACCAGCAGCATGCGCCCCTTCCGGTGCTCGGCAGCAATAGCGTCGAGTACCCGACGGTCGATGTGCCCGCGGACGAGCCGCGACAGCGGCGCGGTGTCGCTCATCGCGTCGCCGAGCAGCGCTCCCAGCCCGGCCCGCGGCGTACAGATGTCGCGGAGGCCCACGCCCGTGTAGATCGAGCGGAGCTCGTCGTCGTACGCCGGGCCGAGGAACGCCAGCGGTGCGATCAGCGCGCCGGTGCTGACGCCGGTCACGACCTTGAACACCGGGCGGCTCCCCGCCGCGCTCCATCCGGCGAGCAGCCCGGCGCCGAACGCCCCCTTGTCGCCGCCGCCAGAAATGGCCAGGTAAGCGGCCGGCGGCAGCGGCCCGACGTGGCCTTCGGCCCGCAGGTGCGCGCGCTCGCGGTCCAGGGATTCCGCGGCGTCGCGAACGAAGCTGTGGAGCCTGGAGGGGGATCGGTATCGGATGTCCGGAAACCGCGGCAGCTCGGCCCGATCCCGCAACGCCTGCGGAACGATATCGAGCCGCGGCGCCGCGCCGTACATCACGCGGCGCGCGACGAAGGCGAGCGAACCGCCAACGTGACGTGCCACCATGCCCGCGAAGGACATCGGATGCGCATTCTCCAGATACCGGCGCGCGGCGGGAGGTCAACCCGGTGGGTTCGCTGCCGCGTGTGTCGCCCTGCACTACCTCGTTTCTAGCTCTGGCGACGCGGGTGGGCGCATAGGAGCAAACAGCACGATCACGGAACGCTCCTCGGCGCGATACGTGTCCCGGTGCAGCACCGGAGCGGTCTGCCAGGGAACGATGTCGTCTGGCGACCGCAGCGCCGTATCGATCCACCGCCGCCATGGTCCGCCGATCGGTGCGGAGGGGCGTGGCAATTGGAAATCGAGCGGCTGCCAATACGCGTTCAGGATGAGATGGACCACCATGCCCTGCCGCGCCATCGCGGCGGTAACGGCCACGCTGTGCGAATCGTCACCCCAGTCCGGCTCGTTCAGTCGAATTCCATGCCACGTTTTCTCGGCCCCGGCGAGCATTTCGGCGAGGCTCACGCGCTGCTGCTCGTGCTCGATGTCCCGGAGCACGCGCCGGGCGTTCAGCAAGGTTACGAATCGGTGCACGTCGGCGCGTCGAGCGAGCAGGGTCCAATCGAACCAGCTCGTCTCGTTGTCCTGGCAATACGCGTTGTTGTTCCCGCCCTGGGTGCGGCGTACCTCGTCCCCCATGGTGATCATCGGCACGCCGAGCGACAGCATCGTCATGGCGAGGAAGTTCTTCACCTGCCGGTTGCGGAGCGCTTCGACGGCTGCATCGTCGCTCGGTCCTTCGACGCCGCAATTCCAGCTCCGGTTGTCGTCGTTGCCGTCGCGGTTCTGTTCGCCGTTGGCCTCGTTGTGTTTGCGGTCGTAGGTCACGAGGTCGTTCAGGGTGAAGCCGTCGTGGCAGGTGATGAAGTTGACGCTCTGCTCCGGCTCGCGCTGTTTGTGGGCGTAGATCTCCGGGCTGCCGAGGAGGCGATCGGCGAACCGGCGCAGCGAGCCCGGCGCGGCGCGAAAGAAGTCGCGCGCGTCGTCGCGAAAGCGACCGTTCCACTCCTTCCAGGTGTCGCCGACGAAGCTGCCGACCTGATACAGACCGGCGGCGTCCCACGCTTCGGCGATCAGCTTGGTCCCGGCGAGCACGGGATCCGTTTCGATGTCCCAGAGCACCGGCGGTTGCGGCATCGGCTCGCCCGACGCATCGCGGGCGAGAATGGATGCGAGATCGAAGCGGAAGCCGTCGACGTGCATGGCCTGGACCCAATAGCGCAAGCTGTCGACGATCATCCGGCGGACGACGGGGTCGTTCGCGTTCAGCGTGTTGCCGCACCCGGTGTAATCCGCGTAGCGGCTGCGATCGTGAGCGTCGAGGATGTAATAGGTCGGATTGTCGAGACCGCGAAAGCACAGCGTCGGGCCGCCGGCGCCGCCCTCGGCGGTGTGGTTGAATACGACGTCGAGGATGACTTCGATGCCGGCGCGGTGCAGGGTCTTCACCATGTCGCGGAACTCGTCGACGGGGCCAACCGGGTCCGGTCGGGAGCTGTACGCGTGGTGCGGAGCAAAGAACGAGACCGGTGAATATCCCCAATAGTTCACCCCGAGCGGCGCATCCCGAGCATCGAATTGAAACACCGGCAGGAGCTCCACGGCGGTCACGCCGAGGTCTTGCAGGTAGGGGATCTTGTCGATTACGCCCGCGTAGGTGCCGCGCTTCTCCGCGGCGACGCCGGAGCTGGGATGCCGGGTGAACCCGCGCACGTGCATCTCGTAGATGATGGTGCGGGAGGATGGCCGTCGCAGCGGTGCGTCGCCCTCCCAGTCGTAGCTGCTCGGTTCGATCACGACGCTCTTCATCGACCCGGCAGCATTGTCGCCCGGCGCCGCTGCCGCGCTGCGCCGATAGCCGTCCGGCACGACGACGCCGCGGCCATACGGGTCGAGGAGGACCTTGTCGCGGTCGAAACGAAGGCCGCGCGCGGCATCGCGGGGCCCATCGGCACAATACGCGTAGAGCTGACCCGGCCGCAGGTCCGGGACGAACACGTGCCAGTAGTGGTACGTCCGGTTGGTGACCGGATCGATGGGGATGATGCGCGACGGCGGCGCGCCGGCGGCATCGAACAGCAGCAGATCGACCGCCGTGGCATGGCGAGAGAAGATGCTGAAGTTCACGCCGCCGCCGCACGGCGTCGCGCCGAGGGGCGCGCTGCTGCCCGGAGCAGGGTCCGGCCTCGCCGCGGTGACGCGCCGCCGCGATGTCGCGGCCGGTCTCTGCGCCGACTGTCGTCGCACCACGGTGCTCGCCACGGCCTGACCCATCGCACACCGTTTCCGTTTGGGAAAGCGCTGCGCCGCCCGCCGATACGGTAGGAACGGCGAGGCTGCGACAGGGTGGCCGTGCACCACGACGACGTGCAGCGGCACGGTGGCGCTTGCGTGCGCGGCGTGCCCGATCCACGAGCGCTGCCGCGCAGTGCTGCGACTAACCTCGATCGGTCAAAAGATTCTCAACGCAGAGCGACGATGTGCTCGGTTGCGAGCACTGGTGAGTTGCAGATGGAAACGGGGGCCGTGACCCTTCGGACACACTCCACATAACGGGTTTGCGATTGGCGCCGCAGCCGAACGGAGGCTCCCGTGGCAAGAGTACAGATGTTGGGCGCGCGCCCGAACAAGCCGGGCATGGCGCACATCGGCCGCCGCCGGACAACGCAGTGGTAATGGCGATCGGTCTCTCGCGCTCGAAGCTGGTCTACTGCCTGCGTGGGCGGGGGGCGCGCACTTACGCCCAGGCATCCAGGAGCGCACGCGGGCGCAGATTCGCGTGCGCAGCTGGCCGCAGGAACAGGGCCCTTGAGGTCGCCGCCCGCGGCCGGCTGGGGGGTACAGGCGGTGGCTGGCCGCAAGCCCTGCCCGAGTCGATCGCGCGCGGCGTGCTGGAGCGGGTAGGCACCGCGGTCGACGAGAAAGCCAAGCAGTTGCACCGCGAGTTGCGGCTGCTGGGGCGCCACCCGGATTACGCTCGGCTGGGGACGGCCTTGTGCGCGCAGCCCGGGATCGGCGCGCTGGGAGCCATCCGGCTGGTGCTGGAGCTCGGCGACATGGCGCGCTGTCCCTCCTCCGACTCGGCGTTCCGTCGATTTCGTTACTTCGGCTGACGGTGGGCGAACGCCGCCTCCTTGCCGAGGTCGAGGGTCCGCTGCGCGTCGAGGCTGCTGAAGAGCTGCGCGAGCGCGGCGCACAAGCCCGTCCAGCCGGTCTGATGGCTCGCCCCGAGCCCCGCGCCGTTGTCGCCGTGGAAGTACTCGTAGAACAAGATGTGGTCGCGCCAGTGCGGATCGTTCTGGAACTTGTCCGTACCGCCGAACACGGCGCGCCGGCCGTTCTCCCCGCGCAGGAAGATGTGCAGCAATCGGTTGGCGATGTCGCGCGCCACCTCGAACAAATTCATCATCGTCCCCGAGCCCGTGGGGCATTCGACGCGGAACGTATCGCCGTAGTAGAGGTAGAATTGCAGAAGCGCGCGGATGAGCAGCGCATTCACGGGGAACCAGATGGGCCCCCGCCAGTTCGAGTTGCCGCCGAACATGCCACTGTCCGATTCGGCCGGCTGATAGGCCACCCGATACTCATACCCGTCGACCGTGAAGACATACGGATGCTCGGCGTGCCAGCGCGACAGTGAGCGGATGCCGAACGGGCTGAGAAACTCATTCTCGTCGAGCACGCGGGAGAGGATGCGCCGCAGCCGCGGCTGGTTGACGAGCGCGAGGATGCCGCGGTCCGCATACCCCTGATGGCCCGGCCCGGTCGGGTGCATGCTCTCCAGCAGCTCCGGCATACGCCGCAGGCGCGCGGTGAAGTGCTCGGCCAGGCGCGGCACGCGCTGGCGCTGCCACTCCTCGATGACGGTGACCGCGCAGAGCGGCAAAAGACCGACCATCGAACGCACCTTCAGGCGCGACGCCCGGCCGTCGGGAAAGCGCAGCAGGTCGTAGTAGAACCCGTCTTCCTCGTCCCACATGCCGTCGTGGCCGGCGTGGTTCATCGCCCGCGCGATCCACAGGAAGTGTTCGGCGTACTTCACGGCGAGATCTTCGTACGACGGGTCATACGCGGCGATCTCGACGCCGATCTCGAGCATGTTCTGGCAGAACAGCGCCATCCACGCCGTCGCGTCCGCCTGCTCCAGCGATCCGCCGGTCGGCAGCGGCGCTGAACGATCGAACACGCCGATGTTATCGAGCCCGAGGAACCCCCCCTCGAACACGTTTTTGCCGAGGCGATCCTTGCGGTTGGTCCACCAGGTGAAGTTCGCGGTCAGCTTGCCGAAGGACCGCTTCATGAAATCGAGGTCGCCGCGGCCGCGCAGCGCTTGCTCCATGCGATAGAGAAAGATCGTCGCCCAGGAATGCACCGGCGGATTGACGTCGCTGAAGTTCCATTCGTACGCCGGAATCTGCCCGCTGGGATGCAGGTAGATTTCGCGCAGCATGAGGTCGAGCTGCTCCTTGGCGAAATCCACGTCGATGCCGGCGAGCGCGATCGCGTGAAAGGCGAGGTCCCAGGCGGCGTACCACGGATATTCCCACTTGTCGGGCATGGAGATCACGTGGCTGTTGATCATGTGCGACCACTCGCGGTTGCGGACGGCGCGCCCCGAGCTGGCGAAGGCATCGGCCCCGTGCTCCTCCAGCCACAGGTCGGCGTCGAAGAAGTAGTACTGCTTGCTCCACAACATCCCGGCGAGCGCCTGCCGGACCAACCGCGCCAGATCGTCGGACGTTCCGGGGGCGATGAATGACGCGAAGAACTCGTCCGCCTCGCGGGCGCGCCGCGCGACCGTCTCGTCGAACGGCGCGAAGACGTCGCCGAGCTGCTCCGGCGCCTGGTCGCTGAGGCGCAAGCGCAGAACGGCCGACTCGCCGGCTCCCACCTCGATGCAATAGTGCGCCGCGGCCTTGGTGCCCGTCTGCGCGGGATTCACTGCATCGCGCTGCCCATCCACCACGAACGCGTGAAACGCATCCTTGACGTATGGGCTCATGTTGGCCGTGCCGAAGAGTCGGGCGGCGTTGGTGTCGTTCTCCGTGAACAACAGCGCGGGCGCGCCGTCGCAGTACAGCCACCGTTCGCCGAGCTCTGCGTGTGAGGCGGCGATGACGCTTGTCGATTGCATGCCGGGGAGCTGACGAAGGTGCGGCTTCGGCAGCTCCGGCCACCACGTCCAGGTATTGCGAAACCAGAGGGTCGGCAGCACGTGCAGTGTCGCCGACTCGGGCCCGCGATTCACCACGGTGATGCGGGCGAGCAGATCCTCCGGCGCCGCCTTGGCATACTCGACGAACACATCGAAGTAGCGGTCCTGGTGGAATACGCCGGTATCGAGCAGCTCGTACTCGAATTCCTGCCGCGTGCGGCGGCGGTTCGTGTTCACCAGGTCGGCGTACGGGAACGCCGCCTGCGGGTACTTGTACAGCCACTTCATGTAGGAGTGGGTCGGCGTCGAATCGAGATAGAAGTAGTACTCCTTCACGTCCTCGCCGTGGTTGCCCTCCGCGTTGGTGAGCCCAAACAGGCGCTCTTTGAGGATCGGGTCGCGACCGTTCCACAGCGCCAGCGCGAAGCACAGCCGCTGGTGGTCGTCGCTCATGCCGGCCAGACCGTCTTCGCCCCAGTGATAGGCGCGCGACCGGGCTTGATCGTGGCTGAGGTAAGACCAGGCGTCCCCATCG
>JBFXHX010000079.1:0-9420 GCA_050176585.1 Binatia bacterium
CCGCCGCGCGCAGCAGCAGCTGGCGGATCTGCGCCGCGCGCTCGAAGCCGCGACCGCGCCGGAAGCGGCCGACGCGCGTGCCTGGGCCGCGCGTTTCGACAGCGCGCTCGCCGCCGCGTTGCCGGCATCGGAGTATCTGGGCGCACGGCTGCAGGAGATCGTCGAGCGCGCCGAGGCGCTGGTCGCTGCCACCGATTTCGATCTGCTATACGACCACCAGCGACGGCTCTTTTTTATCGGCTACAACGTCAGCGCCGACCGCATGGACGAGCATCACTACGACCTGCTCGCGACGGAAGCCCGACTGGCGAGCTTCGTCGCGATCGCGCGCGGAGCGGTGCCGCAGGAGCACTGGCTCCAGCTCGGACGTCCCATCGGCAATGTGGCGGGGGGCCGGACGTTGCTGTCCTGGAGCGGCACGATGTTCGAGTATCTGATGCCGGCCCTGTTCTTGCGCGAGGGCGAGCAGACGTTGATGGGCCAGAGTTGTCGTGCGGCGGTGCAAGAGCAGATCAGCTACGCGCGCCGCCGCGGCATCCCGTGGGGAATCTCCGAATCCAGCTACCAACGATTCGATTCGCAGTTCAACTATCAGTATCGCGCCTTCGGCGTGCCCGGGCTGGGATTCAAGCGCGGTCTCGAGGACGACCTCGTCGTCGCGCCGTACGCCTGCGTGCTCGCGTTGCCGATCGCACCGCGCGACGTCATGGAAAACCTCGAGCGGTTGCGCTCGCTCGGCGCCGCGGGACCGTACGGGTACTACGAGGCGATCGATTTCACCCCGGCCAGGCAGATCGGCGGCGAGCCGGCGGTGGTATGCTCGTTTATGGCGCACCACCAAGGGATGATACTCGCCACGCTGGACAACGTCCTCAACGACGAAGCGCTGGTGCGGCGTTTTCACGCGGATCCACCGGTGAAGACGGCGGAGCTCCTGCTCCACGAGCGCCTTCCGCGCCATGTGCCGATCGAGCGAGCATATCTGGACCGAGCGCGGCCTCCGCGGCTGCGCCGGCGCCGCGCCATCGAGCCGTGGAGGCCCGCGACGGATACGCCGTTCCCGCAAGCGCATGTGCTCTCGAACGGCCGGTACAGCGTGCTGGCCACCGCGAACGGGGGCGGCGGCAGTCGCTCCGGGAGCGCGACGTTGACCCGCTGGAACCCCGATTCCACGCTCGACGAGGATGGCTTCCGCATCTACCTGCGCGATCAGCTGGACGGAAGCGTGCGCACGCTGTTCCGCGAGCCCGGTGCCGGGCCGGGCAGCAGGAGCGTGCTGTTCACGCCGCACATGGTGGAACGCGAAACGCACTACGACGGGCTGACCGTGCGCGAGCGAGTGTTGGTGGTGGCGGATGCGGACGTCGAGATTCGGCACCTGGCGCTGTCCAGCGCCGGCCGGCGCCGCCGCCTGGTCGTCGCCGGCTATGCAGAGGTCGTGCTCGGCGACGCGGCCGCCGACCGCCGTCACCCGGCCTTCAGCAAACTGTTCGTCGAGAGCGAATATCTGCCCGACGAGCACGCGCTCGTATTCCGTCGCCGCCGGCGGACGACGCAGGATACGCCGCTCTATCTCGTCCACGCGATGGCGCTCCCGCGCGGCGCGCGGCCGTACGGGTTCGACAGCGCCCGGGAGTCGTTCATCGGCCGCGGCGGATCGCTGCGAGCGCCGGCGGCGCTGCAGGCGCGCGGCGGCCTGGCGGGGAAGAGCGGCACGACGCTCGATCCGGTGATGGCGCTGGCGGCGGCGGTAGACCTGCCGGCACGGCGCCCGCGGGAGCTGGCGTTCATCACCGCCACCGCCCCGTCGCGCGACGAAGCGCTCGCGCTGGCGCGGCGATATCGCTCCCCCGCGGATCTCGAATGGACGATCGAGCTCGCGCGCCATCGCGCCGAGGCCGAGCTCAGCGCCTTCGACGAGCGCGAGCTACCGGCGCTCACGACCTTGCTGTCGTTGCTCCTGTATCCGCATCCGGCGCTCCGCGCGGCCGCGGATGTGCTGAACAGCAATACGGCGGGGCGTGCCTCGCTGTACCAGCACGCCTTGTCCGGCGACCTTCCGATCCTGCTGGTGCGGGTGGGCCATACTCCGCACGCGCCGCTGCTGTCGGTGCTGCTGCACGCGCAGGCATTCTGGCGCGGCCGCGGCGTGGCGATCGACGTGGTCGTGTACAACGAGCAGTCGACCACCTACGACGCCCAAGCCGACGATCGCCTGCAGCGCGCCATCGCCGCCGCCGGCGCCGAGGCTTGGATGCATCGGCCCGGTGGCGTGTTCGTGATCCATGCCGACCGCCTCTCCGACGTCGACCGCATCGCGCTGTTGAGCGCCGCCCGCGTCGTGATCGATGGCGGGGCGGAGAGCCTGACGCAACAGGTCGCCCAAACGGGCGCGCACCGCGCCGATCTCCCGCCACTGGTGGTGACGGCGGCCGACGTGAATGTGGGGCCCGGCCTCGAGCGCTTCAGCGGCCGGGGGTTCGATAACGGATTGGGCGGGTTCAGCGCTGACGGCGGCGAGTACCTCATCCATCTCGAGCCCGGCGCGTCGACGCCCGCGCCATGGGTGAACGTCGTGGCGAACCCGCGCTGCGGGTTCGTGGTGTCGGAGTCGGGTGGGGGTTACACCTGGTTCGGCAACAGCGGCGAGAACCGCTTGACGCCGTGGAGCAACGATCCGATCGCGGACACGCCCGGCGAGTGCGTCTACCTGCGCGACGAAGAGACCGGCGCCGTGTGGTCGCCCACTCCGCAACCCGCCGGCGGCGGCCGCGCGTACCAGGTCCGGCACGGCATCGGATATACGATCTTCGCGCACCGCTGCCGCGGGATCGATCAGCAATTGCGGTTGTTCGTACCGGCCGAGGATCCGCTCAAGATCGTCGAGCTCGAGCTGACGAACCGCTCCGAGCGCCCGCGCCGCTTGACGGTGACCTACTACGCCGAGTGGGTGCTGGGCACCCAGCGCTCTGCCACACAGCCGTACGTTATACCCGCCTTCGATCCGGAGTCGGAGACGCTCACGGCGCGCAATCCGTGGAATGAGGAATTCGGCAGCGCCGTCGCGTTCATGGCCGCCGGGCCGCGGTTGCACGGATTTACCGCGGACCGGACGGAGTTCCTCGGCCGCTGCGGCGACCGCGCCCGGCCGGCGGCGCTCGTGCGCATCGGTCTGGCGAGCGCGGTGCGGCCGGGCGGGGACCCCTGCGCGGCGCTGCAGGTCCACGTGGATCTCGGGCCCGGTGAGACGCGCACCGTGCACTACCTGCTCGGCCAGGGGGAGTCGCAGAGCCACGTGGCGGACCTGGTGCGCCGGTACCGCGATCCCGCCGCCGTTCGCACGGCGTGGACGGCGATGCGGGAGGAATGGGCGGCGATCGTCTCCACGCGCCGCGCGCGGACTCCGGATCCGGCCCTCGATCTCATGCTGAACGGCTGGCTGCTCTATCAAGCCGTGAGCGCCCGCTTCTGGGGTCGCACGGGGTTCTATCAGTCGAGCGGTGCATACGGGTTTCGCGATCAGCTCCAGGATGCCGCGGCGCTGGTGGACGTCGCGCCGCGGTTCTGCCGCGAGCATCTGCTCACCGCCGCGGCGCATCAGTTCGAAGAAGGAGATGTGCTGCACTGGTGGCACCCGCCGTCCAACGCCGGGCTGCGCAGCCGCTGTTCGGACGACCTGCTGTGGCTGCCGTTCGTCACCGCGCACTACGTGCAGGCGACGGGTGATCGCGCCGTGCTCTCCGCGCCCGCGCCGTTCCTCGCCGCCGAGCCGCTGCTCGAGCAGGAGCTCGAGCGCTACGGCCGATTCGCGCCCAGCACCCAGACGGCGCCGCTGTACGACCACTGCCTGCGCGCGCTGGAGAAAGCATGGGCCCTCGGGCCGCATGGCTTACCGCTGTTCGGCACGGGCGACTGGAACGACGGGATGAATCGGGTCGGCGTGCGGGGCCGTGGCGAGAGCGTGTGGCTGGGGTGGTTCCAGCACGCGGCGATGATGCGTTTCGCGCCGCTCTGTCGGACGATGGGCGACGAGCAGCGCGCCGATGAGCTCGAGCGCCGCGCCGCCGCGCTCCGCGAAGCCCTCCACCGGCACGGCTGGGACGGCGAGTGGTATCTGCGCGGTTACTACGACGATGGCACGCCGCTCGGGTCGGCGCAGCGCGATGAATGTCAGATCGACTCCGTCGCACAATCGTGGTCGGTACTGTCGGACGGCGCTGATCCGCGCCGCGCACGTCTGGCGATGCATGCAGTCCGTGAGCACCTGTGGCGCGACGCCGATCAGTTGTTGTTGTTGCTGGCGCCGCCGTTCGACCGGTCGTCCCAGGATCCCGGCTACATCAAAGCCTACCCGCCCGGGATCCGCGAAAATGGCGGCCAGTACACGCACGCCGCGATCTGGGCCGCATGGGCGTTCGCGGCGATCGGCGAAGTGGATCTCGCGGCGCGCTGTTTCAGCACGGCCATCTTGCCGGTGCGGCGCGCGCTCACGGCCGAGTCGTCCGCGCGCTATCGCGTCGAGCCGTACGTGATCGCCGCCGACATCTACAGCGCGGCCCAGCACACGGGCCGCGGCGGCTGGACGTGGTACACCGGGTCGGCGGCATGGGCGTATCGCTTCGGTTGGGAGATGCTCCTCGGTTTGCGCGCGCAAGGAGACGGTTGGCGCATCGATCCCAGCCTGCCGAGTACGTGGCCGGGGTTTTCGGTGACCATGCGCGACGGCGACACGGTCTATGAGGTCGAAGTGATGAATCCGCACGGCGTCAACCGCGGCGTCGCCGCAATCTGGCTCGACGGCACCGCGCGCCCGGATCTGATCGTGCCCCGCCTCCGCGACGGGGCGAAACACCGCGTAGTCGTCACGATGCAAATGCCGCAGTCCGCCACCGCCTGACCGGCGCTGAGCTCTGCGCGTAATGGCGTTGGCCTTTCAGGTGCCCGCGCCGTGTCGCGCCCGCGTCAGGAGCCCTCCGCGGTCGTCCGCTGCCGCCAGGTGTCTGTGGGCCGAGCTTGGATGGCGCCGCTCCGGCGGCGGGTTGGATTGGGGCCGGACTGCTCTCCAACCGGCGCCGACGGAGCGGCGCGGCGCCCTCCAGGGGCACCACATATTGCAACCAACGCCGGCGAGCGGGCGACTGCCGATGCCGCGCCACAGGTCGCGTTCAACCGGCGCGGCGTGCGCCGAGCCGCGCGGAAGGATTCCGGAAAGCACCGTCGGCGCGCGTGGCAAAGAGCGATCGGCGCCAAGCATCGCATCTGCACAGACGCTGGGTTAGACGCAGGCGGTTGTGCGCTCGCGCTTCACGCGCTGCTTCACTCCGCTCCGCGCAGCCGCGCGTGCTGTCTGTGCGCAGCGGCGGCGGCATCCATTTAGACGCTGCCACTATGTGCGACTCTGACGCGCTCCCAATCGCCGCCGCAGCCCGTCGCCAGCTGCGCACTGGCGTCATGCATCCGGCGCGCGTTTTTTCCACGCCCCGGGGTCAGCACGCACTGGAGCTTTTTACCGCCCGGCGCTGCACCGGCTCAGGGTCAATTGAATTCCCGTAGGCGCTGACTCCTGGCACGGCGAGTGCTCTGTGAACGCGCGGGCCCGAGACGTTGTCGAGGGTCCCCGAGTCGTCCGGGCTGGGACGACTACAGGCCGGGCGGCAATGCCGCCGAGGAGGTCAGGGCAATGCGCCACAATTCGAAGCAACGGGCGATGGCTCTTACGATCGCGCTGACGCTGTGGGGGGTGATGCCCGTTGTCGCAGACGACTACGGCGCGGATAACACCGGGAAGAACGTCCGCGATCGCGATCCCGACGCGCTTACGCCGGGGGATCAGTCCAATGACGCAGCGGACATCGCGATCACGGCGCAGGTGCGCAAGAAGCTGGTGGCAAACGACGCACTGTCCACCAACGCCCACAACGTCAAGGTCATCACGCGAAGCGGTGTGGTCACCCTGCGCGGGCCGGTGAACACGCCGGAGGAAAAGCTGGCCGTTGTTACGACCGCGCAGAAAGTGCCGGGGGTTGCGCAGGTGAATGATCAGCTCGAGGTCGCATCGGGCGAATGACGGCTCGAGAACTCGGATGAGTGATTCGGGATCCCATTAGAAGGAGGGCATCATGGCAGGGAAAGCAGTGTTCGGTCTCTTCTCCAGCGCGCAACAGGCGGCGCGGGCCGCGAACGAGCTCAAGGCTGCGGGATTCACACCGAATGACATTTCGGTGCTGCTCCCCGACCAGAATGCGACTCGCGACTTCGCGCATGAGGCGAATACGAAGATGCCGGAAGGTGTCGCGGCCGGCGCCGGTACCGGCGGTTTGATCGGCGCGGGCCTGGGCTGGTTGGTCGGCATCGGGTCGCTCGCGATCCCGGGCCTCGGCCCGTTCATCGCCGCCGGGCCGATCATGGCCGCCCTCAGCGGTGCCGCGGTTGGCGCCGCGGTCGGAGGTCTCACCGGCGCCCTGGTGGGTATGGGCATCCCCGAGATCGAGGCCAAACAGTACGAGAGCAAGCTCCGCGAGGGCAACGTGTTGTTGTCCGTACACACCGAGGACGGCGCGCAGCGCGAGCTCGCGACCGAAATCCTGGAGCGCTACGGCGCGCATGACATCTCCTCCAGTGGCGAGGCGTCTGTGCCGCGGCGACAGGCAGCGGCCCGTTAGCATTGCGGCCGCACATCCCGAAAGGAGACAGCAATGACAAATTGGATGCATCGGTGGACACGCGCGGCTGCGGGAAGTGCTCTGGTAGCGGGCCTCGCCATGGCGACGCCCGCGTGGGCGGCGGACCCGCCGGATGCGTGGGTGACCACGAAGGCGAAGCTCGCCCTCCTGACGACCGAGGGCGTGAGCAGCACCGACGTGAACGTCGACACGACCGATGGGAAAGTGACGCTGCACGGGACCGTCGGCTCCGAGCAGGAAAAGGCGCGCGCTGAGAAAGCCGTGCGCGACGTGAAGGGAGTCAAGGAAGTCCGCAACATGCTGGCGGTCGTGCCGCCGGCGAAGCAGGACGCGGTGGCGGCGAAGGACGATCAGGTGAAGGAGCAGGTGGAGCGCGCGCTGGCCGCCGACAAATCGCTCGCGGACAGCAGCATCAAGGTGTCGTCGGTCAACAACGGCGCGGTCGTGCTGAGCGGCACGGCCAACAGCATGAGCGACCATCTGACGGCGGTCGAGGACGCCCGCCGCGTGCCGGGCGTGCGCCGGGTGGCCAGCGAGATCAAGAGCCCTGACGCGCTGAGTGACGCGGAGATCTGGCGCGACACGAAGGGCCAGGCCAAGGATACGGCGGACACCGCGACCGGCGCCATGTCGGACATGTGGATCACCACCGCGAGCAAGGTTCGCTTGCTCGCCAACGGCGACACGCCGGCCATGCAGATTAACGTCGATACGGATGACGGAGTCGTGACCTTGTTCGGCATGGTGCCGACGGAGGCCTCGAAGCGAGCCGCCGAGGCGGAAGTCGCCAAGGTGAGCGGCGTGAAGAAGGTGCGGAATCAACTGCAGGTCGTCGCCGAACCGGCACAAGAAGCCGTGAAGGCGAACGACGAGGAGATCAAGGACCACATCGCCAAGCGCATGGACGATGCGCTCTCCGACGATGCGGACATCAAGGTCGAAGTGAAGGACGGCGTGGCGCGCCTCAGTGGCGAGGTCGACGGGCAATCTGATCGCCTGCGCGCGTTGACCATCGCCCGATCCACCAGCGGCGTGCGGTCGGTGGTCGATCAGATCGAGGTGGACGTCCAATAGGCAACGGACCTCGACGTCTAGCCCCCGCACGGCTGGTGCGCAGCCTGCGGGGGCAGCGCCAAGTTCTGGGTGCTTTGACGCTCGCAACAATGCGACGAAGGAGATGCAATGAAGGCAACGGAGCTGCTGAAGCAACAACACCGCGAGGTCAAGGAGCTCTTCCGAAAGCTCGAAAAGACGCGGGACGGGAACGGCCGCCGAGAGATCATGGCGAGCATCGCGGACAGCCTGCAAGGCCACATGGCGCTGGAAGAGGAGATCTTCTATCCGGCCCTGCGCGAAGCGACGCAGTCGAAGTCCGGTCAAGAGATGATCCCCGAGGCCTACGAGGAGCACCATGTGGTGAAGCTGGTCTTGGATGAGCTGCCGGATGTCGATCCGCGCGACGAGCGGTTCGAGGCGAAGATGACGGTGCTCGAGGAACTGATCGAGCACCACGTCGAAGAGGAAGAAAAAGAAATGTTCAAGACCGCGGAAAAACAGCTCGGAAGCGAGGAGCTGGAGCGCCTCGGCAACTTGATGGCTGACGAGCTCCGCCTCGAAGCGGGCGATGAGGACGAGGAAGACGACGCGGACGACGACGAAGAAGACGAGGATGAGGGCGACGAGTACGAGCTCGAGGATGAGGAGGCGGAGGAGGACGAGCGGGGCAGCGGCACGCGCGGCCGCCGGCGCTGAGCACTGAAGCGTTCAGCGTTCGGCCGCGCGTGCCGCGCGCCAACGCGCGGCTCGAATTCCCTTGGGTAACTGGCGATGATCGTCGAGGAGTTGATGACCTGCGAGGTGCGAACCTGCGCGGCGACCGATTCGCTGCATGACGCGGCGCGGATCATGTGGGAGCGGGATTGCGGGTCGGTACCGGTGGTTGGAGAGAAGTGCCGGTCACCGGCATGCTCACCGGCCGCGATGTCTGCATGGACGCGGCGGCGCGCTCCGCGACGTGACGGCACAGCCGGCGGTGACGTGTCAGGACACCGATCTGGTACAGGGCGGCTCAGACTATCATGCGGCGCTACCGGGTCCGCCCTCTACCGGTGGTGGACGTGGAGGCCACCTCTGCGGCATTCTATCGCTCAACGATCTGGCGCTGGCCACGCCGAATCCAAGCCATCAGCAACGCGGCTTGCGCCCGGAGGCGGTGATGGCGACGCTGACGGCGGGGTCGGAGCGTCGCCCCACCGCCGCGGCATAGGCTGCCCGCAAAACCCAGAACAGGGAGGCGCATGAACGAGTGGCTCACCGTCGATGCCAACGCGCCGATCACCGTCCTCGGCGTGCTCGCACGCATGCTCCTCGCCTGCGTGCTCGGCGCGGCCGTCGGGTGGGAGCGCGAGGCAGCGGGTAAGGAGGCGGGTCTGCGGACCCATATCCTGGTGTCGCTGGGAGCCGCGGTGTTCACGCTCGCGGCGCTGGAGCTCTTTCAGCTGAGCGCGTCGGACGGGTCCACCAAGGGCGATCCGACGCGCATCGTCGAAGGAATTGCGCAGGGCATCGGTTTTCTCGGCGCGGGGCAGATTTTGAAGTCCGGCGGATCGGTGCAAGGCGTGACGACTGCGGCGGGTATTTGGCTCGTAGGCGCGATCGGCATGTCCTGTGGCGCCGGCTATTACCTTCTCGCGACCCTCGGCGTGGTGTTCGCGGTGGTCGTCCTGGGCGTCGTCCG
>JBFXHX010000080.1:0-9285 GCA_050176585.1 Binatia bacterium
GAGGCTGCCGACGATCCGAGTGATCGGGTCCCAATTCCATTCGACCAGGCCGTTGGTCGTCTGGGTTGCTGCTGCCATTGCGCGAGACCTCCTTTCGAGCTCGGCTCGGTAGCGCTTGAATCGCCAAACGGCTTACCAGGGCGGCTGATATCCGGTCTTCAGCTCGTGACCCGGCCGTCGCCAGCGCGGCTCCTCATCCAACGTGTCGAGGGTGAATTTGCGGAGCGTGCGCAGTGCCGCGCCCCACAGACGCACCCCCTTCGTGGACAGTTTCGCGCCCGGTGGCTCGTCCATGAACGGCATGAACTTGTCGGGGAATCCCGGCATCGTGCAGCCGATGCAGATGCCGCCCACGTTCGGACAACCGCCGACGCCGCCGATCCAGCCGCGCTTCGGTACGTTGCATTTTACGACCGGCCCGTAGCAGCCGAGTTTTACGATGCACTTCGGCGACCCGTACTCGGTTGCGAAATCGCCCTGCTCGTAATAGCCGGCGCGGTCGCAACCCTCGTGAACAGTGGCGGCGAACAGCCACTGCGGCCGGTGCTCCTGGTCGAGCGGGATCATCGGCGCGGCGCCGGCCGCCTGGTACAGCAGGTAGAGGATCGTCTCGGACAGGTTGTCGGGGTGTATGGGGCAGCCTGGTACACAGACGATCGGGATCCCCGCTTTCGATTTCCAATCCCACCCGAGGTAGTCGAGGATCCCCATCGCCCCGGTGGGATTTCCCGCCATGGCGTGAATGCCGCCGTAGGTCGCGCACGTACCCGCCGCGAGCACGAGCAAAGCTTTCGGCGCCAGCCGGTCGATCCACTCCGTGGTCGTGATCGGCTGGCCGGTGGCGGGGTTGTAGCCGAAACCCGACCAGTAACCCTCCGGCTTCACCGCTTCGTTCGGAATGGAGCCCTCGATGACCAGGACGAAGGGCTCGAGCTCGCCCCGCTCGGCTTTGAAGTACCACTCGATGAAATCGTTCGTACTGCCGACTGGGCCGGTCTCCCAGGCGATCAACGGCCAGTGCACATCCACCTTGGGCAATCCCGGCAAGGCGCCGAGAACGATGTCCTCGATGCTGGGCTGCATGGCCGCCGTGAGCGCGACGGAGTCGCCATCACATGAGAGTCCCGCGTTGATCCAGAGCACGTGGACCGCGCTATCCTCCGCCATGGTCGCGTTCTCCTTCCACTATCTCACCTCGGCCGTGGGCTCTGCCCTAGATGAGACATTGCTGGGCGTCGCAGTTGCATGCGATCGCCGGCCGGAGCCCGGTCTTCAGAGCATCCCCCATGCCACGGAGCACTCCGCGCCGTGCGCATTTGAAGGCCCGTTCGGCGCACCCGTACGCGCTCCGCCGAAGCGTGTGCCGGGCGGAGGGCTCGCGACACCGCGCGACGCGCCTTCCTCGGTCGCGTGAGCCGCTTGAGGCAGCGGGTTAGGTTCCAACCGCAGCAGCGCCGGCCAGCGTGGGGAGGTGCACCGGGCGTCTTGGGCAGATCCGGCGCGCGCCGACCGGCTGCTCATAGGTGTCGCGAAGTGTCGCGCGACAGGTGGGTGTCGGGCGTACCCTCGCTGGGCCCAGATCGCGCTGTTGGTCGGCGCGCCCTTGTGACTGTTCAGGTGGGCGGACTGGTATCGGCCTCGCTTGGGCAGGTCGACAGCCTTCTTCTGCGCCGCGGCGGGGCGGCGTGACACCACGCGATGTCGGGAGAGGTAGTGAGCGCTCACCAAATAGGCACCGAGCCCGGGACGCGGGCGTCGGCAGGGAAGCGCCAGGCGTTCGACGCGCTGCACATACTCTGGATCACCGCGGGCCTGGGTTGTGATGGCGACACGATAGCCGTGACCGGTGCGACTCAGCCGAGCCTCGAGGAGGTGCTGATGGGAGGGATACCGGGCGTGCCCTCGGTGACCCTCTTCAATCAATTCCTGGCATATGAGAGCGGGGATGATTTCTTGCGGCCGTTTCACCTCGCGGCGGCAGGGCGACTGGGCGCGTTCATCCTGGTGATTGAAGGCTCAATCCCAGACGAGAGCATCAAGCGCGAAGGGTATTGGGCGGCAATGGGCACGGACGCGTCCACGGGACAGCCGATCACCACCTGCGAGTGGGTGGATCGGTTGGCGCCCCGCGCTTGGGCGGTGGTGGCGGCGGGAACCTGTGCCACCTACGGCGGCATCCACGCGATGGCGGGCAATCCGACCGGCGCAATGGGCGTGCCCGATTACCTGGGCTGGAATTGGCGATCGGCTGCGGGCGTTCCGGTAGTCTGCGTACCGGGTTGTCCGGTGCAGCCGGACAACTTCATGGGCGCGCTGCTCTATTTGCTGCACCAAGCCGGCGGCTGCGCGCCGATGATTCCACTCGACGATTGCCTACGGCCGCGTTGGCTTTTCGACCAGACCGTACACGAAGGTTGTGATCGCGCCGGATACTACGAACAGGGGGACTTCGGCGCGGTCTACGGGTCGCCGAAGTGCATCGTAAAACTGGGTTGCTGGGGCCCGGTGGTCCGCTGCAACGTGGGCAAGCGCGGTTGGATGAACGGCGTCGGCGGCTGTCCGAACGTGGGCGGCATCTGCATCGGGTGCACGATGCCCGGGTTCCCGGACAAGTTCATGCCCTTCATGGAAGAGCCACCGGGCGCCAAATTGTCTTCGGCGGCGGTACAGATGTACGGGCGCAGCGTGCGCGCACTGCGCAATTTTACCATGGGCTCGCTAGACCAGGAACCGCAATGGCGCGGGCGGCGAGCGAGCGAGGATCGGCCGCCATCCGGCGCGTCTGTGATGCGTGCGGGCGGCGTGGATGCGGTCGAAAACGAGCAACAGCGAACGCGAGTGTCGGCGGGTGGGGCCGCAGCCGCTGAGAGCGCCCGTACGGGCTGGCGCGAGCCGGAGGAAATCCTGCGCGAGATGGCGCAGCTTTTTTCGCGGCCAGTGACAGAAGCTGCGCCGCCGTTGTCGGCTTCGGAGGCGAGGGAAGAGAAGGGGATGCGCGCGTCCGAAGGCGGTGCGGACGCCCGTTATCGCTCGCTCGTCGAGCAGATTCCAGCCGTGACCTTCACCGCCGCACTTTCCGGTGATGAGATCGAATTTTACGTCAGCCCGCACATCGAGGCCCTGCTCGGGTTTTCGCAGCAGGAATGGTTGAGCGATCCGTTCCTCTGGTACAAACAGCTTCACGCCGACGATCGCGAGCTCTGTAACCGAGAATTCGCCCGTGGCTGCCGGACCCGCGGCCCGTTCCGCGCCGAGTTTCGGGCGCTCACCCGCGCCGGCGAGGTCGTATGGGTGCGCGGCGAGGCGCGAGTGGTGCGTGACGACGCCGGGCACCCGCTGTTCATCCAGGGCGTAGCGTACGACATCACCGAGTCGAAGCGCGCGGAAGAGGCGTTGCGAGCCACGGCGGAGCAGATCAAAGCGTCGCTCGCCGAAAAGGAGGTGCTGCTCCGCGAGATCCATCACCGGGTGAAGAACAACCTGCAGGTGATATCGAGCCTCCTGAAGCTGCAGTCGAGCCATGTCGAGGACCGCGCCGCGCTGGAGCTCTTCAACGACAGCCGCCATCGCATCCAGTCCATGGCACTCGTGCACGAGAAGCTCTATCAGTCGCGCAATCTCTCGCGCGTCGACTTCGGCGATTACGTCCAAAACCTGACCGCGTTGCTGTTCCGGTCATATGGCGCGCGCGTAGCCTCGATTGAGCTCGAGATCATCGTCGGCCACCTGTTCTTGAGTATCGACACCGCGGTGCCGCTCGGTCTCATCATCAACGAGCTCGTCTCGAACTGCATAAAGTATGCGTTTCCCGGCGGTCGGCGCGGACGGGTGCGGTTGGAGCTGAAACCGTGCGCGGACGAAGGGCGAGCGGAGGTGCTCGTCGCCGATGACGGCGTGGGCTTCCCGGCCGACATCGACTTTCGCGAGACCGAAACCCTCGGCATGCAGCTCGTGCGCGCCTTGACGCACCAGATCGGCGGGTCCGTCGAGCTGCGATGCGACGGCGGCACAGAGTTCAGCATCCGCTTTCCCGGGTGACGAGGGCGGCGCCCATGGCATCGGCCCGATGACACAGCCGGCCACTATTCTGGTCGTGGAGGACCAGGCCATCGTCGCATTGGACATCAAAATGACGTTGACGAGTCTGGGCTACGCGGTACCGGATGTCGCGACCAGCGGCGCCGATGCGATCGGCAAAGTGGCCGCGCTCCGGCCTGATCTGGTGCTGATGGACATCCACCTGCCGGGCGCAATCGATGGGATCGAAGCGGCGGACGCGATCCGCGAACGGTTCGATGTACCTGTGGTGTATGTGACGGCGTATGCGGATCCCGCCACGCTGGAGCGCGCGCGCATCACGGAGCCATACGGCTATGTGCTGAAGCCATTCGAAGACGCGGAGTTGCGCGCCAGCGTGGAGATGGCGCTCAATCGGCATCACATTTCGCACGAGCTGAAGGAGAGCGAACGCTGGCTCACTGCCACGCTCCGCAGCATTGGCGATGGCGTCATTGCCGCCGATGGCAACTGGCGGGTGCGCTTCATGAACCCGGTGGCGGAGAGCCTCACCGGCTGGCGTGCGGAGGACGCAATCGGGCGCGAGCTCGCCGATGTGCTGCGGGTATCGATCACTACGCCACCGCGCCCACTACCCGCGGGGGAGCGGCTCTGCGGCGGCGGTGTGGCCGAAGGCGTCCTCTTTGCGCTGGGCGGCCGCGAGCTGCCGATCGAAGAGAGTAGCACGACGATCCGCGATGAGCGGGGAAAGGTCGTGGGCTCGGTGATCGCATTTCGCGACATCAGCGAGCGGAAACAGCGCGGGTGATGCGGGCCGCCGGTGTACGGACCAGCGACAGCCTGTCAGGACCGGGAAAGACCGCAGCCCGGTTGCCGCGCGCACCACGCGCAGGAGCGCGCCAGCGAAAAAGCGCCAGCGGCCGATGCAGTATCGGTCCGTGGCCAGGATGCTTCTAACGCCCGGCGTTGCCGTCGTCGGATTCGAGCGTGTCTTCCGGGTCGACCCCGGTCAGGTCGCGCGGGGTCGACTTGCCGGTCGGTCGCTGTGACTGGCCTTTGGTTCCCGTGTCGACTCGCCCCGATTCTTTCCCTTCTTTTTGTCGAACGTGCTCGCCTCTGCGGGTGTCGCTCTGGCCAACGTTGCCGGGTTACCCTTGGTCATCACAAGCCTCCTTTGTTGTGGGGCAATCCTGGTCAGCAATCGGCATTCCAGCAGTTCGACGCCTATGGCAATGCAAGGCACGATGTTGCGCGTGGTGCACGATTGCATTTATGACCAGATAATACGCCGCGGCGTGCACTGGTTTGTGGCCGCCCGCGCCGTGGGCGCGGAACGCTCAGCGGATCCGCAGGACGATCTTGCCCAATACGTGCCCCTGCGCGAGCCGTTCATGCGCTGCCGCAGCGTCCGCGAGCTTGTAGGCCGCCGCGATCGGGACCTTCAACCGCGCCTCCTCCACGGCGCGGCCCAAACGCTGGAACTCGCGGACGCCGGGAATCGCATCGTAGGCAATAACCTCGAGCCCGCGCCGCTTCTTCGGCGCGGGCTCGACGCCATTCGGGTAGGCGAGCCGGCCGCCGCGGCGGAGTGCCTCCACGCACTGGGTCAGTGCATCTCCGTCGGCGAGTGCGAGCACGGCATCTATCCCCCCGGGCGCGAAACTTCGCGCCGCTTCGCCCACGTCCCCTTGCCGTCCGTCGACGGCCGTATCGGCTCCGAGACGGCGGGCGAATCCGATACCGTCGGCGCCGGAGGCGGTGGCCAGCACGCGCGCACCGCGCAATTTCGCGAACTGCACGGCGAGGCTCCCGACGCCGCCGGTTGCGCCGTGGATGATCACGGATTCGCCGCGCTTCAGGCGAAGGGCGTCGTCGATCCCTTGCAGGGCCGTCAAGCCGGTGGTCGGAATCGCTCCGGCGCGCTCGAGCGTGAGCACGGGCGGGAAGTGCGCAACCTTTTCGCCCGCGACCGCCACGTACTCGGCATAGAAACCGCCTTTCGGATTGTTGAAGCTATACGAGTAGACGCGGTCGCCGACTGCGAGACGCCGGATGCGCGAGCCCACCGAAGCGGCCAAACCAGAACCGTCGGTGCCGAGTACGATCGGAAAGCGCGGCCGGCCGCTCGGCCACCAACCCGCACGGATGTCGGCATCCCACGGGCCCACGCCCGCCGTATGGACTTTAATCAAGACCTCGGAGGCGTCGACTTCGGGTACGGGCAGCTCGTGTAGCGCCAATACCTCGGGGCCGCCGAAGCGCTCGATCGCTGCCGCGCGCATCGTCTTCGGGATCGCCGGCATGACGGGCGCGCTCCCCTCGAGCCGTTCAGAACGGGTAGAGGATCGGTATGTGCTGCGTGGAGATCCAATGCACGGTGGTGAACTCCTCGATCGCCCACTCGCCGTTATAGCGGCCGATGCCGCTGTTCTTCTCGCCGCCGAAGGGGCTGGTCGGCAGATCGTGCACGGGCGAATCGTTGACGTGCGTCATGCCGGCCTGGATGCGCAGCGCGAATTGGCGTCCGCGGTCGAGGTCGCGGGTGATCACCGAAGCCGAGAGGCCATAGGGCGTGTCGTTGGCGGCCTCCAGCGCCTCATCCTCGCCTTGCACCTTGATGATGGTCGCTACCGGGCCGAACAGCTCGTTCTGCGCGATCGCCATGTCGTTCTTCACGTCGACGAATACGTGCGGTGGTAGGACGAGGCCCTTCGGCTCGCCGCCCTCCAGCTGCCGCGCTCCCTCGGCTCGCGCCTGCTCGATGAGCTTCATGAGGCGCTTGAGTTGTGAGTCGTTGATCAGCGGTCCAATGACCGTGACCGGATCGCGGGGATTGCCCACGGCGAGCGAGCGCACGCGGTGCACGAAGCGGTCGACGAACTCGTCATGGACCTTCGCGTCGACGATGAATCGATTCGTCGCCATGCAGATCTGACCTTGGTGCAGGAACTTGCCATAGATCGCCGTCTCGACCGCCAAGGCCACATTCGCATCGTCGAGAACGACCGACGGGCAGTTGCCGCCGAGCTCGAGCGCGACGCGCTTCAGCATTGGACCGCTGGCGGCCATTTCCGCGATGTGCTTGCCGACCTCGGTCGACCCCGTGAACGAGATGACGCGCGGCGTCGGGTGGAGCACGAACTGCTCGCCGATGGCGTTCCCGGCACCGACCACGACGTTGAGCACGCCGGGCGGCAGACCCGCCTCTTCGTAGATCTTGGCGAGCAGGAGACCGCCGGTGACCGGGGTGTCCGACGCGGGTTTGATGACGGCGGTGTTGCCGAGCGCGAGCGCAGGCGTGATCGAGCGGTTGCTCAAGTGCAGAGGGAAGTTCCATGGGCTGATCATCCCCACGACGCCAACCGGCTGGCGGTACACGTGACCCTCTTTTCCGCCAACGTCGGTGGGCACCACATATCCGTGCGCCCGCGCCGGAAAAGTGCTCGCCTCATGGGTCATCGCAATGGTGAACTCCCACTCGAGCAGCGCTTTGATGCGCGTGCTGCCCGATTCGCGGATCAGCCAATCGACGATCTCCTCGCGCCGTCCCGCCATGATTGCGACGGCGCGGCGGAGCAGGGCGGCCCGATCGGCAGGCAGCTTCGCCGCCCAGGCGGGCTGCGCAGCAGCCGCGGCGCGGTACGCATCGTCGACATCCTGCGCGCTGGCTTGGCGCATCTCGACCAGGACCTCGCCGGTGAACGGATCGCGGTCGGCGAGCACCGCGTCAGCGCGCCCCGGACGCCATTCGCCGTCGATCAACATGTGCTCGAACCCACCATAGCCGGCGGGAATGTCCGTCGGCTCGAGCGGTACCTGTGCTCTCGCTGGAATGCTCATCTCTGTGTCTCCCGCGGTGCCGCCAGAGCGGCGTCGCGCGGCTGCGCGCATTTCTGAGGTGAGATGCGCGGTGGTGTTGTTCGCTCCACCGCGCGGACCTCGCGCGTCCCCATCACGGAAGCTTCGCAGCTAAGGTGTCGACCGCTTAGATCAGCGGTACCTGCGCAACTCTCGCCTTCAGCCAACGGGACGATGCGGCCGGTGAGGTATGATCGGCGATCCACTTGGCCCGGAAAGCCGGCGAAAATACAGGACGTTGAGGGAGCCAAACGGAGCGCGAACCACATCGCGGTGGCTGGCTCGTCGTCGGCGATCAGCAGCGCGTCGCGTAACACAGCGTCCGCTTCTGCCTCGCCTTCGTACCGCGCCTCGAGTCGACCGAGCAGCGAAACCGCAATCATGGCTCGCCCTCAGTCCGCGGCTTCATGCGGGTCGCCGGACGCGGGCCCCGCGGAAATGCCTCGTCGATACGGGCGATCTCCGCGTGGGTCAGGCGCAGGATGCAGCTGCCGATATTGTCGGCGACGTGCTCGCGAGTGGAGCACTTGGGAATCGTGAACACGGACGGCCGGCGGATCAAGAAACGGAGCGCGACCTGATGGGGTGTGGCATTGTGGGCCTCGGCAATCTCATCCAGGACTCGACCGCCGGTGGTGTGCGGTGTCGGAAAGTGCCCGTGGCCGAACGGGCTGTATGCCACCACCGCCACGCCATGCTCTTCACACCAGGGGATGACGGCGTGCTCGATGGTCCGTTCGCCCAGATGGTACAGCACCTGGTTACATGCGAGGTGGCCCGCGCCGGCGATAGCCGATGCCTCCTCCAGGTCACCGACGTCGAAGTTGCTCACACCCCAAGTGAGAATTTTCCCCTCGCGCTGGAGTTGCTCGAATCCCGCGAACGTTTCCTCCAACGGGTACCGGCCCCGCCAGTGCAAGAGGTAGCAGTCCAGGCGGTCGGTTCTGAGCCGCAGGAGCGTTCGCTCGCAGGCGTCGATCGTGCCACGACGCGATGCATGTTCCGGCAAGACCTTCGATACCAGGAAGATGTCGTCGCGCCGGCTCGCGAGCGCTTCACCCACCAATTCCTCGGCGCCGCCATGCATCTCCGCGGTATCGATGTGTGTCAGACCGAGCTCGACGCCCAAGCGTAGCGCTGCGATGGCACTGGCGCGGTCGCTGCGGTCGGCGTTCCATGTGCCCTGTCCGATCACCGCGACCAAACGGCCGCTGGTGCCGAATCTCCGCTGCTCTACGGCCACCGCCGCGTGCGGTGGCGTATCCGGTGCGCAATTACCGAGCGCGCGCGGCCGCGCTTCCCACGTCGCGTGTGTGTCGACTCCCATGGCACTCCATGCGGCCCGCACCCCGTCAGTAACGCCCGCCGATCACCTCGTGGACAGCGTGACTCGCCATCCCATCTGATGGG
>JBFXHX010000081.1:0-4606 GCA_050176585.1 Binatia bacterium
CACGCTATCGGGCTGCGCTGAGGCGCAGGATGTCGCCATCGTCCTCGTCTGTGAGGACGTAAATCGATCCGTCCGGCGCTTGCTCGACGTCGCGGATGCGCGTCCCGAGCGAGATCCGCTCTTCAGCGACCGGCCTACCGTTTTCGAACGTGAGCCGCACGAGGCCGCCTGCGCTGAGGCCGCCGATGAACATACTTCCACGCCAGCGGGGGAACATTTCGCCGGTGTAGAAGATCATCCCGGATGGCGAGATCACTGGAGTCCAGTGTTTGACGGCATCGGTGAGGTCGGGACGAGACGGCGGATCGGGTATGTCGCGGCCGTCGTAGTGTTTCCCCCAACTGACCAGAGGCCATCCGTAGTTCTTGCCCGGCTCGATCAAGTTCAGCTCGTCCCCGCCCAGCGGGCCCATTTCGGCGACCCAGAGCGCGTTGCTCTGCGGCTCGATGGCGGCGCTCTCGATGTTGCGGTGGCCGTAAGTCCAGATCTCCGGCTTCACATCGCTCCGGCCGACGAACGGATTGTCCGCCGGCACGCTGCCGTCCGCTCTGATGCGGACGATCTTGCCGAGGTGGTTGCGCAGATCTTGCGCCGGTTCGAACTTGAAGCGTTCCCCGAGAGTGAGGAACAGCAAGCCGTCGCCGGCAAACACGACGCGGCCGCCGAAGTGATTCGGGCCGTCGACCTTCGGTTGCTGCCGAAAGATCACCTCGAAGTGCTCGAGCTTGTCGCCGGCGAGTCGGCCGCGTCCGAGCGCGGTCGAGGCGCCTCCTTCGCCCGGTTCGGCGTAGGAGAGATAGACCAGCGAGCTCGAGGCGAACTGCGGATCGAGAGCGACATCGAGAAGCCCGCCCTGGCCGCGGTGAAATACCTTCGGCACGCCGCCGAGTGGCGGCGAGAGTCTCCGGTCCGTCGCGAGGAGGCGAAGCGCACCGGCGCGCTCGGTGACGAGCAAGCGTCCGTCGGGAAGGAATGCCATTCCCCACGGATGATTCAGGCCGCTGGCGAGCGTCTCGGCAGCGATCGGGCCCTGTTGCGTATCGACGCTGCGCAGCTCAGCGGCCGCTGCAGCTCCGGACGCGACGGCGCCCAATACGAGCCAAACCGCGATGCCGCCGGCGAAGGCGACTGTCTTCATGTCTCGGCGCCTCGGCTGCGCCGGTCGCGATCCTGCGATCCCCGTGCCTACGGTGACCAGCGCCGCTCACGGAGCGTCGGCGGCGCGGCGCGTGTAAGTCTTAGCAGGCTGGCCAGCAGCAGTCGTTTCAATTTTGCCGATCCGGCTTCCGCGTCAACCTCCCTCGAAGTACGAAGATTTTCACCGCCGAGACGCTGAGGGGTGGAGGCTACGGGCACCGGGTATCTGTCTGTTCCGCGGGCTCGCCGGGCGGAAGTATCCATTTGTCCGCTGGGATTGAGTCGGGCTTCATCTGCACGCCCGCCGCATCCAAAAGCCGCTGTGGTACGTCGCGGACCGCGGTGATGATGTGATTGTCCGCGAAGGTGAGGTTCGTCGGATAGGTCACGCCGCCCTCCATGTACGGACACGGCGTGTAGAACTCGGCGCTGGTCCAGTAGTTCCCGGTGTACGTGATATCGCCGTAGGTGACGCAGCCGCCGATATCGGCACCATATGGCAGGCAGTTCGCCAGGAAGAGCGGAGCGAACGGCAGCGGGTCCCCGGGCCGAGACGGAGGACCGAAGTACACCACACCCACGGGGTTCTCGGCCGAGACGTTGTCCTTCAGCTGGATGTAGCGGCTGCCGCCGTCCGTGTAGAAGACGTTGCTGCCGGCAGACGGGCGCTTGTGCGTGGCCACATTGCCCTCGATCAGGAGAGGGTCCTCGGCCGAGGTGCCCTGCTGGCCCTGTGTATAGATGGCGCCGGTGTCCCACAGGATGTTGCCCCAAGCATAGAAGCGGTTGCGGAGAATTCTGTTGCCGCTGTTCGGGGTGGCCGTGGTGAACGTTCCCCACTCGCCGCGGACCGAGCCGGGGTTGCCCGGGAACATGCCGGGGTCCAGCAGCCCCCAACCCCAGCCCATCGCGAGTCCCGACCAGGGAACGTTGTAGATCGTGTTGTTCTCGATCAGCGTGCGGGTCCCGAACACCACGAAAATGCCGGCCGCGTCCTGATACTCGCGCCCCACGTCGTGAATCAGGTTCCCTCGTATCGTGTTGTCTTGGGTGACCTGCCCCGGCGACGAGGGATGGCTGTCGTCGAGCGAAGTGCCGCTGAGCACGATTGCTGAAGACGAGATGTCGGTGAACAAGTTCTGCTCGATCGTGTTGCCCTGGCCGCCGGTGTCGAAATCCAGAGCGACGCCTCCGAGATGCTCGAAGATGTTGCCCTCGAATGTGATGTCGTGCGCGAACCGAAAGCTCAGGTTGCCGTGCGTGCGGACAGTATTCGGGTCATGGCCCCAGAGCACCGGCACATGGCCGGGGCCGACGAGGCGGAACGCGCTCTGATCCGCGACATACCCATCCGGACTGCTCGGGCCGAGCCAGGTGGCGCCGGTAAACGTCAGGTCTTCGAAGCGGACGTTGGTCACCGGCTGCGCGAGCATGCCCTGTCCGTCCACGAGTGTCTCGAGCAGTGGTAGCTCCACGTCGGCGGTAGCCAGGTCCTCGCCGGGGCGCGGAATGTAATAGAGAGTTCCCGCACCGGTATCCAAATAAAACTCGCCCGGCTCGTCGAGGAACTCGTAGGCGTTCTCGAATCGGGTCACCTGCCAGAAGCTCCAGGGCCCGGGCTGGAGCGTGTCCTTGAACAGGAAGACGTTCGCGTTGGTCCAGCCCGGCTCTTGCATCGTGATCAGGCCTGTGTGGACGGGGGGCAACGGGAGGAACGCTGGCTGCAGCAGGGGATCGATCGTGTAGTTCGGAAAAGGCGTGATGCTGCCCACGCGGACGTTCATCTGCTTCCACTGCGTGACGATCACCGCCTCCACTTCGGTAGGATTCGTCCAGGTGGAAGGATCGCGCCAACGCTCGGGGTTCAGCTCGGTGGGGATGAACTCGATCCCGAGCCGAATCGGCACCCCGAAGACCCATACGAACGCCGGCAAGAATCCCGCCGGGTAAGGCTCAGTCTGGGCCCGCTTGGCACGGCGTCCGTTGATATACAGTTGGCGCGACCGCTTCTCGCCCACAAAGGCGCTGTAGATCCCTTGGCTCGGATCGGAGAGGTGCCACCCTTCGACCTTCATGGCGCCGGAGATGACCGCGCGCTCGCCCGGCGCGGAGCGATACACCACATCGTGACCGTTCTGGCCGGAGTCTTGCGGGCCAAGCTCGAGCGGCCGTTCGAGGCGGTAGGTGCCCTCGCCGAGATTCACCACGACGTCGTCGTCCCACGCGCTCGCGTGGAGCGTACGCACTGCGTCACGTGCGCGCTCGAGGGTGAGAAACGGCGCCGACTCGGTTCCCGCGGCAGCGTCGCTGCCCTGCGGCGACACCCAGAAGGCCGCCGCGCCGGGGTCGTCATCTCCTCCGCCGCCGCACGCGCATGTGAGCAGGGTGAAAGCGAACAGACAGGACGTGAGCTTACGCATATCGGCCTTTCGACGGGCGCTCTGTGCGGTCGCGCCGTCGAAACGCGGGGCGAGCGACGTTTATGAGCGCGAACTTGGACCACCCCTTAATCCGCGCTCACGATTGGGATCGCGCGAACAACCGAGCGCTATCGCGCTCTGATGGGAACAGTCAAGGCGAAATTGCGGGGTCCGCAGCCCAGCACCCCGTTCCACGCGGGGACGCGAAGCCGCGAACGCCTTTTCAAGACTTTGCGTGTCCGCGTCTTCGCGTTGAGCTGCACGTTATCGGCGGAGCTCGACTTCCATTTGGTAGAATCTAAAGACGTTGCTCGACCCGCCGTAGCGGTCCAGCGCAGCGCGGATGAACGCGCCGTGCAGCTCGGACGGGATGCGCCGCGTCCACTCGACGAACGTCGCTTGGGCGAAATGCATGAATACCGCGCGTGATCCGAAATCCCACGCCTCGTCCTGCACGTCCATGCGGGTCACCCGTAGACCGGTTGCTTCAGCGAGGAGATGATATTCGCGCGGGTCGCAGTGCACGTATGGGGCCTGGTAGCCGCGAAAATGCGCCTGCCAAGCCGGTGCGCGCCGTACCTGCTCGATGACGTCCTCCAACGACGGCCGTGCGCCTTGCGGCACAAAGCGCAGATGCGTGCGGCCATCCGGCGCCAATGCGGTGCGGATGCCGCGCAACGCCGCTCGCTGGTCCGTCACCCAATGCAGGCAATTGAACGATACGATCAGGTCGAATTCGTCGCGGAACGGAAGGTTGGCCGCATCGGCGACATGGAAAGCGAGATTCGCATGCGCCACCTGCGGAAAGGCGCGCATGGCGAAGTCGATCATGTGCTGCGATGCATCGACGCCCACCACCCGTCCGCGCGGCAGGCGCGCCGCGATGGCGGCGGTGACGGCGGCGTTCCCGCAGCCGATGTCGAGCACGCGCTCATCGCCGCGCAACGTGAGATTTGCCAGGCTCTTCGCGGCCATCGACCGCTGCAGTGCCGACTCGTGGTCATATGTTTGCGCATCCCACTCGGTCATCGGGAGGGCTTCCGCTGCCC
>JBFXHX010000081.1:4706-8557 GCA_050176585.1 Binatia bacterium
GGGATAACCGCTGACGGCGGCGCGGTAGGGCACTGAGCTCGGGACCTGGTCTCGCGCTCGTGCAGACGGGGCTTGGCTCTGCAAGGGGCGTGTTGCCGTTCGTCGTAGCGGCAATCGCGGCGGCCGCAGGCGTGGGCGTTTGTGGGACCTTACCGGCGAGCATTGAACCTTGCCTGGTGGGCTGCAGATCCTTGGCGCGCCGCCCTTCGCTCAGGTGGCAATGGTGCCGCGGGGCCGTACCCGGCGCGCTGTTGGCCAGAACAGCGATCCGGATGTTCCCGCCAGCCCCCTCGTTACCTGGTGGCATCCGAAGGCGTCAGTGTCTGAACACTAGATTCCTGACTTTCCCGGCGACAGGATTCCCTGCGGGTCGAGCTCGCGCTTGAGGCGGCGGTGGACCTCCCAGAGGCCGCCGTCGAATCCGCCGTACGTGCCGGCGACCGCGTCCATCAGCGCGCGGTTCGCGGTGGCCTGGCCGTAGCCGGCCTCAGCCGCTTCAGTGATTATCGCATTCGCGCACGTGCGGGCGCGCGCCCGGGCGGACGCGTCGGCGGGGTCGAACGAGATCGTGAGCGAGTTGAGCACAGCGCGCCAGGTGGTGACGAACTCGCCGATGTAGTCGAAGCCGTGCGCCTGCACGACATCGCTCATTGACCGGTACAGGCGCATCGCATCGTCACCGGCGAGCGGCGCGATTTGTGCGAAGTCCACCACGCCGCCTCCGGCCCAGTTGGCGATGCCGGCCCCGGTGGCGCTGGGGACGCCGCGCATGAGCTGCTCGCGGTACGCCCACACGGGATCGCCGGGGCGATCCTCTTTCCCGTAGAACTTGGCGCCCGAGATCTTGCCGAAGCTCGCCGCGACGACCTCCCACGTCTCCGCGATGCCTTCGGGGATCCCGTACAGCGCGCCGTAGATGTTCCACCACCCCAGACCGAGCTCCTGGGCGAGCGCGCGAAGCGCGTCTTTCGAGATCGGGCCCTGACCCGGCTGCAACTGGGTCCGATGGCGCTGCAGTGCGACCTCGTGCAGCAGGTGCGCGACTGCGACGCTGTTCGGGATCACCATGTTGACCTTCAGCGGTCGGAGCACCTCCATGGCATCGCGCAGGTCCTCTTCACGCGGCAGCGTGATCATGAAGGGCTTGTACGCGGGCGGTTCCGGCATGAGCCAGAGTCCCATCTTGGTCACCACCGCAAAGTTCGACTGGGTGAACATCCCGTCTAGCCACGGACCGTAGCCGAACTTGAACAGCTGCCAGGCGGTGCTCTTCGGCATCGCGCCCATGCCGGTGCGGACGATCGCCCCGTCCGGGAGCACGACTTCCATGCCGCACTGCATGAGGAAGTGGTCGGCGTATGGAGTGTAGCCGATGCCGTGGTCGAGCGCGCTTCCGGCGACCCCGCTACCGCTGCTCGCGGTGCAGTCGATCCACAGGCGGGACTTCGTCTTGCGCAGGTGCTCGTACAGCTGGACCTCGGTCACGCCGGGCTCGACGAGCGCGTAGGCGAGGTCCTCGTTCACCTCGAGGATGCGGTTCATGCGCTGCAGGTCGAGCACCACGCTTCCGCCCGCGGGGCCCCCGTGGGCGATGTGCTTCGCGCTGCCGATGGTCCAGAGCGGCAGCCGATACTGGTTGGCGATCCGGAGCACCTCTCGGATCTCGTCGACGCCATCGGGCAGGACGGCGGCGGAAGGCGCGCTGACGTCGGCGTCGATTGCGGACCGATGATCCCGGTAGCGCTCGAGCGCGGCCACGTCGACGACCACGAACTTCTTGCCGATCGCCTGGCGCAGCTTCGCCATCGCGTCGCGGAACGCGTCCGCCGCCACGCCCTGCGGCAGTGGCTCGGTCATTGCCGCTCCATCGCGTCTCGGCGCCGGCGTCGGGATCAGAGCGGCACCAATTCGCGGCGTACGTCGTTGTAGAAGATCTCCAGGTGTTCGGTCGAGATGGTCGCGCCGTAGATCGACTTCGGATACCCCAGGCACTGGTAGCGGCCGTTGGCCACCAGCGCTGGCGTGCGGCCGATACCGTACTGTTTGAGGCGGGCGAGGTCGGAGTCCACCGCCTGCTGCGCTTGCGGGCTTTCGAAGTCCTTTTGCCAACGGTCGACGTCGAGCCCGATGTCGCGCGCGCAGTCGCGCAGCACGTCCGTCTCCGCGATGTTGCGGCACTCGGTCAGGTGCGCGTGTTGGACGCGGTCGAAATAGTCCCAGTGGGCCGCCTGGCCGCCCTGCAGCTCCGCCGCCTTGCCGCCCAGGAGGTTCGGCATCGAGTACGGATAGTCGAACGGTTGCGCCATCATCTTCTCGCACTGGATGCGATCGTCCTTTTCGAGCTCGCGCGCCTGCCACCAGTGGACCATGCAGATTTCCTTCTTCGCCGCTTCGCGAGACGGAAAGACCTTCAGCATCAATTCGCGCGAGCGGAAGATCGCGAACGAGCGCTGGACGACCTCCACCTCGGGGTGCTCGCGCACGAGATTCCGCAGGCGGGGAGAGACCGGGTAACACCAGCAAGACATCGCGTCGTGGAAGAACTCGATGGAGATCTTGGCTGCGTTCGCCATGGCATTTCTCCTTCGGTCTACTGGCTCGGGGCCGACGGGTCCGCGCTTCGCAGGAACTGCACCAGCGCAGCGAGATCAGCGTCGCTCACGTCCGTCGGCCGGAACGGCGGCATCTCTATGAGCCCGTTGCGCACCACGGCCTCGATGTACACCGGGGGCAGATCGCGGCGCCCGCGGATGACCGCGAACGCGGGTCCGCGTTTGCGCATCAGGAGTTCCGTGCCGGGGTGACCGGCACCGGGATCGTGGCAGACCGCGCACTGCTCTTCGTAAACCCGGCGCCCGCGCGCCACGCCCTGGCTCTCTTGGGCTGGCGCGGGTGCCGCGCCGCCCAGGGCGAGCGCGGCGAGGGCGACCGCCGCGCGGTGGCGCGGCCGTCTCATGGTTTCTTCTCCGCGTCGGCGCCGAGCGGCCAGATGCCATTCTTGCCCAGGGCCAGGATGCCGTTCGGGTCCAGCGCGCGCTTGATCCGTCGCTGGAGGGTGAGGAGCGAACCATCGAACGCGTTGTAGGTCCTGGCGAGCTGATCCATGTAGGCGAGGTTCGTCCGGTATTCGCCGTAGCCCGCGGCCGCGGCTTCATCGATCAACCGGCCGAAGCACTCGGCGGCGCGCTGGCTCTGCGCGGCGTCCTGCCGGTCGAACATCAACATCACGATGTGATGCATGTCCCGCCAACCGACGACGAACTCGCCCATGTAGTCGAAGCCGTAGCGGTGACACGTGTCGCGAATCATGCCGTACTGCTTCCACGCGTGCTCCCCGGTGGTCGGCGAGATCGGCGAGAAGTTGATGTGCCCGCCGCCGCCGACGAAGTTAAGGAGGCCGAACTCGGTCATGTTCGGAATGCCGCGCATGAGCTTGGCGCGGTACTCGAACGATACGTCTCCCTCGCGGTCATCCTCGCCGTAGAACGTCGCGCCCGGAATCGAGGCAAACGCGTCGCGCACGATCTTCCACGTGGCGTCCACGGTCTTCGGCAACCCGTAGAGGCCGGCGTAGAAGTTCCACATGCCGAGCTTCAGGTCGGACGCGATCTTCCGGCGGACGCTGTCGGGCAGTGGTCCCGCGCCCGAGTAGTGCTGGCTGCGGTTCTCGGTCACCGCCGCCTCCCACAGGAGGTCGACCGTGAAGGCCGCGTTCGGGATCACCATGTTCACCTTGAGCGGCCGGACGACCTCGATGACGCGCGGCAGATCGTCTTCCTTCGCAAAGGCGATCATGAACGGCTTCACGACCGGCGGTTCCGGCATGAGCCAGATGCCGAGCTTGGTGACGA
>JBFXHX010000082.1:0-8408 GCA_050176585.1 Binatia bacterium
AGTGGAGGCGGGGGGAATCGAACCCCCGTCCGAAAGTGCTCCGCTGCAGCGTCTACGTGCGTAGCCAGGCGTTTTGATCTCGCCGTCGCGACTCCCACCGGCGGGATGCGCGACGGCCAGCTCGCGCGGTTTTCGTCCCGGACTTACGAGCGTCGGTCAGGGCTTATCCCGATTTGCCACGCCTGGGTCCGGCCCTACGGGCTCGAGCCGGTCAGACGCCAGCTGTTGTTTAGGCAGCCAGAGCGAACGAATCGTCTGCGTATAAATTTCGCAGCCTGGGCTTTGGCGGGCCCCAAGTACCCGTTACACGCAACTGCCGCTTCACGACCTCCGTCGAACCCAGATCGCCCCCATATTGGTGCGGCCTTCAGGGTAATGTCGGAAGCTGGGCGAGGCAAGGCGTGCCGGCGAGAAAGACCAGTCGCGCTGTGCATTAAGGTGCGGCGTGCCCGGCAACTCCATCGCCGGCGCGCCGGGCGCCGGCTTGCGGCCGAGCTTAAAACGGCGCTGGTCCGCGGTGCGCCGCCCTGGGGGCTGGTGGCACACTGCCAGCGCTGCGCGAACTGTACGCGGCCGGCTACGGCAGATAAGCAGCGGTCGTAAGTTTCGGCTTGATCGGTCGCATTTCGGCCTTAGCTACGACGGCGCGGCCGACATTCACGGCGCGGCTGTCCAGAGGAGGTGCCCATGGCTGATCGGGAAATTCCTCGCGACCGGTGGATCAACGATCTCGACGCGTTCAGCAAGCAACACGAAGGGTGGGTCGTCACCCTCGAGGTGCTCGGCTCGGACCTCGGCGATCAGGAACAGGCCACTAGGCTGCCGCTGGTCGGCCTCTCGGCCGATGTCAAAGCCGGCGAGAACCGCGTTGCGGTCTCGGTCGGCGGCCGGCCGGAGACGCACCTGACGCACTTCATCCAAGCGCCGAAACGCATCTGGGTGCGCCAGTCGGACGATCCCCGGCACGACGCGATCGAAGTCGAAGACACCGAAGGCAAAACGACGGTCGTCCACTTCAACCACGTCGACCCCGACGAGGTCGAGCGCATGCTGCCTGAGCATTGACGCGCGCCGGCGTGTCGATGCTCAACGCGCAGGCGCGAAGATGCGAACTGACGAAAGCGCCTCTGCGCGGCTTCGCGTCTTCACGGTGACGGCGGCTACTTCACCGGGCGAAGCGGCCCCTTGCGCGGCGATGGGCTGCCTTCGACCATTTTCTTCTCGTCCAGCACGGCGCGGCCGCCGCCGCCGCCTTTGTGACCCCCGCCGCCGCGCGCGACATACCCGGTCTGCTCGCGGCGCTTGCGGTTGTCCTCGTACTGCCGCTTGCGCAAGCTGACGTGCACGCCGCGCTTGCGCGGCTGGCCCGCCGATCGTTCGGTGTGCTTGTGCTCGAGCACGATGTCGCGGTCGTGCACCACGCGCAGATCGCATTCCCTGGCCCGCTCCTCCACGTCGCCGGCCAGCACACCGGGGGCGAGCCAGAGAGCGCGCGCGCTCTTCCGCGCCGCTTCCTCGATCGCCGCCCCATCGATGGCACCGGAGAGAACGAGCACGATATCGATCGGGCCGGGGACATCAGCGAAGTGTGCCCATGGCGTGAGCCCGGCGATCTCCGCCCGATCCTCGCGCACCGGGAACACCTCGAAACGCGCCTGCTTGAGATATGCGACCACGCCGCTCGCCCCCTGCGCCCCCACTCCCAACACAGCGATGCTGCGAGCCGCCTCGAGCAGGCGCTCCACGGACACTTCCTCTCGGGTGAGGCGTCCCATCAAACCTCCTGCATACCGCGCGGCGATCTGCTCCGCGCTCGACGTGTCGAGCCCTCCCCGCCCACTGCCGGGACCGGGAGGTAGCTAGGTAGGTAACCATCATCGCCGAGCAGGGAAGCGGTCGTATGCAAAGCGCGTCCCCCAACGCCGGGCGTTTCCAGTTGCGCGCTTGCTGTCGGAGCAGCCGATGCGCGCAGGCGATGCCTCTCAGCTCGCCCACTGCAGGGTGCGAGCCGAGCGGAAATCAGGTCTCCTACGAATCGAGAGGGTGCAACTGTGCTCGCATCTCTGTCATGACGTGCGCGAGCGCGCGCATCGCCCGCTCGGGCCACTGACCCTCCTGGGCCAAGGCAGTCAACGCCGTGATCATTGCGCAGCGGAGGAGGTTCTCGGCTTGCTCGTGCTCGAGCGCCGCGCGCAGCACCGACGCGTTCACTTCGACTTCGCAGGTGAATAGACCGGCACGATCAACGATGAGGCGAGTGGTCATGGGTGTCTCCTCGCTCAGGATGCGGAAAGAATTGCCCTCGCAGAGGATCCGTTGGTTCATGGCGAACGTCGTTACCGGGCCGAGGAACCAAGCTTTCGGCACCCCCTTTACCAGACCTTTAGGCCACACAGTGAGCGCTCCGCACAGGCTTGACAATACCCAAACCGCCGGCGCCCCGCGCCGCGGCGCTCACAAGCTCAGGCCGATCTGCAATCCCGCGACCAATGCGTCGGGAATCTCGCCGGTCCCGCCCGGGCGGATGACGTACTGCACGTTCGGCGAGAGCTGGAACCACGGCGTAACTTGGATCACGTAGGTCCATTCCAGCACCATCTCGAAATCCTGCAGCGGCATCCCCTGGGTGCGCTGCTGGTCGCGCAGGGCGCTGGAGAACGCGCCATAGACCACGCCGAAGAGCATGTCGTCGTCCGGGCGCGCTTCGAACGGCCCCCGCACGACGACGCCGGCATCGAAGAAAAAAGGGAACGGGTTGATCTCGGCCACCGGCGCACCGACCACCGCGACGAAGGGCACGATGCCGCGTTGTGCGCGGGGCGCCCCGAATCTGACGAGTTGCTGATCGACCGTCACGTACATCCCGCCGTTGCCGTGCTCGGCCGCATCGGCGGTCGCGTCAGCGGGTGGATTCAGCGAGCTCGACCGACCGGTGTGGTAGTAGCCGCCGATGCTGTAGTGACCCGGCAGTGAGGCCGGCCCCCACAGGTGGCGGTAGCGGGATTCCGCGATGATCAGCACGCCATCGCTGAAGCTCAAGTTGAAATCTTCCGCGCCGGTGCGCGTGCCGTCCGGATCGCCGTCGTACACCGCGAGCTGCAGCGCGAGCCGCTGCCACGGGTGCACGCGCAGCCGCAGGCCGAGCGAGCTGTTCGGGTATTCGGAGAACGAGGGTGCGTTGATGGCGAGCGCTCCCGGGTTCGCGTCGATCCCGCTGGTCACGAATGCGGTGTACAGCGGGGATGTGGCAAAGTCGTCGCCGATCGACAGCCGCCCCAGCCGCACATTGACGCGCTTGTCCAACAGCGATTGCTCCCAGGCGAGGGTGACCAGGCGCGTGTGCGGCTGACAGCACACCTGCGAGACGTTGAAGACGTTACCGATGTCCTCATCCGAGAGGCTGTTGCCAGCACGCGACGACATCGAGACCTGCAACGCGGCGCCCGGGATCTCCGCGATGGTCTCGAGATCGAGCTCCAGGCCTGCGAAGATGTCGTGGAAGTAGCGCACCTTGTGGCGCTTGCCGCCGACGGGGTTGCCGAGGATGTCCGCGGTATAGCTCACGGTTGGATAGATGCCGGCGGCGCCGAGCCAGTCGCGCCAGCCCTGCCAGCCGCCGGTCGCCGTCGGCCCGTGGATCCACGCTTGGAACGCCGCGTCATCGAACAGCCGCGCGCGTAGGTTCCCCATGAAGTCCGACCGCGGAGCGGCGGGGGTGGGCGCCGCGGCGCCTTCGCCACGCGCGGCGCCGGCCGACAGCGCCAGGAGCACGCCCGCCGCCACCGCGCACCATGCTCGCGATCGCGACTGCACGGGCGAATGCCGTGCGCCGCTAGACGCGGCCGCGGCGACATGCGGTTGCCGCCACCCCCCGGTTCCGTGAGCCCCCATCCCGCCGCGCACCGCCGCGGCACCCTACTGCACCATGCGCTGCGGAGCCAATGCGCGGCGGTTGACAGGCCGAGCGCTTTCGACGACGACCACTGCGTGGCGGCACTGGGCCAAAGGGCAGCGGGCGCATCGAAAATCGCGACGGAGCGCGATGACGTCCGCCGCTGAGGCCGCGCTCGCCTCGTGGCGCGTGCCGTTCTGGCCCGCGGTGATCGCGCTGGTGGCCGCCGTCCTCTACGCGCGCGGATGGCGGGTACTGCATCGGCAGTCGCCCGAGCGCTTCGCCGGGCGACAACTCTGCGCGTTCCTCGCCGGCCTCGCGTCGGTGCTGATCGCCGTCGGCTCGCCGCTCGATGCGTTCGCCCCCCTGCTCTTACTGGTGCACATGCTGCAGCACGCGCTGCTCACGATGGTGGCGCCGCCGCTGTTGTGGCTCGGCGCGCCCGCGCTGCCCCTACTCCGCGGCTTGCCGTCGGGACTCGCGAAGCAGGGCCTCGGCCCGTTTCTCGCCTGGCCCGGTTTGCGGCGCGCCGCGCGCACCGTGGTCCATCCCATCGCCGCCTGGCTGGCGCTGGCGGTCGCGGTCGCGTTCTGGCATCTCCCCCCCGCCTACGAGCTCGCGCTGCGCAGCCCCGCGTGGCACGAAGTCGAGCACTTCTGTTTCCTCTTCGCCGGCTTGCTGTTCTGGTTTCCGGTCGTCCAGCCGTATCCGAGCCGCGCGCACTGGCCGCGCTGGGCGATGATCCCCTACCTGCTCTGCGCGGATCTCACGAACACGGCGCTCGCCGCGCTGTTCGCTTTCGCCGAACGGCCCCTCTATGCGACGTACGCCGCCGCGCCGCGCATCGCCGGCTTCGACGCGCGCGCCGATCAAGCGGCCGCCGGCGCGCTGATGTGGGTGCTCGGCTCGGCCGCATACCTCGCCGCGGCGGGCATGATCATCGCCGCCTGGCTGGGCGGTCGCACCGCGATCGCGCGAGCCGCGGCCCGACCGGCGCGGGCCGTGGTTCACGCCCCGGCTGCGCACCTCGACCTGTTGCGGCTGCCGGTGCTCGGCCCGGCGCTGCGCACCGGCGGCGTGCGGCGCGCACTGCAAGTCGCGATGCTGCTGCTCGCCGCCGCACTGGTCGCGGACGGCCTCCTCGGCCCGCAGGTGAGCCCGCTCAATCTCGCCGGCGTCCTGCCCTGGACGTACTGGCGCGGCTTCGTCGTGCTCGCCCTGCTGATCCTCGGCAACGCCTTTTGCATGCTCTGTCCGTTCATGCTGCCGCGGGCGTTGGCGAAGCATGTGCTCCCGGCTGCGCGCGCTTGGCCGCGGTGGCTGCGCAACAAGTGGCCCGCCGCACTCCTGCTGGTCGGATATCTCTGGGCGTACGAGATCTTCGATCTGTGGGACCGCCCGGCGCTGACCGCGCTCATCGCGCTCGGCTACTTCGCGGCGGCATTCGCGGTCGACGGCATCTTTCGCGGCGCGGCGTTCTGCAAGCACCTCTGTCCGATCGGACAATTCCATTTCGTGCACGCGACCGTCTCACCGTTCGAGATCCAGGCGCGCGATGCCGACGTCTGCCGCCGCTGCACCACGCACGATTGCGTCCGCGGCAACGAGCGGCAGCGCGGCTGCGAGCTCGAGCTGTTCGTGCCCGAGAAGCGCGGCAACCTGGATTGCACGCTGTGCTTCGACTGCGTGCGGGCCTGCCCACACGACAACGTCGGTCTCATCGGCGTCGCGCCAGCGGCCGACCTGGCCCGCGATCCGCCGCGCTCGTCGCTGCGGCGGCTCTCGGAGCGGCCCGACATCGCCGCGCTCGCGCTCGTGTGCGCGTTCGGCGCGTTCGCCAATGCCGCGGGCATGATCGAGCCCGTGCTCGGCGCCGAGCAGGCACTCGCGCAGCGGATCGGCAGCGGCGCCGCGCGCGCCGTGGGCGCTACAGCGCTGCTGTTCGCGCTGGTCGCCGTACCGGCCGGCGCCGCGGCTGCCGCAGCGTGGGCGAGCCGGCGGCTTGCCGGGGTCGCGTTGCCCTTCAGCGCGGTCGCCACCCGCGGCGCGCTGGCCCTGATTCCGCTCGGTCTCGGCATGTGGAGTGCGCACTTCGCGTTTCACTTGCTCAGCGGCATCGGCACGCTGCCGCCGGTCGTGCAGCGCGTGGCTGCCGATCTCGGAACCGCGCTGCTCGGCGCTCCGGCGTGGGCGAGCGCCTGTCCGACCCGCGCGCCCGACTGGGTCACCGGGCTCGAGTTGCTGCTCCTGGACGCCGGCCTGGTGCTCAGCGCGATCGTCGGCTGGCGATCGGCGCTGGATCTCGCCGACGGGCAGGCACGACGCGCCATCCGCCTGCAGCTGCCCTGGGCGCTGCTCGCGCTCCTGCTGTGGACGGCGGGCGCGTGGATGGTGTTCCAGCCGATGCAGATGCGCGGCATGGCGCATTGAGCCCGATGCCTGCCCGCGAACGCCTCCAGCGCGCTGAACGCGAAGCCGCCGTGGCGGCGCGCACCGCGGTGCCGGCGCTCATCACTGGTGGCGCGGGCGATGATCGCGCCGGCGTGGTGACCTACACGGTCGTCGGCGCCACGACGGGTTTCTCGCAGCTATGGCTGCTGCTGCTATCCACCCCCCTACTGGTGGCAGCCACGGCAATGGCGGCGCGCGTCGCTCTCGCCACGCGACAGGGCCTCGCGGCGGTGATCGAGCGCCGCTACACCCGTGCGCTCAGCGTGTGGATCGTGCTGCTGCTGGCCATACCGAACATCGCCACCATCTCGGCTGATGTCGCCGGTGTGGCCAGCGCGCTGGCAATGTTCACCGGCGTGCGCTGGGAACTCTTCGTCCCCGTGGTGGTCGCGGTGCTGGCGGTGCTGCTGCACCGCGGGTACGCGCGCATCCAGCGCGCCCTGACGCTCTTCACGCTCGCGCTGGTGGCGTACGCGGCCGCGGCGTTCGCCGCGCATCCGGATTGGGCACGAGTCGTGCGCGCAACGCTCGTCCCCACCGTCATCGCCGAGCGGAGCTGGGCGCTCGCGGCGCTCGCTCTCCTCGGCACGACGATCTCGCCGTACATGCTGTTCTGGCAGGCGAACGAGGAGGTCGAGGAGCTCCGCGCAGGGTTCGCGATCCGGGCCCGCGCCGCCGATGCCGCGATCTGGATCGGCATGCTGTTCAGCAACCTGATCGCTTTTTTCATCATCGTGGCCGCGGCGGCCGCAATCCCCGGCAGCGGCGCGGGCATCGACAGCGTCGCCGATGCCGCCCGCGCGCTGCAGCCGCTGCACGAGGTCGGCGCGGCGGCGTTCATCATCGGCATCATCGCCGCCGGGCTGCTGGCGCTCCCCGTCGTCGCGGGATCGACGGCGTACGCGGTCGCCGAAGTGTTCGGGTGGAACGAGGGGCTCGGCGCCGCGGCCGGCACCGCCCGCGGGTTCAACCTCGTGCTGGGCATCGCCCTGCTCGGCGGCGCCGCATCTCGCTGCTGCCCGAGTTCCATCCGGCCGCCGCGCTGTTCTACACGCAGGTGCTGAACGGCATGCTGCTGCCCGCGATCCTCATGATCTTGCTGGTGCTGTCGAACGATCGGCAGGTCGTCGGCGACGCGCGCAACCCCGCCTGGATGAACGCCGCGGTAGGGCTGGCGGTCATCGTCGCGCTCGCGGCCGACTTCGCCGCCCTGGTCAGCTGACATGCGCGCGATCGCGTACGCGCTGCTCGCCCTGCCCGGGCTCGCGTTGCCGCAGGGCGCGCTCGCCGACGGCGGGCTCGTCCGCGCCAGTCAGGCCGCCGGCGCGCTGATCATCACTGTGTTCAGTGCACCGACGCCGCTGCGCGCCGGACCCGCCGACATCAGCGTGCTCCTGCAGGAGCGCACCGGTGGCGCCACCGTGCTCGACGGCGAGGTGCAGGTCACGCTGCGCGCCGCGGCCGCCCCCTTCCCGGTGGCGACTGCCGCGGCGACCCGCGCCGCGGCGGTGAACAAGCTGCTCTACGCCGCGCTGCTCGACGTGCCTGCCGCGGGCCGCTGGGAGTTCGTGGTGGACGTGAAAGCGCGCAGTGAATCGCACCGCGTCGCATTCGACGCCGACGTCGCTGCGGCCGCCCCCAGCGCCCTCGCCTTCTGGCCGCATCTCGCGCTGCCGTTCATCGCCGTCGCGCTCTACACCGTGCACCAATGGCGTGCGCTGCGCGCATCGCCGACGGGCCATGGTGGCCGCCGTTCGTTGCGGGCGTCGGCAAAATAGTATTGTGCTGGACGCCGGCGCGGCACCGGACCAGGATGATCGACCATGAGCTTCGCAGACGGGATCTTCCGCCGCCACCTGCTCGCCCTCGGCGGTGGATTATTGATCCAGCTGGCGACCGGCCGTGGCGCGCGCGCACGCGAGTCCGCCGGGCCGGCGCCTAGCACTCCGCGCATGTCCGCGAGCGACCAACGCTTCATAGAGGGCCTGACCGACCTGGTCGCGCGCGTGCTGACCGCGCTGATGGCGTTCAGCGACGCGCTGCGGCGCTTGGAGCCGCACGCGGT
>JBFXHX010000083.1:0-7421 GCA_050176585.1 Binatia bacterium
CGAGCCCATCAAATGGGGTCTCGACGTCAGCCGGATCGCAGTGCCCACCGTGCTGCTCTGCCCCGCGGAGATGGCTGCGGCGTTTCGGGAGCGCGGCCCATCGGCCGATGTCCACCTCGTCACCGTGGCGCGCGCCGAGCGGTTGTCGATACGCGACAAGCTCGACGCCCTCCACGAGACCTGTCGCGCGGAGGACCACCCGGGCGACGGCTACTTCTGGGTGAATGCCGAGCTACTCTACCAACACCTGTCGTTCGAGTTTCTGTACGCGGACGTGCTGGCGCGCGCGCTCCGCGAGCTCGGCGCCGGCGGCGCGTACTTCCAGATGCCCGGCTACGACCCCGGGAGCTTCTTCGGCGGGCCGAGGCACACGCTGGAGGCCGCGTACCACCGATGCGATGGCAACCCGGCGCAGCTCTTTGAAACACTGCCAGGCGGCAACAGTCCGGCCCCGCTGTTTCGGGCGGCATTCGGCGTGAACGCCCCCGTCGATCTGAATCTCAACCTCGCCCGGCTCATCGAGGAACCGATCCTGCACGTGGCCGGAGACAGCCACGTGTACAACTGCTTTACGCCGAACACCGCGATCGGCTGCCGGGCAAACGTCCTGGTGCGCACGCGAGACGTCTCGGCAATCCCGGTGCCGTACGCCTATCAGTTCTCACACCACCTCGGGGGCCGCACGATGCACCATGCGGGGCGACCCGGCGCGCTGCTCGCGGTGGCGGCGCAGTGCGGTCTGAAGGACGGCGATGCCGTCGTGTGGGTGTTCGGCGAGATCGATGTCCGCTGCCACATCCTCAAGCGCCACAAGGAGGACGGGCGCCCTCTAGCCGAGGTGATCGATACGCTCGCACGGCATTACATCCGCAGCATCCTCGAAGTCCGGCACCGCCACCCGCGCACTCGGCACGTCGTGTTCGCGCCCATTCCGCCCTTGGACAATCCCCATTACAGCTCGGACAGCCTTCCGGTCTTCGGGAGCATCGAGGAGCGCATCGCGCTGACGCGGCAACTGCGCGCTGCGCTCGCGGCGTCGTGCGCTCGACACGACATTTGGTTCCTCGATGTCGCGGCGCCGTTCGAAACCGAGCGCGGCGACCTGCGCTGGGAGTTGAGCGACCACTTCTGTCACATCGCGAGCAGCTACCAGGCGCCCATCCTGGAACGGCTGTACACCGCGCTAGCGGATTGAGGCGGCTGTCGCGCCGAAAGCGGCTCAGGGCGCGGCCTCGCGTGTGATCTTCTCCAGCCAGCCGCGCGACGCCGAATGCGGCCACACTGTCCAACTGTGCAGGAATCGCTGCGAGTGGAACGCGAACTCCTGTTCGGGGGGGTCGCGGCGGAGGAACTCGGCCAGCTCCGCGCCTTGGAGATCGTACCGGTAGAGCTCGACGTCATCGGCTGAGTGCGCGCCAACGTACCAGAAGTCGAAGTCCTCCACGCCGGCGGGAACCTCACTGGGCGCCAATCGCACCTGGAAGCGTTGCTGCCGGAAGTAGCGGTCGGACCAGCGCGCCTCATCCGCTGCATCGGGCTCCGGTGGGAGGCGATTCTGCAGAGCGTGATCGGACACCGCGCGCAGCCCGTAGTGAATTCCGGAATATCGCTCCCAGTCGCGCAGCGAACGCGCGGTACCGAGACCGTAGGGCCCGAAGGCGATCTCGCAGGGCGTGTCGTCGATGCGCAAGAGCTGGCGAACACGCTGCAGGCTGCGGTAGTCGTGGAAGGGCCACTGCGCGTGGTCGCCCCAGTGTTTGGGGAATTCAGTCCGCCCGTAGTGGTGCCACAGCACGAGCCGGTGCGGATGGAACAGGTCGTACCCGTGCGTGAACGCGCGCACCGCGAGGGTCGGCTCCTCGCCGAAGAAGTAGAGCTTCGGATCGTGCGGGACCTCTTCGCAAAAGCGCCCGAGCGTGAACGCGAAGTGGGCGGAGAAGAAGCGCGCCGGAATCGGCGCGGAGAGCGCAGCACAGTCGTCGATCGTCTCCGGCAGGGCCTCCACCGGCCCGTCGACCGAGAACTTGCGGAACCGCATGCGGTACGGCAGCGGGACGCGGCCCGCCGGGTCCTCGTGCGGATGATACACCGGCGCGTAGCTGGTGAGCAGGGGCTTCGCAACGCCCGCGGCCTGCAAATTGCGGAACATCTGAAGGCAGAGCTCGTCCCAGCCGTCCACGAAGCGGTGATGCGAGTCCAGGTGCAGCGTGTACGGCTCGCCGTCGTAGAGCTGCTGGATGCGATGGCGCGCCCAGCACGCGCCGCGGGCGCGGCGGTAATCGATGTCGATGATGCGGAAGCGCGCGTCCCGCGCGTACTCGCCGAGACTGTCCGCTTCGTCGCGCTGCCAGCAAATCCCGAAGGTGAGTCGCTCCGGACGGGCCGCGCGCGCCAGGCAGTCGGCGAGCGTCGGCAGCAGCTCGGGATCGCGGTACGCGGCGATCTGGACGAAGATGCGTTCGCGCACGGCGCTCAGTGGAAGGACTCCACCAGCTCGAGGAACGGCGCGAGCTGGTCGAAGCGGCTGTAGCTCAACCTGTAGGTGTCGACGCTGCGCGCCAGGTCGGTCACGCGCCCCACGCCGTGATCGGGCAGGTTACGCGCGTTGGCCACTGTTTCGATCAACCGCACGGCGGCGCGCGCGGGGGTGAGCCGTGTCAGCTCGAAGCGGGCATCCGCGGCAAAGCGGGGAAACACGATGAGCCGCGGCGCGATGGACGGCCGGCACGCCGCGGCGCTGAACAGCTCGCGCGGCACCAGGGTCACCAGATCGTCCTGCAGCACCCGGCCGCGGTCCAAGCGCTCGAGGCCCAAGAGCTCCTCCCAGGGGCCTTTGAAGCAGAACGGCCGCGCAAAGCTCTCCAGCAGCGCTTGCGCGTCGGCCAGGTAGCATGCTTCATCGGATAACGGCGCGAGGCCGCGCAAGCTCAGCCAGGCGGAGAGCATGGTCTTGCCGCTGCCGGTGGGACCCGGCAGCACGACGCCGTCCTCTCCGCGGCCGACCACCGCCGCGTGGATGACCAATCCGCCGTCGCTCTTGCCGATCAGGTGATCCAGCGCCGCCTGCAGCAGGAGATGCCCGACGGCGGCCACGGACTCGCCGCGATAGAGGCAGGTACGGCCGCAGAACAGCGTCAGCAGCGGGGAATCGTCGCGTGCGCCGATCCGAAAGATCACGTCCGGCAGACGGTCATCGCCGGCGGCGACAGCGCCGAACGCGAGCTCCGATGCGTATCGGGCGCGCTCGCCGCTCCATTCGATGCCGACGACCTGGCCCGCGAACGGCACGACGCGGTGACCGCGAGGGCTCACGGCACTTCCACGACTCCCTGCTCGAGAAGCACGCGAAAGACCTCATCGAGGTCCTGGCGCAGCTCGGGCGCTTCCGGGTAGGCGTCGCGCAGGATGGACTCGATCGCCTCGATGCTGCGCTGCCCGTCGCAGAGCTTCCAGATGAGGGAGGCGGTCTCGTTCAGGTAGAGGGCCTTCGCTTCGGCGGAGTGATACAGCATGAACTCGCCGTCCAGGTCCGCAGATTCGTAACCGCTCTTGTGTCTGGGCGTCATCGTTCGATCCATTGATCCTCCCGCCGGTTTTACGGCACCTCTGAAAACTGGCTCGGAGTCGGTCGCGGCCATGCGCCCACGATCCGATCCAGCCAGCCGCGGCGCGCGCTGTGCGGCCAGACGGTCCATGTGTGCGGCTGGCGCCGGTCGAAAAAGGCGATGAAAAAACCGATGTGGTCGCCGCTCTGGCTCGACAGAATCGGCTCGTACCGGGGGCGCAGGTAGTCCTCGCGGAAGAGCTCGGTGCCGTCCTCCGCATTAGCGAACACGCCCCACATGTGCAGGTCATCGAACTCGAGCCGGGCGCGTTCTATGGACAGGTCGGCACAGTGGCTGGTGAGCAGCTGCGCCCGCCACTCGTCCTCGGATGCGTGCTGGAGCGGATCGGGCGGCGTCCCATTCGCGAGCGTGTAGCGCTGCACGCCGCGGGTGGCAAACTCGATGCCGGCGAAGCGCTCGTACTCCTCGAGGCTGCGCTCGGTTCCGAATCCGTAGCGCTCGAAGACGTCCCGGGGCGTGCCGTCGACGCCGAACTGCCGCCGATACAGGTTGATCGCGCGCGCGTTCCGCAACCCCCAATCCGAATGGTCGTTCCAGTGGCAGATGCGGCCTTTGCGCGAGTACTCGTGCCAAAGGATCGTCTCGTGTGGTGTGAACAGGTCGTAGCCGTGCGTCCATGCCCGTACGCACATGACGATCTCTTCCCCGTGGAAGTAGCCGCTCGGGTCGATCACCACCTCTTCGTTGAAGCGGCCGAGGCTGAAGCTGAAGTGGGCGGACCAGAACCGGCACGGGATCGGGGCGGTGGGTCGCGCCGGCGGCACGAACGGGCGCATGAACACGACGCCGCCTGTTTCGAAGCGATCGAGGCCGAGCCCCCAGACGTCCTGGCAGCGACCGTTCGGATCGTCCCACGGATCGAACCCGGGAACGTAACCGGTGAGGATCGGCTTCGGCACGCCCTGATGCCGGAGCTGCTCGATCATGTCGATCAGCTTCCGATCCCACTCCGGGGCGAAGCGGTGGTGACCGTCGATCTGCAGCGCGTAGGTCTCGCCGCCGTAGCGCTGCTGGATCAGGTGTCGCGCCCAGCAGACGCCGCGGCTCTCCTGATACGGAACGTCGATGATGTCGACCCGCGGATCGGATTCGAACTCCGCGAGTGAGTCCGCCGCGTCGCGCTGCCAGCAGATGCACACCCGCAACCGGCTCGCGTCGGCGGCTTGCGCGAAGCAGTCGCGCAGCGTGTTGATCAGGTCGAATTCCCGGTACGCCGCGATGCTGATGAAGATCGTCGGCTTCACGATTCCTTGCGCTCCTTGCCCTCGTAGTGATGCACGCGGCAATGGCGGATGGGCGAGGCCAGCAGGACCGCGGAGCGCAGCTGGCCCGTGCGGCTGAGCTGGAACATGTGCGACATCCAGGTCTGCTCGAACGGATGCGCCCACCGCGAGGCGAGGAACATGCGCTGGTTGCCGGCGCGGCTGACGACCTGCGGCCAGTTCGCGTAGTACACCTCGCCGCTGGCGTATGGCAGCCCGAGCACGGAGCCGATGTGCTCGAAGCGAGTCGAGGGCATGACGTCCGCGAAGCCTTCGCGCGGCAGCATCGGGATCTCCGGCCAGACCTCGCGCCGCAAGCGCGCGGGCACGTTGTACCAGGCCCACTGCTGCGAGTTATCGCCGTAGGCCTCGGTGAAGCTCAGCTTGAGGAAGTCGAAGCCCTCCTTCTCCATGATGAGCAACGCCTTCCGATAGAGCCCGTCCACCCACGTGGGAAATCCGTTCGCGCACGGGCCGGCATCGCTCGGCTGCGCGAGCATGTCGTCCTCGAAAAAGAACATGTAGTCGTGCCCGCTCGCGTCGAAGTGCTCCGCGGCGAGCTGGCGCGCTCCGCAGATGCCGACGTTGTCGCGCTTGATGTGCTCGAAGCCGTATTCGGCGCAGAGCTGTACGTATTCGGGCGCCGTCCGCAGGTCGGTGCTGTTGTCGATCAGGTAGCGCGTCGTCTCGGTCAAGAAGCCCGGCTGCGCGCTCCAGCTCTCCAGCAACAGCCGGAGCTGCGCCGGGCTGTTGAACGTCACCGCGTACAGAGCGGTCGACAGCCGTCCGAGATCGACATTCGCCACGTCGAAGGCGCGCGGGCGCGGCCGGAGCGCCTCGATCGGTTGCGACGAGACCTCGATCGACTCGGTCGTGACTACCGGCACGCGGTCGTGAAGCAGCGCGTGGAGAAAATGGAGGATCAAGCCATCTCCGGGCAGGTCGAACCGGTCGTAACTCTCCGGTTCACGGTACGTCATGATCGAGAAGATGCTCTCCTCGGTGCCCATCTCGCCCTGCGCCAGGCTGAGCTCGAGCAGCCGGTAGTAGAGGCGATTGGCGCGCGAGATCGCCTGTCGCTCGCCGCCGAACAGCCCGCCGCGCGCGACCCAGCGCACGTGGTCGGTGCGGGCGAACTGCGCGATCGCCTGGCGATCGAACCCGTGAATTTCGCCGCCGCCTTCGTAGGGAAAACACAAGAAGAGAAACTTCTCCAGGAGCGGCTGGAGACGCTCCGGCCAGCGGGCGTCGCCGAGGTACGCGCCGCACGTCGAGGCCAGGCCGCCGTCGATCCAGCAAAAGTGACCGGTTCCGAAGGGGTTGATGATGCTCTGGTCGTGTAGCATCCCCATCTTGCTCATCACCATCGGGTTGTAGAGCTCCATGTTGGCCTGTGGGCTCTCGGCCAACCACCCGGCGCGCGCGCGCCAGGCCGGATCGCGCCGGATCTCCTGCACCCGGTCGAAGAAGGGGAACTCGGTCCGGAAGCTGTCGGTGCTGCGGTGGAACACGCGCGTGTTCTCGCGCCGGCGGTGCTGCCAGACGAACGGCTCGTGGCGCGGCTCGATATAGATGCTCATCGGCGCGTCGACCTTGAGCAGGTACGAAAAGCTGTCGAGATAGGCCTGGAATGGGCGGACATAGCCGGCGCCGAGGTTCTCCACCACCGCGCCGCGTCCGAGGTCGAACAGACCCGTCACCAGCGTGAGGTTCTGCATGTCAGTTCTCAGAAAATAACTTCACCGCGAAAGCTCGGGGATGCAGAGCGACATCATTGCCATGTTGCTGCCTGTGCCCCTCTGCAGTGAAGTCCTTCAATGGAGCTTGGTGCGCTCGATGCTCACGCGGCCGGCGCGCATCTCTTCGAACAGGAAGCCCAGGAGCCCGTTGTCCTGCAGGACGAACCGATCAAATCGGCCCGCGTCGCGCTCCAGCATGCGGGTGAAGAGCGACTCGTCGGTCGGCAGCTCGCCGCGCCGCAACGCCTGTTCCAACAGTTGATAATAGAGACCGTTGGCGTGCGCGATCTCGGCCAGCTCGCCGCCGAAGAGCTGCCCCTGGACGCGCGAGGCCGCGGGTACACCGGCGGCGTCCGTCACCGCGCTCGGCCGCGCGAGCAACAGAAAGCGGCGCAAGAGACAGGGCAGCGCGTCCAGAATGTGCTCGTCCGTGAAGTATCGCGGGTGCACCGATGCGGGAACGTCGGGATCGATCCAGGCGAGGTGTCGCGTGCCGAACGGATTCCAGATGCTCTGGTCGTGGAGCATCCCCATCTTGGTCAACGTCGTGACGAAGTAGTCGAAGGGCGGCAGAGCCGGGCACGACGACGCCGCGCGCGCCGCCTCCAGCTCCGCGCGCAACGCGAACCCCGCCGCGCGGCGCGTCGACGAGGTTTCGTGCAAGCGCGTAGCGTCGCCGAGACCCCGCGCCTCCAGCCGCCCCTTCCACGCATCCTCGACGTAGACCACGATGGGGATGCCGGCGGCGAGAAGCGGTTGAAACAACTGTGCCGCGCCTTCGAAGTCCGCCTGGC
>JBFXHX010000084.1:0-7386 GCA_050176585.1 Binatia bacterium
CGAAGCGTCGACAGCAGATGGTCGGGCCGCTTCTCAAGGCGCGACACCTGGGCCTGCGTCATCTTCGTTGCCTCGGCGAGTTCGACCTGCGTCCGGCCGGCGAATTTCCGCAGCTCGCGCAGGTCCATCTCGATCAACTTCCGGCGAGCTGAACGCTGCAGCTCTGCCCGCCGTTCGGCCGGGATCACCTTCGCCGCGTACTCATCCCATAGGGGATACTTCTTCTCGAACGTCGACCGCTTGGTCGCCGACGCCGAGCGGCGCCGGACCTTGACCGCCGTCTGTGTCTTCACTGCCATTTCTTTAACTCCCGTAGGTACTCGATCCAGATTCGTTCGGCCTTCGGCACGATGCCCTTGTAGAAGTGCTTATCGTTGCCCGCCTTGATGCCACCGATCAAGAGCACGGCATCGCGACGCGGGTCGAAGGCGTAGATCGCCCGCACGGCGCGGCGCAGCGCTTTCGTGCGCAGCTCGCGAAGTGGATACGTCGTGCCCTCGATGCTCTTTGTGTGCGGCTCACGTAAGTGGACGCCGCGATCCTTCAGCATCTCGATCACCTCAAATACCGCCTCGCGGGCGTTGCGGTCGAGTGCGTCGACCCAAGCGTGAAACTGCCGCGTCATCCGCACCGTCACCATGGCGGAAATATATCAACGAAGGCATATGTTGTCCAGGGACTTCTACCGGCGGTCCCGGAATCTCGGCACGCGGATCACGTCATCGTGCGCCAGTGACTAGTTCGGCACCGGTCGGCCGGCGGTGCCGTCGCCCATAGCGATGGCGCCAGCGTCAGGTGAATCGAGCGCGGAGTACAGCGGACGCAGGCACCTCGTCAACACAGCGGAGGGTGGGGTCGGCGCGGCCCCACCCCCCGCGCGTTGTCGGTTATTCGGCGTCCGGCTCCCCCTTGAAGTCGCCTTCAAGATCATCGCCGCCGGCCGCGGCGCCGCCGTTCCGACCGCCCGCCCGGCCGCTGGTCATGGAACGCCATCTGGCGCTCCTCAGCGGTCATGGCGCGTTCGCTGACGATCTCCCCGTATCCTGGCGGGTCTCGACCACGGCGCCGCGGCGGTAGTCGAAGGTGCGAACACAGCTGACCTGCATGTAACAGGACTTATCGCGCACCTCGGCCCCCAGGCGGCGCGCCGTCGCTTCGAGCTCGTCGATCTGGCTCTTCGCATGCTTGGCGGCGGCCTTCGCCATCTCGCTTTTGTTGTCTCGTTCCTGAATCAGGTGCGCCAGGCGATCCGCTCGCTCCGCGACCTGGTCGGCGGTGAGGATCACGCGCATGTGGCGCTCGAAGGCTCCTCGCGCGCGTCCCTCGGCTTATCCGGCTGGGCTGGCCGGCGCGGCGGCCGTTGCATCTACGGGCGGCCGTTCGTCTGTTGCTGGCATTGCGTCTTCCCACGTCCACCTCCCCTGTGTTTGGGCGACCTACGCGGTCGCGGCGTCGTCGATAATTTCAGTCATCCGCTCCAGTGCTCGATGTAGGCGCGCACCTGCCGTGCGCGTACACTGCGGCGAGCTGCGGGGGGCGTGTCCGGCTCAGCCGAGCGCCCGCACACGGACGCTGCGATTGCAGAATCGTGCCCAGATCTCGAGATCGCCACCCAGCGCATGCACAACCCGCTGAAGCGTCGAGAGTAGGTGATCGCCGCGGCCTTCAATCTGCGAGACCTGCGCCTGTGTCATCTTGATCGCCTGCGCAAGCTGTACCTGCGTCATCCCGACGAACCGCCGTAGCTCCTGCAAGTCGAGCTCGATCAGCTCCTGCACCACGGCGCGGCGGCGCTCGTCGCGCTCCTCCGGCGTCATGCGGTGTTTCAGGTCCCCCCATCGCGTGTATTGGCGGCGGCGTGGCGCGGCCGCCGCCTTGGTCGCGCGCCGTTTCGTTTCTGGCGGCACCGTGCGCCGCGCCGGCATCTTGCTCATTGATTCGTTTCCTCCAGGTAGATGCGCCAGAGGCACTCTGCCGGCGAGATATATTTACGATAGAAGCGATCCTGGTCGCCAGTTTTGAAGCCGCCGACCAGAAGCACCGCCTGCCGCTGGGATCGAAGCAGTAGAAGACGCGGATCTCTACCCCGCTCGCGTCTGCCCGAAGTTCCCGCAATGGGATCTTGGCCCCTCTGATCGCCTTCGAATGTGGCTCCTGAGCAGAGTGCCCGCCATGCCCAACCGCTCGACGACATCGCTCACCGCCTTCTGGGCCGCAGGCGAGATCTCGTCCTCGTCCCAGCGCCGGAACTCGTCGGTGACCACAATCTCGACCATGGTTCAATATAGTGCTCCGCGCGCTGCCAAGAGCAGCGCGAAGTTTGGGCGGGCGAGCTGGGCCGCGACTCACGATCGCCAAAAGCTGACCCGGACCCTGAAATGACGGCCAAGGGCGAGGTAGTGGAACTGACTAACATGGGTTCACCCCCTTCGACGCGAGCTATGACCCCTTTCGTCACGAGCAGCAGAAACGCCAGCAACAATAGGAACGCTCTCACGAAGCCTTCACTGCCGATAGAGCCGGGCGAGCGCGTTCGTTCTGAGGATGCTCAGAGAGGGCGGGCAGTCGATGACGAGCTTGTCTTGGCGCCATTGAACTGGCTGCCGTGAAACTTGATATTGGATGCGGAAAACGGGGCGGTTAGCCTAAACTGGACACTAATCCAAGTAGAGCTAGCCTTGCCTAGGGTGAGCCTAGCGTGATAACCGCGCGGACCATGTGGCTCGTGCCCTTCGCGTTATGCTCTGGGCTGTCACCGGGTTGGCCAAATGCTCGCGCCGGGTACTTCGACGACGATCACCAGATCACGATCGCGGACCTCCTCAAGCCTGTGAACATCGCGCTCGGGAACGTATCGTGCTTCAGCTACACCCCGACGCCGACACCGCGCTTCCAGGACACGGGCTTTAGGACGCTGCGCAACAACCAGACCGGACTCATCCGGAAGAAGCGCGGCACCTATCAAAGCGCCGATCCGCCTCATCATCGGCAACCAAGACAGTCCGTACACCTCGGACTTCTTCGACTGGTTCGACGTGAAGGCGGAGTTAAACCAGTTAACGCTGTCACAGTTCGTGCGAGGCGGGCTCGCCGTGGCTCACGACTTGCGCAGGCGGCGGCAGAATCGTGCAGTCACCGACGTGAGTGACAGGAGAATCGTACCCAGCTGAGGAGCGACGCTTCGTACCAAGAGCGCGACGCGCAGCCCGCCGGGCAGAGCCATGGCCCGTCGGCAGCGGAAGATCGGCAGCGGAGGAGAAGAGATGTCCTCGCATCCGGTACACCGAATGCACGGCCGTAAGTCCGGCGCTTTGGGGCGCCGAGCGCAGAGAGGCGATCATCAGGGTCGCAGCACGGTGCGCACTGGTGTGAAGCGCGCGGCGATCGCCGGCGCGATCGCCGCACTCCTGCTGCTCGCGGCAGCAACGGAGAAGCGCGCTCGATTCCGCACACCCACACATGGTGTCGCGAGGTTGGCATCCCTGTTCGGGGTCGGCTTTCTCGAGTCGCCGTCAATCGCCGTGGCACAGGAGTCACTTCTGCCGGACGCCGCGCCGGCGGTCGGCGTCGGGCAAGATCCGATGGACGCCGCCCGCGCCGCTGACGAAGCGGTGCAACAGTTCAAGGGCAGGCCGCTCACCGTCGAGCCGCAGAAAGTGATGACGTCGGAGGAGGCAACACAAACGTTGCCAACTCGCCTTGAGAGGATGCGCGAGCGCGCGGAGCGGGCCGACGCCAAGGCGCTCGACGCCGAGCGGCCGCGCTGGTTCGAGGTTCCCGACGTACCGGAGGGGGTCGACGCGCCGCCGGCGCCGGACGCCGCCGATGGCGAGATCACCATTCAGCGCCTGCAGGAGGAGGTCCAATGAGCGCCTGCAAACCGCTGGTGGCGGTCACCTTCGTCCTTTTGGTCTCCGCCCCCCAGCCATCGGCGGCGCAGACGAGCCGCGGTGACGGCTCGCAGACCGGCGACGGCTCCACCCCCTTCACCGGCCTCGCCCAGGCGCCGGAAGCCAACCTGTTCGTCGGCGCCGCGACGACATCGATACCGTTCCAGGTCCCGCCCGGTCGAAACACGACCACGCCGAAGTTGGCGTTGAGCTACAACAGCAACGGCGGTCCGAGCCCGTACGGCTACGGCTGGGAACTCGGCTTGCCGCGCGTGCAGCGCCCAACCAAGCACAGCACGCTGTCGTGCCTCGATGCGACCCATCGCAACGACTTCGTCCTCTCGCTGCCGGGCGCCTCACTGGAGTGCCGCCGGGGTACGGACAACCGCTGCGTCCCGAATGTCGAGGAGGCGTTTATTAAGATAGTCTGGGACGGTGGCACGGCGCAGACCTTCACGGCCTGGGATAAAAGCGGCGTGAAGTACACCTTCGGCGCCAACAACACCGCGTCGACGAACGGTGGTGTCAGCTTTACATCTCCGGCGCGTACCGGCAGCGGCACGGCGGCGGATTTCACCACGCTCGCCGGCGGGAACTGCACCTATACCGCGACCTGGGGGCTGTCGCAGGTGCGCGACACCAACGGCAACATCATGGACTTCAAGTACCTCCTGCAGGACGGTGTCCTGCTGCCGCACTCCATCGAGTACGGCAAGGGGACGGGCCTGAACCATTTCTTCGAGGTGCGCTTCGATTGGGAGCTGCGCTGTCTCTCACCGGTCGGGGGCCGCTGCTCGATTCAATCCCCACCGGCTGGAGACTACGAGGAGCCACTGAACAGCGTGATGGGCTACGCGGCGCGGCTGACGCGGCGACTCTGGAAGGTGCGGGTGCTCTACAACGGCCAGCCGGTGCGCACGTATACGTTCGACTATGCCACCGGCCGCTTCGGCCGGCAGACGTTCCTCTCTCAAGTGACGCTGGCGGGTTCCGACGGCATGGTACTGCAGCGGGTGGACGGCCTGCCGGCGGCGACGACCTTTGCCTACCACGATCGGCCCGACGGCTTCCTGACCAGCTCACAGACGGCGACCAAGCCGGCGCTGCGCACGCCCTACAACGGCCTGTCGCCCGACCCGGGGCGTATGCGTTGGACGGATCCGGATGACGGCACGCGCCGCGACGTGCTCGACATGAACGGTGACGGCTTCCCCGACCTCGTCGACGCTTGGCCGATTCACCAACAGAGCGACGGTTGCCCTGGCGTGCCGACCAACCCCGTTGGTCCCGCCGACTACTGGGATGTGTACTTCGGCTCCAAGAACGGTTTCTCGACCACGCGCACGTCCTGGTACGTGCCGCATCGCGACCTGATGTGCGACATCCGCCGTAACAACGACACGATCGTCTGGTTCGCTACCGTCGACCTCACCGGCGACGGGATCCCTGACTTCGTCGATTCGCGCAACACACCATGGAAGGTCTATCCGGGCAGCCCCGTCTCGCCGAGTGGCAGCTGGGGGTTCAATGGTGGCGCGAGCGTGATCAGCTGGCCGGCGCCGACGACGAACACGCAAATCACCAACGTCGGTCAGAATCTGGGGGGCTGGAGCGGCAAGATCATCCGCCAGGATCTGATCGACATGACCGGCGACGGCCTCCTCGATCTCGTCACCACTCCAGCCGGCCAGCCGGCACCGAATCCAACCATCTGGACGGTTGCCCGCAACACCGGCAGTGGGTTTGCGGCGGTCGAGAACTTTCAGGGGGCGTTCGGGGCGCTCACCTTCCTGAGTCAGAACGCCAACGACAACGGAACCATCTATGGCACCTGGGACATCAACGGCGACGGCTTGCCCGACGGGGTGTACAGCCAGCAGCCGGCCAGCGGCGGCCCGGTCAGCGGTGGGGCGTGGCGCGTGTGTCTCAACACCGGTCGCGCCATGGACGTCTGTGAGAACTGGCCCGTGCCGCAGCATCTCATCAGTCAGGGCGACGGCTCCTCGTGGCGCCACATCCGCAAGAACGGCGCCGAGCCGCAGGACGCCTTGCGCGATTTCTTCGACGTCAACGGCGACGGGCTGCCCGATCTGATCGATCGGGTCGGCTTCAACGCCACCACTAATCCCAACTGGCGGTTTCTTCTCAACCGCGGGGATGGGTTTGAGCCCGCCTCCTTCAACTGGCCGACGCCGTACTCGCAGATTCGCGGCAGCAACGCCGGCGGCGGCTCGACGTTGCAGGACAGCTTCGACATCAACGGTGATGGCCTGGTCGATTTCATCAACTGGGGCGACGGTGGCGCCACGACCTACTTCGTCTACCCGGCCGCGGGCGGTGCCTGGACTCCCAACGGGGCGACCGTGATCGAGAACGTCACCGGCTATCGTCCGGATCTCTTGGTGATGATGGAGAACGGCATCGGAGGCGACACCACGCTCCGATACCGGCCCTCCACGCAGTGGGACAACACCGGCGGCGACGGCATCCCGGATCTGCCCTTCGTCGTCTGGACGCTCACCGAGATCCGCCGCGACGACGGCATGTGCAACGGCGCCAGTTGCATCACTCCCGGTGCCCACGAGGTGGCCACCCTGATCGACTACAAGTATGGGCGCTATGATCCGTTGGAGCGCGAGTTTCGCGGGTTCGCCGAGGTGGTGAGCGAGGAGCTGATCAGCAGCCCCAGCACGCCGCGGCGCGGCACGCACACGTACTTCCACCAGACGGCGGCGCTGAGCGGCAAGATCCAGCAGGTCTATACGTACGATGCTAGCAACGATCAGACCTGGTTCTGGCAGCCGATCGCGCTCACCGCCAACTCCTGGGAATGTGCGAATCCGTCCACTGGGGCGATCATTACGTGCCCGTCACAGCCGCTCGGTAACGTATGGTCGCGGTTGGCCCTGGTCGAGGAGCGCACGTTTACCAACTTCAGCCTGATAACCTACAAGAGCAGCTTCACGCGGAACGTCAGTTGGCATCAATGTGGGGGCAAATTCTACGGCAACGTCAATCACGCGCAGAAAGGCAGTCTCGCCGGCGCCGACCGAATTCACACCTACACCGACTACGCCTGCGCGGACACCACCTCGGCGTACGTGGTCGACAAGCCCATCAAGGTGAAGGTTCGCAACCATGACGACTCGGCGACGGTGGAAGAGAAGTGGTTCTTTTACGACACCGGCGGTTACGGCACGGTAGGCGCCGGCAATGTGACCCGCATCGAGTCGTGGCTGAACCAGACCGACATGAGCGCGCCGCCCGCTTGCACGAACCCGCCGTCGGGAGGGAGTGGCGGCTGTGCGACGACCGCGATGGCCTACGATGCGTATGGGAACCTCACGACCGTCACCGACGCCCTCGGCCGCGTGACCACCACCACCTATGACGGCACCAACCAGATCTACCCGACGCTTGTCACGGCGCCTCTTTCGCATAAGGTCTCGACGACCTACGACCCGGCCTGCGGGACGCTGCGCACAGAAAGCGTCAA
>JBFXHX010000085.1:0-7359 GCA_050176585.1 Binatia bacterium
TGCTTACCCGCTCGTTCTGCTGGGGGGCCTACGCTCTGAATGCGGGGAGAGCGGGAGCCCTTGCGCCGCAAGGGCTCCCGTCAGGTGGGCCGCCCGAGACTCGAACTCGGGACCCGCTGATTAAGAGTCAGCTGCTCTAGCCAGCTGAGCTAGCGGCCCGTGCGTTGGGAGGTAGCGAATCGGGTTGCGGAAGTCCACCCTGGGGTGGTGCACCGCGCCGCGCGTCACGGACGATCGAAGCGCCGCACGAAGCCGCGATCGATCCGGTCCTTCAGCCACCAGGCGGCGCGGTTGTGCGCGGCGAGCGCGCCATAGGCGAGAATGGCGCGGCCATCGGCCGTGTTGAGCAGCGCGAGCATCCGGCGTTGCGGTCGATAGCGCCGCATGCGCCCGCCGATCGGCGCCGCGCGCAAGTTGTGGGCGAGGATGGGGCCCTGGCGGACCGCGTGCACGCCGGCCTTCGGCAGATCGGGGTAGCGCGTCAACGTCGCGCAGTCTCCGGCGGCGAAGATCTCCGGATGCGCGATCGAGCGGAGATCATCGCCGACCAGCGCGCACCCGCGTTCGTCGACGGGCAAACCGGCGCTGGCGAAGATGTCGATCGGGCCTGCGCCGGCGGCCGAGATCACGAGATCGGCGGCGACGGTGCGCCCTCCGCGTAGCCGCACGCCGCGCGAGTCGATGCCTTCGACCTCCACTCCGCCGATCCAGTGGACGTCCGCTTCGGCCAGAGCGCGCTCGACCAGGTGCGCGGCGCGGGGACCAAGCGACTCCACGGGTTTGGCGGCGCGATCGCACAGCGCGACCGCACTCGCCGGTGCGCGGCGCAGCCGCGCGGCCAGCGCGAACGCCACCTCGGCGCCGCCGGCGCCGGCACCGATCACGACCGCGCGACAGGACGGGTGCGCGGCCAACGCGGCGTCGATATCGGCCATGGCGGGCTCGATCGGCTTGATGGGTATGACCGATTGGTACGCGCCCGTGTGTGCCGGCAACGGGGTGCGCGCGCCGATGTCAAAGGAGGCGAGGTCATAGGTGAGGCGGCGGCCATCGTCCAGGTGGATGGCGCGTGCGACGGGATCGATCCCGACGGCGCGTGCGGCGTGAAAGCTGCCGCCGGCGCGCGCCGCCAGGCGCGCGACGTCGATCTGCGCGGCGCGCAGTGGGTACTGCCGCGCGATCACTCCGGGCACCATGCCGGAGTATGTTGAACGCGGGGACGGCGAGACCAGGGTCACCTGCGCGCCGGGCAGTCCACGTCGCGCGAAGGCCTCGAGCACGAACAGGTGCGTGTGCCCGCCGCCGATCAGGATCAGGTGGCGACCCGCGCCCGCCATGATGCGCGCAGGCTATCCAGCGCACGCGCGCGGCGACAGCTTGCCGCATTCGCGCGCCTTCCGCGTCGCAAGAGACGAGCTCAGCCGCGTTCCCAGCCCTGTTGCTTGGCATAGTAGATCGGCCCGCCCAGGTGCATGGCGAAGCCGATGCCGAGCACGAACGCGAGATCGCATTCCTCTTCCGATCCGACAATCTTGCGGTCGCAGAGCTCGCGCGCTTTCGCGTACAGGGCCCTGAGGCAGCGTTCGACGATCTCGTCCGGGCCAGCGACCCGCGTCGCGCGGTCGGCGACCAGCGTGGCGAGCCCCGCCCACTCGCCGACGCGCTTGCCGTCGCGGTAGTCGTACACGCCCCCACCGCTCTTAGCGCCGAAGCGCTTGTGCTCGCGCATCTTCCACGCCAGTGGCTCGAACGGCAGCTTCTCAGTCGCGGCGATGGTGTCGAACATGCCCGCCGCGATGTCGAGACCCGCCTGGTCGCCGAGCTCGAACGGACCGATGGGGAAGACGCGCGCGCGCATCGCGTCGTCGATCGCCGAAGCGGGCGTGCCCTCGCGGAATAGGGCTTCGGCCGCCAGCATGTAAGCCGCCAGCCCGGCGTTGACCAGAAACCCCGCCGAGCCGTCGCGCAGGAGCACCGGCGTCTTGTTGATGCTCCGCGCGAACGCGTGCGCGGTAGCGACCGCGTCGGGCGAGGTATTGTCGCCGGCGATGACCTCGACGAGCTGCATGATCGGGTGCTCGGCGGGGCTGAAGAAGTGGAGGTTGACGAAATTGCGCGTATCGCCGCCGCCGGCGGCGAAGTCGGCGCCGAGCAGCCCTGGGCCCATCGAGCTCGAGTTCGATGCGACCAGCGCGTCCTTGCGGAGCACACCGCCCAGCGCGCGATAGAACTGGGCTTTGATCTCGCGGTTTTCCATGCGCGCTTCGATCACCAGATCGCAGTCGCGCAGGTCGTCGAGCGCCGTGGTGACCTGCACGCTTGCGACTTTGCGCTGCACGTCGTCGGCGCTCATCGCCCCCTTCTTCAGCGCGCGGCCGTATTTCGCCGCGAGCTTTTCCGGAACTGAGGCCGCGAACTGTGCGAGGGGAACGTGGGCCACCACTTTGTAGCCGGCCTCGAGCGCCAACCAGGCAATCGCGTTGCCCATGTAACCGTCGGCGCCGTCCACGGCGATCTTTTCCAGCGGCCGGGCTTTGCCGGGAAACGACTTCGGCAGCTTCTGCGCCGTCTGCTGGGTGAAGAAGAATCGCATGCCCGCGCGGGCCTCGGGCGAGGTGCCCACCTCGATGAACGCATCGCGCTCGACTTCGATCGCCTGCTTCAGCGGCAGCGCCGCTCCTCTGACCATCACGTCGAGCGCCACGTAGGGGGCCCGCGGATTGGATCGACCGAGGGTGGCCTTCTCGATCATCGGCAGCACGAGCGGTCGGAACGACTCCGCGTTGGCGAGGTCGGCCGGTGGCGTGCGGTCGAGCGTCGGCAATGTCTCGAGCAGATAGCGCTCGGCGAACTGATCGACGTCGGCGCCGGCGGGGATCACTGCGTCGATCATCCGAATGGCGGCGGCGTCTTTGGCTTTGAAGTGCTTGCCGGTGAGCACGGCGGTGAACCCGGCATCGCCGTTCATGGGGTCCCTGGCGTTGATCAGCCCGCTCCGCCGCGGCATCCGCTGCGTGCCGCCGAGACCGGGAAAGATGTTGAGGCGGATCTCGGGAAAACCGACGGCGGACTTTTCGGTGGCGATGATCCCGTGACAGGCGAGCGCCAACTCGTAGATGCCGCCCAGTGCGAAGCCGTCCACGACCGCGAGCCAGGGGAACGGGCCGTCCTCGATCGCATAGAGGACTTCGTGGCCGCGGTCGATGAACGCGCGCAACTGCGCGGCGTCGGCCGCCATCAGCTCGGCGATGTTCGCACCCGCCCCGAGCCCGAAGCGGTTGCCCTTGAGAATCACGCCGTTAAGTGGCATGCGCGCGTGCGCCGCGCGCAACTCCTCCAGCAGGGCGCCGAGCGCCTGGATGGCGGTGCCGGAGAGCGTGTTCATCCCGCCGGAGTCGAAAGTGACCCAGGCGATCTGATTGCGGATCTCGTGCGTGAACATGCGACCTCCGGGGAGCTGGCCCGCAACCGCGGCGAATGTGCCGCAGCGGCCGGGAACATGCGGCGCCGCCAGCCGGCGCGGCGCATGAGCCGTCACTCGTTGCGGGTCAGATACGTGTACTCGTTCAGGCCTTCTTCGTATCGGCGGCGCAGGCGCGCGGACTCCTCGAGCGTGAGCTGGCCGTCGCGCATGGCCTGTTCGATGGTGCGACGGACGCGCTCGATCAACGCGTTGCGATCGTACTGCACGTAGCGCAGGACGTCGTTGACCGCGTCGCCCTCGACCACGTGCTCCACGATGTACCGCCCGTCGGCGCCGAGGCGCACGTGCACTGCGTCCGTGTCGCCAAACAGGTTGTGATAGTCGCCCAGGATCTCCTGATAGGCGCCGACCAGGAACACGCCGATATAGTAGGGCTGTCCGTTCCACGGATGCAGTTCGACGACATCCTTGACGTCGCGCTGGTCGATGAACTTGTCAATCTTGCCGTCGCTGTCGCAGGTGAGGTCGGCGAAGACTCCGCGGCGCGTCGGCTTCTCTTCGAGCCGATGGATCGGCATCACCGGAAAGAGCTGCTTGACGGCCCAGTGGTCGGGAGCGGACTGAAAGACAGAGAAGTTACCGTAATAGGTATCGGCGAGGCCCTTTTCGAGCGGCTCCAGATCATCGGGCACGTACGGCAGCTCCCGCGTGATGCGCAGGATCTTCTCGCAGCAATCCCAGAACAGCCGCTCCACACGGGCGCGCGCGCGCAGGTCGAGGAAGCCGAGCGAGAACAGCGTCGTCGCCTCCTCTTTCAACTGCAAGCTGTCGTGGTAGGCCTCCTGCACGTTCTTCTGGGAGATGCCAGCGTACACCTCGGCGAGGTCGCGAATGACTTTCGGGTCGTCGGGCCGCACGGCCTCGGGCGGGCGCCCGGAGAGCATCTCGTGCACGCCGAGCACGTCGAAGATCAGTACCGAATGATGGGCGACCATCGCGCGGCCGGACTCGGTGACGATGTCGGGATGCGGTACGCCGCGGTCGTCGCAGGCCTCCTGAATGGAGGCGACCACGTCATTGGCGTACTCCTGCACGGAGTAGTTCATGGACGAGTGGAAGTTCGTGGAGGAGCCGTCGTAATCGACGCCGAGACCGCCGCCGACGTCGATATAGCGCGGCCGCGCGCCCATCTCGTACAAGCCGACGAAGATGCGGCTGGCCTCCCGCAAGGCATCCTTGTGGGCGCGGATCGCCGTGATCTGCGACCCGATGTGGAAGTGGAGGAGCTCGAGGCAGTCGAGCATGCCCTCGCGCTGCAGCAGGTCGACCGCTTCGACGATCTCGGCGGCCGTCAGGCCGAACTTCGACCGATCGCCCGTCGACTCCACCCATTTGCCCGCGCCCTTGGTGCCGAGCCGTGCCCGGACGCCGATGTGCGGGCGGATGCCGAGCTCCTGCGAAACGCGGATGATGAGCTCCACCTCGTGGAAGCGATCGACGACGATGATCGGCGTGCGCCCGAGTCGCTGCCCGAGCAGCGCGGTCTCGATGTACTTCTTGTCCTTGTAGCCGTTGCACACGATCAGGGCGCCGGGCGTCTCGCACAGGGCCATGGCGATCAGCAGCTCCGGCTTGCTGCCAGCCTCGAGGCCGATGCCGTTGCCGGCGCCATACTCGACGATCTCCTCGACGACATGGCGCTGTTGGTTCACCTTGATCGGATATACGCCGCGGTAGCTGCCCCGGTAGCCGTATTCGCCGATGGCGCGGTTGAACGCGGCGCACAAGCCCTGCACGCGCGCCGCCAGGATATCCGAGAACCGGATCAGCAGCGGCGTGCGCAACCCGCGTTGCTGGAGATCCTTCACGAGGTCCAGGAGGTCGATGCGCGGGCCGTCGGCACGCGGCTGAACTTCGACGTGCCCTTGCGGGTTCACCGAGAACAATCCCGCGCCCCAGGCCGGCACGTTGTAGAGCTCCATGCAGTCGCGAATGGTCCAAGCGTGCATTGTGGCGCTGCTCTCCTCCTGGGTGGGCCGCTCACGTCGGCGGCGAACTAATCCTCATACAGTGGGTGCCGCGGAATTGCCATGCGTGCGCAGGACGTCTGTCATGATTTTGAACCGCGGAGGCGATCGCTACAACCGGACACTGCGCCGCCGCGGGACACGGACAGCCACTGCGCTTCGCCGTTGCCGATCGCCGGCGGCGTGCGCATCGCGCGGTGACGCGGCGCGCCCCTTGCTGGATTTCGCCGGCTGACTTTGCTTACTGTCGACCCATCTCCGCTCCTTCGCTGGTGAGTGTAGCTCAACGGTAGAGCACCGGACTGTGGCTCCGGGGGTTGTGGGTTCGAGACCCATCACTCACCCTAAGCGATTCCTGGGTTTTTTGGCACGAAGCGCTACACCTTTCGCCTTGGGTGTAGCGCTCACGCCCTGCGGGGCCGGAATATGCGCCAGCGGCGCGTGCTCGGGCGGTGGTAAAAAAACGTGCGTAGTGGCGCGCGAACATCGTCAGGCTCGTGCCCGTGTACTCGGCGAGCCACTGCTGATTTTCGCCGGCTGAGAGCGCGAGCGAGATGAACGTGGAGCGCAGTTTGTAGAGCGTCCGCGGCCGCACGTTGGTCGCGCGCAGCGCCTTCACCCACCGCCGACCTTGGAAACGTTCTTGCCGGATCGGCCGACCAGTCGGACCGGAGAACACCGGCGTCTCGGGCTTCACGTGCAGCGGCTTGCTGTCGAGCAGCACGGCGCGGAGCCGCGCCGAGAGCGGTCGCAGCGTACGCTCACTGTGCGCCGTCTTCGTCGCGCCGATGCGCCCCTTCACCTTGGACTGGCGAACCGCGATCATGCCCTCGCTGCGGAGATCGACATCGCCCCACGTGAGCGCACTCGCCTCGCCCGGTCGCAGGCCCGTGTCGGCGAGACAGAGCGCATACCGATAGGCGTGCGCGCTCTTCTTCCGTAGGTGCTCGAGGACTGTCTCGAGCTCTTCGCGCGTGAGCGGGTCGATCGCGTGCCGGCGCGCGCGTGGCCACCGCAGACCCGTCGCAGGGTTGCTGGAGATCACCCCGCGTTCGAACGCCTCTCGGAGTAGCACGCGCAGTGTGCCGATCACGTTCTTCGCGTGCTTCTGCGTCGCGCCCTTGCCGGCTTTGCCGTGCTGCATGATAGCCGTGCGGAGCGCGATCACGTCATCGCGCGTGATCTCGGCGAGGCGCCGGTGCCCGAGCTGCGGCGTGATCCACGCGTCCACGTGCGATGTCGCGGTGCGCCCGTATTCGGGGCGGTGAAGCGGCGGCTGGTACTCGGCGATGATCTTCGGCGTCCACTCGCGGAGCAGCGGCGTCAGGCCGACATCCGCCGGCCGTACCGCTGGGGTGAAGCGCGCGTCACCTTCGAAGATGCGGCCGTACTCTGCTTCGAACCGACCATCCGCCATGAGATCCGTGATCCACGCAGCCATGGCTTCGCCGCGCGCGCGCGCCTTCGGCTCATCAAATCGCTCGCCGGTCGACTTCTGCCACTGGCGCCCGCGGTAGCGGAACGCAAACGCCAGCATGCCGTGTCGATTGGTGATCGCCCAGCAGCCCATCAGCCGGCCCGCTGATTCATAGCATCCCAATTGACCTTACCGGACGGACGCCGTTGCTGTCGCTCGTGCTCGGCGATCAGCTCGTGATCGGCACCCGCGAGGTACGCCGCAAACGCGTCGCGAATGATCAGCGGCCGCGTGCCGCGTGGCGTCGCGTAGTGCACGCCCGCGAGTAGCACGCCCGTGCGAATCTTCCGAAGAATTTCGCCGGGCGTCAGGGGTCCGATTTCGGCCGCCTGCCGGAGCGTGATCAGATGGTGTGCGGACCCTCGCGCCGCAGCGCTCATGCCCCGCTCTAGCCTCGCCAGGAGCTGCCCAGCACTGTACGCCCGACAGGT
>JBFXHX010000086.1:0-6788 GCA_050176585.1 Binatia bacterium
GAGGATTGTGCTGCCACTTACCGCTGCCGCCGCGATCGCCGCCGCGAGCGACAGTGTTGCGGTTGAAGTTGTTGCTGTTGTTGATGTTGATGTCGTTGTCGCCGCCCCATCCGCAGGATCCCCATCCGCCGCCCCAAGCGGCGCCCAAGGCCACGCCGAGCCCGAACGAGATCGCCATGCCCGCCGCATAATAGCCGGGCGGCGGATAGTAGATCGCCGGGTAGGGGTAGGCGGACGGGGGGACCCCGTAAACGACGGTCGGGTTGTACGAAGGCACGTAGACCACTTCGGGACTCGCCGGCTCGACGATAATAACCGATGTCTCTTCGATGACCTTGGTCTCGACCCTCTGCTGCTCCGTCGTCTGCAGGTTCCCGTTGGCCTTCGCCTTCTGCCGCATGCGCTGCACGGCGTTCATGACATCGTTCTGCTGCGCGAGGAACGCATTGCCGAGGTCCGTAGTCCACTGGATGTCATCGGCCAGCCGTTTCACCAAGTCGGGGAGAGGTGCCATGGCCTGCACACTCGAGTCCCACGGTTGCTTCTCCACGGCGTCGACGAGAGCCTGGTCCTTCAGACCCTGGTTCCTCTCGAGCCATTGCTGAAGCTGGATGATCTCGAGCGGATACGTCGAAGCCGCGAGCACCTGGGCCAGGAGTGGGTCCGGATAGAGTGCGATCGGCGCCACCAGGGAGTCGAGTTGTTCATCGGGGATCCGCGCAGTGCCGCCATCCGGGTCCGCGCCCGGATCCGAGGATTGCGCGTGGCAGGGGGGGCTTCCGGTCACCATGAGCGCCGCCCACAGCATTGCGATCGAGGTCCGAGAGAGGCGACCACATCTCCACGTGTACGACGGCTTTGGCTTCATGGCGCGTTCCTCATAAACAGCTGCTTTCAAAGTGCGGCACCGACCAATGGCGCGGTTGGTTTCGAACAGAATCCACCGCTGATCGCGAACCGGGGGTCCTCTTTGAGCGCCTCTGCGAGCTCGTCCCCAGACGCCGTGGCTATGTCGAGTTAGACATTTGACGGGGCTTGCCCGGTTTTGCATGCCGAAAGCATCACCGCCGCCGGCCATGGCGAGGGTGCTCGCAACGCAACGGACTCCATGCCCTGGGTTCACACATCGTTCCCTCCCTCGTCGGGGATTCGGTTCGTCAGGCATGGCAAGCTTCTTGCGATCTCTCGCCGGACGGTCGCCCGCCCTCCATTATGCCCGCCGACGGCGCTTGACGCGCAGCTGGACCAGTGAGCGCGTGAGCGCCGCGTTGGCGGCCGCGAGCTCTTCGGCCGACAGCTTTTCGCGCAGACGGGCTTCGGCACGCCGGCGGGCTTCTTCGGCTTTCGCTTCGTCGATGCGGTCGGCGGGAACGGCGACGTCGGTCAGCACCGCCACGCGAGTTGCGGTGACTTCGATGAGCCCGCCGCCGGTTGCGACATACAGCTCCTGGCCGTCCTTCCGGACGATCATCTCGCCGGGCGTCATCTGCGTGATCAGCGGCACGTGTTGCGGGTACACACCGAATTGGCCGGTGACGCCCGGCAGCGTAACCATTTCCACGTCTTCTGAGTACACCGTGCCTTCCGGCGTCACGACTTCCAGCTTCAGCGTCTTGGCCATGGCCCGGGCGGTGCAGCGCTGTCAACGCGCTCCGACTTCGTCGATGCCGCCCTTCATATAGAAATCCCCTTCCGCAGCGGCGTCGTGCTTGCCCTCGAGGATCTCCTTGAACCCGCGCACGGTCTCGGCGACCGGCACCTGCTTGCCCTCGCGTCCGGTGAACACCTGCGCGACGCTGAAGGGCTGGCTCAGGAAGCGCTGAATCTTGCGCGCGCGAATGACGGTCAACTTATCCTCCGGCGACAGCTCGTCCATGCCGAGAATGGCGATGATATCCTGCAGGTCTTTGAGTCGCTGCAGGACCCGCTGTACGCCGCGCGCGACGTCGTAGTGCTCTTGGCCGACGATCTCCGGCGCCAGCGCTCGCGACGTCGAAGCGAGCGGGTCCACCGCCGGGTAGATCCCGAGCTCGGCGATCGACCGCTCCAGCACGATGGTCGCGTCGAGGTGCGCGAAGGTCGTCGCCGGTGCCGGATCGGTGAGATCGTCGGCTGGCACGTACACGGCTTGAAACGACGTAATCGAGCCCTTCTTCGTCGAGGTGATGCGCTCCTGCAGCGCGCCCATCTCGGAGGCGAGCGTCGGCTGGTAGCCGACCGCGCTCGCCGTGCGGCCCAGCAATGCGGAGACTTCGGACCCCGCTTGCGAGAAGCGGAAGATGTTGTCGATAAACAACAGCACGTCCTGATTCTTCTCGTCGCGGAAGTATTCGGTGATGGCGAGGCCGGCCAACGCAACGCGCAGGCGAGCCCCGGGCGGTTCGTTCATCTGCCCGTACACGAGCGCGATCTTCGACGCAGCCAGATCGGCCTGGTTGATGACTCCGGCTTCGGACATCTCCTTGTAAAAGTCGCCGCCTTCTCGGGTCCGCTCACCGACTCCCGCGAACACCGACACGCCGCCGTGCAGCTTGGCGATGTTGTTGATCAACTCCATGATCACCACGGTCTTGCCGACCCCGGCGCCGCCAAATGCACCGATCTTGCCGCCCTTCAAGAATGGACAGATCAGATCAATGACCTTGATGCCGGTGGCCAGCACCTCGGGAGAGGTGGTTTGCTCGACCAGCTCAGGCGGTGGTCCGTGAATCGGATAGTATTTCTCCGCCTGCACCGGGCCCCGTTCATCGACCGGCCTGCCGCAGACGTCCAAGACGCGACCCATCACGCCTTCGCCGACCGGCACGGAGATCGGGGCGCCGGTGTCGATCACTTCGTAGCCGCGCTTGAGCCCCTCGGTGCCCGACATCGACACCGTGCGCACCCAGTTGTCGGCCAAGTGCTGTTGGACTTCGAGTATCAACTGCACGCTCTGGCCGCGCAGCCGATAGTCGACCGTGAGTGCGTGGTAGATGCCGGGGAGCTCGTCCGGGAATTCGACATCCACCACTGGACCGACGATCTGCACGATCCGTCCCTTACTGGTCGGCGCGCTCGCTGCTGCCCCGCTCTCACTCATCGCCCAGTTGCCCTCCGGCAATCTCCAACAACTCCTTGGTGATATTGCCCTGACGCAGGTTGTTGTAGTTGAGCGTCAGATCCTTGATCAGCTCGGCTGCGTTGTCCGTCGCGCTCTTCATTGCCACCATGCGAGCGCTCTGCTCGCTGGCCTTGGCTTCCAAGAGCACGAGGTACATGAAGATGTTCGCGTAGCCGTCCAGCAGGAACGAGAGAACGGTTTCCGCATCGGGCTCGAAGACGACCTCGCTTCTGTCCGCCGCGATCTCGGCTTCCGGCTCCGCGCCGGGAATCGCCAAGCCTTTGATCTCGCCGATCGGGAGAAACTCCAGCACCACGGGCTCCTGACTCAACGTGTTGATGAACCGCGTCACCACCACGCGGACATCGTCCACCTCGCCTTTCAGGAAGAGGTCGCGGGCGAAGGCGGCAATCGGCCGCGCCTCGGCGAAGCGCGGCGAATCGCTGAAGCTGAACTCGGCGACCAACTTGCGGCCGGTGTGGGCGACAAACTGCGCTGCGCGTTTGCCCAACGCGATGAAGACGGTGGAGGCGGGATCGAACTCCGACGCCAGTCGGAAGAGATTGTTGTTGAGCGCTCCGCACAACCCGCGGTCCGTTCCGACGAGGATCACGGCACGGTTGCGAACCGGTCGCACCGCCAGCAGCGGATCGGTGTAGTCGCCGGTGTGCGTCGTGGCGCGGCGCTGGATGCGATAGAGCAGCTGCGAAAAGGGTCGCGTGATCAGGGCCGCCTCCTGCGCTTTGCGCATCTTCGAAGCGGCCACCATCTGCATCGCGCGGGTAATCTGTGCGGTATTGCTGATCGATTTGATGCGTCGGCGTATCTCGCGCGGACTGGGCATACGGCACCGGCTGAGCGCTCACTTCCAGGTTGCGGCGAATTCCTCGGCGACGCGCTTCAGCTCCGCCGTCGTGGTATCGCTGATCACCTTCTCCTGGCGGATTTTGGCGAGCAGCTCGCCCTTGCGGGTCGTCAAGAAGTCCGTGAACGCACTCTGAAATTCCTTGACCCGTGCCACCGGCACGCGGTCCAAATACCCGTTTTGCACCGCCCAGATGACCGCCACCTGGATCTCGACCGGGACGGGGTTGTACTGCGGCTGCTTGAAGATCTCCATGATGCGCTTGCCGCGGTCGATCTGTGCCAACGTCTTGGCATCGAGGTCCGAGCCGAATTGCGCGAACGCCGCCAGTTCCCTGAACTGGGCGAGATCGCCTTTGAGCTGGCCGGCGACTTGCTTCATAGCTTTGAGCTGCGCCGCCGAACCGACGCGCGAGACCGACAAGCCGACTGAAATCGCTGGACGCACTCCCTGATAGAAGAGATCGGTTTCCAGATAGATCTGCCCGTCGGTGATCGAGATCACGTTGGTCGGAATGTACGCCGACACATCGCCGGCCTGCGTCTCGATGATCGGCAACGCGGTCAGCGAGCCGTTGCCGTATTTCTCGCCGACGCGCGCGGCGCGTTCGAGCAACCGGCTGTGCAGGTAGAACACGTCACCGGGGTACGCCTCGCGGCCGGACGGGCGCTTCAATACCAGTGAGACCTGCCGGTACGCGACGGCGTGTTTGGAGAGATCGTCGTACACGATCAGCGCGTCCATGCCGTTGTCCATGAACCACTCGCCCATCGCCGCGCCGGCGAACGGCACCAGATACTGATTGGCGGCCGAATCCGACGCCGGCGACGTCACGACGATGGTGTACGGCATGGCGCCAGCCTGCTCGAGCACGGCGATGACCCGCGCCACCGTGGACTGCTTCTGCCCGATCGCCACGTAGATGCAGTACAGCGGACGGTACTCGGTGTCGCCCGTCGCGGCCGCCGCCTGGTTGAGCCGCGCCTGGCTGATGATGGTGTCGATACAGATGGTCGTCTTGCCGGTGGCGCGATCGCCAATGATCAACTCGCGCTGTCCCCGCCCGATGGGAATCATCGCGTCGATGGCCATGATGCCGGTCTGCACCGGTTGATCGACCGAGCGGCGACTGATGATGCCCGGGGCGATCTTCTCCACCGGATAGGTGAGATCCGTCGCGATCGGTCCTTTGCCGTCTACCGGCTGGCCGAGCACGTTGACCACCCGTCCGAGCAGCTGCTTGCCGACAGGCACTTGCAGAAGATTGCCCGTGGTGCGCGCCTCGCCGCCCTCCTTCAGCCGCGTGTAGTCGCCGAGGACGATCACGCCCACTTCGGTCTCCTCGAGGTTCAGCACCAGGCCGGTCACACCGTTGCCCAGGTCGATCATCTCGTTGAGCATCGCGTCGGTGAGCCCTTCGATCTTGGCCACACCGTCGCCGAGCTCGCGGATGACGCCGACGTTCTGTCTGGCGGCCGCCGTCCTGGCGCCCGCAATCTCCGCTTCGATTTCGCGCAGCAGGTCCGCCATCGATTCGTCACCTCGACAGACTGTTCTCCAGGGCCGCCAGCCCGCCGCGCACGCTGCCGTCGTACACGTCGCTGCCGACCTGAATGCGCGTCCCGCCGATCAGTGCCGGCTGCAGCGCAAAGGCGGTGTGCAGGTGCGCGCCGTAGCGCCTCGTCAGACCGGCGCGGATGGCAGCCTGCACCTCCGGCGCCAGCGGCGTGGCACTCTCCACGACGGCGGTATGCCGGGCGACTTCGAGCCGCACCAGGCGCGTGAAATGCGACAGAATCGCCGAGCTCTGACGGCGCCGCGCCTCGACCACGTGACGGACCACGCTGCGCACGCGGGTCTCATCGAGCCCGCCGTTGATGAGGCAGTCGCGGAACAGCTGCTTCGCAACTCGCTTCGCGCTTTTGGGCACCTTCATCGTCACTCCACGAATTGCTTCGCCGTCTCTTCGGCCAGACGCCGTTGATCCTCCGAGGTCAGGATCTTTCCGGTGACGGAGCGAGCGGCTTGCACGACCAAACGACCGACTTCGCGCTTGAGCTCGACCAGCATGTGCTCCCGTTCTTGCGCCGCCGCGGCGCGCGCATTGGTGACGATCTGTTCCGCCGCCGCGATCGCTCTGTCGGTTTCCTCCTGGCGCACCCGGGCTGCGGCGGCGCGGGCTTCTTCGATGAACTTGCTGGCCTGATCGCTGGCGCGCGCCATCACTTCCTGGCGTTGTACTTCGGTGCGCGCCAGCTCCGCCTTGATGCGTTCCGCGGTCGCCAGGCCCTGCGCGATCTGTTCGCGCCGCACCTCCAGCATCTTGAGGACGGGGCGGTAGGCAAAGCGGTACAACACGGCACACACGATGCAGAAGCTCGCGACTTGCGCGAGAAACTGCGGCCAGTTCACGCCGAAGGTCGTGGCGATCCGTTCGACGGGTCCACCGTCGCTGGCTTGGACGATCGCTTGCGTCACCAGGGATACGCATGCGTTCATCGTCGCTCTCTCGTTGGCTGGGCGTGTCGACCGGGGTCGAAGCGGTCGGCCATGCCCGAACGTCGTCCGATAGCCGCGACTGCCATGTGTCGTCGTGTCTCAGCCGGTTGGGGCCTCAGCGCACCAGGAATAGCGCGTAAAAGACGATCGCTTCGGCGAACGCGATCGAGAGAATCGACTGGACCAAGATCTGTGTAGCCGCACCGGGATTCCGTCCCACCGCCTGTGAGGCGCCCATGCCGATCAATCCGACACCGATCGCTGCTCCGAGCGCGGCCAAGCCGACATGAATAGTGCCAATCATACTCGTCCTCCCTCTTTTCC
>JBFXHX010000087.1:0-6645 GCA_050176585.1 Binatia bacterium
CCGCCCTGGCTCGCCGCGAGTAGCGATCGCAGCGCGAGCACGTCCGCCCACTCGTCCACGTCGAAGGTCTCGTCCAAGAAGCGCACGCGCAGACCGCACGCCGCCGCGCGCGCGGCGGTCTGCGCGCACACCTCTGACCCGCCCATGGCGATGCCGGTGAAAAGATCGCACGGTGCGCGCAGCGCAATGAGGCAGTAGCCACCGTCACGCGTCGGGACGAGCACGACATCCGCCGTCTCGAGCGCCGCGAGTGCCTCCGCGACCGCCTGAGAACCGAGATGGGGAGCATCCGCCCCGACCATGATCACGCGCGCGTACCCGGCTGCGAAGAGGTCGCCATAGGCATTGCGCATGCGTTCGGCGAGCGCAGACCCGCGCTGCGCGATCTGCCGCGCCGCCGAGCCAACGACGCCGCGCAGGTCCGCATCGGGTGGCGTCACCGCCCAGACCAGATCCCAAGCCTCCGAACGGAGGTCGGTCGCCATGTCTTGCAGAAACGCGCGATAGAGCACGGCGGCCGCCTCGCCGCCGATGCGCCGGGCGAGCCGCGTCTTCACCTGTCCGGGGCTCGGATAGCGAGCCATGATGACCACGGCGGCGACCGCCAGCCGAGTGGACGGCGCGAGCGCACCTGACCGAGCTGGATCGACTACCATGAGCACTCAGCGCAGCGGCGGCGCCCAGAGCACGAGTGGCACCGGCCGCGCGCCGTGGGCCCACCGCTCCGCAATCCGCTTCGTCGATCCCGTCATAGCCAGGTTGCCGATCGCCCGCACCGCGTACCCCCGCGGGTTCTGAAAGTCTACGCAGCCGCCCGGCATTGACGCCCGCGGCGCCGGCGGACATCGTGACGCTGATGCCGGGCAGCGCAAATGACAACCTCCACGGGCTCAGCGTTCTGAGCTTCGAAAGTCGTCGCGCGACCGAGATCGCGGAGCTGATCCGGCGCCGGGGCGGAACGCCGATCAGCGCCCCGGCCATGCGCGAAGTACCGCTCGAGCTGAGCGCCCCCGCGCGCGAGTTCCTGACGCGCCTGGAGCAGCACACGCTGGACGTGGTGGTGCTGCTCACCGGTGTCGGCACGCGCGCGCTCGCGACCGCGCTCGAGCCGCTCTGTCCCCGCCCGCGCTTCGCCGAGCTGCTGGGCGCCACACGCGTGGTGGCGCGCGGCCCCAAACCGGTGGCCGCACTGCGCGAGCTCGGCTTGAACGCCGATCTCTTGGTGCCCGAGCCGAATACCTGGCGAGAGTTGCTCGCGGCGCTCGATGGCCAGCTGCCGGTCCGCGGACGACGGGTCGCCGTCCAGGAGTACGGGCGCACCAACCCAGAGCTCATCGCGGGTTTGGAGGAGCGCGGCGCAGAGGTGTTGCGCGTCCCCGTGTACCGGTGGGATTACCCCGATGACCCAGGCCCGCTGCGCGAAGGCATTGGCCGCCTGGCCAATGGCGCGGTCGACATCGCGCTGTTCACGAGTGCCCGACAGGTGGACCATGTGGTCGAAATTGCGGCGCAGCTGGGTCGCGGACCGGATTTGCTCGCGGCCAGCCGCCGCGTCGTGTTCGCCTCGATCGGACCAGTATGCAGCGAAGCCATGCAAGCGCACGGCCTGCCGGTCGACCTCGAGCCCGAGCACCCGAAGATGGGGCATTTGATCAACACCATCGCCCAGCGCGGACGCGCCGCCCTCCAGATCAAGCGCGCCGCTCCCTGAGCGCTCTATGTTTCACCGCGACGCGCGCTGCGGGAAGGTCGCGCGAATCAGCGGGCCTCCTGGCACAACGCGCTGGCGCGTCTCTCTAGACGTCGAGGCGAGTTGACCCCCCGGGGCGCTTCGCATACGAGCCACGACGGTGTCACCGCACCCCTTTCTGCTCGCCTGTCGCAGGCAGGCGACACCCTACACACCGATCTGGCTCATGCGTCAGGCCGGCCGGTACATGGCCGAGTACCGGGCTGTACGCGCGAAGTTCGGGTTTCTGGAGCTCTGTCACCATCCGGAGGCCGCAGCAGAGGTGACCGTGACCGCTGTCGAGCGGCTCGGCGTGGATGCCGCGATCATCTTCGCCGATATCCTCCTCGTGCTGGAGCCGCTCGACGTAGGCCTGCAATTCGCGGCTGGAGACGGCCCGACGCTGGGGCGCCCGGTGCACGCGCCGGAGGATCTGCGCCGGCTGCGCGACTACGACACCGATGAAGCGCTGGCCTTCGTATACGAAGCCGTGCGCCAAGCGCGCCAGGGCCTCGCCGGCCGCGTGCCGTTGATCGGTTTCGCAGGCGCTCCGTTCACACTCGCCTCGTACCTCATCGAAGGAGGCGGCTCGCGCCAGTACGTGCGCACCAAGACCTTCATGTACCAGCACCCGGGCGCCTGGCACGACCTGCTGATGCTGGTCGCGCGCTTGGTGAACCGCTATCTGCGCGCGCAGATCGCGGCCGGCGCCGAGGCGGTGCAGCTGTTCGACAGCTGGGTCGGGTGCCTGTCACCCGAGGATTATCGCCGTTACGCGCTGCCGTACACGCAGGCGGCACTGGCTGGCCTGTCGAGGCTGGCACCGGTCATCCATTTCGGCACCGACACCGGCGGCCTGCTGGCCGGGATGCGCGAGGCCGGCGGCGACGTGATCGGCGTCGACTGGCGCATGGAATTGGACGCCGCCTGGGCGGCAATCGGGCACGATCGCGCCGTACAGGGCAACCTCGACCCGGTCGCGCTGTTCGCACCGCTGGACGAAATCCGGCGCCGCGCCGCCGCCGTGCTCGCCCGCGCCGGCGGCCGCGCGGGTCACATCTTCAACCTCGGCCACGGCATCCTGCCCCAGACCCCTGTCGACCACGTACGCGCGCTGGTCGATGCGGTTCACGAGCTCAGCCAGCGCTAAGATCGGCAGGCTCTTCGCTGTCGGGCGTTCGCATTCGAGAATCCCGATGCCGCTGCGTCCGACGTCCTCGCCGAACGGCGTCATCCAGTCGGGCGCGAACGACGAGCTGACGGCGAACAGCCTACCCGCTTGTTGACAGGTGCATGTCGCTTGCTAACCCGGGCGCTATGGCTACTTGCGACGCGGTGTTGCTGATCGGCTTCGGCGGACCGGGCGCGCGGGATGAGGTGCGGCCATTCCTCGACAACGTGCTGCGCGGGCGCCCCATGCCGCCGGAGAGAATCGAAGCGGTCGTGCATCACTACGAGCTGATCGGTGGGCGCTCGCCGCTCGCTGAGCTGACGCGCCGGCAGGCCGACGCGCTCCGCGAAGTGCTCGCCGCCGAGGGGCCGCGACTGCCGGTGTACGTCGGCATGCGCAATTGGCATCCCCTGCTGCTCGACACGCTCGCCACGATGCACCGCGACGGCGTGCGGCGCGCGGTGGGCGTGATCCTGTCCGCTCAGCAGAACGACGCCGGTTGGGGGCGGTACATGCGCGACGTCGCCGACGCGCGCGCACAGCTGGATGGCGCGCCGGACGTCGTGTTCGCGCCGAATTGGCACGCGCACCCGCTGTTCATTGATGCAGTCGTGGACCAAGCCCGCGGCGCGCTCGCCGCGCTGCCGCCCGATCGCCGCCACCGCGTGCAGCTCGTGTTCACCGCCCACAGCATACCGACCGCGATGGCTGCTGCGTCGCCGTACGAAGCCCAGCTGCGCGTTGGCGCCGCGCTGGTCGCGGAGCAGCTCGGGTTCACCTCGCATCGGCTCGCGTATCAGAGCCGCAGCGGGAACCCGCATGAGAGGTGGCTCGAGCCTGACATCGGCGCGGTGGTGCGCGAAGAAGCGGTGCGGGGCACGCACGAGCTGCTCGTGGTCCCACTGGGCTTCGTCTGCGATCACGTCGAGGTATTGTACGATCTCGACATCGAGGCACGGCAGATCGCCGATGAGGTCGGGATCGGCTTCACGCGTGCGCCGACGGTGAACGACCATCCGAGCTTCATCCGCATGCTCGCGGCCGTCGTCGCCGCCGTCGCGCGCCGATGAGTCGCGCGGCGCCGCCGCGCATCGCGGTGATCGGCGCCGGCATCACCGGGCTGGCGGCAGCGCATCGCCTGATCGAGCTCAGCCGCGCGCAGGGCCGCACGATCGAACTGCAGGTCTTCGAAGCCGGCGCGCGTCCCGGCGGCGTGATCCGCACTGAACACGCGGACGGTTTCCTGCTCGAGGCGGGGCCGGACTCCTTTCTCACCGAGAAGCCGGCGGGCACCGCGCTCTGCGAGCGACTGGGTATCGCCGATCAGCTGGTCGGCACCAACGAGGCGTTCCGCCGCACGTATGTCGTCCGCCATGGGCGGCTGGTGCCGCTGCCCGACGGCTTCCTGCTGCTCGCGCCGACGCGCCTCTGGCCACTGCTGACCACGCCGCTCTTCTCCTGGCGCGGCAAACTCCGCATGGCCCTCGATCTCGTGCTGCCGCGCGGCGCGGGCGCCGACGAAAGCCTCGCCGATTTCGTCACCCGACGGCTCGGGCGCGAAGTGCTCGACCGCGTCGCGGAGCCGCTGGTCGGCGGCATCTACACCGCCGACCCCGCGCACCTCAGCGTCGCGGCGACCTTGCCGCGATTTCGCGACATGGAGCGCGCCGACCGCAGCATCGCGCTCGCGCTATGGCGGCAGCGGCGCAACGCCGCTCGCGGCGAGACGGCGGCTGTCAGCGGTGCGCGGTGGAGCCTGTTCGTGAGCTTCGCGCGAGGCATGCAGGTATTGGTGGACGCGCTCGCCGGCGAGCTCCCGCCCGGCGCCCTGCGCTGCGGCGAGCGCATTGAAGCCGTGGCACGGGCAGGAGGCGTTTGGCACCTCGGCGCCGGGCACGTGTTCGATGCGCTGTTGATCGCGACGCCCGCCTACGTCGCAGCGCAGCTCCTGCGGACGAGCGATGCCGCCCTCGCGACCGAGCTGGAGGGGATCGGATACGCCTCATCCGCCATCGTGACGCTGGCGTACGGCCGGGAAGACGTTCCCCACCCACTGGACGGCTTCGGCTTCGTCGTCCCCCATGGTGAAGGCCGCGCGCTGCTCGCCTGTACCTTTTCGAGCCTCAAGTACCCCGGGCGTGCCCCAGCACACTCGGTGCTGCTGCGCGCCTTCGTCGGTGGCGCCTTGCGCGCTCACACCGCGGAGCTCGCGGATGACGAGCTCGTCGGCACCGTGCAGCGCGAGCTCTCCGAGTTACTGGGCGTGCGCCAGCCTGCGCAGTTGGTGCGGATCGCGCGCTGGCACCGGTCGATGCCGCAGTACGAGATGGGCCACCTCGATCGAGTAGCCCGCATCCGCGCGCGTTCCGCGGCCCTCGGGGTCCACGTCGCCGGCAGCGCTTTCGAAGGGGTCGGCATCCCGGATTGCATTCGAAGCGGTGAAACCCAGGCCGAGTTGCTGCTCTCGCAGCTGCCGGCGGTTTAACCGCCGCTTTGCATCCCCCGACCGAGCAGAGTCGTATAGGCGCTACTTATTTATTCAGGTCGGCTCGCAGCCCGCATATCACCTGCGCGGATTGGCGCCTTGCCGACTGATTTTGCACGCGCAATGACCGCTGCTGTGTTTTTTATGTTGCAATCCTGCAGATCCGCCCGCAGTCTGGTGTTTTTGTGCGCACGCCCACTTCGACTTTCTCGCACCACTCGGAGTGGGCACGGCGCTGGGCGCGGAGGATGAGCATGCAGAGTCTGAGTCGAGGGATCTGTGGGTACCGCTCGGGGTGGCTGGTCGCATTAGCGCTACTGCTCTTAACGGCTCTGCGCGCCGCGCCGGCAGCCGGCACGGATGCCTGCCCGGGCACGCAGGTTTGCACCGCGAACGGCTTCGAGATCACGCTCGTGGACGCCAACGGCAACGCGACCTCGAGCGGTCAGTTCGACGGAACGAACACCACCTTCCGCTGGAAGGTCTGCCAAGGCGACGGTTCGCCATGCGACCCGCCGGACCACAACCTGAGCCATCTCACGATCGCGCTCAATGGGCTGTGCGACGGGTTGACCGTCGTCAGTGGCTCGCCGACGCCCACCGATGACACGGATCCGATCTGCGCGTTGGGCTCCAACGAGTTCAAATGGGACGTCGGATTCAGCACCGGTTGCCAGACGTACACGCTGGTGTTGGCCGGCCAAGTGGACACCGGCAGCACGAGCATCGGCACCAAAGCGGGGACGGGCTGCACGATCACCACGGTCCTCGGTCCGAAATGCACCACGTGCACTCTGCCGACGCCGACGCGCACGGCGACTCGTACTGGTACTGCCACGGGCACCAGAACGGAGACCCCGACGCGTACCCCCACCCGCACGCCGACCGGTACCAAGACCGGCACGCCCACGAGAACGGGGACTCCGACGCGTACAGGGACGCACACGCGGACGGACACGCCCACCAACACCCCTACTCAGACGGCGACGGCCTCGCCGACCAACACGAACACCAACACCCCCAGTCGGACTCCGACGGCTTCGCCCACCAACACCAACACGCCGACGCGGACGCCGACGAACACCAACACCCCGACCGATACGCCCACGGCTTCGCCCACCAGCACCGACACCAACACCCCGACCGATACGCCCACGGCTTCGCCGACCAGCACTCACACCAACACGCCGACGCGGACGCCGACGAACACCAACACCCCGACCGAGACGCCCACGGCTTCGCCGACCAGCACGCACACCA
>JBFXHX010000088.1:0-6581 GCA_050176585.1 Binatia bacterium
CGCTGGCGCAAATCTGCTCCACCAAGCACTCGGTGTCGCTCGTACACGGAGTGACCTGGTTTCCGGAATTGGACAGCGGCACGTCCGTCCGAATCAGCAGCAGGTTGGGGCTGCCATGCGGCGTGTGGCAGATCGTGCACTGCTGCGGAGCTGCCACCGCCGGATCATGATGAGTGATCTGCGCGCGGTGGCAGTCGGGGCAACGCGGCACGCTGCGATGGCCGCAGCCCACTTCGCCCGGCAGCAGATCTTCGTGACACGCCTGGCACTTGAGCGAGAGCCCACCGTGACCGTCGGCGGCCACCATCGCGGTCGCGAGCTCGTCGTGGCAGAACGCGCACTGGCCGTAAACCTGGTCGGCCGGCGGGGGATTTCCGCTGTACTGCGGCGACCCGTGGCCACCGCAGGCGGCGAGCAACACGACACACGAGAGCGCCGCGCGCTTCATCGCTGAAATGCGTGGCACTGGCCGCATAGTTGCCCCTTGTCGACGGGAAGCCGCATCTGGCGCGCCGCTTTCGCGGCAAAGCTCCCGAGCGTACCCTGCTCATCCGATCTCGCCGCCAACGCCGCCCAGCGCTCGATGACGCCTTGCCGCACGGCTCCAGGTAGGCCGCCCTCCGGCGGCAGCCAGCCGTGCTCCAGCCATTGCTGCGAGTCGACCTGCGGATCGTGAAACAGATGGCAGGTGCCGCAGTACATCTGCCCGTCGCGGGTGAGCGGCAGCGCCGGCGCGCCCTCGGCGCGCCCTGCCAAGGACCGCTTCACCGCCGGCGCGCTGGCGCGCAGGTGCTCGTCCGCGCCCGCGTGCAGCGTGCGCGAATGACAGAGCGTGCAGGTCTCGAGCTCCGACCGCTGCAGCGACATGTCCTCGTTGTGGCAGACCGCGCAGGCCTCGACGTCGAGCGAGCCGTCGGATTTGGTCATGTGATGCGGGGTGTCGCCGGCGTGCACCGCTGGCGGCGCGCAGATGAGGGCGAGCGCGAGACCGAGCACGGCGATCGAACGAGCGCTGGTCACGGCGGCGTCCCATTCGACCCGTGACACATGGGACAGCTCGCCTCGCCGCCGGTCCTGATGATCGCGCGGATACCGGGCAGGTCGACCTCCTCGTCCGGCAGTCCGGTGCGGTTCACCTGGTGGATGTTCTTGTTGCTGTGGCAGCCGAAGCAGTCCGGGCGCATCCACCCCGTGGGGTGTTCTTCCACCAGCACGACCAACCCGCCCGGCGAGGCCAGCAAGTTGCCGTAATCTTCGCTCTGTGGGTGCGCATCACTGCCGCAAGCCGAACCCATCAGAACCAGGAACGCGCCGGCGGCGACCCAGATGGATAGATGCGGTGATCCCGCGCGACTGCGCGCGTCGTGCGGATCGGGCACTGGCTGGGCGTGTCCCATCTCGCCTCCGAGCATCGGCTCACTGCCCCGCCTGGGCGTGGCAATTTTGGCAGAAATCCTCGCGATGACACGTGCCACACTGGATCGGATTCGCGCGCGCATCGACGGAGTGGAACGAGAGGTAGTTGCGCTCGTGCATGAAGGTCAGGATCGAATCCCGGTTCTGATGGCAATTGATGCAGAACGCGTCGCGGTGGCAGTTCTGGCATGCCACTGGATCGGTGCTCGCGACTGAGCCGTGCACGCGCAGCCACGCGACCTGATGGTCGGCGGGTAGCAGTGCCATGAGATTCGAGTGGCAGGTCGTGCACGCCGCTGGCGCCGCCGCGATCTGGGTCTCGCTCGGACCGTGGCAGTAATGACACGCCGGTGCGCCGGGATAGAGCGCCGCGCCCGAGGCGGCCCGGGCGAGGGGTTCGCTGCCGGTCTGGATGTCCGCGTCGAAGCGATGGCAATCGCCGCAGGTGACGCCGTGGTCGGTGAATGTGGAGGCGTGCCGGGCGTGATCGAACGCGCGCCGTGCCTCGGCGGTGCTGCGGGTGGCCTGGGCGTGCTTGCGCGGGCGCAGGTAGCGGTTGGCGGGCAAGTATTCGCGACAGGCGACGAGCAGCGAGCCCACCACGACCGCGCATACTCCGAACACGAAGGCTCGCTTCACGGCGAATCCCGGCGCGCTGGCGTCGTTTCCGGAACGGGCGTCCCGCCCGTTGCGCCGTCCTCGCCGCTGCCCGACTGCGCGGCCTCGCGCTGCGCGATCGCGGCGAACGCCGGCTGCGCCCAGCCGCTCGATGGCATCGACGACTGCGTGTTCCACGCCACCGAACCCGGCCCCCACGAAGCCGGACCGAAGCGCGCCGGTCCCCAAGGCCACGGCCGGCGCTCACCGCCGATCGGCTGCGGGGACAGCCCGCGATCCGGCCGGTAACCGCCCTGGTAGGTGATGAAGAAACCGAAGCGAAAGTCCTCGGGAAAGAGCTGGTTGCGGTTGGCTTCGAAGTTCAGCTCGCCGACCAATCCGGGGAGGAACATGTATCCGAGGCCGATGCGGCTGGCGATGGCGACGCCGGATTGGTTCGTCGCCTTGTCGTAGTGCGCCACGTCGCACATGGCGCGAAACAGAATGTTCTCGTACACCCGATTCTCGTACGACGCGCGCCCGCCGTTCACGCTGCCTCCGCCGCTGTCGATGCCGTAGTACTGCAGCTGCACCATCTCGAGCCCGTCGCCACCGGGGAGGTACAGCAGCCCGGCGCTCCAGACATAGCCGTTGATGAACGACTCCCGGAGCTGCTGGTAGCGCTGGTAGGAGAGATCGGCGAAGGTCGACACGGTGCGAGTGATGCTATAGCGGGCGCCGCCGCGAAACTGCAGCAGCTCGCTGACCGAGAAGAGCTGGAAGATGGGATCCTCGCGCCGGTTCAGGTTCTGCTCGACCACGCGGCCGCCGTCTTGCGGTTTGTAGTAGCCGCTCTCGAAGTTCATCATCAATTCAGGGCGCCAGACGAAGCTCTGCACGCCAGCGCGCACCTGGTCGATGTTGGCGTGGTCGGCATCGAACGCGAAGTTGCCGTACGCGCTGGGGAACCCGGGAAGCTTCGCAAACGCACGCGCGCCGGAGAGCGTGATCTGCTGCATGAGCTCGCGGCCCTGGCGGTCCTGCTGAAGATAGCCGAGCGCCAGTGCACTGCCCGGCTGCCGCAGCAGCCGGACCGTACCGCCGAAAATCTGTTCGTCCTGTGACAGCCGCGGCGCGCCGAACGTCGGCTCCCAGTAGCGCGGCTGGCCACCGAACACGGTGAGCGCGAACGGGGACTCGCCCAATCCCACACGGACCTGGCCCGAATCCGCATCCCACAGGCCGACCGGCGACTCGGCGACGACCTGCCGGCCGAGCTGAAGGTCGAGCCCCGGCAGTGCGGATGGCACGCGGAGGACACCAGAGAAAAAGTCGGTCTCACCCTCGAGCCGGGAGAAGTCCTCCTCCAGGCGGAAATACGTATCGAACGTCGTGCCGCGCGGGAGCCCGGAGACGCCGAAGTCGCCGTACAGCTCGATCGGCGCTTCGGTCTCGCCGCTCAATACCCCGTTCCCGTCGCGCACCTGCCCGAGAATGCTCGGCTCGAGGCGCAGGTTAATCGCGCGGGCCGGCACGCGGCACGAAAAGAGCGCCAACCAAGCGGACACGAGCATAGCCAGGCAGCGCCCTGCCGACAGTCGATATCTCGGTCCCCCGCCTGCCACGGACTCACTGAGATCAGTCGCGCACGGCGTGCACCACCGACACCGCGTATGGCGCGCCCTCCTCATGGCATACCAGGCATGCCTCGGTGCCGTCGGGCGCGGTGTTCGTTGCGGCGTGGGCGCGGGCGGACTCCGAATCGTGACAGGACGTGCACACCGCCGTGATCGGTTGGATCTCGGCGGGATCAGCCGGAATCACATTACCGGTGGCCGGATCAAGCTTCGTGCGCAGCGTCGGCAAGGCCGTGCCGGGATACGGAGGCAGCAGGTGCGACTCGTCGACGTGGCACGTGGCACATAACCGGCGATCGCCCGGATAGCGAACGTTTCCGAAGTCGTGCTGCGCATAGTTCTGCGGCGGCGGGCCGAACCCGTAGATGATGTACGGCTGCTGGGTGAGATCCTCGCCGGTATGGATCGCGTGGATCATCACCTTCAAGTCGATCGACGCGTTCAGCTCGCCGGCTGCGACCGCGCCGGGATCGCGCCGGCGCCGCGCCGCATCGCTCTGGGTCGGGTTGTGGCAGATCTCACAGTATTCGATCGCGTTGCGCAGGTTGCCGTGGATCGAAAAATCGACCGAGAACTCCCCGTGACAGCTCGCGCACGCCATCTCATCGGCGATGACCCGGTGCGGCAGGGGTTCCGAATCGTCGACGGTGAACGTCACGACCGGATTCCGCGCCGCTTCTTCCACCGTCTTGTCCGGCGCCAGCGCCACTTCGCGGCGCGCCTCGGCTCCGATCGCCCAGGTGCCGAAAGCGGAGGCGGGAATGCCGCTCGGGGGCGTGTATTGGAACACGCCGTTGCCGTCGGGACCCACGAGCGCGCCGCTGGCGCCCCCGCCCACCGCGGTGGGCATCAGCACCGTGGTGTAATCGGTCGTCGGACCGCTCATGGCGAAGCCGACCCGATTCAGCCCGCTGAGGTCACGCAGCGGTGTCCCGGCGTCGTTCGCGATCCTGAAGCTGATGGTCGGCGTCTCTCCAGCTGCGTGGCTGCTGATCGCCGTGATCTCGATGTTGAGACCCGCGAGTTGCGCCGAGCGCTCCGGAATCACGTGTGCGCCGGGCACGGAGACATCGAATTCCGCATGCTGCTCCGCCGCATGGCACGCATTGCACTGGCCGTCGAAATACGCGCCGGCGGGGTGGTTCGTGCCCGGCGGACCCGCCGCGGTCGTCTGTCGGGACGGATTGACGTCGGCATGACAGGTCGCGCACGCCGCCGTGGACGGCTTCTCGGCGTAGAATGGCGCCGTCGGTCCCTCGCTATGGCATGCCGCGCAGTCCTGCTGCTGGCGCGGGAAGCCGGTCTCCTCGGTCGCGTGGATGTTGTGGATCAGGTGGCGGAAGTCGATGCTCTGGCCCTCCGAGCCCACGGCCGCCTCGGTGTGACAGAGCTTGCACAGCCGGACCTCGCGCCGATTGCCGTGAAACCGCAGCGGCTGATGGCAGCTGTTGCATTGAGCAGTGGTGGTATCCACCCATACGAACGGCTCTCCGCCGCCGGGCACCCAGTCGAACACGGGGTTCGCGCTCTCCTGGACGCCCGCGAACGTGCGATCGACCTGCATTCCCACCGTGTAGGTCAGCGACGGGTCGAAGCCCGGCGGCAACATCGCGCCGAACCTGTACCGGTACGTGCCGGTGCGCGCATCCACCGGCTCGAACGCACCGTTGCTGTCGTACGCGGGTACGACCTCATCGATGTTGTTGACGTAGCGATAGAACACGTTGGCGAGGTCACCGCCGCCCTCGTAACTCTCGAGTTGGGCGATCGTCAGCCGTACGCGCGCCTGCTGCGGATCCTCCGTCGAGGAGGAAGTGGGTTGCAGCGGGATACCGCTGCCATCGGTCAATGTGAACGTCGCGCTCACCTGACCGGCGGAGCTGATCGCCACGGAAGTGATTTCGCTGTCGAGCCCAGGTCCCGCCACCTGTGTAGGGATGGGCGTCGGCGGTACGGTCGCCGTCGGTGTTGGCGGCGGCTTCGATCCGCCGTTCCCGCCACAGCCGCCACTGGCCGACCCGAGAATCGCGAAGGCAAAAGCGATTCGACAACAGGCGAGCACGCGGCCCCTACGCTTTGCGACCGCGCGATTCTCCCGAGGAGCGTGCGCGCGGCAGGCATGAGTGCCTCCGCTGGCGCGGTCGTCGCGACCGGTGGTGATCCTCTGAAAGCCGACATGCCTCCGGCGGCCTAGCCATGATGCAATAGGCTCGTTCACCTTCAGGACCCCCGTCCCGCTTACCGCCATCGCGGCACTCAGAACACCCCGTCGAAACTGCGGTGAGAATAGACCTCTGTCTCGGCTTGTGTCCACCCCACGGCTCCGGAGCGAATCCACGCTGGCATGGCGCTCGCGACTCCGCGATGACATCGCCATTATCCACCCCGTTCTCACCACCGCGCACTCTCGCTCCAGCTGCTGTACTTGGCTCCGGTATCGCTCGCTAGCGCGCCTGCCGTCACCGATCGCAATTTCTTGCGCGTGCCCCGCCGCACTGGTCCACCAGTGCGCAGCGTACCGGAGTTCGCGCTCAGAACCCGAACCGGACCAGGTCCGAATGTTCAGTCGCATACGCGCGCGCAAAGCTCAGATGCGTGTCTCGGCGTGAATCTCGAACAACGGCTCGCCCTGCCGTACGATATCGCCGACGGTGCGCACCAGCCGCACGCCCGCGGCTGGATACGCTGGCGCGCCGGCGTATTTCGCCACGCGCGCCATATGCCAGCAATCGATTTCCCGCACGCGCCCGTCGGCGGTGGCGGTCACCCTCGCGCGCAGCGCGGCGTGCTGCGGGATGGAGCGAGCGCCTTGCGCTGCAACGATGCTTTCAAACGCCTGCAATGCCGCACCGGAATCGAGTGCCTGCTGCGCTGCGCGGTACCCGGCGCACGGCGCGGCCGTGCCGGTCATCTCGAGCCATCGGGCGGCGA
>JBFXHX010000089.1:0-6371 GCA_050176585.1 Binatia bacterium
CGCCCGCGCAGTGCAGCGGCCCGCGCTCGTCGTAACCGGCGAGCACGACCTCACCTGCCCCGTGGCGATGGGACTCGAGATGGCTCGCCTGCTGCGGACGAACCTGGTGGTGATCCCGGAGATCGGCCATATGCCCATGCTGGAGAGCCCGGACGCGGTCGCCGCGTTGCTCGAGTCCCACTGGGCCCAAGCCGAGCGCTGACGCGGCAGCGCGCGCCATCGTTCGCCCGAGGAGAAGCCGACACATGACGTATTCCATCGTGGCTCGGGATCCCGACACTGGCGCGCTCGGCGTGGGCGTGCAGTCGCACTTCTTTGCCGTCGGCCGCATGATCCAATGGGCGGAGGCCGGGGTCGGCGCGGTCGCGACGCAGTCGTTCATCGAGCCGTCGTACGGCAAGCTCGGGCTCGATCTGATGCGCGCCGGTAGGACCGCGCCGGAGGCGCTCCGGGGCCTCCTGGCGGCGGACGCGAAAGCGGAGATCCGCCAGGTGGGCATGGTCGACGCGGCCGGCAATGCGCACGCGCACACCGGCTCCGGTTGCGTCGCCGAGGCGGGGCAGATCGTCGCGCCCAACCTGGCGATCCAGGCGAACATGATGGCGCGGTCCACCGCGATACACGCGATGCGGAAGGCCTACGAAGCGTCGCGCGCGCCGTTTCCGGTCCGCTTGCTGGAAGCGCTCGATGCGGCGGAGGCCGACGGCGGCGATATACGCGGCAAACAGTCAGCCGCGTTGCTGGTGGTGGCCGGCGAGCGGTCAGGTCATCCGTGGGACAACGTGCTCGTCGATATCCGCGTCGACGATCACGAAGCACCGTTGGTCGAGTTGCGCCGCCTCCTCGACCACACCTTCGCCTTCGGCCACATGCTGGACTTGTTCAATACGGAAGGCCTGATGAGCCACGAGTTCACCGCGAGCCCGGAGCGATTAGACTGGGCGCTGGAAACTCTCGGCAAAGCGCAGGCGATACTCGGCAAGGGCAACCTGGAGCCCACGCTCTGGCGCGGCGTGCTGCTGGCGCGCGCGGGCCGGCTGGCGGATGCGCGCCGGGACATCGCCGACGCGGTGCAGGCGCATCCCGACTTCGGCGTGTTCCTGCGCCGGCTGCCGGCCGCGGGCTTCCTGCGCTCCGACCCAAAGCTCCTGGCGCAACTGCTCGGAGAGAGCTGACAAGTTTTTGCCGCAGAGGCGCGGAGATCGCGTGCTCGAGATGAGCAGCGCGCCTTCGCGTCTCTGCGCCTCTGCGGTGACGAACTCTTCAGGGCTGCGCGAAGCGGGTCTTTAGGCAGTTCGCCATCTCGACGATCATCTTTTTCGCCACGTCGTCCACCATGCCGCGGCCCATCTGCGCGGCGCGACCGGTGATGCCGACTTCGGCGATGGCGCTCACCTGAGACGTGTTGCCCTGGCCCGTCACGGTCATTGCGATGGTGGCCTTGGCGTCGCCTTGGCCGCTGGTCTCGCGGGCCTGGCCGACCATGACGGCGCGGCGCGCCGTTTCGTCGCGCTCGGCAATCTGGACCGAGCCGTCGTACACGAACTTCATCGGACCGAGCTTCACGGTCAGCTTCACCTTGTGTGAGCCGTCCTCGCGTTTGGGGCCGAGCTCGGCACCGGGTACGCACGGCGTGACGCGTTCGAGGTCGAGGAGGAGGGCGTACGCCTTGTCCGGGGGAAGGTCGAGCGAGAACTCGTTTTTGATCTGCACGGCAATCTCCTGTTCGGTAACGGGTGATGATGAGCGAGTCGGCGCACGGTGCGGCGCGCGCGCCCGGTTCTGATTCGCGGCGTGCCGCGCCTCCGCCGACGCGAGTGAGCGTCGTTTAGCGGATCAGCGCCCCGAGCGCAGCATATCGGCTGCGGCGCGGATCGAGTCCACGATGAAGTGATAGCCGGTGCATCGGCAGAGGTTGCTCGAGATGCGCGCGCGGATCTCCGCCTCGCTCGGATCGGGGTTCTCCGCCAGCAGCTCGTGCGCCACCAAGAGCATCCCCGGCGTGCAGAACCCGCACTGCAGCCCGTGCTTCGCCGAGAACGCCTCCTGCAGCGGATGCAGCTCCCCGTTGCCGCGTGCCAGCCCCTCCACCGTCGTGATCTGCGCCCCGTCCGCCTGCACCGCCAGCATCAGGCACGACCGCGCCGTCTTGCCCTCCAGCAGGATCGTGCACGCCCCGCACACCCCGTGCTCGCACCCCAGGTGCGTCCCCGTCAGCCCGCAGGTGTGCCGGATGAAGTCGGCCAGCGTCGTGCGCGGCTCGCACGCCTCCTCGTACGCCGTGCCGTTGATCGTCACGCTCACCGTTCGCTTCGCACTCACTTGCTCACCCCTTGCGCGCGCGCGCGCTCCACCGCCCGGAGCAGGCTCCGGCGCGTCAGCACGCGCACCATCTCGCGCCGGTAGTCGGCGCTGGCGTGGATGTCGGAGACCGGCTCGAGCTGCTCCCCCGCGGTCTCGGCCGCCGCGCGAATCACCTCCGGTGTCGGCTCCGCCGCGGTCAGCCGTGCCTCCACCGCCCGCAACCGCACCGGCGTCGGCCCGGCGCCCGCCACGCTCAGCCGCACCGAGCTGCAGCGTCCGCCGCCGTCGAGCTCCACCACGGCCAGCGCGGCGACGATGGCGAAATCCCCGTGCCGGCGCGCCAGCTCCTCGAAGGCGAACCCCGCCGTGGGCGCCAGCGCCGGCACCTCCACCGCGGTCAGCAGCTCGGTCGGCCTCAACGCCGTGGTGAAGTACCCGGCGAAGAACTGCGCGGCCGGAATCTGGCGCGCGCCGCCGCGGCCGGTGGCCGTGAAGGTCGCATCGAGCGCGGTCATCACCGCCGGCAGCTCGGCGGCCGGGTCGGCGTGCGCCAGGCTGCCGCCGACGGTGCCGCGGTTGCGGATCGGCACGTGGCCGATGTACTGCACCACCTCGCCGAGCACGGGGAGCGCTTCGGCGATGGTCGGGTCGCTCTCGAGCAGGCGCTGGCGGGTGAGGGCGCCGACGGCGACGTGGCCATCGGTGCGGCGCAGGTAGGCGAGCTCGCCGAGCGCATTGATGTCGATGATCGCGGCGGGCCGGCTGAGCCGCATGCTGAGCAGCGGCATGAGGCTCTGCCCGCCGGCCATGACCTTGCCATCGTCGCCATAGCGCTCGAGCAGCTCGAGCGCCTCGGCGAGGGTCGTCGGGCGGTGATAGTCGAACTTCGGCGGTTTCACGGTCAGGCCCTCGCTTGTGCCGCGCGGATGAGCTCCAGCAGGCGCGGCGGCGTCGCGGGCAACGTCGTCACCGTCACGCCGAGATCGCTCAGCGCGTCGTCGAGCGAGTTCGCGATGGCGGCGAAGGCGGGGATGATGCCCGACTCGCCGACGCCCTTCATGCCGCCCGGGATGTGTGGGGAGGGGGTCTCCATGTGCAGGAGGGTGAAGCGCGGGATCTCGGTGGCGGTCGGGATGAGGTAATCCATGAAGGTCGTGGTGACCGGCTGCCCGCCAGCGTCGTACACCAGCTCTTCGAAGAGCGCGCCACCGATGGCCTGTGCGGCGCCGCCGTGCAGCTGCCCGTCGACGATGGTCGGATTGATCACGGTGCCGCAGTCGTGCGCGGTCAGGTAATCGAGCAGCGTGACGACGCCGGTCTCGCGGTCGACCTCGGTCATCGCCGCCGTGCAGCCGTACGTCATCGCAAAGCCGTCCGTATCGAACGCGCAGCGCTCCTCCAACGTCGGCGCCATGTCGTTCGGCAGCCTGCCGCTCAGGCGCCGATACGCCGCGTCGCCGACGTCGGCCATGGTGACGTACCGATCGGGCACGCCGGCCACGGAAATGCGACCGTCCTCGATGGTGAGATCAGCGGGAGAGACCTCGAGCATGTTGCCGGCGATCCGCAACACCTGCTCGCGTAGCTTCTCCGCGGCCCGTATGACCGCCGCGCCGCCGAGCGCGCCGCCGCGGCTCGCGCCGGTGCCGTAGCCCGTGTACGGGCAGTTGTTGGTATCGCCGACGACCACCGTCACGTCCTCGATCGGTACGCCGAGGGTTTCGGCCGCGACCTGCGCCAACGCCGTCTGGATGCCTTGACCGATGCTGACCTGGCCGCTGAATACCGTAACGCGGCCGGTGGAATCGATGCGCACCACCTCTTCGTCGAATCCCGAATGCTCGAGGCCGACGTCGTTCAGCAGCTTAGTGGGGCCGAACGCGGTGACTTCCATGTGGAACGCAAACCCGATGCCGACCGAGCGGCCGGCCCGGCGGGCTTCCTCTTGCCGCTTCCACCAGCCGTTCTGGCGCAACCCGTCGAGACAGAGATCCACGCAATCCGCGTAACGGCCGCTGTCATACGTCCACACGACGCCGGTGTTGAACGGGAACTCCTCGGGCTTCGGAAAGTTCTTGCGCCGTACGTCGTTGCGATCCATGCCGAGCTTGCGGGCGAGGAGCTCGACCATGCGCTCGTGGATGAGGTTGGCCTTCGGCTGGCCCCAGCCGCGGTAGGAGCCGTAGGGGGCGCGGTTGGTCACCACGCTGACCAGCGTCGTGCTGACGTTCGGAATCTTGTACGGCCCGGTGACCAGGCTCATCGCGAGCCATGGCGGGCCGGTACCGACCATTCCGGCCCCGCCGCCGAGGACGCCGTGCAGGGTCGCGCGCAGCGCCGTGATCGTACCGTCCTTGTCCGCCGCCATCTCGGCTTCGATGAACTGTTCGCGCGAGTGCGAGGTGGCCACGAAGCTCTCGAGGCGGTCTTCGATGTACTTGACCGGACGGGCGATGCGCCGCGAGAGCAGACAGGCGATCACCTCTTCTCCATAGAAATCGAACTTACAGCCGAAGCCGCCGCCGACGTCCGGCGTGCGGATGCGGATCTTGTGAATGGGCAGCTTCAGCACCTCACCGAGGAGGTCGCGCGCGGTATTCGGCGCCTGGCCGGAGAGCCAGAGATCGATGTCGTTCGTATACGGATCCCAGGTCGCCACGCAGCCGCGCGTCTCCAGCGGGCAGGCGAAATGCCGCCCCATCTTGAAGCGCTCCTTCACGACCACGTCGGCTTTGGCGAAGGCCGCATCCACGTCACCCTTGGTGAGCGTGACTTTGCCGAAGACGTTGTCCGGCCAGTCGTCGTACAGCTTCGGCGCGCCCTCCGCGGTCGCGCTTTCCAGGTCCGGGACCACCGGGAGCAGCTCGTATTCCACGTCGATCAGCGCCACCGCGTCCTCGGCGATGTAGCGGTCGCGCGCCGCGACGGCTGCGACTGCTTGACCCACCCAGCGCACGCGGTCGACCGCCATCGCGTGCGTATAGGTTTCGCGCTGGCCGGGGATCAGGTGCCACACCACCGGTTGCGGGCCTGCGACCTCGGCGAGCTCGCGCCCGGTCAAGACGCCGTAGACGCCGGGGAGCTGGAGCGCGCGCGTCGCATCGATGCGGAGGATCTTCGCGTGCGGGTGCGGGCTGCGCAGGATCGCCGCCTCGGCCATGCGAGGCAGCTCGACGTCGTCAACGAATTGGCCGCGCCCCGTCGTGAGACGCGCATCCTCGGTGCGCCGAACCGACGCGCCGACCTTCCTCTTCGTCTGCAGTGCCACGGCAGCTCACTCTCCTTCTGTGTCGCCCGGCCCTGGGGTTCGCGCTGCACCTGCTCAGAGTACGCAACTACTCAGCGTCGTCCGCTTCGACCCGATGCGCCCTGGCTTCAACTGCCTTGCGGCAAAATTCGCCTCTCTGGCAAGCACCGGCAGGGAGGGATTTTCATCGAGCGCACGGTACTTAGAACTATCAAAGCTTGTCAAGGTCGGCTCCCGCACGGAGCATCGCGCGCGCATCAATGACCGCTTATCGCTAGCTGAAAGGTCTATTAAACCTCCATCCCAGGGGCGATCCGCGGGGCGCGCCCGGTGGCGTATCTCCCGGCGGCGCGACGCGCGCGGGTGTCGACGGCGCCGGCGCGCGCGAGGCGAATGGCGGATGCTCGCCCCGTTGGGGGGCCGATTAGCGCAACTGGGCCGGCTCGCGTGGCTCCGGCATCGGGCGCGAGTCCAGGTCGATAGCGCGGGGTCGCGGCCGGGTCGCCCGGCCGTGCCGGGGCGGTAATGCGAACCGCCGTGCCGGTGCGGCTGGGCGACAGCGCCAAGCCCGCGGTGCGCGCGCGCGGCAAAATGCCTTGCGCCGCGATGGGTGAGCTACTATGAGGCGAGACCGGATCGCTAAGACGAACGCAGGGAGAGCTCACCGAGCACAATGGGCCGCGCCGGCGTTGCGCGCGCGGTGGGGGACGGAGAGGGTCGGGGCCGTGGCGGCGCGCGCGGACGGATCGGAGGGACGTAGAGATGGGACAAGCAGAGGACATCGCGGAGATTCGGCGGATTCACCGGCAGTGGTGGACGG
>JBFXHX010000090.1:0-6346 GCA_050176585.1 Binatia bacterium
AGCGGGATTCTTAGTGCCGATGTCGGGTTTCTCCACAATGCGCTCGATCTGCTGCATGGCCGAGCGGGCAAGCTAATTGACGTCGCGTCCCTTGAGGATGGGAACCACCTTCCGACCTTTGCCAGAGAGCTTTTCGCATGGTCGGATGATCGCACGTCGGACCATCGACGCGAGGGGCGGCCTGATCTCAAACTGAGTCACTACCGCCCCAGGAGGACACCGAAGTGGAATCCCTACCCGTATGATGCTCCGCACGATGGAGAGGAGCGGGGTGTGCCGAAGCGCAAGCTGCGACTAAAGGCAGGCGAAGAGCCGTTCGGTAAGCGCTTGGCGCGGTTGGCAGGCTGCGGGCTACTAGTTGCGGGAGCTGGGCCTCGAGGCGAGGCATTCCACACCGCATAGTCCTCTACTACGAACAACGCGCGGTCTCCCCGCCAGCGCACCTGTTGCCCCGGCTGGCCAAAGCGCTTGGCGTGTCTGCCGATCAGCTGCTGGGGTCGAGGCGATCGACAACAAACGCAACGGCCACACCGCGACACGCGTCTGTGGCGGCGGTTCAACGCGTCTGTGGCGGCGGTTTCAAGCAAATCGAGAAACTGGCCCCGCCGAGCGCAAGCCCATCATCCCAGGGCCCTGGACGCCGTCTCGCCAAAGCCCGCGCAGAGTAACTGACAGTCGAGCCCCGCTTTCTTCTATCGGTTACCCCGAGATCGTTCCTTAAGACGCCGTATCATACGATCTTCCTTATCAATCGCGGCTTGCGAGCCATCGTAACCGTCGGCATACAAGAAGACCTTCGTCCACGCGCCTCGGTCGACCAGCACCAGAGCAATCAGCTCTCCTTCCGCGTCGGAGTACGTCCATTCGAAAGCGTAAGCGACAGCGCTGATGTCGCGGTTTTTAGTAGGGCCTTCGAAAAGCCGCAGGTCGAACTTCTGATTCTGCGCATACCGCTCGAGTGCTCCGGTGGCCAGCTCACGCGCCTCCTCGGGGCTGGGAAGCGACCAGAGAGAACCGAAGAACAGGAAGAGCCCGGCTGCGGCGACGGCCACCAGCGCCAGCCAGACCCTCTTTCGCATGACCGGCATGGTTGTACTCACGGCGGGATGGGAACGGTGCCGTTGAAATGAATATCGAAGGGAACGCCTGAACCGTGGACGAGGTGGTGGGAAATAAGGGTTTCTATGTTGCGACCAAGGGTCCGACCGCTCCAAGTCTTGATGTCGAAGTCGTACGTGTTCCTTATGACGGAAACCGTTGAGTGAACCGCTCCGGGTTTCCCGGAGGCTGAATTATGTGAGTCCAGCCTCCATGGCTGGGGTCTCCGGAGTGCGACCGTGCGCAGCTTCGTACTCTGCCGGCGGCATGTAGCCAAGCGGTTCGAGCAGCCGGCGATTGTTGAACCAATCGACCCACTCGAGGGTCGCGAACTCCACCGACTCAATGTTCCGCCACGGACCGGATCGCCGAGTGCCCTCCGTCTTGAACAAGCCGATCACCGATTCGGCGAGGGCGTTGTCATATGAATCCCCGACGCTCCCGACCGAGGGTTCGATCCCCGCAGCGGCCAAGCGCTCGGTGTAGCGGATGGCCAGATACTGCACGCCGCGATCGCTGTGATGGACCAGCCCATCGGCGTGCGGGCGCGCGTGCAGCGCCTGTGCGAGCGCATCGAGGGCCAAATCCGTGCGCAACGACGCCGCCACGCGCCACCCCACGATGCGGCGCGAGCACACGTCGATGACGAAGGCGACGTAGACGAAGCCCGTCCAGGTAGCGACGGAGGTCAGATCGGCCACCCAGAGCTGATTGGGCCGCGTGGCGCGGAACTGCCGCTGGACCAGATCGCGTGGGCGCGCTATCGCGTCGTCGGCACTCGTCGTCGTGCACCACGCGCGGCCGCGCACCGCACCACGCAAGCCCAGAGCGCGCATGAGCCGCTCCACCGTGCAGCGCGCCGCGGCGATCTGTTCGCGCCGCAGTTGTCGCCACACCTTCTCGGCGCCGTACACGCGGAAGTGCGCGTCCAAGACCCGCTGAATCTCGCTCCGCAACACGTCGTCACGCTTCGCCCGCGCCGAGCGCCGTTGCGGATCGGAACGGCACGCGCGATGCGCGTAGTACGTCGACGGGGCGATCGGCAGTGCCGCGCAGATCGGCTCGACCCCCATAGTCGCCCCGGTGATCGTCGATAAACGCCACCATCACTTCCCTCGGCGGTCGAGCTCCGCCTGGGCGAAAAACGCCGACGCCTTGGCGCAGCATCTCGTTCGCCCGCTTCAGCATTCTCGCGCTCTCACTCCTTACAGCCGCTCACGCTCGCTGCTGGTCAGTCCCGCGCGCCGGCCGAGGTCGCGCTCAGCCTGCCGTACCCATTTGCGTAGGGTCTCTGGCCCGCACCCGAGCTTCGTCGCGACGGACCGGATGGCCGCCCACTGCGACTCCTGTGCGTCGGCTGGCTCTAGTACCAGGCGCACGGCGCGCTCTCGCACCTCCCCCGAATACTTGCTTGGTCTCCCCATAGCTCCTCGTTTTCCAAATTATGGAGCCTCCGGGAAACCCGGGGCGGTTCAGCCACCAATGGCGCTGGTTCTTCAGAATCAGCCCCGATCACTTCGCATGCGACTCCCGGCAAGGGTGCTGAGGACGTCTCGATTTGGAACGCGACCGTTCGCTGCTACTCTGCGCCCGTGCAACTCGATCTTCCTCTCCCCCTGGAGAACTCCCGAGTGCGAGCCACCGTGCTGACACTGGCTCGGGAGTTCGAGGTCGGGTTCATTGCCGCCGGGAGACCTCGTGTCGTGCCGAACGAACTGGAAGATCGGGCACTCGCGCTCCTGCTGATCTGCGCGGAGCGCCAGCACCCACCGATCGGCGAAGAGATCCAAGCGATCGACAAATGCATCTCCGAGGTTGAGGCAGGCCCCGAGCCGTTCGGCTGGAAGGTTCTGCCCTTCGTGCTGGCGCGCAGCCTGCTGGGCACGACGGTCGTCGACACCTCCACGATTTTCTGCAGCTTCGTCACACATCCCAGCGCCGCTGTCCGTGAGTACGTTTTGATCGCGGGCTGGATGGTACGCCGTTACCTTGATGCGAAGCTCCTGACACCCCCACTGCTGCTGAACGTGGAGAACACCCTCGGCCAATGGATCCAGTCCCTGATGTTGTGTCGAGGGTTGTACTCGTCGGAGAACGAGTTCTGGGAGATGGTGGACAGCTACCAACCAGTTGAGATGCCCGATCAGTTTGCCGCCCGCATCGCGCTGATCCGAGGGGAGACCCACTTCCTCGAAAGCCCCGGCTTCCTGCTGCGCCACGAAGTGCGTGTTCAGAAGATACTGCTTCGCTGCCTTCTTGACGGCGACGATCATCCTACGCCAAGGCTCCACTAGAACTGGCGTCCTTGGACAATGCGACCGAACTGCTTGCGCCGGGCGAAACAGCGCTCTTCGTATTCACGCGCGGCCAGCATGTCACCGTCGAGTCGAACGGCTCCGGACACACCGGCAACTGCATGATCAACCCGGAGCGACCGGTCGATTGGATTGTTGTCTTCACGGACGGCGGCGGAGCCGGCGCAGAGCAGAACTATGGAGAGGACGGCGGGCCGGCGTCCGAGGCCGATCGAGGACAAGGGCTACATCCTCGAACTCGTGGACGTCGAGTTCGTTGGACATACGTCGCAGAACTGGCGCACCTTCATCGGCGGCAGCGCCAACCCCGTCCGCTACGTGACGGGGCAATAGTTGCCGGGGCTCACCCATCATCGGGCGCCACCAGTCGTGAGATCCGAACGATCGTGCGCTTCCCTAACCTGCTCGCTCCAGAAGATGATCAACTCCATCCTTGCCGCCGGGCGGTAGAAGCCTTGAGCAAGGCACGGAAGCCGTCGCTTGGCTCGGTTGTAACTTTGCTGACGGCCAACGCACTGGCCAGGACCTCACCGCGTTCCCAGCTCTCCATGGACAGATACGAGGAAGTCGCCGACAATCGCCCGGTGGAGATCTGTCCAATCGGTACGCGGAGGCGAAAGGCCTCGCCGCCCTGCACATTCGGCAGACGGAACGTGACACCAGCGACCAGATTCGAATAGGAGACGCGCTGCCGCTCACGACCGACGCGAGCGTCCTAGTTCCGTACGAGCATCCGCATCACGTTGAGAATACATCCACGCAACCATTCGGAACCTATCCGTCGTGCTCATCATCTCGCTATCTGCCGAGGCGATGGTCAGCCGGGGACGGTGCGCTTGGCAAGCTGCGCCCGCACCTCCGGCGTTCAAGAGGCGCTCCAGCTCTGCCCCGCCAAAGCGTTGTTCGCGAACAGCCGACATGACCTGCTCTTCACCTAGAGTCACCTGTAGCAGGAGTTCTTGAGCCACGACCTCCACTTTCACGCCAGTTTCTTCCGAACACATCATTAGTCAGTGCTTCACACTGCGATAGAGCTTTCTCCGCGCAGTTCTCGAAGCAGTTCGCCGATCGTGCCCACGAGGTCGTGGATACCATCCGCATCGCCCTCGTTAACGAGCGCGACAAGCCCGCGGACGCGGGCCCGAGGGAGCACGCCTTTCTATGGTCAAGCGGCTGTGGGGCTCGCGTAGGTGCGCTATCGGCGGTTGGCGAGGAACCTAGGACGATGTTCGCGTTAGCAAGAGTGTACCTGGTGCGCCGACGTTACTGCGGGCGGGAGGCACGTGCGCGCTGTGAACGGCGCGGCGGCTGGCAAAGGCGCTGGGGAGCGCGTTGGGCCACCGATGTGGCCACGCCCTCGGCCTGTTTCCGCCCCGATCGTTCAACTCGGCATCCCCCACCCATCCAGCATGAAGCACGATCCGGGCTGTGTCGCAGCCTATGCAGAGCTTCCCTACTGCTCAAGCCTAACGCCCCGCACGGTTGAACCCTAGCTCTTTGGAAGGTGCCGCTGCTCCCGCACCCGCTCCAAATACCGCCTGAGCAGAGGGCACTGATGGACGCAACGCGGCACATGTCCCTGCGCCTTCACCGAAGCGGCGGCAGCTCGGTGCAGTTGGCGCAAGGCCAACTCGCTGCCCATGAAAGCGTCGCGATAGCGGTCGATGTTCTCGACGGTGGCGTCGGCCTCGACGTTGCGGGTGGCGGCACCCAATTCAGAATCGCGCTTCTCGGCAGTTTCACACAGCTCGCGCAAGCGAAGACACTGCGCCTTTATCTCACCATCCGACAGGCCCGACGCGGCGGTATCAGCGGCCGGTGTGATCGGGGCGCCGAGGCAGACACTCACGCCGAGCGCGATCCGGCTTGCCCATCGCGTGAACCGCGTGCGGCGCATCGCATGTCCGCGGGCGGCGCCCAGATCCGCCTAGCGGCACGAGATCACGGGCTGGTGATCACATCGGGCGGCTGCGGCCACCGATCCTCTGGAGAGACCCAGTTGGCCGGATTCGGTCCGTACTCGAGCGTGCTGGTGTACTCGTTCGGCAGGAGGTCCGGGTTGAAGATGTCGTCCGAGTACTTGGTGTCGAAGAAGGATTCTTCCCAGACCACATTCTTGCGGCGGTGGGCACCCCAGAACACACTGCGATAACCGGTGCGCAGGTCGTGGGCCCCGGCGGTGTTCCAGATCAGATAGCCGCGTGGATAGCTGGGATCGATGAGGTCTGCCGGCCGGTGCGCGTAGTTCATGACGCGCACGATCTCACCTTTCTCATCGTAGGCGCGCTCGTGGCTGACGCCGTAGATGAACATGTTGACCCAGCTTTCCTTTTTGTCGAACCAGTACGGCCGCTCCTTCGGGGTCACCTCGACCACCCAGTGCGGGCAGCCGATACCGTCGAGGAACTCCTCCTTGCGCTCCCAGCCCGAATTGCCGAAGCCGAAGTACTCGGGACCAGGGTCGGCGAACAACGCAACCTTGATCACTTGGTTGTTGTGATTGTACGGCGAGACCTGCGGCAGGTCTTCGTTGCGGATCGGTGTGCCGGCGAAGTAGTCCTGCTTGCTGGCCGTGGCCAGACGGCGCACTTTGCGCACCGAGGGCAGGTAGAGCCAGTTGTCCTGCTCTTTGTTGGCGTCGTCGTACACGTTGGTGACGAAGCCGACGCCGCGGACGGTGCGCGGCGCCGTGAGCACGATGAACCGCTTGCTGAGCAGCGGTGGGTTCGTAGACTCGTAGACGGCCCTCTGTTCGGGCCGCACGTAAGCCTTCTTCCACTCGATGCCGCAGCGGGTGCGGACCCCGCCGCCGGAGGAGATGATGTCGAAGCAGAAGCCGCCCTTCCAGTCGAGATAGGTTGAGCCGTTCTCGACCAAGCTCCAGCCGCGCATCACATCATACCCGGACTGCTTCACGCGCTCATCCATGGGGA
>JBFXHX010000091.1:0-6083 GCA_050176585.1 Binatia bacterium
CCGCGCTGTCGATGTCGGCGGTCGCGATCACGAACTGCGACACGCCATCGAAAATCTTGTTCGGCAGGTCGGTGAAAAAATACGGATCCAAAGCGTCCAGTGCTCACCTCCGGTTGTCTCGGTCCTGTTTCGCGCCGTGCGGCACGGCGCGGGCGTGGGGCGCGTCACCGCCGGCGCGGCGCGCGCGGGCTCGCGGCCGGCGGGAATACCCGCCGGCCGATGACGTCACGTCATCCCCCGGCTCTTCAGCCGTGGTGATGGAACACCTTGTTGATGATCTTCCACTGTCCGTCGACCTTGAGCAGCGTGAACATGTCGGTGTACCGGCGACCGGTCCAGTTCTCGAGCTCGAGCCGTACCGTGGCTATCGTATCGGCCACGTTGATGCTCGCGATCCGCGCCTGCAGCTCCTTGGCCGCGCCGTTGTTGTCATTCCAGCTGAAGAGCTGTGCGATCGGGCCGGCGGTCAGCTCGTTGCCGACATAGCCGAAGATCGTCGCATCCTTGTGGAAGGCGGGCTTCATCTCGTCGCCGCGGCCCGTCTTGGCGCCGTCGATGTAGTACTGGACGGTCCTGGCGATCGCGTCATACTCGCTCACGGGGTTCGTTGCGTTGCTCATCGGCTTTACTCCTCGGTTGGTTGCTCGTGTGACGAACGGGGCTCGCGCGGCGCGTTACCGGCGCGGCGGCGTGTGACTCACGGTAAAGTGGACCCTTCGAACGACTGCACGCGCTCGAGGTCGCCGGGCTCGATTCTCGACTCTTGAAAGGAGCTCGGGTACGAGAGGGCCAGTACTGGAACTGATCGCACGTCATCACCGTCCACGCCGGGGCCTCAGAGGCTTGGGTTTCTACCCTAGGGAGGCGGACCGATGCCAGATTCGATGATGCCCGTGGGTTTCGTCGCTCACGGCGCGCCGCTGCTCGCGACCGATGCCGAAAAGGGTGCACAGCTTCGCGCCTGGGCAGCGGCGATGCCGCGCCCCGATGCCGTGCTGGTGCTGTCCGCTCACTGGGAGCAGGCGCCGCCGGCGATCGGCGCGACCACCGCGCTCCCGCTCATCTATGATTTCTACGGCTTTCCGAAGGAGCTCTACGCCATCCGGTACCCTGCGCCCGGCGCGCCGGCGCTGGCGGACCGGGTGGCGGCTCTGCTCCAGTCCCGGGGGCCCGTGGTCCGGGAGCCCGCCCGCGGGCTCGACCACGGTGCGTGGGTGCCGCTGCTCTGGATGCTGCCCGCTCACGACGTCCCGGTCCTGCAGCTCTCGATCCCCACGCAAGATCCGCGCGCGCTCGTGGAGCTCGGCCGCGCGCTTGCGCCGCTGCGCGAAGAGGGCGTGCTCGTCCTCGCCAGCGGCAGTTTGACCCACAACTTGTCCACACTGAACTGGCGGCCGAATGCGCCCGTGCCCGCGTGGGCGCTGGAGTTCGACACCTGGACCGGGGACGCGCTCGCGCGCGGCGATCTCGACGCGCTCATCGACTACCGGACGAAAGCGCCCGGCGTGCACGTGGCGCTGCCCTCGCACGAGCACTTCGTGCCCATCCTCATCGCGGCGGGGGCCGCGAGCGCTGCGCCCGGGGCGGTCCGTTTCCCGGTCGAGGGGTTCGAGTTCGGGAGCCTCTCCCGGCGGTGCGTCCAGTTCGGCTGAGCGCCGGTCGCGGGAGCGGCCCAACCGCGTCGGACCGCTCCCGCAGGGCGTTGCCACTGCCCGAGCTCGCAACGGCGCGGCCGTCAGAAGTTGTAACCCGAGGTGGTCAGCCTGCGCAGGCCGGTAGCGGTCACCGCGAAGGTGTCCTCGAGCTTCACGAACGCCTTGTCGCCGCGATGCTCGACCCGCGTCTCCGGCTCCAGGGTGATCACCATGCCTTCTTTGAGCTCGGCATCCTCGTCCATCATCTCGCGCCGGTAGATGATCGGCAGCTCGCACGCGCGCATGCCCACCCCGTGGCCCATCGAGTACGGCGTGCCCGGATAGCCCAATTTCTTGAGCACGCCGTTGATGAGCGCGTCGAGCTGCGACGCTTTGATGCCCGGCTTCGCGGCGGCTTGTCCCTCGCCATACGCTTGCTGTAGCGCTTTGTACGCGTCCTGCACGACTTTCGGCGGCGTCCCCACGAAAGCGGTCCGACACATGTCGGATCCGTAGCCGCCCATGCCGTAACAGCCGACGTCGAGGCAGAAGGTATCTCCCTCCCAGAGGTGCTTGCCGTGCGCGTACCAGTCCTCCGCTTGCCTGTGCAGGCAGAGGTGGTGGGTCACGGTCTCGGCGCCTTGCTGATGCATCTCGTGGCAGGCGACGGCCACGATCTCATTATCCCTCCGGCCGTCGATGATCGATTCCAAGGCGGCGCTGCAGCCGAGCGACGCGACCGTCGCGCTCGCTTCGATCAACTTGATCTCCTCCGGGTGTTTCATTTGGCGGGCGAGCGCCAGCTCTTTCTCCACCGGGTGAAACTCCACCCGGGACATATCCTGCCGCAGCGCCTGCTGGATGCTCAGCGGGACGGCCTCCATGCCGACGCGGTGGACCCCGAGCGCCTCCAGCTTCTTCTTCAAGAGTCGCGCCCACACTCCGGGCTGTGAGGCGCTCGACACCCATGACGGCGTGGCGACGTACTGGCGGATCCACGGTTGGGTCGGCTCGGGGTCTTTTTGATCTTCATCGAGGAACGGAACGAATACGAAGCTCTCACCTTCCGCGGTCACCACCGCGGCGTACCAATCGAACGCCTCGATGATGAACCAGGCGCGGAAGTCCGAGGCATAGCGAATGTTGTCGGGACCGGTGAGGACAACGGCATCGACGCCTTTCTCCTGCATCACGCGCCGCACGTTCTCTGTGCGATACCGCCGCAGCGCGTCCCAGTCGGCCTGTGGCCAGTTGTACATCGCTTATCCTCCCGCTCGTTGGAGCGCCGGCAGTGACGCTCGTGTGCTGCTCGGTCGGAAGCCGTGGCGTCCCAGCGTCACGGACGAATCGACCAGTTCCTTTACTTGTCGTCGAGGATGGACCGCTTGTTGACCCAACCCTCGGCGTACGGCGTCCAGATTCCCGGGGTGAGCTTCACCCGTTGGAACTTCCATTCACCGGTCCAGGGATGGCCGAGTTGCCGTTTCACCACCGCGGAGGGCAGCGTGAGCTTCGTGTACTCCTCGTCGTACCGCCCGGTGCCCCACACGGCCTGGTTGCCCTCGCGCATCGTGCAGGGCTCCAACAGGTACCAAATCCCGGTCGCCCGATCTTCGCCCTGCAATTCGATGATCGGGTTCATGACGTAGTGCACGGCGAACGCCAGGGCGCGGGGCAGCTCGTCGAAAAACTTTTGGATCGCGGCGCGCCCGGCATGGCGGCCGAACGGGCCGCCGTCCCACACGGCGTCCTCGGCGAAGAGATCGCCCATCGCGGACCAGTTCGCCTCGTCGACGTTCAGGCAATACCGCGCCCTCAGCTGCTTGATCGCTTCGATGTCCTCCTGGGCTTGGATCCTTCGCGTGAGATCCTCCAACTGCCAGTGAGTGTTGCTGTGGGCGGGATCGACGACTCGCAGGCTCATAACCCCTCCGTGAACGGTTGAGCTGGCATAGCCTTACCGTTGGCGTTGGCGCCGTTGACCGGCGCGCTGCTGTGACCCTCGTGAGGAGGAGGGCGGAACCGGTTATCCACGGCTCGCTCCTCACCGCGCCGATGCGTCCCCGTTCAGCAGGTGGTCCAAGACGTACTGCGTCAACCGATATGGAATGAGCTCGTGCAACGAGAGCCGCGACGGGCTGGCGAGCCGCGACCGGTACCCTTGCTGGGCGAGATTCAACAGGTGGATGTCCTGGTGGTTGAACTCGTCGGTGCCGTCGTAACTCATCTGCACCATCTCCTCGAAGCCGGGCCGGCCGACGAAGGACTTCGGGAAGTGCACATCGAAGTAGCACTTTACGCTGTCGGGCCCGTTCGGGTGCATGATGAAACACGACACGCTGTCGGGCTGGTAGATCAACAGCACGTCCGGATAGATGAAAATGAAGTGGTGCAGCTTCTGCTCGGGCTCGGTGAGGCTGTCGATGATGAAAGCGCTCTTCCCCACGCTGCCGCCGACCGACATGCTGAGCGGCTCGGTGCCGACGAACAGCAAGTCCTCCCAGATGCCTTTGGGATCCGGCACGATCGACCACCGGCTGAGATCGCCGTATTGGGAGCCGATGGACGTCGCGTGGGTCCCGAGGATGTGGTAGCCCTCCATCGCGTTCTCGACGAGCAGCTTCCAGTTACACGGATAGTCGTACACCGTGCGCCGCATGCACACGGTCTCGCCCAGCCGGTAGTTCTTCACGTACTCCGGCAGCTCGCCGAGCATTGGCAGCAGCGGTTTCGCCTCGGGGTCGAAGTTGACGAAGATCAGTCCTTCCCACACCTCCAGCCGTATGGGCCGCAGTCCCAACTGCGAAGCGTCGAACCCCTTTACCCCTTCCATGCCCGGCACGCCGATCAGCTTGCCGCTCAGGTTGTAGACCCAGCTGTGGTACGGGCAGGTGAACGCCCGGCAGTTTCCCTCGCCTTGCGCGACGACCGTGCCGCGATGGCGGCACGTATTAGAGAAGGCATGCAGCTCGGCCGCCTGATCGCGCACGATCAGGATCGGCTCATCCACCAGGGTGAACGTGAAGTAGTCGCCGGGTTTGCTAACGTGCTCGACATGTCCGACCCACACCCACTCCTTCATGAAGATGCGCTGTACTTCCAGGTCGTAGAGCTCTTTCGAGGTATAGTACGGCGGCGGCGGCGCAATGGCCTCTTCTATCGGCCGCCTCATGAGCTCCACATCGCGCTTGCTCAGAATTGACTCGACCGAGCGATCCATGCCGTGCACCTCCTGATGCAATTGATGACTGCTGGAGCCTCAATCAGAGTCCCGACTGCGGGGTGCGTTTCCCGCGTCTGGCCTCTGCGCGACGGCCGACGGACGCAGCGTTAGGTCGCGGGCGAGCTCATGAACAGGCGGTTGTCCGAGCGGCCAAACCTCCTCTTCACTGCGGAGCTGCGGAACTAACTAAGTGTAGGCACGCGCACTCACGCACATTGGGAAAATCGTGTCAACAGTCGGCTTAGCGGGTTGCGCCGGGCGAATGCATTTCGCAGAGCGCGGTCGGTCGCGTGCGACCGCCGCCGTACGCATCGGGATGTCGCGTGGGCGGTCCGGGCCCGCGCGCGCCGCCGCACGGCGAGTCGCTGGTGCCCACCGTGCAGCGCGCGTCGCGTAGCTGATCGCGGCGGCGCTCGGCCAGTCCTCTAATTACATCGCCAGCGCGTTTGTGCTGTGGTGGCGCGGCATGAGCGCGCGCAGCCAGCCGGTTGCCCTCTCGATCCTCGACCTGGTTCCCGTCATGGCGGGCGCGAAGCCGAGCGATGCGCTCCGCAACAGCCTCGACCTCGCACAGCACGCCGAGCGGTTCGGGTACCGGCGCTATTGGGTGGCCGAGCATCACAACATGACCGGGATCGCGAGCGCCGCGACGGCGGTGGTCATCTGCTATCTCGCGGGCGGGACCTCGACGATCCGCGTCGGCTCCGGCGGTATCATGCTGCCCAACCACGCGCCGCTGGCGATCGCTGAGCAGTTCGGCACGCTGGAATCGCTGTTTCCCGGTCGGATCGACCTCGGCGTGGGCCGCGCGCCGGGCACGGACCAGCGCACGTCGCGGGCGCTGCGCCGCGACCCGACCAGCGCGGATTACTTCCCCCAGGACGTACAGGAGCTCCAGGCCCTGCTCGCCCCCGTGCAGCCGGGGCAGCTCGTCCAGGCGGTGCCGGGGGGCGGGCTCCAGGTCCCACTGTGGATTCTCGGGTCGAGCCTGTACGGCGCTCAGCTCGCCGCGGCGCTCGGCTTGCCGTACGCGTTCGCTTCGCATTTCGCGCCCGACGCGCTCCTCGAGGCGCTCGCCGTGTATCGCAGCTCGTTCCGCCCCTCGGCCCAGCTCGCGCGGCCCTACACCATGGTCGGCGTGAACGTGGTGGCTGCCGAGACCGACGAGGAGGCGCGCCGCCTCTTCACCACGACGCAGCAGGGCTTCACCAACATCCTCCGCGGCC
>JBFXHX010000092.1:0-5792 GCA_050176585.1 Binatia bacterium
AGGGGCCCCGGGTCGATTCCCCCGAACGGCAACTCGCGACGGGGACGTACCGGCACGCGCAGATCACGTGCAGGCAACAGCACTTCTAGAGAATTCCTGTTACTATTCCGGCTAGTATGCGATAAGCGCAGGCAAAATCACACAAACCCCGGAGGGCCGAGTGGCAAAGGCCGTCGGTTACCTCCGAGTTTCAGGAAGCGGCACATTGACGGCAACGGGTTCCCGCTGCCGCGCGAGGCCGTGCAGCGCTACGCCAAGGCTTTCGCTATCCAGCTCGTGCCCGAATACCGGGATGACGGGGTCAGCGGCACGAAAGAGCTGCGGTACGCCCGACTTTTAGTGCTTTGCCCGCGAGCTCCGGGCCGTTGTCCGCCACGATCATCTCCGGCACGCCGCGCACGGCGACCAACTCGTCGAGCTCGCGCACGACCCGCTCCCCCGGCAGGGATCGGTCCACCGCGATCGCCAGCGCTCGCGAGAAGTGATCCACGCTGTTCAGCGTCCGGTGGGACGTCTGCTCACTGATGCCATGGCGGAGACAGAGATCGACGAGCTTGGCGCCTGCGTCCTTCTCCTTGAGGATCTTGATGATCTGCTCCTCGCGGAACCCGGCCCTTGCGCACCGGAGTTCTGCTTCCGCTTCGTCAGCATGGAGAACTCTCATTTTGCCTGGACCAGTTTCACGGCGAGCAGCTCAGGCGGATTTCGCGCGATCGGCGCCGACGCGGGCACTTCGCAATGCGAAAGCACAATTCACCGCTTCGCGGCTCTTCACATCGCGTGCTCGCCGCCGAGCCGGCGGCGCGGAGCACGCGCGTTGAGACTGAGTCGACGGTCCCGCGTTCGAGTCTCGGGCGGCGCCATAACCGAGCGCGCTGTGCTCGAACTGCTCCCGCGTTCCGCAGCCCACGGACTGACCCGTTCAAAGGGTTGGAGGCTCGACAGCTCGAAGCGCGACAGGCGATTTTCGTCGAGCCCCCCGATTGCAGATCCCATCCGTAGGCCTACAATTCGGCGCGGGTAGATGAGCGGTGAATGCGTGTGACGGCGGATTTGGTCGTAGGGACCACGTAGGAGCCCTCATGCAGGCTCGGGCGCTACCACTCACCTCCTCGATTTCGTGCACGGTAATCGAAGTGGGCGGCCGATGGCGGTTGGGCACTTGGTATCGTGGGGATGGCTCGTTTTATCGGGAGCCCCCGCCACTGGCGAGGAACACCACCTTCGATACACCGGACGAAGCGATACAGTTCTTGCGCTCGTTTTGTGAACGGTAAGACTCCGCTTGAACGAGCGGACCGCTCCAAACCGCAGCGCTCTTACCGAATCCCCCGACGAGTCTAGGCGGCGCGGATAGCGCCAGTCTCGACGGACACGACGGACGACACCGGCAGCACGTGGATCGCCCCAGGGATCGAGCACCGCCACCCGGTGATCGCGCCCCGCCTCGAGTGACGTCCGCGCACACCGGCTCCACCGTGTAGCGGAGCGCCGGTAGACCGCAGCCCGCCGCGATATTCGTTCCGGTCGCGCGGCGCGCTCCTCACACACCGACTGTCTGTGTGGACCCGGCCCGACGGCTTGCTAAGCCAGCAGCCGGTCCACAAGTGGTTCTCGCGGCGATACCAAACGCAGCGTCGTCGAGTCGGCGCCGCGCTCGTCGACCGCAAACCGATCCTGCCTGACCGAGTCGCGAACGGCGCGGGCTGAGCCCGCTTTCGTACCGGCAGGCTTGTCCGGCAGGCCGAGGGCGATCTCACGCAGGTGGATCCGAATGCGTGCAACTTTGCACTAGCCGAACGACTCGGGGCTGAGCTGCACCAGCGCTGCCGGCGGCGCAAATGCTACGCCGACCGAGCTGGTCAGCTATCTGGGCCTGATCTGCGCGCGCTGTTCTGGCGTTGTGAGGACGACTGGTGCGAGCTGAATCTCCGCACGGCCGGAACAGCACTCCACGCCGGCGACCTGGTACGGGCGGTTGGCCAGCGACATCGTCCACCTCCTCTCTGAAATGGGCCCGGCACCATCGCTGCCGAGGTGGCGCATCTGTTCGCACGCGGGTTCCAGGTGCGGCGCGCCTCTCACTCATCTTCCGCAGATCCACGGCGGCTCACCCACACTCGTCGACGCAGAGGGTGCCACCGGTTTTCTGGATGCGCCGGGCAGGAGTATAAGCTTTACTGTGAGGCATGATCCACAAGCTGTCGCGGAGTTCCTCAACCACGTTCTGGAGTACCTGAGGGGCACACGCGAATTCATCGTGACCGGCACAGCGCTGGGCCTGGATCTCGCCGAGGTCGAGACGATGATCCAGAGACCGGCAGAAAAGGCCCTCGACACACTGCGAACGCTCGCCGGTAACGGAGACATACCCGCGCCGTTGCGACCGTCCGTCGATCAGGTCATGGAGATCCTCGATCTGCTCGCCAGCATCGGCAGCAGCCGCCAGATCATCGACAGCGCCGTTGAAAGTCTCGGGCGCGCGTTGACGAAAGCGGAAATCGCCGGCTTGATCCGGCGACAATGACCGCCAGTCCCGCCGGCGCGCTGCGCCGCCCGGCCGGTGCGGGAATGAACCAAGCCCTTTGTGCGAGGCGGCCGCGCCCCCGCCATGGGTGGACACCGCTCTGCTATCACCGCGCCCCGGCTTTCAGCCCGCGCCGCATCGACCGCTCATACCGCCCGGACCCGATGTAGCCGGCGCTAGACAGCCCGAATCAAAAATGGCGGCGCCGGCAGCAAGCTGCCGGCGCCTTTCGAGCTCTCAGCCGTGCGACTGGGGGGGCAGTCGGGCCGGAGAGCGAACTGTCCATTTTGAAACGGATGACCCGGATTTAAAGCAATCCGCTGGCCATCGCGCGCAGCTGGGCGATGCAGAGCCTCGGCGCGCGACGGCGTAATTACTACCCGCAACGCACGGCAAGTTCTACTTAGATGCAGCAAGCGAATGCTATCGCACCCTCTCGCGCCGCTCCGCGCGAGCGCAGCGTGTGCCCGAGCAGGAGGGTACGGCGCAACGTGGCGCCTCATCGCGCCCCCGCGGCGCCAGCTCGACACCAGCCAACCTATGACCGAACACCGGAGCACACTGGGAGGGCCCAAGCCCGCATTGACAAGGAGCGCGCAACACCGAAGAGTGCCAGCCGCACCGGTGCAGTGTTCTGCACCCGCACTGGGGGTGGAAATGGCACACGATCATCCGACGGTACTGTTGATCGATGACAACCCCGATGTGCGCGTTGCGATGCGCGAGTGGCTGCGGTTGGACGGGTACAGGGTGGCGGACGCGTGGAACGGCCGCGATGCACTCGAGCAGCTCAGCGGCGGCTTGCATCCATGTGTGATCCTGATGGACCTCAACATGCCGGTGATGAACGGCTTCGAATTTCGTCAGGAGCAGCTGCGCCGTCCGGACATCAGCCATATCCCGATCGTCGTCTACTCCGGCGTGGTCGACGCGACGAAAAACGCCGCGCACTTGAAAGCCGCGGCGTACGGCACCAAACCGCTGGATTTCCAACAGCTCACTGGCCTCGTCCGACAGCACTGCCTCAAGTAGTCGCGCGCTCATCCGGCGTTCCCCGGCAGCTTACCGCGCGCGTCACCCGCACCCCGGCGCTGAGTGCGAACGGGACGAATCCCGTTCGCCGTTGTGATCCAGCGCGCAGTCTGTGCGCTCCGCCATGTCCCGTCGCTCGCCTGCTCTGTTATGCTTGACAATTCGGCCGTTCGGGCGACACTCGTGCCCATCACCTCTGGGAACCGTTATGTCTCACCGTCACCCTTCAGCGCTGATCATCGAGGATCATCGAGATGTCCGGGAACTGGTGGCTCTATGGTTGGAGCTCGATGGCTACGCCGTCGAAACGACGCCCAACGGGCGCGCGGCTCTGTCCAAGTTGCATGGCGGATTCACCCCTTGCGTCATCGTCATGGACCTGAACACACCGGTGATGGACGCGGCCGAATTCCGTCAGGAACAGTTGCGGCATGCGGGCATGAATCGCATTCCGGTGATCGTGTATTCAGGCGCCGCTGACGTCAGCGAACGCGCCCGCGACCTCCACGTCGCCGCGCATGCGGAGAAGCCGCTGAGCATGCACCACGTCGCAGCGCTCGTCCGGCAGCACTGCCTCAAGTAGCTGCGGGACTCCTTCCGCAGCGCCGGCATGCTCCGACGGCGCGCCGCTGAGCGTGCGCGGAGCCGCAACAGATGCCCATCATCGAAGCGCATCCGTTCGCAGCCTTGCGTCTTCGTCACCATCGCCATGCCGGTTGCCTCCGCTGGGCTCGGTCTGGCGGTTAGCGTCGGGTCTTGGCCGGCCTCTTCATCGGCGTCTTGGTGACCGTGGGCCGCTCACCCAGATCTTCCTGTCGCCGCTTACATCCTCCAACTGAGTTCGGCTGCCACGCGGCATCTGGTGGCTCGCAAACCACCGGAGGGCGCCGCAAGACGTCCGCAGCACGTCAATCCGCGACAAACTCGGTGCCGACCGCGCCATGCCTGCGGTGCTGATGCAGTATCCATTGCCGAAGCGCGGCACGGGGTTGGGCGGCGGTCGAATCTCCAGCCGCGCGGGCGTCGTGAACCACTCGGCGGGCTCTCCGCTCGAGCGCATCAGATCAGGCGAGCGCGCCGCGCGCTCAGCTAGGGTCACTTCTGATAAGTTCCAACCAGCTCGGCACCCCCGACGATGTGGCCTTTCATGGCGTTTTCGAGCACTGATTTGGGCGGGGTGTGCAGGTCACCCAGCGCCCTGTCGAGCGCGTACAGCTTGAAGAAGTAGCGGTGCCGGCCGATTGGTGGGCAGGGACCGCCGTAGCCGGTCTTCTGCCAATCATTCAACCCCTCGCGTGCGCCCTGTGGAAGCGGTCCGCCTTCCGGGATGCCGCTGGCTGTCGGCGGAATGTCGTACAGCACCCAGTGCGCCCACGTCATCTTCGGGGTTCTCGGATCCGGGGCGTCGGGATCATCCACGATGAGCGCGAGACTTGCCGTGCCGCTGGGCACGTCGCTCCACGCGAGCGGCGGCGAAACGTCCGCGCCTTCGCAAGTATACTTCGCCGGGATCTCCCCTCCATTACTGAACGCCGGAGAGGTCAGCGCAAAACCCATGGTATCCCTCCGCGGGAACCACGACGCCGCTCGAGTTGATGATCAAACGAAGGGGCCGCGACGCGAAGGCGAGGAAAGCGCCTCCGCGCCGCTCCGCGTCTTCGCAGTGAAATTCTCGCAGCGAGATCCGCCTCGCAGGCGTGAGACACCCGGCGGCGCCGCCCGGCGGCGGCGCGCGCCCGAGAGCTTCGGTTTAGTCCCGGCAACTGAGCTGGCCGCACGTCTCGGGTGCAGCGCAGATCAGCCCGCTCGGCTCACACGTGCCACCACTGCTGCGGCCGCGCTCACACCGGTCGCCCCGACGGCACTCCTCTCCATCTTCGCCGCCGTCCGGGCATACCGTGCACTGCGCCTCGCGCGGCGGGATCAGTTCGCACTCGCTCTCCTTGGCCGCCTTGCACGCCTCGGGACTGCTCGCCGAGCACTTCTCCTCCTCGGGGTCGCAGATGCTCACGGGCAGGTCGCGCTTCTCGCAACTGCCCCGAAGCGGCACGCACGAGCCGCCGTGCCCCGACTCGTCATCCTCGTCCCCGCCGCGCGCAGCACCGCGACACACGCCTTGCGACACGCACGAGGAGCCCTTGCCGCCGCCGTCGCCGCCGTTGGGCTTGGCCTTCCCCTCGTCCTTGTTGTCTTTTCCCCTACCCTCGTCCTTGTTGTCTTTTCCCCTACCCTC
>JBFXHX010000093.1:0-5723 GCA_050176585.1 Binatia bacterium
CCGAGTCCCACAGGCGCTCGATCAGTTCGTCGAGGCGTACTTTTGCGAGAAATCGGTCGCGCTGCTCGTCCACGGTTCCCGGCGCACTCTGTATATCAGATAGGCGAGGGGCGGTTGACGGATTCCGTGGTGGCGCAATGTCCACAGCTCGTCAACATGAAGCCCTAGCGCAGCATGCGCCTTACCCGCTCGGTATTTCAAACAAGTACCCGTTCGATTTAGGCTTGGCGGATGACCTCATGCGGCGGCCCGAGCATCGATGCGGCGAGGCCAATGCGAAGAGTACGCCCACGCAATCCGCAGACGCGATCCCGCTTCGGCCGTAGAGGATTCCCACACTTGGAGCGCGCCCGCAACGCTGCGCACGGTGGGGGCTCGGACCGGCACATGCAGCCGGGCGTGCGCTGCATCGCTGACGGCGGAATAGCGCGCGCGCTCGTCACGTCGGCCGGCGTCAAGCGGCTGTGGCTGGAAAACGACCGCCCGCACGACGTACGCATCGCGTCGAGTTGGGCGGACGCATGCGCCAGCAAGCCGTGATCGCCGGCTGGATCGCACGCGTGCGGCTCAACGGGTCGGACTGGGTGTATCTGTGAGGTCACTTCCGCGCTCGACGAACAAAAACGGAACGACAGGTTGTACACATTGCTCGCAGCCAGCCTGTATCCATCAGGCGGCGTCAGCGGCCTCGGCAGCAGTAGTGCGCTAACGGAGCTCCTGAAGGACGGCCCGAAGAAAGCGCTTCCGCGCCGCTCGTCAGCCCAGTGCCGCCCTACCTAGGCAAGAGAACACTCTCGTTCACGCCGATTTCTCCTTGTGATGACGGTGCGCTGCTTCCGCGCGACCGCGCACCGCAGAGCCGGACCTCACGCCCGGTGCTATCTGCCGCGTGCGACCTGCACCGTCGCCTGCGCTCGCCGCCTGGCGCGCGGTTGGTTTCACTGCTTTTCGGTGGCCCGGACCGATGGTGAGCACCGGGCACGGCGCCGTGCGCACGACCCGTTCGGCCACGCTGCCGATGAAGGCGTGCGCCAATCCGCTGCGGCCGTGCGTGGCCATGACGATCAGGGTCGCCTTTTCGGCCACTGCCGTGTCGATGATGGCGCGATAGGGGACGCCGGTGCGCAGCGAGGTCCGTATCTTTATCCCGCGTCGTGCGTATCGGCGCTGGAGCGCAGTGAGCTGTTTTTGCGCGCTCGTCCGCTGTTCTTCGAGCACCTGGCCCATTACGCCGGTACCCATGCCGGTGAGGTCGGCGATGGCATAGGTGATCGGCTCGATCACGAACACGGTCGTGAGTGAGGCGCCGAACTGTGCAGCGAGATCCGCGGCTTTGTCGAGCGCTCTCAGGGAGTAGGCGGAAAAATCGATCGGGACGAGGATGCTTTTGACCTTCATGCGGCCTCCGCGGGTCGTGGACGGTGAATGGCGGTCACCTCGCAGCCGTACCGCCGTAGGCTGTCCAGCACGGGTTCGAGCGCCGCGGCAGTGACGAAGCGCAAATAGTAACGACGCTCGCCGCCCCGGTCGGACGGCTGAAACGTCCCGGCGCCGAGCACGGTCCCGCCCGCGGCCTCGACGGCATGCACCGCGGCCCCCAAGACGCCCGCCGAGGCCCCGCACGCGAAGTCCACCCGGACAGCACCCTCGCCTGGGCAGGTCGCATCCAAGAAGCCGCACAACAAATCCGTCTCGGTGATGACGCCCACTACGCGCTGTTGCTCGTCGACTACGGGCAGGCCACCGATCTTGTGCGCCAGCAGGAGCTCGGCCGCTCTTTCGATCGGGTCTCCCGCGGTGACCGCCAGTGCGGGCTCGGTCATTGCCGCGCTCACTTTGCTAGAGGACAAGTAGCCCTTGTGCTCGCGAAGGTCGCGGTCGGTCACGATGCCGAGCAAGCGGCCGTCGGCGTCGATGACCGGTGCGCGGCGGAAGCCGCCGGCGTTCAGCGCCTCGGCCACTGTGTCCAACTTGTCCTCCGATGAGACGCAGAACGGTTTCGGGGTCATCCACAAGGACACTTGCATACGCTCGGCTCCCTCACGCACGTCCTCAGCAAGATGCGCGCCCGGCTTAGCGGAGGGCCGCGGGCGGTGCGTTGGCCACGTGCTTCTCACGATTGAGAAACATCGGAGCTGGGGCGGCGGCCCGCATTCTCGCCTTCAGCAGAGTACCGTAGGTGGTCTCTCTCGCGCCCGACGGAATCCGCCGGCGTGCATCGCGCGTATTTCGCCGACCCAAGAAACTGACGGCATTGATTGAGTGCTGCGCTACGCGCTCCCATGTGGGCACGGCCATTGCAGGATCGCCGTTTGATGTTGGGCGCTGGCCGTCGTGTCCCGCGCAGGCGCACGACATCAACCGCTTGCTCGACGTGCGAGCCGCGTGAAGCCGTGATGGCGACTTCTCATGCGCGCGTGCGCCCCGGTGGGCAGGGGATGCCATTGGAACCGCTCGATGACGTGCTCGCGATCCTCGGTACGTCGCGCCAAGGACTGGCGCCGGAAGAGGCGGGACGCCGATTCTCCGAAGGCGGTGCGAACGAGCTGGCGGCCGTTCGCCTCGGTTCGCACATCATTGAATTCATCCGTGCATCCGGGAACCCGCTCGTCGTCATTTTGCTCGCTGCGGGCGCCGCATCGGCCCTCCTCGGCGAGGTCGCCAATGCGGCGATCATCGCCGCGATCGTCGTGCTCAGCGGCAGTCTCAACTTCTGGCAGACTTTTCGATCCGAGCGGGCCGTGCGGCGCTTGCGAGACCGGATCGCGCCAATGGCCACCGTGCTGCGCGGCGGGGCCGCCATCGAGCTCCCGCGCCGCGAGGTGGTGCGCGGCGACGTGATTCTGCTTCGCGCCGGTGATCTCGTGCCGGCCGACGCTCGGCTCATCGAAGCCGATGACTTGCACGTGCAGCAGGCCGCTCTCACCGGTGAATCGCTGCCGGCGGAAAAATTCGTGAGCGGCACCGCGCTGTCCATTGCCGGCCCGGATGCGCCGGACCTCGTCTACCTGGGAACCTCGGTCGTGAGCGGCACCGCAACCGCCGTAGTCCTCGCGGTGGGAGCGCACACCGCCTTCGGCGATATCGTGGAGAGGCTCGCCGCGCGCCCCGAGGAGACGGAGTTCGAACGCGGCACGCGGCAGTTTGGGATGTTGATCCTCGAGGCGGTGCTGTTTTTGATGCTGTTCATCTTGGTCGTGAACGTCAGCGTGGGCCGCGACGCGCTCCAGTCACTGCTATTCTCCGTGGCGCTTGCGGTCGGGCTCACGCCGGAGTTTCTGCCGATGATCACCACTGTGACGCTCGCCCAGGGCGCGATCCGCATGGCCCGGGAGAAAGTCATCGTAAAGCACCTGTCCGCCATCCAAAACCTCGGCAGCATCGATGTCCTCTGCAGCGACAAAACGGGGACCCTCACGGCGGGCACGATGTCGCTCGATCGCTCGCTCGATACCTTCGGCGACGCATCCGGCCGCGCCCTCTCGCTGGCGCGGCTGAACAGCCAATTCGAGTCGGGTATCAAGAGCCCGCTCGATGCCGCCATCTTGGCGGGATCCGGCGGGGCGAGCGGGTTTCGCAAGACCGATGAGATCCCGTTCGACTTCGAGCGGCGCCGCCTCTCGGTCGTCCTACAGGACGCAGCGGGCTTCCTGTTGATCACCAAGGGCGCGCCGGAGAGCGTGCTCGGCATCTGCTCCACGTACGAGGCGGAGGGGAGTGTCCGCACCCTCGACGCGAACGCGCGTACTCGCGGCCTCGATACGTTTCGCGCCGCCAGTGAGCGCGGTTTCCGGGTGTTGGCGGTGGCCTACTGTCGCGTCGATCGGCCGGCGGGGTTCAAAACGGTCGACGAGCGGGATCTGACGTTGGCGGGCTTCGTTACATTTGCCGACCACTTGCTCGAGGACACGAAGGATTCGATCGCAGCGCTTCGGCGCGATGGCGTGGCGGTGAAAATCCTCACGGGCGACAATGAGCTCGTCACCCGGCACATCTGCGGTCTCGTCGGCCTTGATGGCGAGCGCATCGTGCTCGGCAGTGACCTCGACAAGTTCGACGACGGGGCGCTCGCGCGCGTCGCCGAGCGCGTTAGCGTGTTCGCGCGCGTCTCGCCGGTTCAGAAGAATCGGATAATCCGCGTGCTCAAAGCACATGGCCATGTGGTCGGCTTTCTCGGCGACGGCATTAATGACGCGCCGTCACTGCACGCAGCCGACGTGGGCATCTCCGTCGCCGGCGCCGTCGACGTGGCGCGCGAAGCGTCGGACATGATCCTGCTCGAACGCCACCTCGGCGTCCTCCACGCCGGGATCATCGCCGGCCGGCGGTCGTTCGGGAACGTGCTCAAATACCTGCTGATGGGAACCAGCTCGAACTTCGGCAACATGTTCAGCATGGCGGGAGCTGCCGTGTTTCTGCCCTTCCTGCCGATGCTGCCGACGCAGATACTGCTGAACAATTTCCTCTATGATGTCGCGCAGATCACCATACCCACCGACAACGTGGATCCCGTGTACGTGCAGCGTCCTCAGCGGTGGGATATGGGGCTGATCCGAAGATTCATGGTCGTTATCGGGCCGCTCAGTTCGTTGTACGACTTCCTGACGTTCTTCGTTCTGCTTCGGATCTTCCGATTCGGGGAGACGCTGTTCCATACCGGTTGGTTTCTCGAGTCCCTCGCGACCCAAACGCTGGTGCTGTTCGTCATCCGTACCGCGGGCCGGCCGTGGAGTAACCGCCCAAGCCTTCCGCTCATCGCTACGACGCTGGCCGTCGTGGCGATTGGCCTCCTTTTGCCATACACGTCCGTGGCCGAATCACTCGGCCTGGCGCCGATTTCCGTCAGCTTCTTCGCCTTCCTCGTCGCGGTGGTGGGGACATATCTCGTGCTCGTGGAAGTGGTGAAGGAACGGGTAATGCGCCAACTCTTCGCCTCCCGGGCCGCGTCCGGTTGATTCGGCTACGTTCGGCCGTCGCGTGGTGACGAGCGGCGGGCGCGGCGCAGCGCGATGCGGCTATGGGCGCCGGCTCGCGTCGTGCGCGGATCCGTGCCGTCAACGCTCCGCACGCTGCGGCGTGTTCCGCACCACCCGCCGTCTCCGAGGTGCGTACACAGATGACGATCGCCGGCGGCTGCTTTTCGCTGACCTCACCGCGAAAAATGGGGCTCCTCGGCTGATGCTCGCCGAGGTTGTGCGAGATGGCGGCGCGTTAGTGAGGTCGCGGCGGGTAAAGTACTGCGATCGAACACGACCGTCGGCATGGGAATGCCCTCGGCGAAGCTTCCGGAATCGTTACCGCGCTGCTCGCGCAGGATCTGCCGTTCCTAGCCGAGCTGGCGGTATTCGACGAGCGTTTCGATCTTGTCCAGCAGGTCCTCGAACCAAAGCGGCTTGGGCAGATAGTCCTGCGCTCCACCGCGTAGCGCTTCACCTTCCCTATCGACGGTCGCGTGCGCTGTCATGAGCAAGACCAGCGACCGCGGCGCGACCTCGCGCGCGTAGCGCAATACCGTCAGGCTATCTGCGCCCGGCATCCGCAGGTCGCTGAGCACCACGTCGAACTCGCGTGTTTCGAGCGCCGCGATCGGGCTCGCCCCATCTCACGCGGCGACGACCTCATTAATTTCTTCCCTGAGCACCTGGGTGAGGCTGTCGCGCACGCCATCTTGATCGCCCGCCACGAGCACAGAGCCGCGCGCGCCAGCATGGGTATCGATGACG
>JBFXHX010000094.1:0-5713 GCA_050176585.1 Binatia bacterium
GATGCGGGACATGGCCGGACTCGTGTATACGGCGTTGCCGTCCGCGTCGATCAACATCACGCCGTCGCCGCCGAGCTCGGTCATCGATCGAAAGCGGCGCTCCGCACGCGCCACGGTCTCCCAAGCGACGCGGCCTTGCCATGCGAGCAGGGTGACCACGCCGATCGTGATGGCGCCGAGATAGCGGTTCAGCATGCTCAGTGAATCGAACGGCCCCGGGGACGCCCAATAGTACCCGAGTGGCAACAGCGCGATCGCCAGGGTGCCCTGTACCCACATGTGCCAACGGCGCGGAGCGCGCATGGAGAGCGAAATCGGCAACAGATAGAGCAACCACACGGGTTGGCCGCGCGGCGTGAGGACGTCGAGCGCGAACACACCCGCGGACATGCCGAGGAGCGCCACCGGCGGCACTAATATGGGCGGTACGCCACCGCCCAGAACCGACGGCCGACTCACCGCGCCGTCTTCCGGATAGCCCTGCATATCTCCGCCGCGCCCAACGCTTGGGACGTTCAGGTATCGCGGTCGGGCGGCGTGTAGCGAAGCCGAGGCGCGCTGCGGCGCAGCAGGTCGCGGGCGTCGAGCGATGTCATTCGCGACGGGGCAACCCGCCGCAGCAAGCGGGAGTCACGCACGGTTGCCGTTACCTCGTCGCCTCGCCATTGCCGTCCTCGCGGCAGCGTTAGAGCCCGCGCTTGCCGCGTGTACAAGCCTGACCAAGGTGTGAGGATCATCGGCAAAACGTTTGAGCCTCATCGCATACGGCCGGCGCGCGCGCCACATGCTATACGCGACCGGCCGATGGCGACGAGCGCTCGGTCAACGGCAGCGCCGCCGCGGTGGGCCGCAGACTGCAGGTCCCGAGGACAGCGTATCCGCGGCGATGTGAGCGCGTTTAGCGGCGAGAGAACGCCCGCACGCCGCAGACGCCTCGGGCTACAGCTTGGGTGGGCGTTGGACCTCGTGCCGCGGCGCGTGCAGCTTGCAGAACCGCGCCGTGGGAGCGGCTTCGAGACGGTCGAGCTCGATCGGCTTGCCGCACTCCTCGCAGATGCCGTACTCGCCGAGCTCGATGCGCAAGAGCGCCTCTTCGATGTCCTCGCGCTCTCGCGTGAACAACTCTCCCATGTCGAGGTTGGTGGCCGCCAGGAGATCGTGGTCCGGCTCGTCGCCGGGCTCTCCGAATAGGTCTTCCACCGGCTCCCGAGCGTGTTGCCCCGCCCGCGCGATCCGCTGGTCGACCGCGTCGAGTCGCGATTGGAGCTTGCGCCGGAAATGGTCGATCTGTTCCGGGGTCATGGCGAAGGTCTAAGTCGGCAATCGCCGGCCGCAAGGCCCTGGAGTGGTCAGTCGGATCGGGCTCGGCGCGTTGCGGAGGCCGGCGCTCTGCCGCCGAGCGCCCCGCGTTGTTCTATCTCGATGCTCAACGGCCGCGGCGGCACTCTACCGCTGGCCGGCGAGGGGGACTCACGTTCAGCCACACTGGGCGCGCGCAGGCGGTGGTGATGATCGACGATGTGGCCGCGCCCGACCACTCCGGGCGGCGTGAAAATTCCGCACAATGCGCCGTCGCTGCGCCGCGCGCGCTCGTCGACGTCTGGCGGCTGACACGCGGCGCCGGCGCGCGACGGATCGCTATGGAGTCAACGGATCGATGCGGATGAGGACGCGCAGGCAGAGGCCGGCTTCGGGCATCGACACGTCCCACATGGTGCCGTCGCGCACCATGCTCGGTATCTGGAGCCGCCGGGTTCGGTACCCTTCCACCACGCCCGTACCCGCACAGCCAAAGCACAGCGAAAACCAGTCGCGACCGCTTCCCGCACAATCTGGGCAGATGCCGTACACCGGTACCTCGATCGGCAGGATGCCGCCGGCGCGGGCCTGATCCGGCGACAGGATCAACTGTAAGTCGGCATAACGATTGTGATAACTCTTCGGCACGCGGCGGTCGGTGGAGTAGCGCTTCGTCCACTCGAGGAACTCTTCTTCGCCCGAGGGCAGGCTGGCGCGAAAGCTGCGCCGGAGGACCACCGGCTCTGCCATCGGTTCGATGTCCGCGCGGCGGTACCGCGCGCCCGCCGCCGGCGGCGCGGGTGGCGAGTGCGACTGGAGCTCGTCATCGTACGTGCCGCGCCGCCGCGGGTCCGAGAGCACGCGGTAGGCTTCGTTGATCTCGCTGAACGCCGAGGCGTCGCTCGGGCCGATGCGATCCGGATGATGGGCTTTGGCCAGCGCGCGGTAGGCGGCCCGGATCATGTTCGGACTCGCGTCCTGTGTCAGCCCCAACACCAGGTACAGGTTGCGCTGCGGCATCGCATACGTCCTTTCGCTGTCCGAGCGACTAAGGCCGGCCGCCTCGGTGTCAATGGGCGGGAAGCGCCGCGGATGCGTGTGCGTCGGTCGACTCTCCGGCCGGGCGATCGCCCTGGCAGCGCGGCGTTGCGCCCGTATGGCGACGGATCCGACCCCCGGCAACTTCTACGTGCTGCGGCCGAGGCGTGCGGCAAAAACTGCGCTGGTCACGCGCCCCGGCGTCGCCGGGGCGCACAGGCGCACGTCTTGCACCGCTCTCGCCGCAAAAAGGAGGTAGCAATGTCGCGCTATTTTCTCGGTGTGTTCTCGATCGCCCTGAGCGCCACCGCGGTGCTCGCTGCTCAGCAGGCACCGCCTCCACAGTTCGTCACCGAAGCGGCTGCTTCGAACGTGGCTGAGGTGGAGATGAGCCGCATGGCGGCGCAGAAGTCGACCAACCGGGAGGTGAAACGCTTCGCCCAAATGATGATCGAGGACCATACGAAAGCGGGGAAAGAGCTCCAGGCGTTGGCCAAGCAGCACCACTGGAAGCTGCCGACCGCGCCCACGTCCGAGCACAAATCCACCCTGACTGACTTGCGCAAGAAGTCGGGCGCCGACTTCGACCGCGCTTACGCCTCTGAAATGCTCAAAGATCACGAGAAGGACGTCGAGCTCTTCCGCCAAGCGGCGTCTCAAGAGCAGCTCGATCCCAAGCTGCGCCAATTCGCCCAGAAGACCCTGCCGACGCTGGAGCACCATCTCGCTGAGGCGCGCCAACTGAACAGCGAAGTGGCGAGCGCGGCGAAGTAACACCCGCCGGCCCCCCACGGCCCTGCATCGAGGTTCAGGAGCCGCTGCGCGCGGCGCCGCGAGAAAGAATCGACGGTGGAGAACAAAGATTGCCTAACGAAGCCGTCATCATCACCGGCGCTTCGAGCGATTTCGGACGGGGCGGTGGCGCTGCGTTTCGCAGAGCTGGGCAGGTCGCTCGTGTTGGCGGGGCGGCGCGGGCAATGCTCGATCAACTGGCACACGAGTGCGCGACCTGCGAACCGCAAACGCTCAGGCGTTGGCCGTGCCCACAGACGTCAGCGAGCCCAGCGGTCGAGCAGCTCGCACAGGCGGCGCTGTCGCGCTTTCCGCACGTCGGCGGCCTGGATCAGGAACGCCGGGGTCGGGCCGGGCGCGCTGCCGCCCGGCGCACCGGTCCTCTGGACACCGGCGTTATACCGGGGGCGCGCCGAGGTTCGCGGCGATCTCGCGCCTGAGAAGCGCTGCGTACCGATCGGCCTGCCGGCCGAAGCCGGCCGCTTCCGCCGTGGGCGCCGTTCCCGTCGCGGCACGGGTATATCCCAAACGGGCCGCGAGGTATGCGAGGCGGTGGAACGGCAGCCGGCGCGCCACGTGCCGATCGCCCGAACAGGCGATGTAGTGATCCAGTAGTAGACGCCGTTCGCTCCCGGAATACGCGAGCTCGAAAGAGCCAGCTGCCAGATCCCACGCGATGTCCGTCGGGCCGGGAAAGAAGTGGTCGTCGTGGTGGTCGAGCGCATCGGCTTTGCGCGCTCCGCTGCTCGTGCATAGCCATTCGTGCGGCAGCATGCGCGCGTCGACGCCGACAGCCCGTGCGTCACGCGCGGCATCCTCGAGCCGCGGTAGTTCCGCCAGTGCCGCACCCCAGTCACTGCCCAGGGCGTCTGCGACATTGGCGCGGATCATCGCCGCCAGCGCGTCGAGACAGGCAGCGCCGCCGCTGAACTCCGCGCGCACCTGCGCCAGATACTCGGCCGCCGCCCGCACCAGGCCGCGCTCGCCGCGGCGCGCGACCCGCCCCTCCAGAAACGAGAGGGCCAGGAAGCCGTGCGCGAGGCCGTGCACGGGCGCGGTCCAGCCCATGGCGGCCAGCCGCTCGGCCCGCTCCAGCCGTTTCGCACCGGTGTCGCCGAGCCCGGCGAACCGCAGCAGCCAGCGCTCGCGGCCCCGTTGTGCGATCAGCACGAACTTGCGCCGCTCGTGCTGCGGCTGCACGGGTGGGCCGCGCCGGGCATCGCCGACCCAGAGCGCGCGCCAGCGGCCGGCGGATACGTCCAGCAACTCTCCCGGTATGCACGCGCGCTGCAACCGCCCGCTCTGCACCCACAGCGCGTCGAAGGAGCCGACGTACTGCGGATGGCAACTCCAGACGGCGCGCGCAGCGTCGTTGGACAGCCGCTCGGCTGGCGCGCGCCAGCTCGGAAAGAGCGCGATGCGTTCGCGGGCGATGCCGAGGTCGGCCACACGCGACGCTATGCAGGCGAGCGACGAGCCGCTTTGGCCGGGCCCTTCGTCCACGACGGCAAAGTGCGCGTGCGCGTCGCACCGCCAGGCAGTCTCCACCGCCGCCGTGATCCGCAACTGGCGATCGATTGGCGCGCCACGCGGCCTGACGGTATATAGTCGGACCGGGCACCCGGTGGCGTGCACCTCGGCAGCGACCACCGCGCTCAGGCTCGCCCCTATGCTGCGCGCCCCGATCACGATTAGGGCCCGCGGACGGTTTTGCCGCGCGAACTCGGACGCGGCTTCCAAATAGGTCTCGGGATAGAGCCCGTAGTAAGCAAAGCCCTCCGGCAGCTTGGTCGAGACCTCCCGCGGCCAGCCTTCGCACGCGACAGCCGCCTGGAGGCCGCGCTCGAAGGCCTGCAACGCGGCGCGGCACTCGGCTGGACGACCAGCCCAGGCGTGCCGTAGCGCGCCGCCGAGCTGCAACCCCGCGACGCGGAGCGCGCGGGAGAGCGGATCGTCGTCGTCACACTCGAGCCAACGCGCGTCGAGCACGGCGCTCTCCAGCTCCCCGAAGCGGATCAGGAGAGCGACGACCGCATCGTGCGCCGTGCCCGTCGCCGCCGAGCGCGCGGAAGCGCGCAGGCCCTCGAGCTCTGCCGTTACGGCGACGCGCCGCAGCGCCTCTCGGTAGACCACCATCGCCGGGGCGGCCGCGCGACGAACCGCTTCATCGCCGGGCCGGCCGCTTCAACGCCGGGGCGCAGAGCGCTCCCGATCGTGAAACGAACCCGCGTCGTCGGCAGCGGATCACCGCGTCGGGTCTGCGCCGCGGGTGCGTCGACGCCGTACTCGCTTCGGGTACTCGCATCGCCCCGCGCGCTTGCAGAGCAGCTCAGCGAGACCGCCCGCCGCGCCCGGGTTCCTCGTCTTCCTCTTCGAGGTCGTCCTCGTACTCGTCTTCGTCGAGGTCCTCGTCCTCCTCGTCCTCCTCGTCCATCGTGCCGCTGGCCCGCAGGCAGTGGTCGCAGCAGAAGATCGCATCCCCGGCTTCGACGCCGTGACCGATGATCTTGCAGCCGCAATGCTCGCACTCGGGCGCGAGCTTGTGCACCGCGCACTCGAAGCAGTCGAACACGAACGTCTCCTC
>JBFXHX010000095.1:0-5699 GCA_050176585.1 Binatia bacterium
GAACGCGAGGCGGCGAAGCAGCGGACTCAATGGGAAAACGTGATCGACATTTTCAATAACCGCTTCTTCGTGCCCTTCAAGTTGACGGCCAACAACCGGGTGTCTGTAATTCTCGGTCAAGAGCCGATGCTGAGCCTGGGGTTCACCTTCGAGGATGGTGCCGACCGTGCCACGGTTGACAAAGGCGACCTCATGAAGGTGTTGAGCACCGGCGAGCGAAAAGCCTTGTATGTGCTCAACATTATATTTGAGATTGAAGTTCGCAGGAAGCTAACGCAACCAACCATCTTTGTCGTGGATGACATCGCAGACTCATTCGATTACAAGAACAAGTACGCAATCGTCCAATACCTGAAAGAGATTGCCGAAGATCCACACTTCAACCTCATAATTTTAACTCACAACTTCGATTTCTTCCGCACCGTGAACAGCCGATTTGTGAAGTATTCGCATTGCCTGATGGCGTTTCGGGATAATACCGGCCTTAGCCTCAGCCAAGCGTCGGGAATTAAGAACGTATTCGTAAACGATTGGAAAAAGTTCTTCTTCTCAGATCCAAAGAAGAAGCTGGCGTCCATTCCCTTCATACGGAACATCATCGAATACACCGAGGGTGAGGAGGACCCGGATTTTTCCAAGCTCACATCGTTGCTCCACTGGAAGCCTGACTCGGAAAGTATTCTGGAGCGCGACTTAGACGCGATCTACAAGCGCACGTTTGGCAACGCCGAGGGGGGAGCAAAGAACGGCCAGCGGGTATTGGACATAGTCTGGAAGGAGGCGAAGGAGTGCCTCACTGCTGGGGAGAGCATAAACTTTGAGAACAAGATCGTGCTGTCGATCGCGATCCGCATGGCAGCCGAACGGTTCATGATCCAACGCATCAGTGACCCGGCCTTTGTGGAGAGCATCGTCGCTCACCAGACCAGCCGTTTATTCGAACGTTTCCGACAGCAATTCCCAGATGAAGCCAAGGCCATCGAGGCTCTTGAGCGAGTCGTTCTTATGACGCCCGAGAACATCCATCTGAACTCGTTTATGTACGAACCGATCCTGGATATGTCCGACGAGCACCTGCGGGGGTTGTATCGCGATATTCTCGCACTGAGTCGAGACACTGGGGGAAGCATCTAAAACTCAACCGGCAACCGCGCTTCGTGCAAGGAATGCACGCAACACACAATATTGTGCGCCACGAACTTGAGAAGCAGCTCGTTGATCTGCGCTGTCTTCGTCTTGCTGCGCACATAGTCCCCGAACTTCCGCTTGATCGCGCTGAACGTGCTCTCAACGTTCGACCGCTGATGGTAGAGCTTCAAGAAATCCTCACGGTGGAACGAGAAGAAGTGAAACAGCTTGTTCCACGTTTCGTTCGGAGTCGTGCCGACCGAGTACGCCTTGAACGGGATCACCGGCGCCACGCCCTTGCTCTCCGCGAAGGCGACGTTGGCGTGCGTGCTGTAAGCCTTGTCACCAAGGAAGCGCTGCACGTTGAAGTGCTGGGTGGTCTGTTCGAGCAGTGTCGTGAAGTAGGTGCAGTCGGCGCTGTTGCGCGGGCCGATCTCGACGGCGGCAATCGCGTTCGACTTGCAGCCTACGACGGCGTGAACCTTCAACCAGTCGTGCTCGACGCGCGGCGCCCTGCTGCCGTACTTCTCCGACTGCCAAGAGCCGACAAGCTGGGTGCTGGTAAACCCGGTGCTGTCGATCGCGAAGTCGGTTTCCAGGGAGCGGAGCGGGAGCGCGCTGGCCGTCACCATGTCCTTGATGATCGGCGTCAAGGCTTCGTCTTCAAGGTAGGAAAAGATGCTGTTGTAGTGGGGCAGCTTCCGCAGCATGCCCTCGCTGTGCGCGTCCCGAAGGTCGGTCATGAAGCGACGGCCAGACAGGCCGCTGTAGACCTTGAAGCCGCACGCAAAGAGCATATCCGCACGCGAGAGGCGCGGACGCCCGACCGTCTGGGGAAGTTCCTCGACGTTCGAGCAAAGGGCGCGGAACAGCTTGAGGAATGCCGCCTTCTCGGTGGTCTGCGCGGCGTTGTAGGCCGCCCAATCCTGCGAGTAGGTGATCTTGACCGAAGCGGTCTCGGTCGTAACGCTGGTGTGATCGTCTATGAGCACGGTTTCTCGCTTCATGACGAACTCAACCGCGTGGACGTGCTTGCACGGTTGCTGCCGCAGTTCGAAGTCGGGGCAGGTGCAAAACTTGCCCTCTTTGTTAATCGTCACGCCGTAGCGGCTGCTGCTGCCCTGCGACGGCACCACCCACATTTCACCGTTGCGGGTGATCTTCTTAGTTGCGGCGATTTCGAGCCCACGCTGTTGGCGTTCGTCCATTGGCGTCCCGTTCCCCTCTCTTGGTACTTGGTATATACCCAAATGGGGGTTGACTGTCAATACCAATGGTATAGAAAGAGGGGAAAGAAGGGGCGCGGATGGCTAGGGCCAAGGGACCGGAAAAGCCGATCGGCATGGTCAAACTCGACGGTGCCCGCTGCCGTTGTGGCTGGGAATGGCTACCCAGGATCAACGAGCAGACGGGGGAGCGCGAACGACCGATGGTCTGTCCGCGCTGCAAGACGCCGCGTTGGGATCAGCCGAAGCTGTTTTCCCGGTCAGGTTAATTCGTGGCGCGGCGTTTGTGCAGCGCCTGACGTCGCGCTCGGGGTAGAAGCAACCTCACCACCACATCCATCGCCACTGCCTCTAGAGCTGCGGATCGTACGCGAGCCGGACTCGGGCGTTAAGGTTTACCGATCGCACGCCCGTGTGAGGTTGCCCAGAAAGGCCGAAAGTTGCCCTAGAAGTCTGCCCAAGAAGTCGGTTTCAAGGCAAAGCCGGCGCGGCCGGCTTTGCACAAAAACCCGACTTGTTGTCACGTTTTTGTGCAAGGGGGCACGCCTGCCAAAAACACTGGCTGCCGCCGCTGCGGGTTCCGGAAATTCTGTCCGGTCTGATTCCGGAAATTCTGTCCGGTCTTCGAAAGGAGTTTCGAAGTGACCGACACGATGATTCCGGAACAGCGAGCGTACTCGACAGTTGACGCCGCGAGAGGACGTGAAGCCCGATGCGGTGCCGAGTCGACTAGATCCGACGCGTCAGGAAGCCCCAGGATCGACGCGCGGGACCAGGTCCAGGGTCCAGGTACCCCCGAATCGGGACTTGGGCGGCCCGCTGACGACTGGGGCGGGGGCGCTGCGGGCCGGCAACGAGCCAGACAGCGCGGCGGGGCGGGGACGCCGCCGCGCGTCGAGCTGGTTGGCGGCACGGGCGGCGCTCCGCTCATCACACCTCCACTCGGAGGAGGTGTGGATGCTCTCAGTGCTCAAGCGGCATGCGATTCAAGTGCTCGTGGCGGCCGGCCATCTGCACGTCGAGGTCGCGCGCTTTGTCGGCGTCGACGAGCGCACCGTGCGCCGGGTGGCGAAGGAGGCGCCGGTGACTGAGCTGCACTTGGCGGCCCCCCTGCCGGCGCGCGTCGGCCGGCCCAGCAAGGCCGAGCCGTACCGGCAGCTCGTCACGGAGCTGGTGACCGAGACGCCCACCCTGCTTTCGGTGGAGGTGCTGCGCCGGGCCCGGCTCGCTGGGTACGCCGGCGGGAAGAGCGCGCTCTACGAGCTCATCGCCGCGCTGCGCCCAGCGGGCGTCGCGGTCGAGATGCGATTCGAGGGCCTCCCCGGGGAATTCTCGCAGCACGACTTCGGTCAGGTCGACGTCGCGTTCACCGATGGCAGCCGGCGCCGGGTGCACTTTTTCGCCTCGCGGCTGAAGTGGTCGCGGTGGGCAGAGGTGACCGTCGTGCCCGACCAGACCGCCGAGACCCTCATTCGCACGCTGGCCGACCATTTCGTCGCCATGGGCGGCGTGCCGCTGTGCGCGGTGTTCGACCGGCCGAAGACCGTGGCCCTGCAGTGGAAGAAGAATGGTGAGGTCACCGAGTGGAATCCGATCTTCGCCTACGCCGCCCTGGAGATCGGCTTCACGGCCGAGGTCTGCTGGCCGTACCAGCCCCAGCAGAAGGGCTCCGTCGAGGCGATCGTGAAGTGGGTCAAGGGCTCGTTCTTCACGCAGCGCCGCTTCCACGATTTGGACGACCTGCTCGCCCAGCTCGCCGAGTGGCTGCACGCGATGAACACCGAGCGGCCCAGTCGGGCCACGGGCATCATCCCAGCTGCCCGCATCGACGAAGAGCGCTCGCGGCTACGCGCGCTGCGCGTCCAGCCCGCGGAGCTCGCGCTGCGGATCCCCATCTCGGTGGGCCCGACCGCCGAAGTGGTGCACGAGGCGCACAGCTACTCGATGCCGCCGGAAGCGGCAGGACTGCCCGGCACCCTCTACCTCTACCAGGATCGGGTGCGTATCGTCGCCGGCCGACATGAGGTGCGTCATGAGCGCCAGCGGGGACGCGGCACCCCGTCGCGATTGCCCGAGCATCGCGCGGCACACCTCGCGGCCCTCTCCGGCGCTCGCGGCAAGCGCTATTTGAAGCGCCAGCACCTGTTCGAGACCGGCGAGGCCGCCGTGCGCTTTCTCACCGAAATCGTCCACCGCCATCCGCACGGCGCCTGGGCACGGGACGTCGACGCGTTGCACGAGATGCTGCAGCAGGTCGGCCCCGAGGCAATGCACCGCGCCTTCCGCGCTGCTCTCGACATCGGCCGGATCTCCACGGCCTTCGTCGCCGAGTGCCTCGGCCGTCCACACCCCACGCCCAGTCTCTTCCCGGCGGAGGTGCCCTGATGCCGGGCGATCTCACCTTCGATCCGAGCACCGTCGATCTCGACGCGCTCCTCAAGCGCCTGCACCTCGCCAATGCTCGGCGCCTGTGGCGCGAGCTGTGCGAGCGAGCCGAGACCGAGCAGTGGTCGTGCCGGGACTTCCTCGCGGTGCTCGTCGCCGAAGAGATTGCTCACCGCCAGCAGACCCGACTTCGCCGAGCGGTCCACGACGCGCACTTCCCCTTTCTCAAGACCATCGACGACTTCAACTTCTCCTTCCAGTCCACCGTGCGCTTGCAGCTCCTCGGCTCCTACCTCGGCCCCGAGTTCGTCACCGAGGGCCGCAATTTGATCCTCATGGGCAAGACCGGCCGGGGCAAAACGCACTTGGCGATCGCCATCGCCTATCGCGCCATCCAGAACGGCGCGACCGCGCTCTTCACCACCGCGGCCGAGCTCATCGACGACCTCTCCGCCGCCAGCCGCGCCGGCCGCCTACGCGAGACGCTCGCCAGGTACGTCCACCCGCACGTGCTCGTGGTCGACGAGGTCGGCTATCTCACCTACGGACCCGATGCGGCCAACGTCCTCTTCCACGTCGTCAACGACCGCCACTTGCGCCGGCGCCCCCTCCTCTTCACCACCAACAAGTCGCCGCTCGCTGCCTGGGGCGCCGTCCTCCACGATCACGATTTGGCCGAGGCCATCGTCGACCGCACCCTCGAGCGCGGCCGACTGCTCGTGCTCGATGGTCCCTCGGTGCGCACCCCGCACCTTGACTCTTCCGCCGATCCGGCTAACTCACGACCGGACAAAATTTCCGGAAAAAACCGGACAACATTTCCGGAACCTCCAAGAGCGAAGGAGGTCAGCGTCGTTTTGACCACAGACCTAGCGCACCGGACCAGCGGACACGCGGGCATCTCCATGATCACTCAAAGCAACGGCAGTCCCGGTCGGCTCAACTCGTCACGCACCCGTA
>JBFXHX010000096.1:0-5450 GCA_050176585.1 Binatia bacterium
GCGCCGCGGGGAAAACGATGTACTGCTCGAGCCACACCGCTCCGGCGAGCAGCAGCACGATCCAAGAGGCCCCGAGAAAGACGCCGCCGGCCGCGAACAGCGCGAGCCCCCGCGCTGCACCGGCAGCAGCCTGCCCGAGGTCCAGCCGGATCAGCTCGATGCGATCCGTGATCACGCGCTGAACCGCCTCGACGAGACGGACCAGGGAGTCGGCGATTGACGGCTCGGCGCGAGCAATTGCTGGCGCAGTCGAGCCGCGGGAAAGTGGAGCGCCGGATACCGCCGTCCAGTCGGGGCCTTGACCCGTGCGCGCCGGGTGAATGCGGGCGGAGTCGACATGCGTAGTGGCCATCGCGGTAATCATCTCCCCAGGTTGATTCAAACGGGTGGCCTACGTCCTGTCAGTAGTCCGAGCACCAGAGATACCAAGAACACGATCAGGAATACGATGAACAGGACTTGGGCAATGCTAGAAGCGGTGCCGGCGATGCCGCCGAATCCCAACAAGCCCGCGACCAATGCAACGACCAGGAACACCAAGCTCCAATACAACATTGGCATTCTCCTCTCGTGTGCGTGCTCTGAGCACGTATTGGGCCACTTCCATGCAGCGCGCGACCGCAACAACCAGTCGGGCTGCTTCACACAATAGCGTGTTAAGCTTACAAACGAGACCGCCGAAGGCTGCGCAATCAGACGCCACGAGATCAGTCGAGCAACATCCGGAATTGTACGAGCCCGCCGATTCCGCCGCTACTGCGACGAGGCCCGTGTCGGGGTTCATCGCTCGAGCCGCCCAGCGCAACGGGTATGCCGATGCCGACAGCCAGCGGAAGCTCCGCATGACGCCACTGGATTCCGCCGATCGCCCAACTTCCGAACTCATTGTCCTCACCACCTTGTAGCTGCAGCGAGAAACTCCGCTTGATCGGCAGTGGCCACGTCAGCGCCCACCGAAATCCGCGATCGGCGTAAAACGCATCGAATGGGCCGCAGTCGCCAACGTGGAAACGCACCGATGGTACGTTCGGATTCACGCGAAACGCGGCGCTGAACGCGATGCCGTCACGGCCGGCCAGCGCGCGATCTTCCCGCAACGGGATGCCGACCGAGCCGAGCAACGAGAGCACGTTATCGAGCACCGGGTCGAGATCGACATCGTAGCTTTGCATTGGTCTGGGGCCGCCGGTCCGGTCGCGGAGGTCGCGGTCGAGATCGCGCCCTCGCGCCGTGTCGGCTAGCCATACGTAGGCGCGCTCGCTCTTCAAGATCGGCGCAACTTGCGCCCGCAGTTGGCCGGGCACGGCTGCGAGCAGCGCGAAGGCGATGAGCCCGCAAGCGCGATCGACCCGATTGGGCGCGCGATCCGGTAGCAGATTGGCAAGCTGGCAGGTCACTCGATCCATATCTCTTGCCCCGCAAAGTTACGTGGGCCCGCGAAGCGGACGATTGCCGGGGGCTCGCTTTCGTGGACGAAGAAGAACGTGTCTGGAGCGAGTCGCTGGATGATGGGGTCGATTAAAAAATTCACCGTGGGCTTCAACGAGTAACGAGTCGCCTCGAGGCGCACCCCCGGCCGGTCGATCTCCACCACCCCGTCGCGCGTGAAGATCATGTCGAGCACACGCGGCTTCGGAGTTGCGACCACCGTCCGATACACGAGCTCACCCCCTTCGGCGTTGCGATCGAAGTTCTTGAGCACGATCGAAATGAGCGGCCCCCAGTAGGTGCCCCGGGGAAGCTCCGCTTCCTCATCGTAGTCTTTCCGTTCATCGTCAACGTTCGTAAAGCCGGTGATGCGCCCGCGCTCGACGTCGATGGTGATGTCGACGATGGCTTGCCCGCGCGCATTGCGAATGATGGAACGTCCGCGCACCGCTTCCAGCGTCTTGCCCACCCGCGCCTCGGCATGGTCTTCGTCGCTCGAGCCGTCGGAAAAGCGCGCGCGCCGGACCGTCTTCAATGCACTGCCGCGCCGCCGCTGCTGATACTCGATCGTGCCGATCGTCTGGCGGCCATCGGGCGAGAGGATACGCGTGTAGCCGGCCACATCTCCCTCCGTGTACTCGAGCGCGATGGGGTCGCCGGCTTCGCGCGCCAACACCCGCTCGCAGCACAGCAGGGCCATGGTGGCGAGCGAACCCGCGCAGAGGATCGACCAGGGGGAAAGCTGCAGTCGGCAAGGGGTCATGCGCTCCTCGGCTGTGGTCCCGTGCTCACGCGGCGACCGGTGACGCGATCATGCCCTCGTGCCGCGGCCACCACCGGAAGCGCGAGCGGGTCGTCGCCTGCATGCGCTCGATCGCCTCGAGCAGCGCCGGTAGCGCGGCGCGGGTGGCGGCGCGGCCGATCTCGATGGCCTCGGCCGCGCGCTGTACGTCGAATAGACCGATGTCGTATGCCGCGGGCGCGATCAGGAAATCGGGCGGTTCATCGCGGAGCCGCGCCGCGGCGATGGCCGTTTGCACGACGGCGCTCGCCTTATAAAGGATCGCGGTCAAGCCGTCCGTCTGTTCCGCGGCGGAAGCGGCGGGCGCTGGCGCGCTCGCCGAATCGGGTTGGCGGGCGCACGCCCGCTTGGAGCGGTCGAATCCGAGCGCGCGGCGCAGACGGTTGCGCAGCGGCGGTGCGGGCGGGGAGGTGAAGCATCGCGTCGACAGCGCTGTCCCGGGGCTGCCGATCACGCTGCTGGCGATCACGAAGTCCGCTCCGAGCTCGCGCGCCGGTCCGACCGGAATCGGATCGGTCAGCGCGCCGTCGACCAGGAGCCGCCCTTCGCTGCGGCGGGGGGTAAACACACCCGGGATCGCAATACTCGCCCGGATCGCGTGCCGGATGTCCCCACGACACAAGGACACGCGGCGGCCGGAGTCGAGATCGGTCGCGACTGCCGCGTAGCGGACAGGCAGGTTCTCGATGGGTCCTTCCGCGCACGTGCCGAGCAACTCCATCGCCCGGCGTCCGCCGAGCAATCCGTTGCGCGGCCAGATGAGGTCGAACAGCGCCATGCGGCGCCACGCCGTCCAGCTCAACGCGCGTTCGTGAAACTGCTCTAAATGTCCCGCCGCAAAGGCCGCGCCGACCATCGCGCCGGCGCTCGTTCCGGTGACGAAGTGAATCTGTACGCCCGCGCGCACGAGCTCCTCCAGCACACCGATGTGCGCCAAACCCGCGGCGCCGCCACTGCTCAGCGCCACACCTACGTGCGCGGTCATCACGCCGGGCGCCAAGCGTCTTTCGTGCCGGGGGCGCCGTGCGAAGAACTCGCGATATTTTGTTCCCCCACTTGCAGCTTCTACATAGTACCCTCTTCACCAAAGGGCGGAGCTGCGCCCGGCGTGTTGGGCATCACCGTGGCACGACCGGTGCTGACGTCGGCGCAAATTCCAGAGGAGGCACTGATCATGGCAGCGGCCAAGTCTAGCCGATCGAAGTCCGGCACGCGGCGTTACGGCAAGAAGGCGGGTGAGAAAGTCGAACGCGCCATGCACGAGATGAAGCGCGGGACACTCCGCTCAGGTCGCTCCGGCAAGAAAGTCACCAACCGGAAGCAAGCGGTGGCAATCGGACTCAGCGAAGCGCGGCGCGCCGGCGGCAAGGTGCCGAAGCGCGCGAGCGGGTCGAAGAAGAAATAGCGAATCGGGCTCAGTCTGCGATCCGGCGCGCACGGGCTCGACGGCCGACGAGATCATTCGGCAAGCGGATCGATTTCGACGGCCTGACGTCCGCCTTCATCACCCGGCGCATTTGCTGCAGCGCCCACGCGGTGTCCGCCCCGCTTTCCGAAGCCGTCGTATCCGAGGGCACCACCAGGTCGAAATCGCGCATGTGCGCGTCATTGGCGGTAAACAGCACGCAGATATTGCCGGCGATGCCGGTGAGAATGAGCCGCTCGACGCCCCAACGCACGAGCAGCACCTCGAGGCTGGTGGCGTAAAACGCGGAGTGCTTCGGCTTCAAGACGAAATGATCGCCAATTTCGGGCGCAATGTGATCGAGCAATGCGGCGCCGGGCGCGGAGCTGCCGCGGTACAGATCCACGAGCTCGCGGAAGCCGAGCTCCCAGCGCCCGAAATTGTCATTGACGTATATCGCGGGAACGTCCGCTGCGCGCAGCCTTCGTTTGAAGGCGGCGATCCGCCGGGCTGCGACGAACGCCGCCGGCAGGAGACGCTCCCCGCCGGGAAAATCCAGGGGGTTCACCATATCGATGATCAGGAGCGCGGTCGCGTACCGGACGGGCTCCTGATCGCGTGGCGCGGCGAGCTTGCCTCTCATGCAGGTTGTCGTTTGGAGCAGTCCACATGCCACGCCCCCGGAAATCGTCTTCACCAGCGGCGTACGCGACAGTCCGGCATCGGCGCGGTAATTCGTACCGGATCCGTAATCTTTCGCGCCTCCGCTGAGTGCCCTGCGTATTCGTCGCCCGTGGCACTCGGGCGTTTGGCGCTGCCCCGCTGGGTCCCTGCCTTGCTCGCGTGTCGAGGCGGCAGGGTTGGCGCGCCCTGCTGCGTACGGGCGCAGCTCGTTCCGCGCCCGGTCCATCCATAGGAGTCGGACATGAGCCACGCCGAAGCGGTTGAACAGTCGATCTGGCTGCAGGAGCGGCCGGATCGCGGCGAGCCGCTGACCGGCCCGCTGGACGTCGACGTGGCGATCGTCGGCGGCGGCATCACGGGTTTGACGGCTGCCGGGCTGATCGCAAGTGATGGGAAGCGCGTAGCCGTTCTCGAAGCGCACGCCGTCGGTGCGGGGACCTCGGGCGCCAACTCGGCGCACGTTTCGGCCGTGCCCGACGCTGGCTACCGGGCGGTCGCACGGCGCTGCGGCATCGCGTCTGGCCGTGAGTACGTGGCGCGCTTGAACGCCGCGTTGGAGCTCATGGATTCGCTCGTGGAGGCGGAGCGCATCGGCTGCGATTGGGCGCGCGTGCCGGCGTTCTGGTTTTCGGAGCGCGGCGACGACCTCGAGCGATTACGAGACGAAGCGCGCGCGGCCGACGAATTGGGGCAGGAATGCCACATCGTGGCGGACGTGCCGCTGCCGTGGCCCGTCGCCGGCGGCCTGCAGTTTCCGCGGCAAGCGCGCTTTCACCCGATGCGATATCTCAGCGGTCTCGCCCGGGTAGCCCGCGCGCGCGGCGCGGCGCTGTATGAAGCGACTCCGGCGTTGGCGTGGAAGGAGACCGCGACCGGCGTGACTCTGCACACCCCTCGGGCCGAGGTGCGCGCCGGGGCGCTGATCCTCGCCACCCACACGCCGATCGGCTTCAACATTCTCCAAACTGAGCTCACGCCGGCGCAGTCGTATATGCTGGTGTTGAGTCTGCCCGACCCGTTGGCGGACGCGCTGTTCTGGGACACGGCGGATCCGTATCACTATCTGCGACCGCTCGCGTTCGACGGACAGACGCTGGCGCTGGTCGGCGGTGCCGATCACAAGACGGGCCA
>JBFXHX010000097.1:0-5166 GCA_050176585.1 Binatia bacterium
TCAGGTCTCGTGGAGGGCGTCGAGCTTGTCGCGTAGCGACAACCGCTCGGCGCGCGCCACGGTGACGAGGTGGACATCGGCCGATGGGCCGCGCTCTCGAAACGCCGCAGCCATCTCCGCGGGGCAGCGCAGCACGGTGGGCACTGCGATCCGGCTGACGTCGAGACCCCATTTGATGGGCTCGTCACTGTCGACGGCAGTCACGAGACTCACGCGGTTCATGTCCAATGCCCGCATCCGAACGGCACCGCGTGGCCGGCTTGGCGGCGCTGCTCACGCCTGCCTGTCGCCCTGCCGGGGGACGCCATGCTGTAGTCGCTCGAAGAACTGACGGAGCCCGCCGTCACCGCTCAGCATCTGTAGCCTGCACAACGGCGCATGGGTGTGCGCGACCATGGTCAGCACATGCTCCTCCGTCCCGAGGCAACCGGCGTTCAGGCTGTGGCCGAGGTGGCTGTAGTAGACGCCGTTGATCGCGTTCACCACCCGCCGCGTCCCGCCGAACACGCCCCCGTGAACGAGATGGGCAGGCTCCCGGGCGGTGAGCTCCGTCAGGTTGGCGCGGCTGAATCCGGGGCTGTCGGACTCGGCCCCCAGCGGACGACAGAAGTACAGCATCCGATGGTCGGCCAGCATCGCCGAGAGATTCCGTTGACATATGTCGGTGAGCTGGGCGGCCGGATCCCCGATCTCGGCCGCGATGCCGCCGTCGACCCACAGGAAGCCGTCGCTGTCGAACGGATTGAAGATCGCGGCGTCGTTCAGGAAGAACTGCTTCGAGAGCGCGAACGCGTAGTAGAGGGGCAGTCCGCGTTCCAGTTCCTTTCCGGGCCCTCGAGCGCGCTCATGCACATCGCGCCCACGGATCTCCTGGACCTGCGCTTGGAACGGAAAGGCCTCTAGATCGGCCAGCGAGCGGGTGACGATGTGGGTATTCGCCGGCGCGCGGTGGCGCCGGAGCATTTCCTCGAGCTCGGGTTGCGCGAAGATGACCATCTGCCAGCTCACGTTCAGCAAGCGCTTGAGGTCATCCAGGTATAGCCCGAACGCGTGCCGCAGCCGCAGGTCGGCCGCGCCGGAGGACAGATCGAACACGGCCGTCACCAGGGTCAGCTTGTGCGCGTGCCCCGGCGATGCGGCTGCCACGGGGGCCGTCCGGGGTTCGCTATTCACCTCCGCCCAGTACTCGCTGGCCACGGCGTCGATGTTCTGTCCGTCAATCCGGATCACGTAGCTGTTGTCGGTCAGGAGCCGGGTGATCGCGGATCGTTCGTCCGCGGTGAGGTTGATGTACTCGCAGCGGATGAGCTTGGGCCGGTAGGTCGAAAAGTCGAGTTGTTGGATGATGCGGTAGTCCCAGCCTTCGGCGTCCACGCAGAGGAGGTCCACGCGGTCGATCGCGTGGCGCCTGAACAAGCTTGGCAGCGTGAGGCAGTCGACCTCGATCAGCCGTCCGTACCGCGCCACCACTTCCGCGTCGCCCGCAGACGCTAGGCCGTTCCGCGGCGGATAGATCGCCGACATGCCGCCGAAGGCGTGATGGATCTCACCTGCGTCGACGGCCTCGTGGTCGATGGTCAGCATCTGGACCGTGCCGTCGTGGTCGGCAATGGCGCTGTTCTCGTACTTGTTGTTCGCGGCGAAGCTCAGCGTCGCGTAGTGGGCCCGCAGGCGCCGGAACTGTTCGGGGATCGGCTCCACGTACAACCCGGTCCATTCGTACATGGCGATGTAGCCGTGGAACTCGTCGAACGTCACGCCGTCCATGGCGCCGATGACGACGACGAAGGGCTGCACCCCTGTCCGTCCCATGTGATGCAGCGTCACGTCGGCGATGTCCTCGGTCGTGACCATAGGAGTGGCGGGCGAATCGTATGCCACGGCTGGGTGCCGCCTGCGCAGCCTAGTTCCAGGGGAACTTGACCACCGGATCGGCGGCGGGGGTGTCCAGCATCAGGTCGAAGAAGTTGCTGAAATTGACCTGGCTCGGATCGAACGCGCTCCAGCCCTCATGATACCACGTCTCGAACGTGAACGTCCGAAAGAGCTCGGGATGGTCGGCGTGGATGCCGGTCAGGATGCTCTCCTCGAAGTAGAGCGCGCGATCCGCGAGGATCGCCTCCGCCTTCTCGTGGAACAGCCTGCACAGCTGGGCGACGCCCGCGCGGGGGCCGCCGAACAACCCGCCGATCAACCCGTCGGTGCTCGTGTAGGGGGCGGCGTTGTACTTCGCCGGGATCGCCGCGTTGTGCACGAGGGTCGTCTTCAGCGCGAGAATCTTGTCGCCGATGAATTCGCGAATGCGGGTGAACAGGCGCGGCGGAAAGGCCGCGCCGACCTCGGACAAGCGGTGCTCGAGCAGATCGGCCTCGGCGATGTACTTGGTCGAGATGATGTTGGCATTGGCGAGGCCGGCATCGATCCAGTAGACGTGCGTCGCTTCTGGGGCCGCTTCCAGGACGCGCTCGAGCATGACGAATTTGCCCCACATGATCTCGACGCACCGCTCCTGCCAGGCGAGGTCCGCGTAGCGCTCGGGGTTCTGCGCTTTGATGTCCCGGATCCGCGGATGGTACGGCACCTCGTGCAACTCCAGCGGCACGAACGCGATCTGCCCTGGGCAGTGCTCGAAGTAGGCGCGGTGGCCGGAGATATCGGCCTCCGGCACGAAGCAGAAGATCGGCACGCCAGCTTTGGCGATGGTCGCCAGCGATTCGCGATACATCGCGTCCCGGTTCTGCCTACCGCCGTATGGAGTGCCCCATAAGCCGTTGTACATGCAGGTGACCAGCGCATCCATGCGGCGATGTCTCCGTGACTCCGCGTCTCCCGCGGTGAAAAGTCTTCCGTCCACACGTTTTTGTCCGATGCCGTGCGCGCGCGCAGCGGCTGTCTATAGATGCCGCCGCGCAAAGTCCATTGTGATCCGTCACGCGCCGAACAACCCGCGCAACCAGCGGTACGGATAATAGAGCGGGAGCAGCAGCGGGTGCCGGATCGCATAGCGAGCTCGCATATAGGCCGCCGACGGAAAGAGGTTCGCGAGCGCGAAACGCCGGCGGGCATTCCAGTCCGAGATGCTGACGAGATCGGCCCAAAACCGCTGCCCGGCCGAGCGATGCGGCGCCGCCATACGGGCCGCCACCCAGGTCTCTTCAGGCGATGGCTGCACCGCGCGCAGCGCTGCCACGACCGCCGCTGGCACCGGTGCGTCCCAGTGCTCGGCGAGCTCCATCAGCACGCTGCGCAGCGCGAGTTGCAGGTCGTAGCGGCGCGCGCGCGTCAACAGCTCGTCCCAGTCGAGACGATCGGCGTCCGCCGCCAGCATCGCTGCCAGATCCTCCCACCAGCGCAGCCCGCGCCCGGCGTGATGCAGGGCGAGATGGCCGCTCAGATGGAGCACCTGTGCTTCCAGCCCGAGGATCAGGGCGGGCTCACCGGCAATGCGCGCCGGCCCGGCGGTGTCCCAGAACCAGTTTGGGTCGATGCGGCGCTGGTAGTGCGGCGAGTCGAACAGGCTCCAATGCAGATCGACGTGCAGCGGGATCGCCGCGGTTTTGCAAAAGTCGATCTCGCTCTCCTGCTCCGCTAGCGCGCCCGGCCGGACCTCCGGGCGCGACGCGGCGTACCCCTGGCTCTCCAGCAGGCGCTGCGCGCTCGCGCGGTCGCGTGGATGGACGAGAAGATCGAGGTCGACCATCGGCCGCAGGGCGACGTCGCGGTAGACGGCCTCGACGAGCGCGGCGCCCTTCAGCACGATTACCCGCAGCCGGGCGGCGGCGAAAGCGCGCAGGCACGCGCCGAGCTCGTGCAGCAGTATGCGGTTGCGCAGCGCGCTGAGCCGGTACTCCCGTCGCACATGCACGGCGATGTCTTCCGGAAGCAGGCCGCGATTGCCCGCCGTGTGGTGCAGCAGCGGCGCGAGGCCCTCGGCGTCCGCCAGCGCCCGCAAGGTCTCCCATTCGCCGGCCAGCGACCCCGCCGCGGCGCGCACCGCCTCGAGCTGCTCGGGAGCGCGGCGCAGGCGCAGGCAGGCCCGCGCGAACGCCTCCGGCCCGGCTGGCCCGGCGCGCGGCGTGTTCACGGCTGGTGGATCGGTGCGGGCCACCTGACGCAGCCTGCGCCGTCAGTACGCCCCGCGCCTGCTCAGGACCGCCGGGATCGTGCGCAGGAGGATCGACAGGTCCAGCCAGAGCGACCAGTGCTCGATGTACTGCAGATCGAGCCGTACGCGATCGTCGTACGCGAGCTCCTGTCGGCCGCTGACCTGCCACAACCCGGTGATTCCGGGCTTCACGGCCAAGCGCCGCGCGAGCGCGTTGCCGAACTTCGCCTGTTCCTCGGGCGCGATCGACCGCGGGCCCACTAGGCTCATCTCGCCGCGGATTACATTGATGAGTTGGGGCAGCTCATCGAGGCTGAGTGAGCGCAAGATCGCGCCGATCTCGGTGACGCGGGGATCGTCGCGCAGCTTCATGTTCACGTTGAAGGCGCGCGCGAGCGCGGGTTGCTCGCGCAGCAGCGCGTCCGCGCCGACCACCATGGTGCGGAACTTCAGCGCGTCGAATTCGACGCCGTGCAGCCCGACCACCCGGCGGCGGTGGAGGACCGGCCCGGGCGAGCTCACCGCCACCGCCAGCGCGACCAGCAGCAGCACCGGCGACAGCGCGAGGAGGAGCAGCGCCGCGACCACAGGCTCGATCAGCGCCTTGCACCGGCGCGCGGCGCGCGACGCCGCCACCGCATCGCGCGAAGAGCTCATCGCGGGATGCCGGACGCAGAGCGCGCGGCGGATGCGATCGCCTCGCGGTAGACCGCTTCGAGCCGTACCGCGATGAGCGGCCATTGGTGCTGCTCCTGCACGTAGGCGCGCCCGGCGGCGCCGATGCGCGCCGCCTCGAGCGGATCCTCGATGAGCCGCAGCACAGCGGCGGCGAAACCGTCCGGCTCGACCTCGACCAGCAGGTCGACGCCTGGCCGGGCCGCCAGTGGCGCCGCGGCTGCGGGCGACGCGACCACCGGCATGGCCATCGCCATCGCCTCGAGCACCTTGTTCTGGATGCCGACCGCGTACGGCAACGGGCTGACCGATACTGCGGCGCGGGCGAGATACGGGCGCAGGTCGGCCACCGTGCCCGTGAGGCGGACGCGCGCCCCCGCGCGCGC
>JBFXHX010000098.1:0-5067 GCA_050176585.1 Binatia bacterium
GCCGCAAACGCCATGTGGCATCGGTGTCTCGCGGCTGTGTGTTGAGTGGCCTGCCGAATGCTGCTAGCGTAAGCACGATCGCGTGCACCGATCGAACCGCGGCCACCACCCGCCCGCATCGGTTCGTAAGCAACAGTGACGTGCACTTCCATAATTCCCCGTGTCGACCACTGACATAGGGTTGCGCGTTTCGCGCGGAAGAAGCGTCCGCGTCCGTGCCGCAACCGGCTGGCAGCAGTTTCCTGGGGGCGACCAGTGATTGGGAGGTACAATGACCGATGCATTGGTCGAGTACGATGTTGCGGCGCGAGTGAAGCCCAATACCGGCCCGACGATCGGACAATTGCCGCTGACCGGATTGGCGATCAGACATATCCTCGTCCCGCTGGACGGGTCACCGGAAGCTGAATCCGTCCTTCCATACGTCGAAGACATCGCGAGCGCGTTTTCGGCGCGCGTGACTCTCCTCCGCGCCGTGGAGGTGGGTCCCGACGTGCCGGGGCGGCGCGTCGATGCGCTCGAGTGGGAGCTCGCGCGCGTGGAAAGCCACGCGTATCTGGCGGCGGTCGCGGCGCGGCTGGCGAAAAACGGGCTCACGGCGAACATCGAGCTCGTGCAAGGGCACGCCGCCGAGCAGATCCTGCTCCTGGCGAGGCGCCAAGCCGTCGATGTCATCGCGCTGGCTACGCACGGCCATGGCCACGCTCACGCCGGCGCGATCGGCACTACGGTGCAACGGGTGATCGCCGGCGCCCCGACATCGGTTTTGATCGTGCCCGGCAGGGATGTGCCCGGCGCCTCGCGTGGCGAAATACGGTTGCGGCGCATGTTCCTGCCGCTGGACTGCTCGCAGCGCGCCGAATTCATCCTGCCCGCCGCCACGGACCTGGCCAGGCGACACCACGCCGAGCTCATCCTCGCGCACGTAGTCCTGGAACCGGAGCTGCCGCGCCGTATGGGGCCGTCGCAAGAAGACCTCGAGCTCGCGAAAGCGCTCACCGAGCGCAATCGCCGAGCCGCGCTGCGCTACTTGCGCGACATTCAGAATCGATTGAAACCGGTCGCCGAGCAGGTCGAGGTGCGCGTGTGCGTGGCATCGCGCCGGTCGCAGGCGCTGCGCGAGCTCGCGGAACGCGAGGACGTGGACCTCCTGATCCTTTCCGCTCATGGGAACACCGGTGATGCGCACCAGCGCTATGGCGGCGTGGCCGCAAAGCTTCTGCAGGATTGCCCGCGCCCGATCATCATGCTCCAAGACATCGCCGACGCCGATGACGATCGGCACGGCGACTCGTACGCCGAGGCACACCTGGGCCGGTGACGTCGCCGGCAATCAAGGCACCGACCGATCAGCCCGCCGCGACGGCACTCCACCCCATCGAGGGGGTTGAGCGGAAGCGGCTCTACGAGCTGGTGCGGCTCCCGCTGGCGTTTCCGGGGCGATGGCGCAAGCGACTGGTCGCCCGCCTCGAGAAACCGCAGCGGGCCATCGAAGCGGCTTATCAACGGCTCGCCGTCGCTCCGCCGCAGGCGGTAGAGGCCTCGCACGAAGCGGAGTGGCTGCTCGACAACCACTACATCGTGCGGCGCGCGGCGCGCAGTCTCCGCGAAGAGTTTCCTGTCGGCTTCGAGCGCCGGCTGCGGGTGTTCACCTCCGGCGCGGCAGCGGGGCGACCACTGGTGTACGAGCTCGCGCGCGAGCTCGTCGCCGCCGAGACGTGCAACGTCGATGTCGCCTCGCTGGCGGTGATCACCGCCGCCTTCCAGACCGAGCGCCCCCTGACCATCGCCGAGCTGTGGGCGTTGCCGGCTCTGTTGCGCCTGGCGCTGCTCGAAGCCCTGGCCGAAGCCATCGCCGTGATCCCGGGCGTCGACATCTCGGCGGAGGGCGCGGCGGCGACCGATACAGGGCGGGTGATCGCGAACGCCATACGCAGCCTGCGCACGTTGGAGTCGGCCGACTGGAAGCGTTTCTTCGAGTCGATCAACGTCACCGAGCGCCGGCTGCAACAAGACCCCGCGCGGGTGTACGCGCAGATGAACTTCGACACCCGCGATCGCTACCGCAAGGCGGTGGAGGAGGTGGCCTGGGGCACGGAGGAGGCGGATGAAGCGAGCGTCGCTGCGGCCGCCGTGCGGTTGGCCGGCGCTGGGCGGGGCGGGCGGCGCGGCCATGTCGGCTACTATCTCGTCGATGAGGGCCGCCAGGAGCTCGAGCGCGAGGTCGGGTGCCGGCCGCCCTGGCGGCTGCGCTGGCGCCGCGGGCTGACCGGCCACCCGAGCCTGGTGTACCTGGGCGGTATCGCACTGCTGACGGCCGCGGCATTGATTGCAGTGGCGGTCGGCTTGCGCGCCGCGGGCACGACCCCTGCGATCGTGGCGATTGCGGTCGCGCTCGCGGTCATTCCGGCGGTGAGCGTAGCCGTGCACGTCATCAACGATGTGCTGACCCGCGTGCTGCCTGCGCGCGTGCTGCCGAAGCTGGATTTCTCGCGCGGCATCCCCGCTGAGTGGCGCACCCTGGTCGCGGTGCCCGCGCTGCTGTCCGATGCGGATGAGGTCGAGGCGCTGCTGTCCGGATTGGAAATTCGCTATCTCGCAACCGGCGATTCGCAAGTGAGCTTCGCGCTGCTTACCGACTTGCTCGACGCCCCGGCCGAGCACCAGCGCGAGGATGACGACGTCCTAAAGCAAGTGGCCGACGGCATCGAAGCGCTGAACGCGCAGTATCAATCAGGCGCGGGCGGCCCGTTCCACCTCTTCCACCGCAACCGCCAGTGGAATCCGCACGAGCAGTGTTGGATGGGATGGGAGCGCAAGCGCGGCAAGCTCACGCAGCTGAACCGCTGGTTGCTGGGCCAGCCCGGTTCGGAATTCGCCCTGCACGTGGGCGACGAGCGGCTGCGCGGCACGGTGCGTTTCGTCATCGCGCTCGATGCCGACACCGATCTGCCCCGCGACGCGGCGCGCCAGCTCGCGGGGGCGCTCGCGCACCCGTTGAACCGCGCCGAGTTCCAACCCGAATCGGGCGCGGTCAAGGCCGGCTACACGATTCTGCAGCCCCGCATCGAGATCAACCCGGTGAGCGCGAGCGCTTCGCGGTTCGCGACGCTGTTTGCACCCGCGGCGGGGCTCGATCCGTACGTGCATGCCGTGTCGGACGTGTATCAAGACCTCTTCGGCGAAGGGACGTACGTCGGCAAGGGCATTTACGACGTGGCCGATTTCGAGCGCAGCCTGACCGGCCTCGTCCCCGACAATACGTTGCTGAGCCACGATCTGTTCGAGGGCGTGGCCGGGCGGGCCGGTCTCCTCAGCGACACCGTCCTCTTCGAAGACTTTCCCGCGCATTACCTGGCGTACGCCCGTCGCGTGGAGCGCTGGATCCGCGGCGACTGGCAGCTCCTGCCGTGGCTCGGTCGCCACGTGCCCGTCAGCGACGGCGGCCGCGCGCCGAACCGGCTCAGCCTGATCGCCCGCTGGAAGATCATGGACAATCTGCGCCGCAGCCTCGTGGCGCCGGCGCTGCTGGCGTTCTTGTTCGTCGTGTGGCTCGGGGTGCCGCGCGCCCTCTGGCAGTGGACGCTGCTCGCCATCGCGGTACCGGCCGTGCCGCTGCTGCTGAGCGCCATCAACGAGCTCGCGGCCGCTGTCCGGCGGCGCGTGCGTCGTGGGGTCCCGTCGTCGAGCCGATCGCTGCGCGCGACGGCCGCGGCATGGTTCTGCGAACTCGCATTCCTGCCGCATACGGCGCTGGTCGCGACCAAGGCGATTCTGCAGACGCTGCTGCGGGTCTGCATCACGCGCCGCCACCTGCTGCAGTGGACGTCCGCGGCGCACGCCGCGCGCGCCGTGGCCGGACGCGCGCAGACGGCGCTCTGGTTTGTTGTCGAGATGGGCGCCGCGCCGTTGGTCGGCATCGGCGGTGCCGCGCTGCTCGCCGCATTGCACCCGGCCGGCTTGCCGGCCGCCGCTCCGCTGCTGCTGCTCTGGTGCGGGTCGCCCTTGATCGCGGCGCAACTCAGCCGGCCGCCGTCGCGGCCCGCGCCGGTGCTCACGGCGAGCGACCGTCTGCGGCTCCGCATCCTGGCCCGCCGCACATGGTCGTTCTTCGAGGCCTTCGTCGAGCCCGCCGATCAGTGGCTGCCGCCCGACTACTACCAGCAAGCGCCGCGCAACCGGCTGGCTCGGCGCACATCGCCCACCAACATCGGGCTCGCGCAGCTGGCCGTCGTCGCCGCGGCGGACTTCGGCTACTGCGGTCCGCTGTCGATGGTTCTGCAGTTGAAGAATACGTTCGACACGCTCGATCGCCTCGATCGCTATCGTGGGCATTTCCTCAACTGGTACGGCACCGCGGCGCTGGATCCGCTCGAGCCCCGCTACGTATCGACGGTGGACAGCGGCAACCTCGTCGCGAGCCTGCTGATCGTCAAACACGCCTGCATGGAGCTCGGCTCGGCGCCACCCGTCGACGGGCGGCAGTGGGGGGGATTTCTGGATACGCTCGCCGTGTTTCAGGAAGTCGCCGAGGGACTGCCGAACGGCGGCGGAACGGCCCTGCTCGGCGCGATCGCGCGCCTCGAGCGCTGGGTGAGCCGCTGTCGCGCGGAGCCGTCGAGTTGGCGCGCCACCATCTCGGCAGTGCTCAGCGAGCATCTCCCCGCGCTCGAGACCCAGCTCGTCGCGCTGCTCGAGCCCGATCCGGCGCGCCTGTCGCCACCGCGGTTGGCGGAGCTGCGGCGCTGGTCTGCCGCGCTGAAGGAACACCTCGATCGCATGCAGCGGGAGCTCGATCTCCTCATGCCCTGGTTCAACGCCTGGCACCAGCTCCCGCCGTTTCTCACCGGCGAGCTTCCGGAGCGGGTGGCCGTGGCGTGGGGCCCATTGGCGGCCGCCTCCTCCGCTCTGCCGAGCATCGCGGAGCTGCCGGCGGTGATCCGCCGCGCGCAGCAGCAGCTGGCGGATCTGCGCCGCGCGCTCGAAGCCGCGACCGCGCCGGAAGCGGCCGACGCGCGTGCCTGGGCCGCGCGTTTCGACAGCGCGCTCGCCGCCGCGTTGCCGGCA
>JBFXHX010000099.1:0-5019 GCA_050176585.1 Binatia bacterium
CAGCGCGCCGGACCTGCCGGCATGGTTACGCGCCGGTGCCCTGGTGGCCTTTGCTGCGGCCGCGGCCGCGGCGTTCCTGCGGCCGGCCCGCTTCGCGGCTGCGGTCGCAGTGTTCGCTACCTTGGCGGCCCTGACATTCAGCGCGCTGGTGGCGCTGCTTCCGGCGCCATACATGTCGGTGCACGGCCTCTTGCCGGTGGCCCCGTTCGTAATTCTCGCGGCCTGGGCGGTGCCGGAGGCGATCCACGGCGGGCAGTTCGATCGGTTGTTCCTGGCCTATGCCACCGGCCTCTACGCAGTCCTGGGATTCGCGCTGTTGTTCACGTTCACGTTCGATGCCGGCGGCGCGTACCGGACCGGGCTCGAATGGGGCAATCGGTATCTGCTCTTGCTCTATCCGCTCGGCGCGGTCTTGGCGCTGGCCGGCTTCCAAGCATGGCGGCGCGCGGCCGGCGAAAAGCTGGGCGCGATCGCCACTGCCATCGCGGTGGGCCTGGTGCTGTGCGGTCTACAAATGGAGGTACGTGGGTTCTGGGTGCTGTACCGGAGCCGCGCGCTGGTCGCCGAGTGGCAGGCCGCCCTGACAGGAGAACCCGTCGTGACCGACGTCTGGTGGCTGCCGGCGGCGATGGCGCCGTACTTCGCCGATCGCCCGATGTTTTGCGTGCGCGACCGCGCCGAGCTCGCGGCGTGGATGGACAGCGCCCACGGCCGCGGCGCGGATGCGTTCACCGTGGCGACCTTCCGCGATCTCGCTCCACCGACGCGCGTCGGCGCGCCGTTCGCGGTCGTCGATGTTGGGCGCGTGCCCGTGACCGGGCTCCGCCTCACGCGCTACCGCTTCGCGGATGAGCACAACTGACACCGGTGGCGGCCGTGCGGCCCATTCGCCCAGCGTGGGCGGGCTGAAGGGCGCGCGGCTGCTGCTACTCTGCCAAGTGCTCCCGCATCCTCCCCACAGCGGCGCGAAGTTGAAGACGTGGAACCTGGTGAAGTGGCTCGGCGCGCGGTGCGACGTGACGCTGGTCGCCTTCTCGCGCGGTGAATCCGCGGCGGACATCGACGCGCTGCGGCGCCACTGCCGCGCCGTGCACACGGTGCCGATGGTGCGCGGGATGGTGCGCGATGCGTGGTCGTTGGCCACATCGGTTTGGTCCGGTAGGCCCTGGATCATCGAGCGCGACCGCCGGCGGGCGATGCACGCGATGCTCCGGCGGCTGACCCGCGAAGCGCGCTTCGACGTCGTGCACATCGACCAGCTCAACATGGCACAGTACGCCGGCTATGCCGCCGGCGCGTTCACCGTGCTCGATGCGCACAACGCGCTCTGGTTGCTCGCCCGGCGCCTCGCCGACCACTCGCGCCGCGGCGTGCGGAAGCTGCTCTTGGCCCGCGACGCGCACCGGCTGCGCGCCTACGAAGGCGCCATCGGCCGCGGCGTGGACGCCGTGCTGGCCGTGAGCGACATCGACCGCCGGGCGCTCGCCGACGTCATGGGCAGCAAGTGCCCGATCGCGGTGGTCCCGATCGCGGTCGACGCCGAGGAGGTCACCCCGCTGCGCCGGCGCGCCGACACAGACCGCGTCGTGCACATCGGTACGATGTTCTGGCCGCCCAACGCGGATGCCGTGCGCTGGTTCCTGGAGGCGGTCTGGCCGCGCATTCGCGCCGCGCGACCGGAAGCGCGCTTCGACGTCATCGGGCCGCGGCCGCCGCGCGCCCTGCGCGCGCTCGCGACGCCCGCAAATGGCGTGCGATTCGCCGGCTACCTCGCCGATCCGACCGGCGATCTGGAGAGCGCGGGCGCCGTGGTCGTGCCGTTGCTGGCGGGCTCCGGCATGCGGGTCAAGATCCTCACCGCGCTGGCCCAGGCGCTTCCCGTGGTCACGACGACGCTCGGCTGCGAGGGCATCGAGGTCGAAGCCGGCCGGCACCTGCTGATCGCCGACGGCGCGGACGCCTTCGCGGCCGCGACCCTGCGCGTGCTCGCGGATCGGGAGCTGGCGGATACCTTGGGCCGCAACGGCCGGCGCCTGGTCGAGCAGCGCTATGACTATCGGCACGTGCTCGCGGCGCTGGAGCCGATCTACGCGCGCGGCGCCGCGGCAGCGGGCGATTCGTGACCGGCCCGCCGATGCGAGATCTCCGCCCGGCTGCGCCCCCGGTGTTGCACGCCGGATGGCGCACCCGGGCCGCTGGTGCGGCGGCGTTCGCGCTGCCGCTGCTGTTGTACTATCGCACCGCGGCGCCGACGGTGTACGGCGTCGACAGCGCGGAGCTGACCACCGGCGCCTACCTCCTCGGCATCGTGCATCCCCCGGGCTCGCCGGCCTACCTGCTCATCGGGCACCTGTTCACGCGGCTGCCGTTCGGCGACGTCGGGTTCCGCGTGAATCTCCTCTCGGTGACGGCGGCCGCCGCATCCTGCTTGCTGCTCTTTCACATAGCACGTCATCTGACCGGGCAGCGCGCAATCGCGCTGCTCATCAGCCTGGTCGGCGCGGTCACGTACTACGCCTGGACCTCGGCGGTTGCCGCCGAGCTCTACGCCCTGCACGGGTGCGTGATGCTCGCGCTGATCGCGCTCGGCCTGCGCTGGCGCGCCACCGGTGAGCCCGTGGGCTTCACCTGCGCGTGTGGGCTCGAGGGCTTCGCCCTCGGCGTGCATCTGGCGGCGGTCCTGCTGTTGCCGGGGGTCGCGTTGCTCCTGTTGTTGCCGCCACGGCCTACGCGCGCATCGCCACCGCTGCTCCTCGGCGCGCTCGCCTTCCTGGCCGGGGCCAGTGTGTACGCCTATGTGCCGCTGCGACACCTGGCGGCGCTGCCGCTCAATCCCGCGCGCGACTATTGGCAGATCGACCTGGCGAGCTGGAGCGGCTTCTGGTGGATGGTGAGTGGCGGCGGGTTCCGGGAGCTCTTCTTCGCCGTGCCGATGTCCGAGATGCCCGAGGCGTTTTTCGAGCTAGCGCGCGGAGTATGGAGCAACTTCCTGGGAGTGGGCGCGCTGTTCGGCATGGTCGGCCTCGTGCGCGGACTGCGGCAGGCGCCCGAAATACATCTGTCGTTGCTCGTCATGGTCATCGGGCATCTGGTGTTCTTTCTCGGCTACGGCGCCGCCGATAAAGAGGTGATGAATCTGCCCGTGCTCCTGATCTGGGCGATCTGGATAGCGGTCGGCGCGACCGCGGTGGGCGGGTGGCTGAACGCGCGCATGCCCGGTGCGGGTGGTTGGCTCGTCATCCAGGTCGGTCTCGGATCGCTCGCCCTGTTGCTGTTGCTGATCAACCGGCCGTGGGTCGACCTGAGCCAGGACCGCAGCGCGCGGGCGCGCGGCGAGGCCATCCTCGGCGCGCTCGCGCCGGACGCCGTTCTCGTCGGGTCATGGTCGGACTTACGCGTGGTCGAATACCTTCAGCACGTCGAAGGCCGGCGTCTGGACGTGCAGCCGGTAGACGCCTTCTTCTCCGGCACCGCTGAACGCGGCCGCCGGATCGGCGCGGCGCTCGCGACCGGCCGGCCGGTGTACGTCAGTACCTGCCGCGATCTGCCCGATGCGCAGTTGCAGTGCGAGCGGATCGCCGGGTGCGACTGCTTTCGGTTGCGGCGCCCGGCCTCCTGAGCGGTGCGGACGCAGTTGGCTGCGGGCGAGTCATAGAGCGCGCAAAGCGCGCCTCGTCATCGAGGTCGATCGTTGCGATGCAACAGACCGGAACGAATGACTCGGGTTGAATCCGCGCCGGAGCTGGTGGGCGCGAAGAGCTGGACGCGCTGCCCTGGGAAGACGCGCCCTTCCGCGCCGGGCTGGCACAGCGCCGGCGGCTACATCCGAGGAACAGACGCGCCACATGCGGATGCCCAGCCGCCTTGTCAGCCTCGACATAGACGAAGCCGTAGATCGGCGCTGAGATTGACGGTTGCGTCGCCAGGGCTCTTGTCATATTCAGCGCCGTCAGCGCATCGAGCGGACAGAGAGCAGGAGGGGGCATGACGGCTGACGGCCAGGGGCCAGAGGGCAAGGACGAGCAGCCGCAGGGACTCGGCAGACGTCGCCTCCTGCAGGCCTTGGGGCTCGCCGGAGGTGGCACGCTTGCGGGCCTCCTGCCGGCCAAGTGGACGAAGCCGCTGATCGAGGCGGTCGTTCTACCCGCACATGCGCAGACGAGCCCCGGCGGGAGCCCGAGCCCGACGCCGACTCCTTCGGAGCCGCCGCCGAGTCCCAGCGCCAGCCCGACCGAGAGCCCGACGCCGACACCAACCCTCACCCCGACCGAGACGCCGACTCCAACGCCGACGCCGACGCTCACGCCCACGGAGACGCCGACCCCGACGCCGACCCCGACCCTGACCCCGACTGAGACGCCGACACCAACGCCGACGCCGACGCTCACGCCGACGGAGACGCCGACCCCGACGCCGACCCCGACCCTGACACCGACTGAGACGCCGACACCAACGCCGACGCCGACCCTGACACCCACTGAGACGCCGACTCCAACGCCCACGCAGACGCAGACCCCGACCCCGACGCCGACCCTCACGCAGACGCAAACCCCGACCCCGACGCCGACGCCAAGCCTGGCGGCCAGCTCCACGCCGACGCCCACGCCGTCCGGTTCGCTTACCCCAACCCCGACGCCGAGCGGGACGCGCACCCCCACGCCGACTCCGAGTGGGACGCGCACCCCCACGCCGACTCCGACCCCGAGCTCCACCTCGTTGGCATGATGCGGCGATCTCGGTTGGCGAAAGAGTGTGCAGAGCGGGGTGGCCGGAGCTGAGCTGGCCGCCAGCGCCCGCGCATGAGGGGCCTCCCAGCTCGAGGACTGCTTCCCGTCCCCTCTCTACGGCAGTGGTCGACCTGACGATCGTCAGTTGTCTGGCGCCATGCTTCGGCCAGGCGGACTTCGAAGGCGCGGCACAGTTGTTTCAACCGCTTCTCGCCGCCGGCATCCCCATCGTGGTCTACGTCGAGGATGCGTGGAAGGGGCGGCTGGAGGCGCGGGGTCTCGGCGACGCTAC
>JBFXHX010000100.1:0-4883 GCA_050176585.1 Binatia bacterium
AACAGGACCCACAGAGTGATGAACACACAGTAACCGCGGAAGACGACCCGCTCGGCGAACGCCCCGGCGATGAGCGCCGGCGCGATGATCGCGAACTTGCCCTGGAACATCGCGAAGACATACTCCGGGATCCCCGCCGGGAGCACGCGCGTGTCGGCGTCGCGCAGGAACACGAGACCGCCGTCCCAGCCGCACCAGCCGCCGAGCGCTCTCGGGCCGAATGCCATGCCATAGCCGAACACGACCCAGAGGACGCCGACAATCGCCATGGCGACGTAGCTATGCATCATCGTCGCGAGGACATTCTTCGGGCGGACTAGGCCGCCGTAGAACATTGCCAACCCCGGCACCATCAGCAGGACGAGGGTCGTCGACGTGAGCATCCACGCGGTGTTGCCGGTATTGATGACCGGTTCTGGTGTCATCCGCGCCCCCCTTAAACGCTGGACGATTATCACGGCCCGGATACGGGAGGCGAGCGTACGGGCGGCGATACCTGTGAATTGAAATCTCGGCGCTTAGCATGGGATAGCGCCGCCGTGTTCAGATTGGGGAATACACCATCTGCGTGCTCGCATGGCTCTGCCCGCGGTGATCATCGGTGTCTTCGCAGCGATGTGCTCCACCGCTCCGGCCCAGGCCGCGTGCTGCGACTGCCGGTACCGTTATTCACTTCACGAACCCTGTGGGGGGCTGCGGCTACTGCGCTATGGACGGTATGAACCGCGGAGGCAACAACTGCTGTAACGCGGCGGCCCCGAGCTGAGATCCGCCGAACAACGAGTGTCCGAGATTGACACCAAGTGACACACCGACGGGCACGCCGACGCCCACCGATACGCACCGCAACGGCTACACCGACCGACACGTGCACGAACATGCCGACCGCGACAGCCACCGCCACGCGGACGGACGCTTCGACGGACACCCCGGCCGCGACCCCGACCAACACGCCGACGCAGACTCCCACCGACACGCCAAGCCGGACGGCGAGCGACACGCCTACGCATACCCGCGCCGACGACCCGCCTACATCGACGAACACTCTAACGCCGAGATCTTCCCGCACACAGACGAACACCCCCGACGGTGCCCCCGAGGCATACGCTGATCCCGAACGGCGCGAGCTGTGACGATCCCGCGGACTGTATGTCCGGCACGTGCGTCCACGACGTGTGCTGCGCCGACCCCTCCTGCCCGCCCGGCCAGTCGTGTAACAATCCGGCGACGCCGGCGTGTGCTCGCCGGATCCGACCGCTGCTGCCCCGCGCTCTCGCGGAGTGCCACCGCACTGGCGCTCGCGTTTTGGCCGCTATCGCGGGCGCGGCGATGGTGCGGCGGCGCCGCCTCGCTGACACCCGCAGGTACAGGTCCTCGTTCGCCCGGTACCTCCTCGTTCCAAAGGCCTATACGATCGAGCCGCACGCGCCGCAGCTGCACCGGCGGCGCGATAGCAGTCGGCTGCGTCATGCGTGAAATGGCGACACATCGCTTCTCGAATGTCGTGGGATTCGATGATGCGCCATTCGAGCGCACCGAACGCGGACGGGTGCGCATCGTCGGTGCAGTGTTCGCGAGCTCGCGGTTCGACGGCGCGTTGATCGGCAGCGTGCAAAAGGACGGCGACGACGCGACCGATGAGCTGATCCGCCTGGTGGGCGGATCGCACTTCGCCGAGCACGTTCAAACCGTGCTGTTGCAGGGCATCGCGTTCGGGGGGTTCAACGTAGTCGATCTGGCGCGGCTGCACGGGGAGCTCGGGCTGCCGGTTCTGGTTGTGGCGCGCCGCGCGCCGAACCTCGTCGCCATTCGCGAAGCGCTCCTGCACCGCGTACCCGGCGGGGCCGCCAAGTGGCACCTGATCGAAGCCGCCGGACCGATGGAGCCGCTCGCCGGCGTATTCGTGCAGCGCGCCGGTTTGTCTGCTGAAAGCGCCGAGGCACTGCTTCGCCGTTTCGCTCTGCACAGCGCGATCCCCGAGCCATTGCGGGTGGCCCACATCATCGCCGGCGCCGTCGGGCGCGGCGCCAGCCGCGGCCGAGTGTAACCTCGCAGCCGCGGATTGTTTCGCCCTCGGCTTCTACGCCACGGCGCAGCCGGGGTAGACTGCGGCCCGATGCGCATTCGAACCGCTCAGGAGGGCGACACTGTCGTGCTCCTGCGACTGGTCGCGAGCGCCATCGGGGAGCGGCGCGCCGCCGCACTGGTGCGCGCCCCCGCCGCATGCGCCGAGCTGCTGATTGCGGAAGAGCTGCGTGAGCCGATCGGGTGTCTCGCCTACCGCACCGACTGGTTTCAGTGCACGTTCGTGAGCGCAGTGGCGGTCGCTGAGTCCGCGCGGCGGCGCGGCGTGGCGCGCGCGCTCTTCGCAGCGCTCGAGTCGCGCTCGCCGAGCGCGCGCCTCTTCTCCTCCACCGAGGAGACCAATGGCGTGGCGATTCGGATGCACCGCGCGCTGGGTTTTACGCCCTCCGGGCATATCGACAACCTGCCCCAGGGATACCGGGAATTGCTGTTCTACAAACGGCTCCCGCGCTGAATGCGGGCGCGCCGCCGGCCCTCAGCGCAGCCGCCCGGCGGGCTTCCTCCGCAGCTCGGCGTATGCGCGGTCGCATCCGCGCGCGCCGCAGCCAACGTCAGGCCCCAGAGTCGACGATCGCCACCGCGCGCGTCCAGCCCGCTGAGGCGCCGCGGATCTTGCAAGGGAAGCAGGCCAGCGTGAATCCGTCGGCTGGCAACACCTCGAGGTTGTGCAGCTTCTCGAGATGACAATAGCCGATCTCGCGCGCGGCCTTGTGGCCCTCCCAGATCAATGAAGGGTCGTGTGTCTCCAGGTACTTCTCTTTCGTATGCACGAACGGCGCGTCCCACGACCAGGCGTCGGTGCCGGTCACGCGCACGCCTTGCTCGAGCAGGTAGAGCGTCGCCTCGCGGCCCATGCCGCAACCGGCGCGGAGGTAATCGGGCTTGCCGTACGCCGAGCCGGCGCGCGTGTTGACGACCACGATCTCCAGCGGTGCCAGCGTGTGACCGATCCGCTTCAACTCCGCTTCGACGTCCTTCGCCGTCACTACGTAGCCGTCCGGGAGCGAGCGGAAATCCAGCTTCACCCCGGGCTGGAAACACCAATCGAGCGGAACCTCGTCGATCGCAATCGCCCGCTCGCCCTTATTCATCGTCGAGGCGAAGTGATATGGCGCGTCGAGGTGGGTGCCGTTGTGCGTCATGAGCCTGATCCACTCGAGCGCCCATCCCTCGCCGTCCGGCAGATCTTCCGCCTTGAGGCCGGGGAAGAATGCCTCGACCTCCTTGACCGTTTCTTTGTGGACGAGGTACTCGATCTTCGGCTCGTAACCCGGCGGGTCGGAGACGACGTCGTTCTCGATGTGCATCGAAAGATCGATGATCTCTCTCGCCATGGGTGAGCCCTCTCGCGTCCGGTGTTTTTGCCGTAGAGCGGTCTTCTTGTACCTGGCGATCGGGGCAGTCAAGCGCGATCAGCCCGCCGCGCACGCGCGCGCCGAGCGGTTTGACAATCTTTCCTCGTCCTCCATATCGGGCTGGCGAGGCAAACGGCACGAGGACTATGCACACCGGGCAACCGCTATCCCGCGGCCCGGGGGGTGAGGGAGGGGGAGCTGCCGTGGCACTGCAGGCCAAGAGCTCGAGGATCGTCGGTGAAGCGATTCAAAGGATGGAAGATCCGCGTCTCACCACCGGGCGCGGCCGCTACATCGACGACATCGAGCTGCCGCAGATGCTCGAGGCCGCCATCCTGCGCAGCCCCGTCCCGCACGCGAAAATAGCGCGTATCGACACCTCCCGCGCGCTCGCCCTACCTGGCGTCCACGGCGTGCTGACCGGTGCGGAGCTCGCCGCCATCGCCGGCCCGCAGCCGGTGATCTGGCGGGTGATGCCCGGGCAGCGCGAGACCAACGCGCACGCGATGGCAGTGGACCGCGTGCGCTGGGTGGGGCACGCGGTCGCCGCGGTGGTGGCGCGCAACCGCTACATCGCCGAAGACGCGCTCGCGCTGATCGACGTGGAGTACGACCCGCTGCCGGCCGTGGCGACGCTGGAAAGCGCGCTGGCCGAGGGCGCGCCGACACTGTACGACCACTGGCCGGACAACGTCCTCGGGCGGATGACGTTCACCAACGGCGACGCCGACGCCGCGTTCGCCGCGGCAGACGTGGTCGTGCGCGAGCGCTTCAAGGTGGGGCGGCACTTCGCGTGTCCGCTCGAGACGCGCGGCTGCATCGCCAGTTGGGATCCGTACACGGGCGAGATCGACCTGTGGTTGTCGGGACAGGCGCCCGCGATGGTGCGCGATTTCCTCGCCGAGACGCTCGGAGTGCCGATGCAGAAGATCCGCGTGCGGACGCCCAACGTCGGCGGCGGGTTTGGCTGCAAGCTCGACTTCTACGGCGAGGAGGTGATCGCCTTAGCGCTGTCGCGCCGCCTGGGCCGACCGGTGAAGTGGATCGAGGATAGAGCCGAGAGCTTCGTGGCGACGTCGCACGCGCGCGAGGAAACGGTCGACGCCGAGATGGCGGCGACCAAGGACGGCAGGATCACGGGCATACGCGCCACCTTCTACGGCGTCCTCGGCGGCACGACGCAGATGGTCGCGTGCGGCCCCGCTTGGCTTTCGATGAGCTTGGTGACGGGGCCGTACAAGGTGCCGAACGTGAGCACGACCATCGTGAGCGTCATCACCAACCGCGCTCCATACGGCTCATACCGCGGGTGGGGGCAGCCGGAGGCGAACTTCGTCCACGAGCGCCTCGTAGAGCTGGTGGCGCGCGAGCTCGGCATGGATCGGAACGAAATCCGGCGCAAGAACATGCCCGGGCCGGAGGAGTTTCCCTTCAACACCGGCG
>JBFXHX010000101.1:0-1614 GCA_050176585.1 Binatia bacterium
CATATTCAGGTTGATGGCGCGGCATAACCGGCCATTTCAGTTTGTGGCGCCCTGCCGGCGTTCTCGACGGCGCGCGCCGCTGCGGTGAAGAGAACTGTGCCTACAGCTGCTGATGAAGTTCTACTGGCTGCGCGAGCAGGGCGAGCTGCGCAAGAAGCCCTCCACATCGGAGTTGATTCAATGCGCTACTGTGGGTCGGTGTGAGCCAGGAGAAGCTGAGGCGCGCATCCCCTTCATCGGCGCACTCTGAACACCGAGCAGGATGTCGATGCGCTCGGCCGCTACGACACCAAAAGCGGACGCTATCCGGCGCGGTGGGCTGAGTTGGGGCGGCGATACAACCAGTAGCCCCGTGAAGACCGCGGTTGGACTGTTGTGCGCGATCGACCCGAGCACATGAGCGGTTTCAGCGTGCGACACATGAGAATGCGGTTCAAACCGCCCTCACCGGCCGGCGTCGGGCCGCCACTTCCGGGCCGTGTGCCTTCACGATCGAGCCGAGGATGGCTTCCGGCCACCGCGCGCGACGCCGCGGGGCCGCGACCGGTCGGTGGGAGAGAGGTTCCCATCCTTGCGAACACCGCGACGGTTTTGCGCATGAGCCCGCACCAGCTCGGATGGGCATTCAATTTGCGTGACGGGATGCGCGATGGCCCGCGTCGCCCTCACCCGAGCCGCCTTCATAGCGCCGATCATCGGCTTCCTCGACCAAGTCGGGGTCCCGCGCGACCGGCTTCTCGCGACGGCCAAATTGCCCCCGTGGATCACGGCGGAGACGGAGAGCGAAGCCTTGATCCCGGGGAGCAGTCCCGCGCGTCTCCTCGGGGCAGCACTCAGGCTTGTTGACGTCCCCAACCTCGGCCTGACGATAGGCGAGCGGACCGAAATCGATAGGCTCGGCATTTACGGCCGTCTGATCCGCAGCGCGCCGACGTTGGGGACCGCGCTGGAGCGGGCGGTCCACTACAGTCCGACGATCACTTCGAATCGGCCGCTGCGGCTCCGTCAACGGGAGTACCGGGTCGAGTTCTGCATGAGCATTGAGGACCGCTTCGATCCGCGGGACATCGCCTGGCAGCAGGACAATCACTTCTGCCTCGGATTGATGATGGGGGCCGTGCGCCTGGCGGCCGGACCGAGCTGGCGACCCGCCGAGGTACATCTGTGGACCGATGAAGCCCCCGGACTGCGAGACGCCGAGTCGCTGTCAGGCGCGCGTCTCGCATTTTGCCAGCGCGAAACGATGATCCCGATTCCACGTGCGTTGCTCGCGATGCGGCTCCCGCCGGTTGCGCCGGCCGAGATACCGGCGGAGGTGTTCGAGCAATGGACATCATCGGCGCCCGCCCGCGATTTCGCGCCGTCGATCCGACAGGCGGTCGAGACGCTGTCCTTCGGAGAACAGTATCCGAGCGTTCAAGACACCGCGGACTTCCTCGGCCTGAGCGTTCGCACACTCCAGCGCCACCTCGCCGCCGCGCGGGTGAGCCACGAAGCGCTGGTCGCTGAGGCGCGATTCATCACGGCCGCGACCGTGCTCGAGCAGACCAGCGCCAAGATTCTCGACCTCGCACTCGATCTGGGCTACTCCGACCACGCCAACTTCACCCGCGC
>JBFXHX010000101.1:1714-3856 GCA_050176585.1 Binatia bacterium
TCGCGCGGCAGCCTCTATGCGGCTCATGCGACGGCGACGCGGCAGCGAGCTCTCATCGCCGGGTCGCGCGTCCGCGCCGATCAAGCGGTTGCCGCCGAGCCGCAGTGGTCATCGCATCGGGCTGACGGCAGCGCAAATGTCACGGCTGTCGCCCGACCGCCGATCTCTCATAGACGAACAATCCGAGGCACATCAGGTCGCTAAGGTGCATTGCACTGGGAATACCCAGCGAGACGCCGGATAGCGTAATCGGCATCCCTCCATCCGCGCGAGCGCCACAAAATCGTCCACCTGCGCCGTCCGCGCCGAGGATGCCGACAGCATCGTGCGCGAGCTTCGGCGCGCGTTGGCAGAACCGGGCCCACATCTCATCGGGGCAATCCTCCCGTAAGGGGTACAAGCCCCTCACATCGGCGCACCGCCGCACGCTCCGCCGGTCACGCTAGCTCGCGCGGGACGAAAGGGACTATTCCGGTCGGCGCAGTGCTTGTTCAGCCGCATAGGAAGCTTGAAGGTCAGTGCGCGGTGGCGAGAGTCGCTCGGCGTCTTGCCGTGCTCGGCGATCGTACATGGTGAACTGAACTTCACGATGCCGCAGTCACGCATTACAGCGGTCGGCCCCGCCACCGCGGCCCGGTCTGCTGGTTGATCGTGGGACCGCCGTTCGCTCATGGTATCTGTCGCTGACCTCCGCGCTGCGCTACAGCCAGCCGCCGGTGAATCCGGCCCGCCGCAGTCCCGCGACCAGATACGGGCAGCGGCGCGAGATGTCCCAGATCAAGCCGGTGCGGTAGTTCTCGACCATCAACACCACAGGACCCTGGTCGATGCCGAACTGGTACGGCGTCACCCACCAGCCGGTCGGGCTGTCGTCAACCCGGAAGGTTTGATTGAACGACGCTTTGAATCCATACGGCCGGTCCTGGCCGCCCAGATTCAGCCTGGCCAGGTGGCGGGCGGTGGGGATGACAATTTCCGGGGCGAACGGCAGCGAGGTCACCACGACCCAGGGCGCGACGGTGCCGTCGTCGGGGCCAAACGGTACCCCGCGGGCGATGTAATCGAAAAATTGCCGTTCCACGCCGTCCACGACCCGCTTTATCCAGCCTGGGCCGTCGCAGGCCGTGAACCCCCAGCAGTGCTCGCCGTAGCCGATGAACTCCCTCGGGTTGTGGACCGCGTACGCCTGCTGGACGAAGGTCGCCTGCCGGCTGTTCTCGAAGTAATCGGTGCCATGCTCCCGCATGAAGGAGTCGCGGAGGTCGCGAAAGTCGATCCACAAGTGCGAGAGCTGATGGGTGAACAGCGGATCAGAATGGAGCAACTCGCGGCCGTAGAGTCGTTTCCACTGGTAGGTCGCGCAGTAAGCGTCGTAGCTCTCCCGGGGCAACGGGTACGTCGGCGAGCCAAGGCCCAGCACGTACAGAAGCAGCCCCTCATCGTAACCTTGCCAGCGGTACGAGAGGAAGCCGCTCTCCGGCCGCCAGCCGTGCGTGAGCGTCGGGCCGCCGTTCCGGGCCCAGTTCCAATCAGCTCGGCGGTAGAGCGCGTCGGCCAGGCGGCGGACCTCCTCCTCCTCGGCCGTATCCTGGTCGAAATACGTTGCGACGGTGAGCATGCCAGCGAAGAGGAATGCCGAGTCGATCGTGGACAGCTCGCAATTCCAGACACGGCGGCCCGTTTCGATGTCCAGGAAGTGGTAGAAGAAGCCTTTGTACCCGGAGGCGTCGGGCTCCGGCCCCTGGGGGAGCTCGTGCAGGTAGCTGAGTATCCTGCGGGCGATTTTCACCGCGAACGGCCGGATGGTTATGCCGCGCTCGACGGTGACCGGGATCGCCGCAAGGTGCATGCCGACGGCCGCGATGCTGCACGGGGCGGCCCGATCGGTCTTGTCGCGGACCAGCCCGTTATCGGGGTTTGTCTCGTGCAGGTAATAGAGGATGGTGGTCCACTGGAGCCGTGCCAGCTCCTCGTCGATCTGCCGCAGCTTTCGTTCTTCATCGGCTTGAGGTTCGTCGGCCATGGCACACCTCTTCCCGTTCTCCCAAGTCCATCAGCAATCAATGCTCTCACACGGTATCCCGGCGTAGAGTGGCATCGCGACTCCCACCTCGACGCCGCTTCCGCAGCGCTCCCGGAAGC
>JBFXHX010000102.1:0-3367 GCA_050176585.1 Binatia bacterium
CCTCATGCCCACTACGCACTTGTCGTCCCGGCACCCGTTGACTGATGCTCCGCCGGCGCATCAAGTTTTCGATAACGCTTGCGAGCAATGGCGTTCGCAACCAATTCGGAATTCCTCTTTCGTCGACGGAGTTGCGATCGAGGGTTGATCGCGAAGCTCACACACGCGGTCCCTTGCAAAGATCACAGCGCTCGACAAAGAGACTCCTATTGGCGAACGTCGCTCTGAAATGTCACCTGACACCAATGCTATTTCGCCAAGAAATCCCGGAGCGACACCTACAGCTGAGGGCAGTCGCATTTGGGGGGCCTGGGGGTGGGGCGCTCGGTAGACTCAGCGCCGCCTTCTTCGATCTCTCGGCTGCATGCATCATGACCAGAAACACGGCTCAATTAGCGGTGAAACAAGCCCCAAACATCGTGCAAACTTCTAGCGCCGACCCTTCCGCACCGGGCTCAACTCCAGCCCGAAGAAAGCGCACAACTTCTCCGCCGTCTCCAAAGTCATCGAGCGCTCAGCGCGCATGAAGCGCGAGAGAATTCCACCAGAGATGCCGACTTCATTCGACAAGTCGTGCAGCGACATGCCGGATTCACGAATCGCGTTACGCAGTTGTTCAGAGAGTGTTGACATACCACGATGGTATGTAATAGGAATTGCAACGTCAATTGCGTCTTGACAATTGACACCTGCGCATTCGCGCGTATATTGCAATCACTCTCTTTCGCTTCTTGTTCTCTTTACAGGAGCAGCCCTTCATGCAACTCCACGGTAAGCGCTCAGTCCGTCCATACCTGGCGCGTGCGGTAGCCTGAGGGAGTTGGCATCTTCTTTGGGTGAGGAGCACGGCGATGGGACGAGCGGCCGGTGCGGCGTTGGTTAGTCAATGGCGGAAGCGGATCGAACGGTGGCGACGGTCCGGGCTGTCCGTCGCCGAGTTCTGTGGGCAAGAGCAGGTTTCGCAGCCTTCGTTCTTCAGCTGGCGCAAGCGATTGAGCCCACAGCTTGCGAACACGAACCGGAGACCTCGTCGTACTTCGGGCAGCCCAGATCGCCGGCCGCGGTTCGTGCAATTGCCCGCGGCGCGTTGGCCTGGATCAGAGGAAATCCGGATCGCGCTTCCTGGCGGCGCGATCGTCACGCTGCCGCTACCGGCGGCGGCGGAGCTGGTGACCACGGCGATTCGCGCCGCGATGCGGGAATCGTCGGGCGCTGCGGAGGATCGCCTGTGCTGAACGTGCCTGCGCCGGTGCGGGTGTTTCTCTGCACCGTGGCCACCGACATGCGAAAATCGTTTTCGGGTCTTCACGGGATCATCGTCGAATCGCTGCGGCAAGACCCGCTGTCGGGCGATTGGTTTGTGTTTCTCAATCGTCGCCGCGACCGGCTCAAGCTGATGCTCTGGGAGCAAGACGGGTTTGTGATTTATTACAAGCAACTTCAAAGCGGAACGTTCGCGATGCCCGCGCATGATGGTGTTGAGCCGCTCACGCTCAGCGCGCAGCAACTGGCGTTGATCCTGGCAGGCGTTGATCTGAAACGAACGCGGCCGCGGAAGCGCTATCGGCGCGAGACGTGCGACGCGACGTGACGCGGGTGTGCTCGGCTGCGCCGTGCGGCGACCAGGAATGTTTCCGCTGCTCGAAAACCGTGGAAACCTGTTCGGCCCGGGGCGGGTATCATGGGGCATGAGCACGGACGCTTCCCTGCCCGACGAGGTCGCCGCGCTGCAACAAGAGTTGTTGCATACGCGCGCTGTCTTGGCCGAGACGGTCGTCACGTGCGAATCGCAGCAGGTCCAGCTCGCCAAGCTGCAAGCAGAGTTGGAGTTGTTGAAGCGCTGCGTATTCGGCCGCCGCAGCGAGCGGCATGTGCCGGACCCGCGCCAAAGTCTGTTGCCCCTGGGTGACGACGGCGAAGCAACTGCGCCGCCACCGCCTGTTTCCGCAGAAGAAATCACCTATCGTCGCCGGCGGCGCGGACACGGCTGGAGCCAGCTGCCGAAGCACCTGCCGCGCGAAGAAGTCTTGCTGGACGTGCCGGAAGACGAGCGACAGTGCCCCGACTGCGGCCAACCGATGCAGCGGATCGGCGAAGACCGTAGCGAGCGAGTCGATCTCGTGCCGGCGCGGATCTCGATCAAGGTGCTGGTGCGGCCGAAATACGCCTGTTCTCGTGGACATGGCCTGCGGCAAGCGCCCCCGCCGCCGTCCCCCGTGCCGGGCGGCCGTTTTGATTTCGGCTTCGTCGCGCAGGTGGTCACCAGCAAGCTGGCTGATCACTTGCCCTTGTATCGACAGCAAGACATCCTGGCCCGCAGCGGCCTGAAGCTGACGCGCTCGACACTGTGCGAGATCATGGCGGGCGCAGCGGACCTGGCGGCCCCGCTCGTGGAGTGGATGATCCAGCGGTTGCTGGCGACTGACCTGTTGGGGGCCGACGATACGCCGGTGCGGCTGTTAGATCCGACGCATCCCGAGGGTGTGCGGCTGGCGCGGTTCTGGTTGTTCCGCGGCTTCGACGCCGCGCCGTACAACGTGTTCTACTTTCACGAGAGTCGCGCGCGGGACGGACCCCAGACGTTCTTGCGAGACTTCCGCGGCACGGCGAAGGTCGACGCCTACGGCGTGAAGGAAGGCGTGTATCTGGGAAGCGGCGGGCGCATCGTCGCCAGTTGCTGCTGGGCGCATGCGCGCCGCAAGTTCGAGGAAGCCAAGAGCTCGCACCCGCGGCTGTCGGCCGAGGCGATGGCCTTCTTTCAGCAGTTGTACGACCTCGAAGACCGCGCGCGGGACTTCTCGCCCGACGAACGACGCGCGCTACGGCGGCGCGAGGCCGTGCCGCTGTTGGATCGGCTGCGCGCGTGGCTCCAGGAGCAGGCCTCGACGGCGCTCCCCAAACTTAAGTGGGGCGAGGCAGTCGGCTATGCCCGAAACCAGTGGTCGGCGCTGGTGAACTACGTCGACGACGGCCGCTTGCCGATCGACAACAACGACGTGGAGCGCGATCTGCGGGCGCTGACGATCGGACGCCGCAACTGGCTCTTCATCGGCAGTCAGGAGGCCGGTCCGCGCGCCGCGATCCTCTACACGCTCGTGGCCAGCGCCGCGCGACATCATCTCGATGTGTGGGCCTACCTGCGCCAGGTCTTCGTACGCCTCGCCGAGCTGCGGACGCAGACCGGCGGAGCGCCGCTCACCGAGCTGCTCACGCCGCTCTTGCCCGACGTCTGGGCTCAAGCCCACGCTGAGTCCGTCCGCGACTATCGGCAACGCGAGCAAGAACGCCGTGCCAACAAAACACGCGCCCGACGACAGAAACGCCGAGCCCTCGCCCAAGCCACCCAACGACCTCATGGCTAGCCCGG
>JBFXHX010000103.1:0-3299 GCA_050176585.1 Binatia bacterium
CACCGCGCATCGCCAGCAGAACGAGCTCTTCCCGGCGATCGCCCAAATGGCACACTGATGAAGCGAAGAGCCAAGCGGCGCCAAAGAGAATTCACCAGCTGACCCGACCGCGATCGCGAGTAGGCGCGATGGTGAAGGTTACGCACTTTGATGTGGCGTGTCTTGTCCCTCCACCTCCGGTGCCGCGGATGCTCGGCAACCTGTGGGCTCGACCTCCGGCCCGAGTCGAGCCGTCAGGTCGAGCAATCGATGGCCGCATAGGCCGGGGTGGGGTACGGCGGCGTCGGCGGGTAGGTCGACGGTGGCGGCTGGAAGAGGGTGGTGCCGTCCAACAGCGTCAACGGGCGGCTATAGTCGGTGAGGAAAAGGTTCATGATGAGCAACCCGGCGTCGCCGATTGGACTGGGTGGCATCTCGGAATAGCCCGCGTAGTACGAAGGCTGCTGCCATCCGCTGCACCCAGCCGGCGAAGTGGGGTCGGGGATATCGTTCATCATGTAGCCATGCACGTCGAACGCCCACCCGCCGATGCCGATGCCTTTCGCTCGCAGGTAATTGAGAAAATCGACAGCGGGTTGATAGCTGTCCAATCCCTTCAGCCCTGGTTCGGTGTTCGCACACGCAAACCACTCGTCGACGAAGATCGGCAGCGATTCGCTCAGATGACCGAAATTCGCGTCCCAGTCCGCCTGCGCGACGCTTCCCTGTTTCAGATACTGGTGGATGCCGTAGCCCACCCGGTCGAGCGGATCGCTGATGGGTATGACGCCGTTGAGAGTCGTGGCGAGGGCGAGGCCGTCGACGACAATCGTATTCATCGATCCGTCTTCGCGCAGCGCTTCGACGATCTCCTGCATGCCGATGGCGGCGAATGCGACTTTGTCCTCGGGTGGAATGTGCGCCGTCCCGCCGTCCCGCCAGACGGTCCAGTCCGCTTGTGACAGCGGGCCCTGGGTCGGCTCATTGTAGAGTTCGTAGATCACGCCTTGGTCGTCGCCGAACTCGCGGTTCAACGCCCGCCAGTTCTGCAAAGTGTCCATCGTCGGCAGACCATGAAATACCGGCCCGCCACTCTCCTCCTCTTCCTGCATCGCGATCTCGATCACGAGCCCACTCGCCCGCGCTTGACGGATGAAGGCAACGACATCGCCGAAATAGTCGGGATCGAAATACGGATCATCCATCGATGCATTGCTGTTCAGGAAATATTGACTGACGAAAACGCGTACCGTATCCGCGCCGAAGTTCTGCATCGCGGTAAATAGCTCTTGCGCGCAAGCGGTATCGGCGAGGTAGCCGTTGTATTTCGCTTGCGACTGAAGCTGCCGCAGATACGCGGGCGTGGAGACAAAGCCCGCGATATTGAACGCTTTCGGCACCCACTTCGCCCCGTTGAGCGTGAAGGAGTTTCCGGCGATGCCGACATTCTGCGCGCCGGCGCTCCCTCCATGCGGGCCGTCGCCGCTGCACTGCACCAGAGACGCAACGAGCAGGCATAGGCCGGACAGCTTGAGCAGAAGAGGGGTCTTCCTAAGCATGGCCGCTCCTTAAGCTTTGAGCCAGTCACTCGAATACCGAGTCGCTCTCCAGCGCCTCGCCGCCTGCGCATTTCTAAGCGTTTCAACGAAGTTCCAGGATTAATCCAGCAGAAAGTCCGTAAGGCGGGTGACGGACCGCTGTGGCGTCGCAACGCCCCCGACCGGCGGGATGAGCAGTAGAGGTGAGGAGATGAGGAAGCTAGCTGCAGCGCTCGTCAGAGGTGGCGGCGACGCACCTTCCCGAAACTAAGAGCCAAACAGATGGCGGTCCGCGTGCCGGAGTGAATCGCGATGAGCTGCCGCGCTCATCCCCCCGTCTCCTTTCACGCACGGCCGTCGCGGATCCAGTAAAGATCCGAAGCGGTCGCCCTGGTTGTCGGGCGGGTTGAGCCGCAGCATCCGCGTCAGAGGTGGACGTGCCGATGCGCCAATTGACGGCCCAGTGGCTCGGCGGACTTCACGTAGATGGCGCGCTCGAGATCGGCGAGGTGTTCTACTGCGCCTACGTGCTCACCGGCGGATGCCGCACTGGTGCCGCCATGGGATTACGATAGCACGGTGAGGCAGCGGTCCGGGCGGGCAAACGGCCATTTGCAGGTTTTCGAACGTCTGTTCCCGCTTGGTACTGACTTTCAATACGAGTTTCTCTCCTGCCCGTCGCGGCCAGGCTTGGTGTTGCACGTGCAGGTTCAGCGCACGCAGATGATGCGAGCGTCGGACGATGTAGCGTACGTCCGACGTGGCGGTCAGAGTCTCCCAGTCGCGTCACCGCGCAATCGCCTTCCGCTTCGCCGGGGCGAGCTTCTCTGCCCGCGCCTTGCCGCCCTTGCGCATGTACTCTTTCGCCGCGCTGGGCGGGGCTAGCTCTTTCTCAATCTCGCCGGTGGCGATGCGCATGACGTGGACGGCGCCGATCACGTCGGCGGGGCGGCGTTCGCCTCGGGGGCCTTTGGGCATGTTCTTAAGAGAGCACTCGCCAAGCGTAGGCCGCAAGGTTGGCGACGGGAATCGCCAGGAGCGAGTAGCCCGCGACGATCAACCGGGCGGATCGTCCACGTACGGCAATCAGGAACGACACCAGCGCGGCCAGCGCGCACAATCCTTCGGCCAGATTGTACGCCGAGTATGCGGTCGCACTGCTGTACTGCCACCCGCCGTAGCCGACCATTGGTTCCGCGCTGAAGCGGTAACTATCGATGACCTGCAGGTCTGCGAGAACAGTGACCGCGAACCATTCGCTTAAGGACATGATGGCGAGCAGGCCGGCGGTAGTCATGCCGGGCAGAACCAACCAGCCTGCGCGTCGCATGGCAGCACTATGCCACGCGAGCTGTCGTCGATCACGTTCGTTCGATCACCGGCCGAAATCAACTGAGACACTACCGCGCGACGCATACGCGCATGCGCGGCGGCTGGGCAGCCCACAGAGCGGCGCCCTCCAGGTCAACCACTCGCGCGCGTGCAACTCCTTGTCGAGGAGAGTGGTCGCCGTGATCCGGCAGGCGCGCCGAGCGGCGCGGCGCAAGGCGCAGGGCGCGTCTGCGGCCGGGGCCGAAAAGCGAGCGATGTCGCGTCTCGGCAGCTAAGTCGCTACCAGCGCGCGACGAGACGGGCTTTGCTACTTGACACGTACCCCGAGAGCAGGCAAGAGAACCGGGCCGTTTGGTCGGATACACTGCGCGCGAGCGAAGGTGAACCCATGAGACGAGATCGGTGGCTGATTCTGACCTTTGTTCCAGCTCTAATGCTACTCAACGCGTT
>JBFXHX010000104.1:0-3119 GCA_050176585.1 Binatia bacterium
GCGTCCCCCTCGAGCACATGCCGCAACGAGCCGCCCGCCGCGCGTTCGTGTCGGCCGCGATACGTGAGCACGAGCCCGCGATCGTTCGCGACGGCCTCGAAGAGCAGGGCGCTGGCCGTCCCGGTGAGCCCGACTAGCGCCGTTCGTCGCCGGGCCAATGACGCGGCCACCTCTTCGATCAGCGCCGACGCATCCGCGCCGGTCTCGCGTGTCTGCACACCGCGCGCGCGAAATGCCGCGGCGAAGGCCAGCGCTTCCGGGCGCGAGGTCTCGGCCACGACCTCCACCGAGCCCGGCGCGGTCGCTGCCTGCGACTTCCACGGCAGCACTAGGAGGAGGGCAAATGTCGCGCCGGTGCCGAGGAATTCGCGGCGATTCACACCGCGCTCTGCCGGTGGTTTTGGTCGCCGTACGCTTGCGACTTCGTATGCGCGTTCGACCTCACTGGGGCGCGGCTCCCTCAACCCCATGCGCGGCCACCGCTCTTTTGGTTTGATCGCACGCTCATGCCCGTGAGCTCGGCGTACAAGCGGAGCGCAGCCTGCTGCGATGCAGTGCGCCTTGTCAAGCTTGCGGAAGCACGAGGCCCGCCAACGGCACGTTTCTCGCCGCTCGACCATTTCGAGCGATGTGCGCATCCGCGCCTGCGCAACGCCGCCGCTCTCACGCCGGATGCTGTTGTGGCCGCAGCAGCTGTGGCCGCACGGCATCGCGCAGCGCTGTCCGGCGGGTGGGGCGTTGCCGATAAAAACTCATTAGGGCACACGCCGCACCGGCCCGCGGCTACGCGCGGAACACCTCTGCGGTGAGATCAGGTCGCGGATCGACGCGCGCCTAACGCAAGACGCTATCGCACGAAAAGCAACTCTCGGTACTTCGGCAACGCCCAGAGCTTGTCGTCTACGCAGCCTTCGAGCTTATCGATGCTGGCCCTGACCTCGTCGAACCACGGCCTCACTTGGTCCGCGTAGACGTGAGCTCTTTCACTCAATTCACTGAGCTCGCCGGCCGCAGCTTTACGCGCCATGAGCTCGGACAGTTGGCTATTCAACTGCTCGCTCAAATCCGTGATGAGCGCCACCTGATCGACAATGGCCGGCGCCCGCGCTTGCAGGCCCATGTCTTTCAAGTTGCGGTAGGTCTCGCTCAGCTTGTTGACGGCCTCGTACGCAGCGGGAAGCACGTAGGTTCGGCACATCTCCTGAAACAAATCGGCCTGGATCGACACCTTCGTGACGTAGCGCTCCAGCAGGACGTCATGGCGGCTCAGGAGCTCGCGCTCGTTGAACACGCCTTGAGCGGCAAATACCTCTTTGGCGCGCGGCGAGACCAGCGCCTCGAGGGCGGCGGGCGTCGTCTTGTGGTTGGGAAGCCCGCGGGTCGCTGCCTCTCGCTCCCACTCGCGGGCGTAACCGTTCCCGTTGAACACGATCCGCTCCACGTCATCCATGTAGCCCTGCAGCACGCTCACCACCGTCGCCTCCGCGCTCGAGTGCTCACCGGCGCGGCGGTCGACCTCTTGCGCGAACGCTTGCAACTGGTGGGCGACGATCGTGTTCAGGACCGTCATCGGGGCCGCGCAGTTCGCTGACGCGCCAACGCCGCGGAACTCGAACCTGTTGCCCGTGAACGAGAAAGGCGAGGTGCGATTCCTGTCGGTCGGATCCTTCTTGATCGCGAGGATCTTGGTCAGCTCGAGGTCGATCACGTCCCGCTGTTCAGCCTTCCCCGGCGTCAACCCCTCGCGTTTGAACTGCGATAGCACCTCGGCGAGCGATGAGCCGATGAACGCGGAAATGATTGCCGGCGGCGCTTCACTGGCGCCCAACCGGTAGTCGTTGCCTTCGCTGGCAATACTGGTCCGGAGCAAGTCCCCGTTGTCGTGGACCGCCTTGAGCACATTGATGAAGAAGGTCAAAAACCTGAGGTTCCCGCCGGGATGGTCGCCCGGAACGAGCAGGTTCTCGCCGGCGTTGGTCGCCATCGACCAGTTGTTGTGCTTGCCACTCCCGTTCAGTCCGGCGAAGGGTTTCTCATCGAATAGGATCCGGAAGCCGTGCTTCACGGCGACTTTCGCCATCAGATCCATGATCAGCACGTTGTGGTCGACCGCGACGTTCGTCTCTTCGAACATCGGAGCGCATTCGTATTGCCCGGGGGCGACCTCGTTGTGACGCGTGATGATCGGGATGCCGAGTCTGAGCGCCTCTTGCTCGACATTCTTCATGAAATCCTGCACCCGGACTGGGATGGCGCCGAAGTAGTGATCTTCCATCTGCTGCCCCTTGGCGGACCTGCTGCCGCAAATCGTGCGGCCGATGAGCAACAGGTCGGGTCGGGCGTTCACAAAGCGCTCGTCGACGAGGAAATACTCCTGCTCCCACCCGAGGGTGGAAAATACATGCCGGACGTCCGGATCGAAGTAGTGGCACACCTTGGTGGCGGCGACATTCAGGGCGTGGTTCGCCTTGAGGAGCGGTGTTTTGTAATCGAGTGACTCGCCCGTGTAGGAGACGAACACGGCCGGGATGTAGAGGGTCTTGCCTCGCTCGGTCTCCAGTATGAACGGCGGCGAGGACGGATCCCAGATGGTGTAGCTGCGCGCCTCGTGGGTGGTGCGGAGACCACCGGACGGAAAACTCGAGCCATCGGGCTCTTGTTGTACGAGCGCGGAAGCCGAAAGGCTTTCGATACCCCGTGATTCGAGGTTCAGGGAGGGCTTGAAGAACGCGTCGTGCTTTTCGGCGGATGATTCGGTCAGCGGATGGAACCAATGCGTATAGTGCGTAACCCCTTTCTCCATCGCCCATTTGATCACCGCGTCGGCGATGTACGCGGCGGTTTCGAAGTCGATCTTCTGTTGCCTGAGAATCACTCCTTGCATTCGCTCGTAGAAGGGTTCGGGAACGCGCTCCCTCAATGCCATCAGCGAAAATATGTTTTCGCCGTATAACTCCGACACTTTACGCATCTCGCCGTCCGCTGCGGACGGTAGACCGACAGGTCTCGTCGGCTCGCCTGTGGAATCGATTCTCGACATGAGCTCAACCCTTCTGCCGGAACGCTTCCGACTTGTCTTGCGTCAGTGGGACGCGGTGCTCTCATGGGCAGGAACGCCA